>CAWEDU010000008.1:0-64852 GCA_963807965.1 uncultured Thermoplasmatales archaeon
CACTGCATTTATCAAATTATCACTGTAAAAACAGGCATTATTTCCATGAATGTACAGAGGTTGCTTCGTTCATGTTTAATAACCATGGGAACATTCCAGCTTCGGTTCAGATGATCGGGCTCTCTGGTAGATTGGTCCTCCCTGACGGGATCGAGGAAAAGACCATCATCATAGATGGGGGAAGGATCATCGATATCTTCGACGGATTTGACACTGAAATGGATGATGTCACCGACCATTTCCACGGAATGATATATCCCGGATTAGTTGACATGCATACCCATCTCGGGGATAACCTGGCAAGGGGGACCCTTCCCTCAGATCTAAGACAGGTCGTCCTGCCTGGAGGTGTCAAGGACAAGTTCCTCAGGGACTCATCTCGATCCTTGAAGGTGGAATCTGTAAGGAGGTCCATAGAAGAGGTCTGCCAGGGTGCCACAAGTCTATTGGATTTCAGAGAAGGTGGGATCGAGGGCATCTCCATTCTTGAAGAGGCTTCGAAGGGAATCTTATCAGATATCCAGGTATTAGCCAGACCAGAAAAGGGAGATGACATTCCCTCCCTATTGGAGAGATCATCCGGTCTGGGCCTTCCATCATTGGATTCCTGCAATTCCGAGTTGAGAGAGATGACCCAAAATGCAGGAAAGATTTTCTCATTCCATGCTTCAGAGATGTATCGGGAGGATATTGACCGGATACTCGATCTACATCCAGACCTCCTCGTCCACATGATATCAGGGACCAGGGATGATTGGAATGAACTTGCAAATTCCAGGATCCCAGTGGTTGTTTGTCCCAGGTCAAACTTTGCCTACTCACTTCCGTTATCCCTTGCTGTAATGAACGATTCGGGTCTGGCGATAGGTCTCGGAACTGACAATTCCCTTTCTGTAAGGCAGGATATGTTCAGAGAGATGGAAATGGCCTGGCTCATGTTAAGGGAGTTTGGTATGGAAGGATCAGAAGCGGCTAAAGAGGTCTTTTCCATGGCAATAGGTGAAAAAATGAAGGATACGGACCTGTTAAGGAAAATGGATGAGTCTAAAAGATGGTGGGAACAAGGATGGCCCAGAAAGGGAGATTCGTCCCATCTTATGGTCCTGGATGATACTAGGAAGATGGGGGCTGATCCCATATCAGACCTTGTCCGGTTCAAAGGTCAAAACAGTGTTAGGTTCACAGGACCCTGAGCTGAGAATCATTAAATAACGGGGGATTATAGTGGATATCATGGATGAGATCGGAAAACTGGGTCTAATTATCGATACGGACCATTTTTTCAAGAGCTTCATCCCCAAAATTGAAAAGAAGTTCCAGGTCAGGACCTACAATCCACCTCAGCTCACAGGAGATGTGGCAAGTCCTGAGGATATCAGGAAACTGGTCACAGGCCATATGAACGATCTGGTCAATATCGAGAAGATACACAACTGGGCGGATGTGACCTTCTACGAGTGGGCTTCTCGTCTCCTTGTTAAAGGAACAAGGAAGAAGAAGAAATGCAAGATCGTTACACGTCTTCACAGATATGAGGTCTATTACTACATTGAGAAGATCGACTGGTCGAAGGTGGATGGAGTGATCTTCGTCTGCGATGCTATCAGACGCAAATTCCTTGACCATCCAAAGGTCAAAGATGAATTCAAAGGGAGAACAAAAGTGATCTGGAACTACCTTGACCTGTCCGGTTTCTCATTCAGCGATCATTCCTCTACAAAACAGATAGGGATACTTGCATACGCCCAGCATAGGAAAAGGTTCTACAGCCTTGTCCTTGCCCATAATATGGCCCTGAAGAAGCATCCAGACCTTGTTCTCAGGATCGCCGGGGTTCCAAAGGATAAGGAATACCTGGATGCCATCCGTATGCTCATCGATAAACTGGGGATCCAGGACAATGTCAAACTGGATGGATATGTGGAAGACCTCAATACCTGGTATCAAGGCCTGGATATCATAGTATCGAACTCCACTCATGAATCGACAAACCTCACCCTCTTCGAGGGTGCAGCTTCAGGTGCCTATCCACTCTGTCATATATGGGACGGGGCAGAAGAGTTCCTTCCTGAGGAGAACCTATACACTGACGCAGAGGATTATGTCAGACACATAGATGAATTCTACTCACTTTCCGAAGAAGAAAGGATAGAGAAAAGGAAGGACATAAGGAAGATATTGGATGATAGGTTCGGTGAGGGTGAACAACTGAACCAACTTGTTTCGGAACTTGAATGTTATTTTGAATAATCCCGTTTTTAATTATAATTATTTATTTTTAATGATTTTATGAAATATCCAATATATTCCTCCATTTCAAAACCCTTTAATATCAATTCCCTTATCCATCCAAACCAGTTATATTTACAGGTGATTAAGATGAACGTTTCAGAAATCATGATCAAGGATCCCATTATAGCAGAACTTCCCACTACCAGAGAGGATGTTCTTTCACTTCTTGTGAAGAACAAGAGAACAGGCCTCCCTGTGGTCGACTCGGAAGGAAAGGTCCTTGGTATGATCACTAGAAAGGACATCTTCAAGAACCCTGAAGAGGAGCAGGTGGCTGTAATAATGGAATGGGATGTTCCCACGATCACGGGAACCACTACAGTAGAGAAGGCCGCTACAATAATGTTCGAAGAGAACGTCCGGAGGCTTCCGGTAACCAAAAAGGGGCAGATAATCGGTCTTCTGACCCCCAGCGATCTATTAAAGGTCGTCGAGCAGAGGAAGGTAGAGACACCCGTTGAAGAATTCGTCAGATCTCACACGGTTTGTATTTACAGAAAGACCCCTGCCAAGGTGGCTGCATCCATGATCAATCTTTCCAAAGTCTATGCGATGCCCGTCCTTGATGATAATTCATTGATCTGTGGATTGATAACCGATCGAGATCTTTTCGATTTTAAATATCTGGGAGAGAACATCACGCTCACTACCCTTGGAATCTCAGAAGATGAGGATGCCTGGACCTGGGAGGGATTGAGGAATGTCATGAACCTCTACTACCAAGAAGCCAGGATCGATCTGCCCATGGACCCTGTGGAGAACTTCATGGTAAAGAACCTCTCCATGATATATCGGAGAACACCTGCTTGGGAAGCTGCAAGGACCATGCGGAAAAAGGATTTCGATCAGATCCCTGTTGTGGACAAGGAAGACCATCTTCATTCCATGATATACGATATGGACCTTATGAGGGCGATCATGGAGTGAGGGGACATGGTATTCGATCTCCCCGAGCTGGAAAAGGATTCTTGCATCAAGGGGCTTACAACCAGAGTGATCGGCACTGTTATCAATTTCCATGACGAAGTAACCTCCACCAATGATATCGCTGTTGACCTGGCCAAGGGAGGAGCTAAGGAAGGAACCGTTGTGATGGCCAGGGTTCAAACAGGAGGAAAAGGACGGAATGGAAGATCGTTCTCATCCCCCAGAGGTGGATTGTACCTTTCTGTGATCCTCAAACCAGTGATCCCAATTGATGACATATCCAGCCTTCCCCTTGTAATGGGACTTTCAGTGTCGAAGGCCATACAATGCTCCACATATCGTGAAGCCCGCTTGAAATGGCCCAATGATGTTCTTGTTGAAGGCAAGAAAGTAGCTGGTATCTTGATGGTAACATCGATCAAAAGCATGGACCTGGATTATGTTGTGGTGGGTATCGGGATCAACCTGAACACAGATTCCTCAGATCTTTCAGAAGATGCAAGGGCCGTAGCGGGTTCACTTAGAGAGATTACCGGAAATGTAACAGATCCAAATGAATTCTCCAGAGACCTGATGTAACTTCCTTGACCTGAACTACTCCCAATTCCTGGAAGGTCAAAAGGAGCATCTGCTGGACCAATGGACAGGACGGTCCGATACCATTGGCTCTGAAGTGATCGTTAATGAAGGATCAAAAGCGATCACAGGAAAGGCCCTTGGGATCGATCAGAGTGGTGCTTTGATACTGCAGACCGCTGATGGTATGAAAAGGATAACCTCCGGTGACTGTATGAACCTCTCCTTAGTATGAAATTAAAAAAAAAGGGGGGTTTTTACACCCCCCCATATTGTTATTTAATTATTATTACTGCTGTTCTGGTGGTAGATAGGATTGGTCCTGTGCAGGTTGTGGTTCCTCAGGTGGGGTCACACCCGGAGTTGGCTCAGGAGCCTGGGCAATATCTTCCACAGGTGGCTGTTCATATGCAGGTGGTTGCTGATATCCACCTTCCGGACCCTCCTCAACGGGAGGAGGAGCCGTCATGTCCTGGCCCTCAATTGGAGCTGAGGGAAGTGCATCATATTCACCAGCTCCTTCTCCGGCTGGAAGTGCAGGTCCCGCTGTTTCGGGGAAGGGCATTCCAGACATCAAAGCCTGCAATTTATCCTGGGCAGCAAGGGCATCCTCTTGCTGTTTGGCAACAAGTGTCTCATGTTCTTTCTCGATCACTTCTGCAGTGTCAGAAAGCTTGTCCTTCCTGAAGATAAGGATGAATATCACAGCAAGGACAACGATGGCAATGATGATCAGGATCAGGATGAATCCCCATTCCTCAAGGAATGGTTTATCCCCACTGGGATTGTTAAATTCATCAATATCCTGCTCCACATCAATGTTCAGTTTAAGGGATGTTTCCTCGTAAAGACCAAGAGAATCCCTAACCCTCACTTTGACCTCATATTCCCCTGTGACAGAGAAGTCTCTTGTGTAGGAAAGACCCTGATTCTCGATCCAGCCTTCACCGAAATTCCAGTCATATTCGAGTATCTCCTGGGCGTTAGGTATATCCATATCGGGATCGTAGGATGCAGATGCCTCAAAGGTGATTGATCTTTGATCAGATTCTAGGGAGATCGATTCTCCATCTGTATGTGATGTGATCTCAGGTTTTGTTGGGGCATCATTCACATTATCGACTAGCAGCCTGATCAGTGTGGATGAGGAGACTCCCTGGCTATCGGTTATTGTGAAGTTGAAGAAGTGCTCTCCAACAAGGGAATTCTTCAGGAACACCGTTAGCCTTCCAGTGGTCTTCTCGAACATGATATCGTCTTCATCAAGAATACCAGGTCCGATGACTTCCTCGAAGTTCGTGGAGAATACGAATTCATCATCGGAATATTCCGAATCAGGATCTGAACCATCTACATCAATAACTGTCCTAGTTCCCTGAAGGTCCTGGATCAAAGTTGCCCTTCCCTCTTCGACATCTATCTCCACACCCTTGAAGATCACCTTGTCGATGGAAGGGGCATCATTCAAATTGGTGACGGTGATATTGATCCTCACGGTTGGGTTCTCCTCTATGTGGAATTTACCATCGAAAGCTTCGATAATGAGGAAATCCTCTCCGGACCAATCTTCGTCAGGTATAAGGATTATCTCTCCTGTCACCTGGTCGATATCGGCGCTGATATGTCTCTCTACGGTTACCCTGAAAGAAAGGTCATCTCCATCCCTGTCCTCGAAGAGAGAATTCAGGTCAACGAGACCTCCCTGGGGGGTATCTTCTATGAGCTCCACTTCTACAAAGGGAAGTAGATTGATGGGGGCGAAGTTGATAACCTCGGTTTCGATCGCTACAGGTATGCCATATTCGATACCGTCGAAGGACTTCAATACTGCTCTTATCTTGTCGCCCTCTTTCGTCAGATTATGATCCAAGGTCATGAGGTTGGACCCAGTGTCTATGATTATCCAGGTTTCCTCTCTGTATGCATACCATTCTACAAGGTAGGAAATGGTATCAACGGGATCGGTATCCTCGTCGGTTGATCCATTCAGGATCATGATCTCCAGATCGATAAGGGCAGGAACAGGTGCCTCTATGAAAGATACAACTGGCTGGGTCGGAGGGGTATTGGCAGTTCTGAAAGAGAAGGTAGCAGTGTCCTCAAGACCCCATGGGTCGAATGCGATGATCTCCACCCAGAATTCCTTGTTATATCTCAGATTCCTGGTGAATGTGAAATTGTTCTCTAATGTTACTGCATCGATCACAATATGCTGTCCTGTGGTCATACTATCCTGCCAGACGTTGATGATATAATCGACATCATCATTGTTCCAGTCATAAGGAAGGTCCCATGTTATCATGGGTCTGTTCTGATGAGTGATAACAGGAAGATGACCCAAAGGAATTGAAAGCTCTGGTGCTCTATTTTCAGAAAGGACAACCTCGAGATAGTAATCTCCCGTGTTCTGATATTCTGAGTCCCAATATGGAACAAAACCAAGCAGTGAAACTGAAAGATTTACAGCGGTCAAATCTGTGATCTTTGTACCAACGATGAAGAACTGTGGTACAAATATGCTTATCCTTCCATTTATGAATGTGGTATCCTGAGCGAGGATATTACCATCAAGTGTGGAAACCATCAGGTTAGCTTCTGAAATGTTCTCCATGGTAATGTTGTCCCTGACCCATGTGGATATCTCCCAGAATATCCTGACCTCAGACTTAGTGTCCATGATAGAGATAAGAGAGGAGTCTACAGGTGTAGAATAGAGGTGAGCAATCGAGTTCCCGCTCATTTTGATATCAATAGCATTTGATGAGAAATCAGAACCTTCAAGGGTAACGTTAGCTTTCTCCTCAAGTTCGAGAGCGGTCCCGGTGGAACCTGTTATCGATACGTTATCGAACATGGTAACACCCTCACCCATGATATTGACACCCACCTTATTCCCGGTCAGGACGCAGTTCTGTAGTGAATTGCCTGTGGTGTCTTCCATGAGTATCCCGGTCTGGGGGTTGTTGATCAGATCGACACCTTTGATCTCAACATCGCTTGAGTATATGTTCATGGCATGCTGATTTCCCCTGAACTCCCCTCCATTTATCACTGGGGCGCTATCACCCATGATTGTCAACCCGGTATCCGTTTGGGAAACCGAGTTCAGCTGGAGTACAGGGCTTGAATCCATTACGAGTATACCGAATTCGGAATCGGTGATCTCACAATCATAGACAGTCATCATGGAACCATTGACAAGATAAACGTTCCCGATCGCGTGGCCCGTAATTATCGAGCTCGATATCTGTCCATGGCTACCGTTGGAATAAAGACCATAAAGGCCATTATCGTGGATCTCTGCATTGAATATGGTAGGGGCACTCTGCAATCCCTCGGGGATCCAGATCCCATTCCCTCCGTTTCCTGCAACCTCTATTCCAGACCAGTAACCTTTGACATCAGCGAAATTTGATGTGATACCTTCTTCTTTATTGTTCATTATCTGGCAGTCATTCAGATTTACGGACTGAGCACCATATGTGGTTGTTGATTGCACTATGAGTCCTGTTTTTCCATTGTTGTTGAAAGTACATCCTTGGAAGGTAATGGCTCCGCCTCTTTGCGCTTGATAACCTGTTCCATTATTGTTATCGAAATGACTGTTCTTGACAAAAAGGTCCCCCGAATACGAGGTCCCAAGCGGATCGAATGCAAGGCCATCTTCATTTCCGGTTACCGTACAATTATCTACAATTCCGTCACATCCGGAAAAATACTCTAAACCCCAACTTTTCGCTCCAGACAATGTACAATTTGAGATCGTAGGGGCAGATGCATCACCACCAACAAATATGCCGAATCTGGTTGAATTGTCGATCATCACATTGTCGATCGTGGGAGAGTATCCACCGGCATAATCTCCGGAACTCCCCTCTGTGAGCGGCTCAAGTATAGAGACACCAGCGCATTCTACGTATTGGATAGGTACAGTTCGAGACCAGAATATCATCGTTCTGGCACTGAATTCCACCCTCGCTATCTCCAAGATATCCTCCAGTCTCTCCCCACATATAAGCGAAATAGGAGTTGTTTACCCTGGCCTTACCCTCAATAACAAACTTCCAATGGATCCCCCAGGTCTCCAACCAGAAGTCGGTATATGTTGGTGGAAGAAGTGACGGGTGCTGCCTGTAAATATAGGTCGTGGTATCCTGGGCGGTGAAGTTGCAGTTATCATCAATGTAGAGCTCTCCTCCGAGTTCCACATAAAGACCGAAATCACCATCCTCATCTCCTCCCCACAACAATTTAGAATTGTTCATGTAGAGGATGCCTCCGCTTTCCACTCTTATGTCTGCCGAAATCTCGTATTCAACATCGTTGATCTCCTTAACCTCGCCGCTACCGACGATGATATCGCTTGTAATCTCAACGGGATCGCCCGCTCCTACATTCTGCCCCGCAGTGATTCCTGTAATTGGAACCAGTGTAAAGAAAGCACTACCCAGCAGACACTAGGACTGACATAGCTACCAAGAACTCTTTTCGAATCATCATATGCCCCACCTGACACTCATCTCTATTAGGAACCTGACCACTTGACACTATGGTCGGCAGTAGTTGGGTTGAGCTACTGAAGTATTATCCTCTTAACTTATTTAATTTTCCATATGTCGTTAACATGCTGGACAGGTGCAATCACCATTTTGAAGGTTGTTCAGATGCTCAGTTCTCCGAGGCTTTCCTGGACCGCCTTCAGGATCCTATTACTCTTTATGAGCTCAGCAACCGCCTTGATATCAGGATGGAGGGACCGGTCCTCCTCCATGAATGGGACAACCTCTCTGATGATATCGTAGGCTACTCCAGTTCCTGCTCCAGGTCTCCTGGGTTTTCTGAAATCCATTGCCTGGGCAGCAGCAAGCATCTCGATCGCAAGGACACCAACGGTGTTCCTGTTGATCTCTTTCAAATGCCTTATTGCAACCGGACCCATGGACACATGGTCCTCTTGGTCAGCGGAGACCGAGATGGAATCCACGGATGCTGGATGGGAAAGTACCTTATTCTCTGATACCATGACAGCAGCAGTGTACTGAGCCACCATCTGACCTGAGTTCATTCCGGCTCCATCTACCAGGAAGGCGGGAAGTCCAGAAAGGGTTGGATTGAGCAATCTGTTGACGTGTCTTTCCGATAAGCTGCAGATCTCTGACATTCCGATCTTCAGAACGTCCGCGGCTATACCCACTGGTTGTCCATGAAAGTTGCCGGCTCCAATATGGTCCATCTCATCCGGGAAGAAGATCGGATTGTCTATCACAGAGTTAAGTTCAGTTTCGATGGTTTCCCTGGCATAATGCCATAGATCAATTGTTGGTCCCAATATCTGAGGCGTGCACCTCATGGAATATCCGTCTTGGACCTTTCCGGAAGGTGTAGCCATGATCTCAGAGCCTTTGAACAATCGTCTCAAGTGACCTGCCACGATCCCCTGACCTCTGTGAGGTCTTAGATCGTGCACTCTTTCATTGAAAGGTTTCTGGACAGAGTTAAGGGCATCCAATGTCATAGCGGAAGCTATTAAGGCATTACCGATAAGGTTCCTGGAATCCTCAAGTATAAGGCACATCTGACCGACCATGACCTGGGTTCCATTGATAAGGGCGAGACCCTCTTTAAAAGTGGGATCTACCGGTTCAAGACCAGCCTTTGACATGGCTTCCCTTCCAACAAGTCTCTCACCGTTGTAAATTGCTGTTCCATCACCGATCAAAACCTCTGCTATCTGGGAAAGGGGACTCAGGTCACCAGAACAACCCACAGATCCTTTCTCATATACCACTGGGGTGACTCCCCTGTTGATCATGTCCATATAGGTCCTTGCAGTAGAAAGGCGGAGACCTGAATGTCCCTTCGCCCAGGCATTGACCCTGGCCGCCATTGCTGCCTTAACCTCTTCCTCTGGTAATTCATCACCATATGAAGCACTGTGAGAGTAGATTATCTTCTTCTGAAGTTCAAGACCCTGTTCGGGAGTTAGCATTACAGATGCTAATTCTCCGATCCCTGTTGTGACGCCATAGATCTTTTCACCCTTCTTAACAAGCGTCTCGATCATTTCCTGGCATCTCTCTATCCTTGCACTCGATCCCTCGGTCAGGTCCAATACCTTACCTTCCCTTGCTACGCCAACAATATCCTTGAAGGTGAGTCCCTTTCCATCGATGAAAACTGTCATCGGCATCACTCCTTGTAGAAGGTCTGTAAAGTGAGGGTGATAATAACTGTATCGGGGGAGACGTCTAATATCAACAAACAAGGAAATGATTAAGTAATCCACGATCATTGTTTGGATGATAGCATGGACGAAAGAAAAGATGATATTTCGATCACTCCACCAAGGGTACTCACTTGGGAAGGTATTCTCAACGATCATTAAAAAGGGCATAGTGGGAGCCCTAGAGGATACAGAACAGGGCCCTCATGTCCATCTTACTCTCCTACTGATCACAGTTGTGATCGTTTCAGTAGCAATAATTCTTGTATCTGAAGTTATCTGATCACTACCTCATTTATCCCTCCTGAAATATTATTTCAGTAAGAATTAAATACGCTCCGGGGAATTCGGTTTCCGGAGGCGGTAAAATGGCGGAATTCTTTCCACCTTGTCCAAAATGCGAAAAGGGGAATCTGATCCCCTTTTCAAGAGGCCAGGATATTTTTGAACTGTGGAAGTGCAGCAACTGTGCGTACACACTCAACAAAAGATGAGTATCAGATCCACGGTTCCCGGAGGGAGCGAGGATGTCTTCGAACCTTCTTTGCCTTAGTTCAGATTTATCGCTCAATGAAGGAACATCAGATCTTTGTTTGAATCATCTGAGGAATATTTCAGAACTCCTTCCAGATTTCCTGATTATCAAACGCCCTCTTCTCTTAAGGGAATTAATATGGTAATTAGCAACCTGTCTGGTGATATCCAGTCTCTTTGCGACACTAGATTGTGAAATACCTGGACTATCGATGATCACATCGACGATCTTTTCCTCCAGATCCTTGGGAACGTCACCTCCGGAAGGGTAGAACCTTCTGAAGATCCCGATCTTCTTTGACCTGACAAGACTTTCCTTCTCAAGTTTGAGTAGATGGTGGGAAAGGGTTCCGTTCTTGATCCCGAGCATGACCCGAAGGTCTGTAAAGCTCATGCCAGGATACCTGAGGATCGTTGAATATATCTTTGCCCTGTTAGCATTCTGCATCAGGTCCTCCATGGTGTTGATCCTTTTATACCCCATATTATCACTATATGGTCTTTGTTCCAAGGGGGTATAAAGGAAATCCCTAAAAGTGCACCTGATATGTCAATGATATATGGACCATTAGCTGATCTTTCCTTTCCTCTTCTTAAAGAAAAGGTAACCCCCTGTTGCCACCAGAGCGATAAGAATTATCATAGCGATGAATGCCCAGGGATAACCTGCACCTTCCCCCTCTCCTTGTTCTTGTGGAAGGGGATTCATTAAGGAAACATCATAGAGGTTACCTTCGAGCACAAGGGTACCACCCGAATATCCCGCGGACGGTTCTGAAGGCTCCCATATGGAAACCATGGAATTAGGAAGAGGGGGGGATACACTTAACTCCCCTTCGGCGGGTACCTCCAGCATCAACCTTACCCCTAGGGAGTACTCTATCCTCAGTTCCATGAACTCCCGATCCTTAAGAGGCCGAATGACCTTGAAACCCTGACCGTATACCCCGATAGCCCAATACATTCCAGTATTGGATGGCATCGACATTCAACACCGTTTCCTTCGTTCCAGTCAGTCTCGATCCCAGGAATGGATGCTCATAGTCCACAGTCCCATCGTATCCATAATCCACAACGAATGTAAGATCTCCTACGGTCCTATCCTCTATTGATATGGAGTCGTAGTTCATGATGATAGAAACCTCACTGGCCCCTTCCGGCACCCATACCAATCTAGACTGGTTCTGCACAAGCAATGGACCATCCTGGTCCTGGGCATATCTGGCGAACTCACCCTTCCATATAGCTTCCAGTGAATCCGTTTGAAGCATCTTCTCCGTCCCATGGAATACTCCTCCCTCAAGATAGATTTGTATAGCATCGTCTACGGTCCATTTGTCCATGGGCCATCGGTCTCTAAGGTTCTGAAGCGTGAGGGAGATCCCGACGCATTTCTCGGCATCTATAAGACCATAACCCTGAGCCCAGTCCTGTGGATGATCGTTCCAACCCAACTCAGATAATTCCCTGTCTGATGGTTCTGGAATCCCATTATCTGTTGACTCTTCGGAAAGAGGAACACCGTCGGGAGGGAGATAGATCGCTGATTGCTCCATTATCCATTCTATCTCATGGATCCTGTTCTGATCATTGGAAAGCCAGTTATCCGGATCATCACCTGAATAGTCCTCGAATCGATCCGAGATCGTCAAAGATGGTGCAGCCTGGAACATCAATGCCGCCAATCCTGATACATGAGGTGTGGCCATGGAGGTGCCTGAGATTGCAAGGTAGTACGGATTAGGGTTCCCTGCCATCTTTGACCCTGCAGATATCTGTGTAAGCCTAGCATGAGCTGACCAGATCCTTACTCCTGGAGCGCCAATATCAGGGTATGTGTGGTTCAAACCCTTGATACCCCTGGATGAAAAATAAGCGACACCTGAACCATCCCTTTCGATGGCGGCAACGCCGATATTGGATGGTATCAAACCCGTTGGAGAGGCTGAAAGCTCGGCACCGTCATGGTGACCGCTTCCAGCATTTCCCATTGCGAAAACAACCAAGACATTGTTCTCATAGGTCATCTTCTGACAGATGATGGAGGTTGCATCCTGAGGATCATATTCTGAAGCTCCCCCTCCCCATGAATTCGACACCACCTTGATGTTCATTGGATTTGGAGCTTTGGAGTTCTGATATACCCATTCCAGACCGTAGTATGTATTTGTCAGTGTGATCCCGACATCACCAACGCATAATCCTATGAGATTCGCTCCTGGAGCCACACCTGATCTGGCTCCCGCGGATGCATCTCCATTTCCTGCAATTGTTCCGGCACAGTGTGTTCCATGACCATAGGAAGTATCAGAGTTCTCCAGTTCATACCATGGTGCTCCCGGGATGTCGGCCTTGAGGTTCACGATCGTCTTCTCCTTGTAATCAAGATCAGGATGACCCGCATCTATTCCTGTGTCAAGGACAACTACGGTTATTCCCGATCCGTCGATCCTATCGAATTCTCGGTTGTTGCTCTCGATCCAGGAGTTCCATGCTACGGTTGCATTAATTGTGGAAAGGGACTGTTCCATTAAAAGGTCCAATTCACCATCATATTCGATCCAGACAGCTGAAGGATGACCTGAAAGTGATAGTACCTGATCCCTGGTCCCTTCAAAAACAGCGATAGGGAGGACCTTCATTGTGGAAATGTATACCATGCCCATACTTTCAGCATCTTTGATCTCATCAGTAATTGGCCAATCCATGAAACGTACCATTATCCTGTACATTTCCATCCCATCATCCAATACATCCATGAGATAGGGGTCGATGATCGATATGTTCGGCCCTGTCAGATCGCCATCTCCTGAAGCTGAGAATATCAAGGTTGAGCTCATGACCATGAGCATTGCTATAATGATCTGGACAAGTACGGTTCTCCTCGATCCTGAGACCTCCATAGGTATCACCCGGGGTGTCATCAGGATCATTGCCATATATTCATTGCGGAGGAATCGTTCCAAGGAATGGACTTTCCTCCCATCCATGAAACATACAGGAACCAAAATATATGCGGCTGTCCGTATTTCCATAGATGTCCGAATGGGATGCTGACCGGTTGATATCAGCTTCGGAAATTGAGAGGTGGTGCTACTGCCCTCTTTCATGGTATCTGGAGAGGATGGATTCCGAGGAGGATCTCAAGCCGCTTGAACAAGGATCAACGGCCCATGGCAAGGTTGGGACGGAACTTGAAGGGATCAGGGATCGTGATCTGGAATCACAAAGATCAAAGAGGATCACCATTGCCTATGTCTCATTTGGGGCGATCATCCTTTCGATGTCACTTATGCTACTCCTCCTGTCAAATCTGGGTTTCCTGAAGGGACCCATATGGAGAATGGCCGTTGTGATCTCCTCGATATTTCTACTCGTAGTATCCACCGCGATATACCTGACAAGGTCCTTCGCGCCAAGTAAGGGACCCAAGGTAGGTTTCTTCACTCTTTTCAAGAGGATGGAGAGGAGCGATTCAGTTGGTGGTTATTTCTCTGTTCTCTCCTATCTGTTCGGTGTCGTACTGTTGATCAACGGAATCATCCTCCTTCGACCGCTGGGTATCCCTGATAACGCAATAGTCACGGCCTTTACGGTATCCCTTCTTTTCATGTACGGGATCCTATTCGTATCAATGATATATTTCCTCAAAGGTACCAGGGAAGAAGGTGGGGGAAAAGACCTGAAATTGGGAATGCCAATGGTAGTTGTTCTCCTTGTGTCCATCTCAGTTCTTTTTATAATGCTCTCTGATGAGGTCGATCCGGATGGTTACTTCGGTTGGGTCTTCCTGATATTGTCCCTACTATGGTTCATAGGAGCCTTGGTCTATGATCTTATCAAAGGCAGAAAATGGCAAGGAAAAAAGAAAAAAGCACAGGATAGGGAGGACCTTCCGCTTGCAACAATTGCTCTGATCGCATCGGTATTCACTGCTATGGCATTCCTTTCCCGTGGGGACAATCTCGAAAATTATAATACTCTCTCATTTGTGATCGCAGCCCTTTGGCTTGGAGGAGCTGTGATCTTCTTTATTAAGGGATCATCGGAGAGAAAGGAAGCAAAGACTGGCCTAGTAAAAATGAGCCTCCCGGAGAAATCACGGATACTGCAGATCGACGATATTGGTTCAGGTAACAGAGGGAAGCCCATGGTATCCAAACGACACTATCTGATAGGATCCCCTGATATTCTGATAGAGGAGAACGGGAGAAAGATCCCAGTCGAGATCAAGACTGGTAAGGCACCTCCGAAACCGCACTTCAGCCATATAATGCAGCTTTCAGTCTACCTGATCTTGGTAGACATGAACTTTCATCAGGAGACGCCCTACGGATACATCGAATATATACCAAAGAAGGGCTCCAGGAAAAGGCATTTGATCGAATGGGATATGATGACTAAAGCCCTAGTCCTCTCTAAAGTATCAGAGATAAGAGAGGGTGAAAGAAAGGGTGAAGCTCACCGCAATCATAGCAGGGAAGGCAAATGCAGGTACTGCTCAAGAAGGATCGGGTGCCCGGAAAGGCTTGTTTGATCCTATTTTCAACTGAACCTGTTTACTTTCCCAGGCCTTTTCTTGTGCATATGGCTCCCGACAGAGGGTCTTACCTTCTCAGAGCCTATTCCCTTGTTCATCAATCCTCTGCTTCTCTTTCCGGATGATGTGAGCCCCCTATATACCCTACCTGTGTGCTGGACCTCATTGATCCATTTGATCTTGGGATCGCTCAATATCACCGGGTGATGGGGGTCGACGAGGATCACTTCGTAAAACTTGTGCTTACCGTCCTCTCCGACGAAATATGAATTGAGGATCTCCAAGTTAGGATATCTTTTGGCTGTCCTCTCTTCAGCGATCCTCTGAAGGTTCTTCTTCACCTTGAGCCGGATCATACCTCTTCTTTTGGCCCTTCTACCTTTTCTGATGGCCCTTTTCCTCAGGGAACCCATCCTGACCCTGGCCCTGACAATAACATAACCCTGTTTCGCTTTATATCCCAGAGCCCTTGCCCTGTCGAGTCTCAATGGCCTTTCCACTCTCTCAAAGGTAGGGCCATGTCTCCATTCCACAAGCCTCTGACGGTTTATCTCTTTCAACTCACCATCATAAGGTCTATTCCAGGTGTCGTGAATATATCTGTAAACGGATTTTGACATGCGGATCACTTCCTTGGGATTCGCCGCAGAGAACTACGGTACATTTCCCTGTCTCCAAGGGATTCTAATTATAATGACCCCTTGTGATTTTGGCCCAAGACACTTATTATATTTATGAATATCTGAGGAAAAGACTCTAACCTCATTACTCTTCATCTTTGAGGTCTTCTCTTTTCGTAGTCTTATTATTTCTTTCAGACCTCTTCCTCCTACTCCGCCGTATAGCCCTTGTTAGCAACCCTAAAAGCATGAGGAGAAGTGGGATACCAATTATCAAAATACAGCAAACCTGGCAGAAGGTGTTCTTCCTTAAGCTATTTGCAATATTCTCATCATCATCTATCCTTTTCTCCAGCATTATATCCTCAAGTGTGATATCTTCTCTCGAGCTTGCATTTACATTGATGTCAATGGAGATAAACCCGCTTTTCTCAATCTTCAGGTTCCTCTGCCCTCTTGCAACCTCCAGAACGAAGTTCCCCCTGGAATCAGTATAGGTATAGTCACCTGTATCAGCTATCATCTTCGCCTTATGAACCGGTTCTCCATCTGCATCTATAACCCTTCCCTTTACCAGTGTGGTTGTAGGTTCCTGATCATCGTCTATGATCCTGAATGATACTTCAATTCCTTTATCATTCCCAGCTCCATCAAATGCGATAAGAACAACTGAATGGTCCCCAGGCGAAAGAGAGGTGAGTGTGAAACCTGTCACCAATGAAGAGAGTCCGAGAGCGGTTCCATCATCTACACTTAGCTCGAATCTTGAGATTCCGCTAAGTACATCATACCCAGTCCACTTGACATCAAAAGTGGTATCGGTCGTATTGTAACCATCGGCCGGGAATGTGAAGAATACCTCTGGTCCAGTTCTATCAAGTAGAACTTCAATGGAAACGATCTCAGTATTCCCCGCCATATCCTCGGTTTGAACATATATCGTGTGCCAGCCTTCGGATGAGAGGGTCACGTTTTCACTTACGTTCATACTCTGATCTGACCATTCACCTTCATCCACCCTTATTCGATAAGCTTTGATATCGGTTATTTCATCCTCGGCTTCCCATTTGACAAGGATAGTGGATCCATTTGTGATGGTTCCATTCTCAGGAGAAAGGATATCGAGAATGGGAGAGGAGGTATCCACTGTGAATATCAGAGATGATGTTGCATTGTTTCCCTGTGCATCAACGGCTCTCAGAATGACGGTTTGCTGACCATCTGTCAAGTTCCTGACAAGATGGGATGAATTCGACCCTACGCCCTGCCATCTGACACCATCGGTGGAGATCTCCACATTCAGGACCCCAACATTGTCGGTAACATTCCAGGTGATCTCAACCTCTCTTGAAGAGATGACACTACCGTTTACGGGTGATAAAAATTCAATCTCTGGAGGAGTGGAATCTGGTATGGCCTCAATATCCGCTGTACTACTTCCAATCTCCGTACCTGTTAAATGCAGTCAGATGATAAATATAGGCCGTTCCATCCGTTACATTCTCATCATTGTAATGAAATATGGTAGGACCAAGGTCAATTCTAAGGTCTGGACCTTCACCACCTGTTCTGGAAAGTTCGAATCCCTCAATGGAACCGGCCAGATCGAACTCCGGCAATTCCCATTCCAAAATAATCCTATCTATATTTGCATTAGCCGAGAAGTTGATAGGCTCTGAAAGATAGGTGAAGGAAGGTTCCGCTAGTGGTTTCTGATCATATGATGTCGTCCCGAATATTAGGTAGGGAAGGTCCACGATCCCATCACCGGTCTCATCGGGAGAGTCCCAATCTCTCCAGTAATTGCCTCCGTCCATGTGATTCCAGATATTTTCATTACCATTATCCGTAGCCTGGATATTCAGGCTGCTGAACGAATCATCGGACCCGTAATTATTGATGAATGTATTATCAATGATCTTGCAACCACTGGAATCCACGCTTTCGATCCCATATCCTGAATTGTTGAAGATCAGGTTCCCATCCACCATGTGATCCTTTGCCAATCGAAGACGGATACCGGCTCCAAGATTGTCCTCAATAATATTTGATGAAAGTGATGAATCAACTGAAGTATACGAGAGGTCCAAACCGATCCCATGCCCCCGGATGATGTTGTCCGTCATGTTCAGGTTGGCTGGGCCTGAAACGTTCAATCCTTTGGAGCTTGTCGTACTTCCATTTCCGAAGATCCTGTTGTCATTGACCATCCCCGTACTAGGAGAGTTAATGAATATCCCGTTGTTCCAGAATCCATTCACGATATTTCCTGAAAGATCAAGTTCCTCTGGAAGGGTCAATGATATCCCATTTATAGCATCACCTATGGAAGAAAGTGTGTTATTGGTTACGGTCGTTCCCTTGGTCTGAACCAAAGTTATGCCAACCTCCTTGATACTAGCCTGATTTTCATCCACAGTTACATCTGCAGTCTGAGAGATCAGGCAGGCTTTGGAAACATCGACAAAAACGTTACCTTTTATCTTGGCTCCAGATCCGTAAAAAATTGTTATAGTTGTTCCTGACTGATCATGGAAACTTGAATCCATGATCGAAATGTTATCACAGTGGCTGAAGTAGAAGAGGTCCGGTTCGTTTGAGAATATGCAATTATCGATCTCAATACCATGGGACTCATAAGCATGAAGGAATTCATATCCCATGGAATGATCGGATCCGGACAAATGGAAGTTCGAAACATTAAATAAAAAGAACTGAGAGGTGGTTTCGGGAATCAATACTCCTGTTAGATCCTGGTCAATATACTGCTTGACCGGAACGTTGTCAACGGTATTGTTTGATGCGATCAATATCGTATCAAGATTTCCAAGTGCGAATCCATTACCGACGAGTTCATTGTCGTAAAGAGTGATCCTCGATGTTGTGACATAGCAGTTGATCCCGGTAGCAACACAATTTGAGACCTGATTCCCTTGGATCAGAATATCGTTCGATGTGCTGAATGTTATTCCGGATCCACCGATATTATTTACATTGTTATCGATGATTCGGACTATACTGCTTCCGG
The DNA here is from genome assembly GCA_963807965.1 of uncultured Thermoplasmatales archaeon. Taxonomy (GTDB): domain Archaea; phylum Thermoplasmatota; class Penumbrarchaeia; order Penumbrarchaeales; family Penumbrarchaeaceae; genus Penumbrarchaeum. Next base: position 18,741 of record CAWEDU010000008.1, read on the forward strand.
ATCCATAGAGGCCGGTACTCATTGAATCAGATATCTGATTGGATTGGATAACTACATCCCTGGTATCCTTCACACGAATGCCGTATTGGCAAAATCCTCCCTCAATGATATTGTCGGTCATTCGAATCGAGCTGCAAAGGTTGACATTGACATTCCACGGGCCATAGGAGTCACTAACAGTATTGTTCGAGATTGTAATATTGGAACATGAATCCAGCGATATACCATCCCCAAATTCGGAATCCACCAGAAAATTGTTCCTGACCACAAGATGTAGAGTAGTATCCTCGATCTCAATGCAGTGATCCGATCCTGTTCCGTTGATTCTGTATGAGGATATGATATATGGATCAATTTGAGATCCAGAACCAGGCCATGATTCTACAACCGCAGTATTGACCAATTCCGTATTACCCTCAATAGAGATCGGAGAATGGTCAATATAGATCAATCTCGCTGGAGCTTCTCCTCCGACATAGGCCCCATTTCCTATTGAAAACAATAGAACCGTTGTCAATATCATAATTATAAAGGTATTCTTCCCATGTGTCCCATCTGTCATAAGGATCCCCCGAATATAAAGGAATGATTATTAAGGGTGGATAAATAACATTCTAGCCGAGTGTTCCCTTTTTCAAATGAATGTCATCATTCGATAGAATTAACTATTCAGTCGTCCTTTGAATACCCGAGGGATCTCCATGACTATGGGTTATATCTTCATTAAGACACGACCTAAGATGGAGGTCAGGACCTACAGGGAACTCATGAAGGTGAAAGAGATCAAGGAGCTAACCCCACTTTTTGGAGATTTCGATCTGATCGCAAAGATTGAGGCCAGGAACTTCAATATCCTGTCAAGGATTGTTCTGAACAGAATAAGGACGCTACCCGGTGTTGAAGATACCGTTACTATTCCAGGCACCAAGATTTAGTATCCTATTTGAACCTCTCGCCAGGCCCAAGGGATCCTGGACGGAATCTCTTGCAGAAAAGAAATCTCTCGTTCTTTATACCATCCTTCCATGTGTTCAGGGATTTCTCCCCCAATCGAACCCTGTAAGGGACCGATATTTCCTTTGTCTTAACCTTGCCATTCCCAAAAGCCTCGATCTTTATCTCCTCTGACATGGGCATACCATCCGAGGTAATGGTAAGGTGCTCTAAGACCTGCTTCTTGAAAACCCACATACCTGTTTGAGAATCGTTAAGTTTGGTCCCAAAAAGGATGTTCATGGTAACCTTAAGGACCCAGTTCCCGAATGCATGTGTTGCATTGAACGCTCCCTTATCAGCTTTTTTTATCCTATCACAGGAGATGAAATCCAGACCTTCGTCCTTCAATGTTTTCACGAGTTCAGGGACAAGTTCGGCGGGGTATGTGGTGTCGCCATCCATTGTTACGATTATATCGCCTTTTGCCTCTTTGAATCCGGTCTTGTAAGCCCGTCCGTACCCTTTCCTTGGCTCTTCGATGATCCTTGCACCTTTGGATGCAGCTATCTCCCTGGTCCTATCATTTGAAAGACCATCAACGATCATTACTTCCAGATCTTCCATATCCGGGATCTGGTCAATGGTCTGACCGATGGAATTCTCTTCGTTCAGGGTGGGAATTACTACGCTGATTTTCATAGGCCTTCGATCCTCCCTAATTGTAAACACGATTTATATTTTGGGGAAGTAAGTGCACTCCCGCAAGAATGATTTATACCTGAAGGGTAGTTTCATGTCAGTTAATATGGCCCTCCAAACTGCAAAGATAAGGACATACCACTTCAGAACGGCCAGTCAGGTCCTCTTCGCAGCCATTGCGGTCCTAGGGGTCTTTGGAGTGGGGATGACAGGGTTCATCTATCCTTTCTTCTTCTGTCCTGCATCCCCGGGTGCATGTGCCGGATGTCCTCTTTGGGTAATAGAACATGGGACAATAGAGATCGCTTCGGGATTCACCGAAGGTTACCTGATGATCCTCTATCTGATAGGCATGTTCGTTGCCATAGGCGCAGTACTGGGAAGGTCCTTCTGCGGATGGGCTTGCCCGGTGGGTACACTTCAGGACCTTTTCTCCTTCTTCTCGAGAAAGGTGAAGGATCGAAAAAAACTGGGGATCTTGGCAGGTGCCTCGTTTATTGCCCTTGTTATCGGAGCGGTCGTACCAACTGCACTTGCTGATTCTGGAGTGGAACTCCAGTATTACATGTCCCTTGGATATCTCGGGGCACTGGGAGCTTTCATTCTTTCACTTTGCGGTGTTCTATTCATAAGGATGTCAAAAGGGATCCTTCCTTCGATATTTCTCATTGCGGCCGGTTCCTTACTCTGGGTCATGGTATATCTCTCCGGTTCGTTCGGTCTCGAAGGGACACCGATTGCATCCATAGAGCTGATGGGATTGATGGGACTTATGTTCCAGATCATCGGTCTCATCGGCATTATCCGGTCTGCGATCGGAGATACTGGTTCCCTTCTAAAGAGGAACTCATCATTGGACAGATTCGGTCGTCTGGGTAAAGTGGGGATCCTGATCCTGATCGCTCCCACCTCATGGTTCTTCGATACCCTGTTCTTCACGGATTTCGATCCAATAGGGGGCATCACAGCCACGATACCTGAGCTCCTCCTAAATCCTGCAGATTGGGCTGGCAATCAGTTCTTCTGGTTCAAAGCTGTCTTTGTTGTAGGGGTTATCGTATTCGTCTCCTTTGTCGATAGAGGATGGTGTAGATACCTTTGCCCTATTGGAGCAATGTACGGACCAATGAACAAGATCTCTTTAACAGATCTTGAATTCAAAAAGGATAGATGCATTCATTGCCAGAAATGCATACGATCATGTCCCATGGGAATTAATCCGAAAGAGAACAAGACCGATCCAGAATGTATACGATGCGGTAGATGCGAGGAGGTCTGTCCCGTAGGGGCCCAGATCTGGAAACCTGTGAATTCCAGTATCAGGGGGGTATTCAGAAGATGAAGAGGATGGTCAAAGATCCGGTAGAACGATTTGGAGGAAGACCCCTGCCTGGTTCCCTCCTTGTGTTCCTGGTCCCGATCCTGCTCATTTTTGGGGCTTCGGCCTGGTTTTTTGCATCCGACGGTGGAGGTTTTCGGGAGATCGAGAAACTTGCAAGCGTAAAATGTCTGGGATGTTTGGGGCTTGACCCAGTTGTTCCTGGGTTTTCGGAATACTGGATCGAGTATCCGGAAGATAATTTGAAGTCAGGAGAACCTGTTCCACATCCAAAAGCAGTGACCGGGATCCTGGACCGGGATGATGTTGACCTTTTGATCCTTTTCTTCTGGACCCAGGGATGCGTTCCCTGCGCTGAACAATGGGAAGAGATGTCAGGGGCAGGAATTGCTTCAGGTCCAGAAGATGGAGGGGTCGAAGGTGACAAGTATGAAAGGTTCAGGATGATCTCATTAGATGCTGCCGAAGAGACCACACTTTACCACACCTATCGACCCAAAGGTACAGAAACAGGTGTTCCCATGACGACCTTCCTTTTTAAAGATCACAATGGAGATATTCTATGGTGGTCTCATTATGGAAAGATGGACCTTGGTGACGTCGAAGAGAGGATAGAGGAGATTTTCGATCTAATTGAAAGAAGCAGACTGAAGGGAGAATATGATGACATCTCCTCTGTAGGTGACAAATAATACCTTGTTATTAAAATGTGGATAAAATAAGTTTAATCCTAGCTCTTCATTGAAAAGAACGATTCCCGATGCGAATATTGATACTGGGAGGAGGCTCGGTCGGAGGCAAGCTCGCCAGTGACCTGGGAGACCCTTTTGTTCTCATCGAGTCAGATCCATCGAGGGTTTGGGAGCTTAAGGAGATGCTAAAGAATTCCACCACAGACCATCGTATAGTCCACGGTGATGGCAGCTCCTTATCCACAATTCAGGAGGCAGGATCCGGTTTCGATGCAGCAGTGGTCCTGATGAACAAGGACTTCGAGAACCTCGAAGCGGTCTCTGCATTGAAGGAGATGGGTGTAAGTCGGGTAATAGCCAGAGTTAACAGAACCAACAACATGACAAAGTTCATCGATCTTGGTGCAGAGGTCTTTGTTCACCCAATAGGATATGAGGAAGGTCTAATCAGGACCATGCTCTACCCGGATACGAACCATGCGATACAGATCTTCGTCAGAGAAGGATCACCAGCCATAGGCAAGACCATCAAGCAGCTAGGATTACCAGAAGGTACGGTTATCGGTTCCATACTGAGGGGCGAGCAGATGATCGCTCCAGAACCATCAATGGAGATACATTACGGTGACCTGATCGCCGTTGATACCGTTGGTAAGAGGGCAAAGAAGGTCTGGAAGGTCTTCTCAAGATCAGGAAGTAAGGATTCCAGCGGTCACCTTTTATTTCCACTCTCAAAGGACCAGGACCTGATCGCATTGAAGGAAGTGGAGATCCTAGCAAAAAGATTGGGGATGGGAATAATCTTCATAATCCCTCCCGGAAAGGAGAACCTCCTGATCTCGGCCCAGGGATTCATTTCAAAGAGGATACAGTTCGAGGTGATATCCACCGTTAGTGAGCATGACTGCATTTTGGAAGATGAGACCAGGCATGTAAGATGGAGAAGGATGGATAAAAAAAGCCTTCAGATCAATTCGATAGTATCCGAGCATATGAGTGACCCTTCTTTCCATATGGATATTCTTGTGGTATCCCCTCCGAAGGAGTTCTTGTTCTATGTTCCATTCATTTCAACGAATTTTGACAGATTGATCGAGAGGTCTCCCATGCCGATCCTGATCCCGAGGAATCCCAGACCATACAGGAACATCGCTCTCTATCTTCACAAGCAATCAGCACCCGAGATCAATATTGCCATCCAACTGGCAAGGGCAACTGGCGCCAAGGTGACAGCTTTAACTCTTGCAAGGAACAGAAAAAGGGCCCAGTACCTCCAGAGGTATGCCCAGGTCTACAAGGTCGATGTAGAGATCGAGAAGTTCATAGGAAATCCCACTGTGGAATTGATTAGGAGAGTAAAGGAGAACAACTACGATCTGATAATACTGAAGAACAAATTAAGAGAACTACAGGTCTCCCAGTTGAGGAGGCTGGTCCATATATGGACTGGATCAGTGCTTGTCGTCCCTTAGGTGATGTGTTTGTATCATTCATTGATATTTAGTGCCTTTAAGGCGTTACAAAATCCATTGGGACCTTTCGGTTCCACCCTCCTGAGGGAACCTGCATTGAGGACAATTGATCCGTTCCTGGTCCTGGGGCTTGTAGCAATACTTGGTTTCCTGGCTCCATTCTTTGCAAGAAAGCTCAAGCTTCCCATTGTGGTGGGAGAGATCCTATTCGGGGTCATCGTAGGTACAGTTCTTCACGGAATGTCCAAGGTGGATCTTGTGCATCTTGATCTGTCCTCTGACATATTGGAGCTACTATCAACATTAGGTTTCATTACTTTGATGTTCATGATAGGTATGGAGAACGATTTCGAGGACCTTAGGTCCATTTCCAGGAGGGAGAAGCTCACTATCCTCCTTGTGATCATTGCCAATTTTCTGATCGCTGTGGTTCCCTTCCTTGTGATCGGTCTTCCCCTTCTGGTTGGCCTTATAGTTGGAGGAGTATCAATTGCAGTGGTCATGCCTGTCCTGAGGGAGATGGGCATCAACAGGACCACGTTTGGATTCAAGATCCTTCTTCTTGCGCAGATAGCCGATATTGCAGCAATTTTTCTTCTATCCTTTTCAGCAGCATCTCTTGGAGGACTCAATGCGGTACTTATACTCCTGATTCTTCCTGTGATATTCCTGCTCATTTTCTGGATGGTAGATATGGTGATCTGGTATAGACCCCAGTTCATGTCCAGGATCACAAATCCCTCTGACCAGTCGGAACTTGGAGTTAGGGCCACCCTTGCTGCCATTCTAATATTCTACGTTATGGCACAGTTCATTGGCCTGGAAGCAATCCTTGGAGCATTCCTTTGTGGAATGCTGTTCAGCGCCATATTCAAGGAAAAGGGGGCTATACTGGATAAGATTCTACCCCTGGGATATGGATTCCTCATCCCGATCTTCTTCATCTATCAAGGATTCTCCGTATCATTGTTCGACCTGCTGGATTGGAGAGCTATCGGCCTTCTCCTGCTGCTCCTTACGGTCCAAATACTATCCAAGGCAGTACCCCTTTTCGTGGCCAGATTCTTTAAGCATACATGGTCGGATGTGGGGGGGTCCCTTCTCCTTGGTACCAACCTCTCTGTTGTTGTGGCGGGTGTGAAAATAGGAGAGGACACAGGGATCATAGATGAGAACATATCAGCAATTTTGATACTCTACGGTGTAATGAGTTGTATCCTCTTCCCCCTCTTGTTCAAGAGGGTATTTAAGAAAAGACTGGAAAGGTACATGGTACATGAGGTCGAGGACGATCAATGAGCCTTCCCTTCATCCATGGGAGACCTTATGCTTTCAATGACCAGCTTCTTCAAAGCAACACTGTTCTTCGATTTCTTCCAGGCCTCCTCGAATCCAGGGATCGAAGATAATTTCATCAGCCACATCAAGGAGTTCAGGTAGAAATTCTTCTCATCCCTTGAGAATATGATTATGAAAGCCGCATGAACCGGAGCTGTTTCTTCAGAAAACATAGCCCCCCTCTTGGTCCTTACAAGTGTGATATCGAATATATCCTGTCCCTTGACCTGGTACGAGAGGATAACGAATCCCGGCATGGACATCATATGGGCCTTTCTATCCTCTTTGGAAAGCTCCTGGAGTAGATTGTCTTCGTTAAGACCTAACCTTCGAGATAGAGTATAGGTAAGTTTTCTTGTAAGGTCGGCCGGAGGGATCAGATAGTGCATATCAAAAACCTCTGCTTCAGATATCTTGTCCTCGAACCTCCCTGAGAGTATCCCGTCCCTCTTGATCAGAACCTCTCTGAGTTCCTCATCGAGCAAACATTCGTTGGTACCTTCTCCCATTACCCTTTCTGCTACCCTGAGAAAAGCATATTCCCTTTTGATCTTTCCATGTGCATAAAGATAGTACCATATTAATCCGATCGCAATGAATCCCACAGCTACCGCGATCTTCTCCCAACCGAGAAGGATTATAAGTACCAAATACCCAAATATACCAATGATCTGGAGGATCGGATAGAATGGAGCCTTGAACTTTGGTCTATAATGCTTGATATTCGACTCCCTCATGAAGATCAAGGCAAGGTTTGCCAGGATGAACAACAGTAGTTTCAATGTTGAGGCATAACCCGCAAGATGTTTGACATCGGTGAAGAGGATCACGAATATCATGATCATCGTCGTCAGAACGATCGAGAACCATGGAGTGCCCCATTTCGTCATCTTTCCAAAGATGGGAGGAAGGAGCTGATCTTTCCCCATGGCCATTGGATCCCTGGAAGCGGCCATTATACCCGCGTTCCCGGTGGATACGAATGCCAGAATCCCTGCAAGTGACATTGCAACTATTCCTGCTGTTCCAAGCAGTATCCCACCACCTTCGGATATTGAAGTCTCATTACCGTTCAAGATATCATGTGGAACTATACCTACTGTTACTATGATGGTCAATACATAAAGGATCGAAACCGCTGCCCATGAGAGCATCATTCCGTAGGGGATGTTCCTTCCTGGTTTGCGAACCTCCCCCGCAACTGCTGCGACCTTTGTCGAACCTGCAAACGATACGAATACCAAGCCGGATGTGCTAAGGAGTGGGGAAATTCCATTGGGAAGGAATGGAGAAAAATTACCCATTCCGCTGGATGTCAGGTGTATCAATCCAGCGAGGATATACAGAACCATAAGACCGATAAGTGTGAATACCATCCAGACCTGGGCTTTTGCGCTCAAATGTGTTCCCAGAATGTTAAGGACCATGAAGAAAAGGCAGAATCCAACTGCTATCATCTTTATCTCAAGGATTCCAAGTGTTGGATAAAGCAGTATCCCGAATATGCCAAGACCATAGAGAGCGAAGGCAGATTTCAATGCAAGGGAGAACCAAGCGGAAAGACCACCCAGGGTGCCCATCATGGGGCCCATAGCCCTATCTGTGAAAACGAAAATCCCGCCATCCTTTGGGATGGCCGTTGATAGTTCGGCCTTTGCGAGGACCGTTGGAATTGCCAGAAGACTGGCAATTATGTAGGCAAATATAACTCCAGGCCCCAATTCTCCAAAAGCAATACCAGGTAAAATAAAAAGTCCCGAACTGATCATGGCACCGGAAGAGATGCAGAATACCTCTCTCATCCCAAGTTCCTTTTTCATTTCACACCTTACCGAAAAGGCAGAATCCTATCCACCTGTAACCATATCCCAGGTATCAAATAAAAAATGTTCCAGGATTTGGAAAAATACAATGGATTGGGGGATCAAGGACCGATCTCTGAATTGATGATAGGATCAGGATAGTGGATCCACGGGTGGCCGGGGTGGCGCACTTCCCACCTTACCAGATGCTTCGTCATCCACCTTTGACATGATCTGGCCATTGGTTTGATTAACTGATATGGATGTTGGACCTTCTGTATCCATGGAAGGATCTTCTACCTTCTTGAAAGATGGAGTTTCTTTTATTCCCTCATTTTCTTCCAATCTCTTGAAGGTGGGAGCAGATGATCCCAGAACCTTTCCCTGAGAGGTACCGGAATCCATATCCTTACTCTTTCTCCTTTTCGATATAATAAATATGATGAGGGAGAGAATAAATGCGGATATGGCCAAAATTGATCCGGCTATAGAGAAATAGAATCCCAGCTCCAACGAGAGACCTTCCTGTGCTCCTGACAATCTCTCATTCAACAGGTCCATTGCAGCGTTCAGGCCCATCAAGTACCAAATAGGACCGGCAGATGAAAGAATTGCAGAGGGGAGAATGATCCCCCAGAATGATCTTCCAGTTACCAGTATCAAAGTGACAGCAATTAATCCGATAAGGATGGATATCACGATCAAGGGCATGGCCAGAGGAATACCCAGAGCCTGAAAGATGTTCATCCTAGGCAACAGGTCTGATGTTGATTGGATTTGCACTCCCGGATAGGGGGGACCTCTCTCCTCTATCCCAGTAATCGTTCATGGTCGCATCGATCTCAATTATAAAACCTGCTGCTGCTTCACCATCGGGATACTTGACATCAATTGATGTGTGATAATCATCCCCTTTGTCCTTGAAGGATTCCGATAACTTCTTCTCTTCTACTATGAGATCCGGCCCTTCATACTCGCCTTTATCAAGGTTATAACCGCTTCTGGCCTTGATCACGATCCGGTTAAGGGTTATGGAGAACCTTTCCTTCTCCTGGGTACCTACCTGGTCCTCAAGATCGGTTCCCAGGAAAGTCACCCTTACATCAAGAGGACGCGAACCCCCTTCCATCCAGTATGGGACAAGGTCTGCCTTCAATGATACATTAAGGTAAGCAGAAGGGCTGCCGGACCCATCGTATGTAATATTGGGATCGGGAGGGTTTCGAAATAGAAGCTCGAATATGTAGGATTTCTCCTTGTAAGAATCATAAATAATTCCCAGGTTCTCAAGGACCTCCCCACGGACCTGTGGGTAGGACTTCCACTTCTCTTCCCTGGAAACATTTGAACCAAGCCCCCCTCCGATCCCTCCGATTATTCCTCCTCCTGATGAGGAAGACGAGGTCCCAATGGAATATTCGAAACCTACAGCATCGAAATCTGCCTTTAAGTTGTAATCAAGAGGGCCTACCGAACTGGTCCTGTCGAATATGGCCCAATCAAAACCAGGGATCTTGTCGGTATCCGGGATGAGGGATATTCCTGAGATCATTATTGAAAGAAGAAGGATCAAAGCTGATATGCGGTAGAATATCTTGGGATTCATGGGGCCACGGCCTGAGATGACCGCTTTACTATGAAAATGTTATCGATGTAGAATGAAAGAAGTGCGGGCTCGTTCCCCCCAAAGAGCCCGCGGATGGTGGTTCGTTGGCGTCCTTTATATCCCAGATCCTTGGTCCTAGATCAAAATTCGAAACCCGAATATGGATACCTCTTCCTGAAGGAAGGGTCCCCCTCATCACTGGGAGTCAGCCTTCTTTCCAGAAGGGTGATCTCTTCAATGATATCTGCCATATCGGGTTTTTTCATCTTATTCACCTTCAGAAGCGGGAGGGAACCTCGCTCCTGTAAAATCCCATCCTCCTTGCAATTATAAATAAGGGAACGGGGGCGTCCAAGGGACACCCCAAAAAGATAGAGATACAGGAAGGGAATAAAGGGAGCATGACAGAGGGTTTCGTGATCGGGGACAAGGTTTTAATGAGAGGCCCCAAAGGAGAGCAGCTCGTTTGCATTGATGGGAATATGTTCAAACTTTCCTCACCTACGGGAGCTCTGAATACCGAAAGATTGGTAGGAATGCAGCCAGGCGACATACTCAAGGTTGGATCGGTCCATTTCAGACTTTACAGACCCGATGTACTAGACTCGATCATCAACCTCGAAAGGGGGCCTCAGATGATCATACCCAAGGATTCTTCAAGGATAATAATGGAGATAGGGCTCTCAGATGGTTCAAAGGTTGTAGAGGGTGGTGCGGGATCAGGAGCTCTCTCGATCGCATTACTCAACTCAGTGGCTCCCAATGGATGGGTCCATACATATGACATCAGAAACGACCACCTTGAGAAGGCCAAAAGCAACATTGAGTTGGCTGGACTTACCTCAAAATGGACAGGCAAACTTGGAGACATAGGAGAGGATATTCAGGAGAGGGATCTGGATGCGTTCGTGATCGATGTTCCTGAACCTGAGAAGGCTGTCTTCACAGCTTCTCTGTCACTGCGTCCGGGAGGACGGTTCTGTTCATATGTTCCAACCACCAATCAGATGGAACGGGTTGTGATCTCTCTTAGGGAGGGAGGTTTCGAGCAGGTGAAGGCACTGGAGATCATCGAACGAGGATACTCCGTCAAGGAGGGGGCGACAAGACCTGTCACCGAGATCCTCTCACACACGGGATTCCTGGTATTTGCCAGGTGGCCAGGTTCACCTGATCCTTGATTCGATGAAGGACTTCAGCTTTGGGTCCTGGACATAGGGGAGCACCGAAGAGTAGAGCTTTTTCATTTCTGTATACCTGACTGTGTCCATGTAAAGTTGTGCCAGGTTCAGCTTGATGTTGAGGTCCATTGGCGATTTGGAAAGTGCAAGCTCGTACTCTGCCTCAGCTTCCTCGTACCTCCTTTGGGAATGGAACAATGCAGCCAGGGATCCATGGGGTTCTCCCCTCTCAGGGTCCATGATCATGGCTTTTCGGTATTCAACCTCCGCTGCTTTGGGTCTCCCGGTTTTCTTGAGGAGGTCTCCATAATTGAGGTGTACCTCTGTGGAATTAGGATCGTAACTCAAGGCCTCCAGGTATTTTGCCTCCGCAACTTTCAGATCACCTTTCCTGTGGAGCTCAATACCCTCTTCCAGGAGCTTGCCCGCCTTCTTTTTTCTGAAAAATTCCATGGAAACGCCTCGATTGTGTCACCGGACCTATCCCGGGCATATTTATAATATATTGGCAACGATTGGGATGAACCGAACCCTGGGGATCCCTCCCAGGGTCAGAGGGTGTAAAGGTGAGGGTCGGAATACTCGGATGTGGCTTCATTGGGACCACAATAGCCGGATCCCTGCAGGATATGGAAGGTGTTGACCTAATCCCTCTTTTTGATAAGGATTATGATATGGCTTCCAGACTGGCCGGGAAAATAAAGATAGCCTCGGTATATCCCCCGGAGGACCTGAACGGATTCATAGAGTCATCGGACCTTGTTGTGGAAGCAGCTTCCCAAGAAGCTGTAAGGGACATCCTACCTGGGATACTGGACAGAGGAAAGGATGTGATGATACTCTCCGTAGGTGCCCTTGTGGATGATAATCTCTGGGATTCTTTCAAGGAGAAGGCAGGGAGGAACAATAGCAAAATAATGGTCCCATCCGGTGCAATAGCAGGGATGGATGGTCTAACATCCGCCTCCATAGCGGATATTGAATGTGTTACTCTTACTGTCAGAAAGCCTCCCGCAGGTCTGTCGCTCCCACACGAGCTCTCCCATCTCTCCGAAAGCGTTAAAGAAGCAAACGGCCCCATAACTATCTTCGAAGGGACCGCCAGAGAGGCTGTCACACTATTCCCTAAGAACGTTAATGTCGCCGCGACAATATCCCTGGCGGGTATCGGTTTCGATAGAACTAAGGTCAAGGTTATTGCTGATCCAACTGTAACAAGGAATCAACATCAGGTTGAGGTCAGAGGCAGGTTCGGTGAGATGAAGATATGGATGTACAATCACCCTTCAACCACCAATCCAAGGACCAGTTACATGGCCCCATTATCTGCAATAGCATCACTGAGAAAGCTGTTGACAGGTATCCATATTGGTAATTGAGGTGCGAACATGGAACGTAGGACCCTGGAACTGATAGCTGAGGGATCATCCCTGGGTGACTCTTATGTATTCAACCTTGAACCACCAATGGGAAAGGTCCATCTTGATGAGACGACAGTATTCGGATTAAAATTACTACCAGAGGGAGACAGCGCAAGTCCCCAGGTCCTGAGGTTCGAGAAAGGCTCTGGGATCGAAGGTCCGGATGGAAGGTGGGATGGTGAGAACAGGGATGACGGATCGGTCCATTTCGACATAAACCTCTTACTAAGAGGGAAGAAGGGGCCCTCGATGCTCAAGATCATTGTGAAGAGCGAGGAATTCAGGGCGACCCTTGCTTTCACAGAGGTTCCATTGGAGTTGGGATCCAGCAAACTTGATGTCAGCATACCGGAATGGCCCCTCAGATGGGATGGAAATTCCCCTATGGAGATCGGGATTGAACTCACCCACCGAGGAGGGGGGAAGGTCAATGTTCAATCTTCTTTACAAATTCTTGATGGGAACGGGAACATTCTCATGAAGGGAGATGCAGCTGAAACCATTGTAAAGAACAATTCAATAGTGAAGACAATTATCGATCCCGGTAGATTGATCGATTTCGATGCTCTATCTGTCAGGGTGGAACTCCTGGTGGATGGAGAGCATCAGGATAAGCTGATCACGAGTGCGATCCTTCCTCTGAAAGAAAAGAAGATCAAGGTTGGTCTACCAGGTAGGATCATTTCCGGTGAAGAATTCTCGGTAATCCTGGAAATTCCCGATGGACAGCCATTGGATGGACTTGAACTGACACTGGGTGACCTTGGTCCGATTTCTCCGGAGGAGATCAAGGGAGATAGCAATACCAGGGAGGTCCTTTTCAGGGTACCAGAAATGAATAAGGGGATGGTCCCTCTGGTTCTCATATTGGGAGAAGAGGAGGTTACCAGATCACCTGTCTTTATCGATCAGCTAGAGGTTTTTGATAGAATTCTACTTGATTTTGAACCAACATCCGTTTCTCCGGGTGAGAAGGTCAGGATCAAACTCGATGTGAAAATGACCTCGGATATCGGTCCTTTAAGGGTCCTTCTCGAGTTCAACAGAAAGAACCTTCCAGACCTTGACCTTGGAGAACTTCCTCAGAACAGAACATTGGACCATATCATTGACCTTCCAGAAGATCTGGGTATCGGAGATATTGGAGGAAAATTGAGATTCTTGAAGGGAGAAGAGGAGGTCGGTGGGGAGGCCCATGCAAGGTTCTTCACGATCAGGTCCAGGTCAAATCTTGGATTGGAAGTGATACTCCCCGGACAACTTGATACTGAAAGGTCGGAACCACTTCTCCTTCCCGGAGAGACCATCACAGATTCCAGGGAATATTCAGAAGGATCGATCCATTACCTCAACTCAGGAAGGGTTCTAATAAAATTGGGAGAGAGGGTCATTCCTGATAAAGAAGAAGGAGTGGACCTTGCATCTCGCATCATTCTGTTAGATACATTCCTGGAAACACTTACCAAACCGGATGTCCATAAGAGGATGTTATCATCCCTTGAACATTTAAAAAAGGTCACTTCACTCCTCCTCAGTTCTTCGGACGGAACAAGAGATACAAAAGATACAGGATTCCTTGGGTATTTTTCGAAATATCTACAAAATGGAACGGACGAACCTGCATACTGTATCCATTCCACAGACGGAAAGGACCCGGTATCCAACCTATCTGCAGTTTTGAAAGAACTCTTAGCCGAGGATGGAATTGGGCATAGGTCCGATCCTTCAAGTTCCCTAAGGGACCTTGTTGAACATATTATGAAGGGGATGAAGGGGCGTGACTCAAAGCTCGACAGAGGTCTTGTAGGTAAGAACCTGATTGAGATCTCCAAAAGAGGAAAAGATGCCTTGAAAGACCTCCGATCCCTGCAAAAAGGTTCTGTGATCGACCTTGAGACAGCATCCGGTTCCCTAAAAAGGATCTGCTTCTACCTAATAGCACTTTCACTGGTCAGAGCTGAGGTCTTTTCACAGTGGTCGGATCCAGTTGTAACGGCCTGGGACCAGATCAGGATCGAGAGACAGAGAGCAATAAAGGGAAGCATCCAATCGATAGGGGATACCGTATCGATGATCTGTGACATTTGGAATGCTTCAAGACAGAGATGGGAAGCCTACAGGAACAACACAGTGACAAGATACAGATTTGCATCTTTTGATGGATTGGATATAAAAGTTGAAAATGGTGGATTCTCTGGAATGTCCGGTGATGTCTGGGAATGTGTCGTCTCCATATCGTCCAAGGAGTTGTCACCAAGATCGAAGATCACACCATACCTTTCCTTCCCAAAAGGGGGATGGTCCCTGGAGGTCCCATTATCTACCCGTGAAGAGAACAATCTGATCTTGGAACCGATCACCGTTGGAGAAGGATCAATGAGGGAGATCACGTTGAGGATAAGAGCTCCATCAGTAACATCAGGTGATGAAATGGCTATGATGTATCTCCATCCACAGGATATGCACCTGGAGGAGGAACCATGAAGGAGCATGCCAAGGATTCCTACAATGACCTGATAATTAGGGAAGTCCAGTCCTTCCTATTATACAAGAATGGAAAGGAGCCATTAAATGGTCAGGACCCGGGATCCAGGATCAGGAAAGGTATATGGAGGGATGAGGGAGTGGATCTTACCTCCTTCAACAGATCTATTGAAGTCTCCCCTGATCCGGAAGTTGCCTCCATCATCCTTGAGATGTCCAAGATAACTGTAAGGGAGGGGTTGTTGAGGAGAAAGAAGGACCATATTGTGGCCTCTGGTCTAAAGGACCTATCCTTGATGAAAGGGTTCTTTAAACCGGAAGAATTCACAAAAGGAGGCATTCAATCATTCTTCCTTGGGTCTGATATCCTATATCCATTCGCTTTGAACAGATCATTTTCTCCATTGGATAGTTCCATAGAGGCTATCAAGGTTATGAGAAGACCTCAGAGAATTCCCATGGACCTCGATCCTACCCGGATCCTGAAGAGAGATGAAGGGCATGCCGTTGATAGGCCCCAGGGAGAGGACATTCTTAGGATTTTTAAAAAGACCTCGGATAGGAAGAACTCTATCCACACACCTTCCGGAATGATCATTGGGGACCTTCCCGGATTGATCGAACATATATTCTCCTGTGATGAGAAAGAACTTTCCGGTTTCATAGAAAAGGATTCATTGGCAATATTTGCCATAGAGGGACTGGGCAGCCAACTTCTTGCATCATTATTGAGAGACCTTTCATCAGATCCAGCTGGAGAAATGGAATCACCAGAGGGTTTCAGGGAAAGGTTCGGAAGATGGATCCGTGAAAGCACACTGGGAGATATTGTATCAGATTCGATAGTCCCAAGATTGCTCAAGAGACTTTCCCACTGTTCCGAAGGAGAAGCCATGAAGCTTGAGGAGGCCCTTCAAGGCCTTATTGGTCCCGAATCCACCCGAGAATTGACATCCCTTGTCTTTTCAGCAGACCCTATCAAACGACCTCATATTATCAGGCTCCTTGGTCGGTACAAGGGACAGGACGGCTCAGGAGACATTGAAGAGATTGATGGACTATTCGACAATGGAAGCAGATAGGACAACCGCGAGGGAAGCATTGATATCAATGGGGGTCAACCCAGATGGTTGATGTTCAAAGGATCATCAGATAATCATTTAATGAGACATGGCTTTATACCGTATTAAGGGGACTTGAATTTGAGGTTCGACAACAGGTTCGATCCGCTTCTGGAAGAAATTGCGGATAAGGTGATTACATGCACCAAATGCCCTCTTTCGGAAAGCAGGATCAACGCTGTCCCGGGAGAAGGTCCTCAACATGCTGCCATAATGCTGGTGGGTGAGGGCCCTGGAGCAGCAGAGGATGAGTCTGGACGTCCTTTTGTGGGACAATCCGGCAATCTTCTGACGGACCTTATGACAGAAGCAGGCATGAAAAGGGAGGATGTGTTCATCACATCGATCCTGAAGTGCAGACCCCCTGATAACAGGGACCCGAAACCTGAGGAGGTAAGGACGTGCGCCCCTTTCACCCTTGCACAACTTGACTCACTTTCCCCGATCGTTACAATAACCCTTGGTAATTCGGCATATGACCTATTCTCGTCTACATTCTACCTGCCCAAGAAGAAGGTTGGCGAGGTAAGGGGGAAAGTGTTCAGACTTCACTCCACCGGTGCCCGTTTCCTTATCCCCACCTATCATCCAGCTGGTCTCTTGTATAACAGGAAGCTCATCCCTCAGTTCAAACAGGACCTTGAAACTGCTCTGAAATATCTCAAGATGAACCCCTGACCTTGTACCTTCTATGTGCCATTAAATATGAAAAATACCCGGTCAATGCAACGAGGGTCCTTGTCATCCACCAGAAACCTATCTGTTTTTCCAACATCTCTGAGGGATTGTAAGATCCCCAAAGTGATCCGTGTTTGACAGTAAGCTGTTTCCTTCCGAATCCGTTCCAGAATGCCTGCTTGAAAAAACCCACAACCGTGGACCTCTCCTTGTGGTATATGACCATTCTCTCATTGTTGCCGATCTTGTAACCCTTGTCCACGGCCCTGTAGTTCATTTCAACATCCTCGGCTGTTACGAACCTCTTGTCGAAGCCCCCGATCTCCCGAAGTATGTGCTTCCGGTATGCAAGATTGCATGAGGGCCAGGTGATGTCCTGCTCCTTGTAATATACCTCGACCCGTCCTAGGTTCTGGAAGGGCTCGTACCCCATGGCGATGGTCTTTCCGCCAACGATATCAAGGTCTCTGATGGACTGCCTTATCTCCCTTGCCCAGAAAGGGTTGCAAATGCAGTCACCATCTGTAAAGGCGACTATCTCACCCTTTGCCAGTTTTATCCCTCTATTCCTGGATTCTCCTCTTTGTGCTGCATATTGATGCAGTACTATGAACCCGTATTCTTTCTGATATTTCCTGATAATACTCTGGGTGCCATCTGTGGATGCTGCATCGATAATAATGATCTCTATGGGCTGTTCTTGAAAGACAAGAGAATCCATCAGATGTCCGATGTTGTGCGCCTCATTCTTAACAGTGACAACAACTGAGATCAGAGGTCCTTCCTCCTGGTCCTCAATGCTCTCCTTCTTATCAGCCAATTGGATCACTTCTTCTTGGATACGATGAAATCTGCCAGTGTCATTCCTGAGGATTCCGCCTTCTTTGTGATAGCGTAATCCTCTACGACTTCCAGCAAAGTGATGTTTAGAGCTTTTTCCAGTTTCTTTATCAGAGTATCAGGAGGATGCATCTCTCCGTGCTCCAACTTCGAGATGATGGATACTCTTTCATTGATCTTCCTTCCAAGGTCTTCTCGGGACAGACCCTTCCCCTCTCTGGCCCTCTGGATCCTTCTGGGATAGTCGTCCACAAGCTCTTTGTCCCTATTGGTGAGCGCATCTGGTTTTTTCAACCTCTGCATTGGAGCAGAGGTTTTCGGCCTCTGGACGATCTTCGGCTCAGGTCTCCTTTCAATGACTTTCCCGTATTTCGAGCAATCAGGACAGAGATACATCTCGGCCCCCTCGATAAATACAAGGGTCAGTTTTGCTCTCTTTCCACATCTTTCACATTCCGCCATGTTCCCTTGTACCCCCTGTTCACATAATCATCAAAGAGGATTTATAATCTATTGCTAACCCATTCCCCAAGTTTGCTTCTCCCGTCTCTTGATTCCAACAATATGGTCCAATACCTCTCTCTCCTCCACCGATAGTTCCGAATTGATAAGGTCGGGGACTTTTCCCTCGGGTATATTTATGTACAATATATCTTCCTCGTTGAAATGCCTGCCCACCATGGGACCGCTGATGGCCATTGCAACCTCCTCCCCCATCTTGCCTTCCTTGATCGTCCTCTTATCCAGCTGCATTGATTGGATCCTACCGATCACCTTACCGTCCTCCCTCATGACAGATTGATCTGACCTTACCCTTCCTGCAAGTATCCTTACACCGACAACAGCAGGTTTGGAGATCCTGAATATATGGTCCCTCATCACCAAGAATTTGGCCGGATGAGCATATTCGGACCTGCGTTCCTCTTCAAGTTCTCTTTTCTTATTCTTGTGCCATTCCGTATGGTCCTCGATTATCTTGTAAATTACATTGTTGAGGATCAGTTTGACATCCAGTTCCTCAGCAAGGTCTGTAACTCCCGGGAGGGTTTTGATATTGAACCCAAGTATGACCTTTTGGAGGGGTTCCTCAATGGATGAGATCTCCTTGATATCCCTTTCAGATATGTCCCCTGTTTCAGCTTTTAGTATCTTGACCTCATTCTTATTCAGAAGATGGTTCATGGCTTCGAGGGACCCTATGGCATCAGCCTTGATGAGTATCCCCTCTGGGTCCATTTCTATGGAAGGTTCCGTCAACTTCAAAACCTCCTCTATTGCATCTTCCAGGGTCACATCATCCCTGACCACCCTAAGAGGTGCTCCCGCCATAACCTCCTCTGCATTCTTCGCCAATATCTTGACCCCTGCCGCGGCATGGACCTCACTTATATTGTCGAACTTCTCCCTGGGGTCACGGATCTCATCCATTGGTCTTGGTTTGAGAAGGGATTTAACCCTGAGAACAGAAGGTTTTCCCTTGGTCCCCACCACAATGGTATCATCCTTTTTTATCAATCCAGAATAGATGATGGTATCCATTGTTGTGCCCAATCCTTTCTCATCCTTTACCTCAAGGATCGTTCCTTCGGCAGGTCCATCCTCGGTCTCCAGTTCGTCGGAAAGGAATCTCTGGGCGAGACCTACGAGCATCATCAAAGCATCCGGGATACCCAAACCATTCACCGCTGACATGGGTACCATCGCGATAGCTGTTGTAAAATCAGAGACCCTGTCATAGCGGTCGGCGTTGAATCCATGAGAAGAAAGGGCCCCCATTAGGGAGAAGATCCGGTTATCCAGTTCCTCCTTGAGGATCTCTTCCTGCTCCTGGATGTTAAGAATGAACGGTTGGTCCTGGTTCACCACCCAGCCATTGATCCTGTCGATTTTATTAAGACCAATGAGGAAAGGGGTCTTGTATTGTTTCAGGATATTTATTGACTCAAGTGTCTGGGGTTTGATCCCTTCCATGACATCCACGATGAGGATGGCCAGGTCAGCAAGTGATCCCCCCCTGGCCCGGAGTGAAGTGAATGATTCATGCCCTGGTGTGTCAATGAACAGAAGTCCAGGTATCTTGAAGGACTTGCCCACCATCATGGGTCCGCAGGCTTTCCTGAGTCCCTCCATGGGCACCTCAGTGGCACCGATATGCTGGGTTATCCTTCCAGCTTCTCGATTTACCACTCCGGTTCCCCTTATCCGGTCAAGGAATGTGGTCTTTCCATGATCTACATGTCCTAGAACGGATACTATGGGTTGCCTGATCCTCATGCTGACACCACCGGGACCGGAAGGGGTTGATTGCGAGGGATAATACTATGTCTTATTTAATGGTTTGAAGTAAGTGCAGACTTCAATTCTCCCAGACCAAGTAAATGACTATTCCCATTTTCCTCCTTATTATGTGTCATGTAACTCCCAAAGATTTGTATAATTCACCCCTTCGACATAGTTATTCATAATACACTTTCTATTTTCTTTTCTCTTTGTGAATCTAATTCCATTATCAGATCATAGGAATTCATATATATCAGTATGAATCATACATACATTGTGGTATGAATGATAGTGTTACATTCTTCTATGGGTGAAAAGGGACAAGTTGTTATTCCTAAACCTATCAGAGACCTCCTGAACATCGGTCCCAAAGATGATCTTATCTTCAGATTGGAGGACGATAAGATAATAATCGAACATAAGGACCCTGAGGATCTCTTAATGAGATTATTATCTACCATACCCCATAAGGAGAAGGAACCAGAATCCATCGATTGGGATGAAGAATGCGGATCTCAGTTCGGAGGATAGAGCATGTTCTATCTGGACAGCAATATCTTCATTCTTCCCATCCTGTATGAAGGGAAAAAAGCCGATCTGGCCAAATCAGTTCTTAAAGCTGTTGTAAAAGGGAGGATAGAAGCTGCCACCTCCGCCCTGACATTTGATGAGGTAGCCTGGGTATTGACCAAGAAGCACAGCAGGGAGATTGCCATTGAAAATATCGAATTGATCCAAAAATTCCCTCATTTGAGGATCCTCGATGTAAAAAAGAGGGATGTTCTTGGTATGACGGATCTCATGAAAGAGAATCCCAAGATCGCACCACGTGATGCTATCCATATTTCGGTCTCAATTTCGAATGGGATCAAAATGATCATATCCGACGATGATGATTTCTCGAATATCGAAGGTATTGATCATATTGATCTCGAACATATTCATGATTTCATCACCGTGGATTAATGATCCATTCTCTGAATACAATAACTGATCAGCATTATTCCATCTTTCACCCTTTCCACCTTTTCCAATCGAAGCTTGACTGATGCATTCAGCTCCTCGAAGAAGGGAGTATTCCCACTACCTGAAAGGACCGGATTCATTAAAACTACCACTCTGTCAACCAGGCCCTGATCCATCAGAACTTTATTGAGGACCCCACCGGTGTCCGTCCTCATCTTCCTGAGTCCGTATTTGTCATACAGAACCCTCAAGAGCTTCCACCAGGTCAACCTGGTCCTCCCCGGTCTCGATATATTGGTATTTTCTCTCCTTCAGATATTTTCTGTATTCATCAGGGGTCCTCTTGGATATCAGAACAAGGACCTCTCTGATATATGGAAGGTGTCTGAAAACATGATGAGACCTCAACCTACCCTTGCTGTCAACGAAGATAATGTAGGGTAGGCTATCATCATCGATGGATGAGGGGGGTTGTCTATCATATTCAGTCTCATCGGGAACCTCCTCCATCGAGCGGAGGATGGTCTCCGATCCTATCAGGACCCCGTCATTTCCCCAAGCTGATGATATCCCGTAATAGAGGTCCAGGTCCGCTTCGAATCCCGTCAGTCTTCCATCAAGACTGACCGTATTGTATATCGTCATCTCCGGTCTCATTTGGGATCACTCCGTTATATTCCACATAAGGAAATGGTGATCAGGAGTACCCTGGGATCGGTGCACACCTTACCCAGTTCCTCTATCTCCTCACCCTTGAACCTCCGTCTGTACCAGTAGTTCCCCTTGAGCCATAGGAGTAGAAGTGTTGGAAGTACATAAACAGATGCAAGGAAAGCGAAGAGGACCGATAAAGCGGTGACCTGGCCAAACTGTGCCAGGGGTGGAATGACGGCAAGGGATAGTATGGCAAATCCAATGACCGTTGTCATCATCGATCCGAAAAGTGCACTTCCTGTATGACTGACCGCAACTGAAAGGGCGCATATCCCATCCTCGATCCTATCCAGGTCCTCCAAGAACCTCTGGGAGATGTGGATTCCGTAATCGATACCTATTCCCACAGTGATCGCGGATATTGTAACGGTCACAACATTCAGAGGTATGCCGAAATAGAACATACCTCCGGTGGTCCATGCAAGGACAAGGATCAAGGGAAGCATGGTGACAAGTCCCAAAAGGGCTGCCTTTCTGATCACGATGAATATGATCGTAAGGATCACAAGAGAGACGAAGAATGTGACCACTATCGATTGGATCTGGCCGCCTGAGATCGCTTCAAGAACCGCCTGCTGGACCAGAGGTCCTCCCGTGGGAGTCACCTTCTGGAGTTCCTCTCCTTCAAGTTCCTCCATCGGTTTTGCGGCGTACCTGACCTGGTCCCTGACCTCTTCGGCTCTGGACCCTCCCCTGCTGTTTACAGGGATCCGGATGACCATTCCGGTATACTTGTCTCCTTCCTTTCTAAGGACCCTTTCCGCCTGGTCCTCGTTCGTTTCGAACATGGCATCATAGACCGCGGTCACGTTCGAAGAGGTGATCCCGTCGTCTATACTGTCGTCGAAATCCCTGTCCAGGTTCTCGTGCCATATGATGGAGAAGTTCAGATCATAGGTGGGCAGGGAAGGATTAGTCAAAGTGGATCCGAGATCGAGAGGAGATCCGAAAGTTTCTGATTTCACCACATCCTCGCCTTCCAATGCATTTGCCTTGACAGCTGGAATTGTTAACAGGACCGAAGGATCGGCAACATCCCCTTCCGCCAGCACATAGGCTTCCTCCGATGAGAAGTCGAAATCATCCACAACCGATTTCGTGGCATCAGTGACCTCAAGACCATCAGGAAGGAAATCCCTGAAATCGAATGTAGGTTCAAGCTGAAGTCCCCCCCACATTCCAACACCTGTCATCAACAGGACCACTGGAACAACTATCCATGGATACTGCGCCAATGACGAACCACCGGACATTATCCTGTTTAGAAGGGAGTGCCCCTCAGGCCTCACGATCCCTGAAGAAGGAATACCAAGGTCCTTTGCCCTCTTCTCAGCCCAACCCCAGATATTGTTCCCTTTTGGTTTCTTTTCTCTGATAAGGGGCATTCCTTTCTTTTCTTTCCTCCTCTCCCTGAGGACCCTTGCGGCAGGTACGAAGGTCATCATGATGATGAAAGCAGACAGAATACCTGCTGCATTCAGAATACCAAAGACCCGTATACCGGGCGAGCTGGCGGTAAGGTTCGATAGGAATCCTATCAATGTCGTAACAGTTGCAAGAAGGATCGCAAAACCTACCGAGGCTTCGGCAGTGGTGATCGCCTCCCTGACCTTCTTCCCCTTCCTGACCTCTTCCCTGTATCTCAGTGTCAGGTGTATGCCGTAATCTATACCCAATCCGATAACGAGAACCGGGACCGTTGTCAGGGAGGGGTTGTTATCGAACCCCAAGAATCCACCTACACCGTATACCCAGATGATCGCCATGAATAGTCCGGAAACGTTGATCACTATCTCGAACCAGTCCCTGAAGACAAATATCAGTACCAAGATCACCATTATCAGGGCAAGCAGGAAAAGGATACCCATTGAACTGCCGGATGCCTCGTTGATCTTCTCGTTGACCAGCTCATTTCCGATCGCCACCATTTTCAGACCATCGTTCTCATCCTCGATCTCGTTTGAAATGTCATCCAGTTCCTTTTCTGCTTTCAGTGCGATCTCTGGCTCAAGTTCAGGATCGGTTGAAATTACGAACAATGCCTGCTTGGCAGATGTCCCCCCAGTAGTGTATTCTTTGGAAAGGAGGAATTCAAGAGCCACTGCCATGGGAGCCATTTCCGTGTATGATGGTAGGTCCTGAGGTTCATAGGGTTGGAATTCAAGGAAGAGGGGATCCATCAAGCAATCAATATCCATAGGGATGCTGCCTCCGGAAAGGACGATTCTCTTCTCATCGATTGAAAGGAAAAAACCCTTGGATATGAAGGCATTTATCAATTTCTCTTCTTCAAGACAGGTCTGGTTGATACCACTGTTTGATATGAACTCCTGGGATGCGATGAAGGACCTTGTGTAGAATATGGACTGGACCACGAGTCTCCGCAGGGGAAGATATACCATTGGGATCGTCAGGACCGGAGACGATCAGATCCGGATACTCCCGAACCCAGGGTCCTGATTCCAGTCCAATTGTGCCAGGAGGGATCCCCTCGAAAGAACGTTATCCTCAGCCTTTATCAGGACGGTTAGCTGGCCTCTCTGGGAACCGAACTCATCCCTGACCTTCTGGTTTGCCCTGGACACATCATCGTCAGGTGTGAATGCATCCTCCTCACTGGCCTGTTCGAAATCCTGGGAGAAATACCCATGACAAGAGTTACTACCAGTATCAGTGAAATGAATACCCATGGTGCTTTCGTAATCGCCTTTCCATAATTTCCAAGGACCGACATGTATCTCATCCCCAATAATTATCAACTTAACTGTCCAGAATAAGTTATACAAGAGGTATCTGGAAACCTCCTCTCATCGTTACTATCGTTTCCCAATACATAAATGATGTTCCGAATATATATGGTAAGGATCGGTATTAAATTCCGGAGTGTAAAATAATCGCATAATGTAAAAAGTAAATATTTATAATAAGAATTTAAATTATTACTGTTCTGGTTTTCTAATGAACACCCAATAATACCCACCACATGTGCCCAAAATTATTAAATAAATAAAAAAAATCATAAGATTGTCTGAAGGAAGGCACGATCAGTTCACATCAGGACAATAAGGAGTGAAGGCGATGCAAAAAATGGTGATCTTAGCTTTAGCTATGGCTATGGCTTTTCCGATGCAGTTAACTTTAGGTAATAACAGTGAAAGTGGTAACACCTTAGACTCCCAGGAGAGTAAGGTCATCAACTCGGATCATATTGACTCGATCGGAGATACTACTCCATCTTCCTATTTCATCGAGAACAAGGGACAGTTCCCGGATGAGTTGGAATTCGTTGCCGATACCGACTTCGGTCGAGTGGGCATAGGACAGGGAAAGATCTATTATGACATCGTCAACGAAGTGATCAGAGAATATAATGATCCCCTTTTCGATGAAGAGATCTTGATGGAGCATGACCAGGCACCTATAATAAACGGAACGACCGGAAATGTTGTGATCTATGAGCTTGAAGGATCTGATGATGATATTCCTGTTGGACAGGATCAGCTTCCTGGTGTTTCCAATTATCTCTACGGCAACGACAGGGACAACTGGGTGAAGGGAGCCAGACACTTCTCGTCAGTTATATTGGAAGATGCCTGGGATGGCATCGATATGAGATACTACTTCAAGGAAGGCAGTCTGAAATACGACCTTATCCTCGAACCAGGTGCCAACCCCAAAGACATTAGAATAAATGTCGAAGGAATGGAATCATTTTCGGTATCACAGGGAGCTTTGAACCTCGACCTTGGAGATAGCAGGAAGGTCAGTGACGGTGGACTTGTCACATTCGAAAGCGGCCCATCAATTAAGAAGGTTGATTCGACCTTCAGAAAGATAGATGCTAACACCTTCGGATTCGAGATAAGCGATTTCGATACAACAAGAGGATATGTGATCGACCCCGAGGTGGATTTCTGCGTCACCTTCGGCGGTTCTGATTATGAATATCCATATGATATTCAAGTTGATGAGGATGGAAATATCTATGTGATGGGCCAGACAAGATCAAATGATTTTCCCACGGTATCAGGTTCATACGATACGACCTATTCCGGTGGAACACAGTATGGTGATGCTTTTGTGACATGCATAGAACCTTCTAGCATGACAATGGTCTATTCGACCTATCTGGGAGGAACCGATGAAAAAGCAGATTATGCCTATTTTGGATGTGTAAGGGATGATGGGGGTCTTCTGGTATACGGGACCACTTACTCGATAGATTTTCCTTATACACCGGGTTCATACCAGACCACGCATACATCAGGAGCCCTTTTCATAGTCGAGTTAGCAACGGAAGGTGATGACCTTGATTTCGGGACATTTTTTGCAGGCAATAATGTATATTCCAGAGGGATAACTGTGGATGAAGAGGACAATGTGATCATCTGGGGGTACCTTACAAGTGATACTAATTTCCCGTTCACTGATGATTCATACGATGACCACAAGGATGGATGGTCCGATACTTTCATTGCAAAGTTAAATGATGATTGTTCCGAGCTTCTTGCCACGACCCTACTAGGAGGAAGTGACGATGAGCAGAGCTATTCTCTTCTTATTGATGACGATGGTAATTATCTAATTTCTGGTTATTCAAAATCGGATGATTTCCCTACGACCGCAGGTGCATATCAGAGCAGCCACGGGGGGGGTTCTCTGGATATTTTCATTGCCAGATTCACACCGGACCTATCTACACTTCTCGATGGAACCTATATTGGCTGGGATGATACCGACAATGCGATCTGCATGGTATTCGATCCCGATGGTGATATTATTCTCTCCGGTTATACAAATTCAACGAACCTCGAGATATCGGGAACTCTTCAGGATGAGGTTGCGGGAGAGTGGGACATCTTATTCATCGAGCTACGATCTGATCTTTCCGATGTGACGAATGTAGCAGTCCTAGGTGGAACTGAAAATGATAATCCAGAGAACATGGTTTTGGATGTCTACGGGAACATCATAATCGGAGGAAGGGTTAAATCGGATGATTTTCCGGTTACCTCGGATGCATATGATGAGACCTATCAAGGAGGTGGTTCATTCTTTAAGGGTGATTCATACCTTGCAATGATAGATCCATCGTTTTCCACTCTGGAATATTCAACATATCTCGGCGGTGACATGTTTGATGCGTTCGGAGGTATGTGCCTTTCAAACGAAGAAATGGTGTATGCATGCGGTTGGACCCAATCCACAGATTTTCCCGTGACAGATGATACCTTCGAATCCGGAGGTGATTACGAAGCGTATATCTTCGCAATATCTACTCCAGGAGGAGCTAGTGGGGGACGGCAGGAGCCTCTCGATGTCACTTCACTCAAGACATATTCAGATCCAGAATTCGTCAACGAATCATCCATATTCGACCTCGGAGAGAAAATTTATATCAAGGCTGAAGGAGTGGACGCTAACGACAGCTGCATAGACGGTCTCAGAATTAATGTCAGCCTGTCTAAGACCGGGACCAAGATCCTCAAGAAATATCTCAGGGAGACCGACCTTAATTCGGGGGTATACACGGGATATCTCAAGCTCCCGAGTAATGTTGTCTACTACGAGAACATCACATTCTATCCTCCTATCAAACCGTCAATGGAGGTGACCGTTCAGGTCAACACGCCTGTAAGGTTGAGTTCTATTCCAAAATCCATTTCGTTACAAGAGCACGAGGAGCTATCGTTCCAGTTCGAGAATCTTGGCTGGTTCCCCGATCCGATCTGGAATGTGACAATCAATGCAGGCTGGATTGTTTTCGATGAGGATACCCTGACAGTATCCGGAACACCGACCAACTCCGACGTGGGCAAATGGAATGTCCATATCAATCTCTCTGACGGAAACGATCACTACACTGAAGATTCTGTTTCAGTAACAGTCACAAATATTCCCCCTGTCATAATTGGCGAGGACCTCCTCACTGTGATGCAGAATGAGGAATACTATGTTGATTATGATACTGACGAGGACGATGAGGCCGGCATTGAATGGGTCCTTGTTTCGGATGTATCGTGGCTTCATCTCGATTCGGAGACCGGAGTGTTGAACGGGACTCCCGGTCAGTCCGATGTTGGTGAGTCCCGAGTGGGAGTGATAGCCCGTGACGGCAATGATGGCAGCGATCACCGTTATTTCAATGTCACCGTGTTGGAGGCGAGCGACCCTCCCGTGATAATAACGGATGACATAACGGAGATCACCCAGGGCGATCCATTCCAGAGAAAGTATGAGTTTTTCGATGTGGACACCGGTGATGCTCATGTCTGGTCTCTTGTTACCAATGCAGCCTGGCTTCGTTTGAACAACGTTACAGGTGTATTATCCGGGACTCCCGGTCCAATGGATGTTGGAGTGTTCCTTGTTAACATCACCGTGATCGACAGCGGTGGTCTTTCCGACTCTCACGAGTTCAATCTTCGGGTGAACAACATTAACGACGCTCCCTTTTTCACCGATGTTCCCGGTGATGTTGACGTGTATTCCGGGACGAGGTTCGAGTTCGATGTTAACGGATCCGATTACGATGCCGATACCGTTCTTGTATATTCCGTGATTTCGACTCCGAGGACTGATATATCCATAGATGCTGAAACCGGACTTCTGGTCTGGGACGCGTCTCTCGATGTGTTCGAGAATGAGCCTTACCGTTTGTTTGTTGAGGTGAGTGTAACCGATGGCGAGTTCACATCCAAGCATGAGTTTAAAATAACCGTGAAGAAGACCCAACCTCCGACCTCTGCTCTGTTATCACCCGAGAACGGCATGCGGGCGAGTTACAGGCGTCCTGT
This sequence comes from uncultured Thermoplasmatales archaeon, assembly GCA_963807965.1. Taxonomy (GTDB): domain Archaea; phylum Thermoplasmatota; class Penumbrarchaeia; order Penumbrarchaeales; family Penumbrarchaeaceae; genus Penumbrarchaeum. Next base: position 47,107 of record CAWEDU010000008.1, read on the forward strand.
TATCGAGTGGTCCGGTTCCGATCCCGAGGAAGAGGATTTGAGTTTTGATGTTTATGTAGGGGAGGATCAGGCATTTGTTCAGTCTCGTAAGGCCGAGACCCTTTACATATCGGGTTACGAGGGAACCTCTCTTCAGCTAACTGGATTGAGGCCTGGAAAAACCTATTTCTGGACCGTTATCCCGTTTGACGGAGGCAGCTTCGGTTCCTGTTTAAGCGGTGTTTATTCTTTTGGTTTGAATTCTCCTCCCGAGGTAGCGGAGAACGGCATGCAGGAGGCGTTTGCGGGTGTGGAGTTCACTCTTGTTATAGATGCGGATGACAAGGATGCAGGCGACCGTACTAATCTGAGATACGTTCTTGATTCGGGTCCATCCGGAATGATCCTTGATGAGTCCACCGGCATCATCAAGTGGAAGCCTTCCTCGGGTCAGGTAATGCTTCATAAAGTGGTTGTGAATGTATCCGATGGGATTGATGAGACAATTATCTCCATAGTGATCGATGTAAAGGAGGGGGAATCTTCTTCATCGGGTTCGTTCGGTCTTATCCTTGCAGTTGCCGGAATATCGGTTCTTGTAATCGTCGGAATTGTGGTTGGAGTATTCCTGATGATGAGGAAGAGGAAGGATCCTGGTGATGATGGTGAAGAACCCAAGGAGCAGGTAATCGGTTCATTTGGTGATGAGGATCGGTCAGTTGTTTCGGGTGTGAAATCTGATGTAGCGATATCGACCGCTGAGGCTCATGCGAATCTTGGAAAGGGATCTAAGCAAATATCCTACGAGGATCTTTACGGTGTTCCTGCTCCCAAGGAAGAAGAGGGTCTTACCGCGAGGGAGCTGAAGGAATACATTTCCGGCAAGATCACTGAACTCGAGAAGATGGAGAGCCGGGAGGAATGAAGAGGAAGATCCATTGATGCTTTACCAAAGGGACCCATGTGCGATCACTCCACTATCTGATTCTACGTTATCGGATAAATCCATCGACTATGGGTCCTCAAGTAGCAAGAAGGAAGGAGTAAGGGGTCTCCTTGATCAAAACCCCACCTTTTCTTTTTAACATACTATCTTATCACTGAAAATGCAAGGTGAATAGTTTTATTCATTTTTATCAAGAGCCTTCTTCAATATCCAAGGATCAGTGGTGGGAACAATACAGTTCCATCCCTCACACACATATGCGGTCGTCCTCCCATCAAGTGGGATATTTTCGGTAGTGAAAGGGGCCAAGGCCTCCAACACCCTGGCACTTCCATCCTTTTTCTTGAGTAGAATGACCTTCTGCGGCAGGTAAGTTTCTCTTATGGTACCTATCATTATAACGGCAGTATCCTTGTTCTCACCCTCGGTAATAACGATCTCCCTAGATGGTCCGACCGCATGCATGTATGCTGAAAGCATCATGGCAAATCCTGTGGGTGCCCTCTTCATATCCTCGGAGAAATGTGAGAAGGTCCTCTCGGCCATATCCTCGTATTTGGTCCTCCCCGTCATCCTCGAGGCCCTGATCAGAACCAAGGCTGCTATTGAGTTCCCGGATGGAATGGCTCCGTCATATGCTTCCTTCTCCCTTGAAATAAGGACCTCTGAATCCATGGAGGTCTGATAGAATCCACCTGCCTCCTTATCGAAGAAGTCATGAACCATCCTTTCTGCCAGATCAATACCTTTTTTCAGGTATTCAATTTCGAAAGTGGCCTCATAGAGGTCGAGATAAGCCAAAGAGAGGAATGCAATATCATCAAGCATCATTGGGATGGCCCTTTCTCCATCCATGAACCTGTGGAACCATTTCCCCTCATGACTGGAATGGTTTTCAAGGGCGTTCATAGCTTCTACTGCCATCTTGATCAACCTTTCATCCTGAAAAGCCTGTCCTGCCTTTGAAAGGGATGATATCAGAAGAGCATTCCAGTCAGTTAGTAACTTTCTCGTCACGAGATGGTCTGATCCTTTTTTCCCTTGCTATCCTCAGGAATTCCAGGTCCTTCTCGTATACAATTTCAGATCCGATATCAAGATGGAGGATGTTATTTCCGGTCCTTCTTCCACTCGATTCGTCATGGAAATTCCCCTCCTTCTTCACATTGAACCTGGCGGCGAACTCTTTACCTTCATCTTTTCCAAGTACCTTGATGATCTCATCAAGGTCCCATACGTAGAACTTACCCTCCTCACCTTCCGAATCCGCATCCTCAGCGGAATAAAACAGACCATCCTTGGAGGTCATATCTCTTTGGATATAATCAATGGTCCTCTCCACGATCCTTTTGTAATATTCATTTCGGGTGATCTGATACTCCTCGGTAAAAGCCGAGATCAACAAGGCCTGGTCATAGAGCATCTTCTCGAAATGGGGGACCATCCATTTCCTATCCGTGGAATACCTGTGGAATCCACCTCCGACATGATCAATTATCCCCCCAGATCCAATGGCCTGAAGGGTCCTTTCAGCCATTTCAAGGGCTTTTGGGTTCCCTGTCCTTTTATAATACCTCATGAGAAAAAGAAGCTGATGGGGAGATGGGAACTTGGGTTGGCTTCCGAACCCCCCGAAATCTCCGTCATACTGCTTTGAGTAACTGTCGAATGCCATATCAAGGATCTCGGTTGACAGTTCACCTCCCTTCGTCCTTTTCTCTACCCTCATTGCTTTGACTATCTCTCTCGAGCTTGCAAGGAGACCCTCTCTATCGTTCTTCCAGAGATGATTGATCCTGTCTATCAGATCGATGAGACCCATCATACCATATCTCGCCTCCCTGGGGATGTAGGTCGCTGCAAAGAAGGGTTCTCCTTCTGCGGTCATGAATATTGAAAGGGGCCATCCCCCTCTACCTGTTGCCAGCATTGCTGCCTTCATATAAACGGAATCGATATCAGGCCTCTCTTCCCTGTCGACCTTTATAGAAACGAACACATCGTTAATCCTGGTAGCAACTTCCTCATCCTCGAAGGATTCATGGGCCATCACATGGCACCAGTGGCATGTGGAATATCCGATAGAGAGGAATATCGGCTTATCCTCCTTCTTCGCCTTTTCAAATGCATCCACACCCCATGGATGCCAATCAACAGGATTGTTGGCGTGCTGCTTAAGATATGGGCTCTTTGCATCTATAAGATGGTTCGTCATGATGTTCCCTGCATCCGATGAACGATGGAGAATAATCAAATGCCCCATCACATGTTCAGGTGAACTTCTTCCTGATCATCTGGCCCCAATTCTTCTTTCTCCTGAGCAGGTCGAAGGTCCCCTTCAACCTCCACCAGGTCACAAGCTGTCTGTAACCCATGTTCTCGAATATTGAGAGAAGCACTAGCATGAAGAGGTCCTTTGGGTTGTTGTATTTTTTCACAGTGGTCTCTTCCAGGATCAGAGATGTGAGGGAAAGAATGATACCCAGGACAATAGCCAGGAATAAGAAGATGAAAAAGAAGGGGATATTGATCCATCCCATCAGGACAGAAATGGTGACAAAGATATAACCGACAGTCTCGAATATTGGACCTGCTGCTTCGAAAAGAGTGAAAAAAGGCATTGATACCATTCCTACGGCACCGTACCTGGGATTGAGCATCATCTGCTTGTTCAAGGTAATGCTTTCTATCAATCCCCTCTGCCATCGATTTCGCTGGTTCCTGAGAATCTTCCAATCGTCCGGGGCCTGGGTCCAGCAGACAGGGTCCGGTATGAACAGAACTTTGTAATCACGATCCCATTCCCTCATCTTCCTGTGCATTCTGACAACCAGCTCCATATCCTCCCCCACAGTATCTGTCCTGTATCCTCCCACCTCCATCACGGTCTGTCTGTGAAAGAGCCCGAAGGCTCCTGATATTATCAGCAATGCATTGATCTCATTGAAACCGGACCTCCCACATAGAAAGGCCCTGATATATTCCACTGCCTGGATAGCTGGCAGGAATTTCTTTGGCAGTCTTGCCTCAAGGACCTCTCCATCCTTTATCCTGCAGTCGTTAGCGATGCGGATAATTCCCCCCAACGCGATGATATTACCGCTTTCCGTTAGATATTCCTCAATAAGTCTTGTAAGAGCTCCCTTTTCAAGTAAGGAGTCCGCATCGATCGCACAGAAAAGCCTTGACCTTGAGAAGTTGATACCAGCGTTCAGTGCATCTGCCTTCCCGCCGTTCTCTTTGTCAATTACCCAGAGGTTCTTATGGAGTTTGGAACGGTAGACACCCTTAACCTTCTGTGTTTTGAGTGCCTTTCCCGTGGACCGTTGTGTCTTTATCAACCTGAACTCTTTTTTTAGGACGTCCATTGTGCCGTCCCTTGATCCATCATTGATAACAATGACCTCTTAGCTCCGGATAATCCAGGTTCAATTGGGATTTGAGGCTCTCGGCAATGGTAACCTCTTCATTGTATGCAGGAGATAGGACACTTACTGTGGGAAGGATCGGCACTTCCCTCATATTCCTAAACCTTGAACCTGACCTGACCTTGAACTTGAACAATTGGTGGGAGGCCATGATCGAAAGAACAAGATAAAAGAGGTTAAGGGCTGCAAAGTAGAGAAGGATCGCTATGTTGAAGAAGAGGACGAACCCTTCTAGAAATGATAGGAACCAACCCATCTCAAACGAACTCCTTCCCGATCTCTGGCTCATTTGATGATAGATCCATTATGGCGGCTTTTCCCTCCCATCCTTTACGTGAGAGATTGGAATAAGCCTTTACCTTGACATCGTGATCCTTGTCACGAGCGAGCTTTTCGAGGGTTCCTATCCCTGAAGGATCAGGATTCCTGCCAAGGGACTCAGCAACGGCAGACCTCACTTCCTTATCCGGATCATCCACCATTGATTCCAATACCTTGAGTGCTTGGACTCCACCTATCCTACCCAAAGACCTGGCAACCTCAACTCTGACATCCGGGTCCCTGTCATCAGATAGTCTTTTCATTATGGGAACAGCCTCGATCAACTTGTTCCTACCCGAAAGCATAGCAGCTGCCTTTCTGACTGCTGGGAGCGGATCCCTTGCCAGTTCCTTGATGTGAACCGGATCGATTTCCATTCTCAAGAGCTCAAGGGTCAATTCCTTATGAATAGAGGGATGGTTCCACTGATATAATGACCCAAGCTGTTGGGGCAGATACCGTGATCTTAGGGTCGAAAGATATGATACAGCCGAGATAGCCAGCTCCTCCTCGTTAGATGTGATCAGCTCAAGGGCGATATCCTCGGCATCGTTTAGCTCCAGTCTGGACAATCTACCAAAGGCAACGGTCCTCTTCCACCAGGGTCCATTCCTGAGCTGCTCCAGATCATCCGATACGAATCCCATTTCCCGGTAGAGCATCCTTACCTTTCTCTTCTTTCTCTCTTCAAGTGGTGATGGAGCCCTCACCTTCACTGGAATATCCTTCTCGTTCCCCCCAGCATAGAAGAATATCATAAGATCCCGGAATGCCTTTCTCTCGTTCTCCTCGACCTCGATGGGCTTGATATTATCCTTCCCTGAAAGGTGGTCTTCCAACCGCTTCTTCCACTGAGGATACCACTTATCTCTCTTCCTGCCCTTCCGGAGGTTACTGATACTGATCGCGGAGTAAGCTATGATCTGAACGAAAAGGATCAACGATACGAATAGGAGGATATAAATGACCAGTTCCATAAGGACACCGTCCATCCCTCGTCCTAGGTACCATTAACAGGGGCACATTACATAAGTGATATAAATGTTATGCAATGTGTGTATTATCATACGATAATTACATATTCTTATGAATATTCTATAAAAATGTTTGGAGGCCCCCGGGATGTCCCATCCCGGTCATCCATAATTTATTCCTTTAGGGAACAATTGTTAAAGATTATCAAAAAAGGATCTCCAATGTACATGTAATTTCGCCAATTGATAATATATCATACAGATAGCCCCAAGTTGGGCTTTACCATTGGACAAAGTGTCCTTTCTGGACAATGGGTTCGTTCAACCTTCTTCCCTTGACATATACCATCTCAACATCCATTCCCACCTCAATATCAAGGTATCCATCTCCCTTCATGATTGCCCCATTTCCCGGCCCAATTACCTGGTTCTCCAGATAGACCTGTCCGGATGCAACATAGATGAAACCGTTCTCTCCTTCGGCCTTTGAGATCCGTAATGTTCCTTCCTTATCTTTACTTTCGATCAGCTTCCATTCCACAGAAGTCATGGTCCTAACTGGCGAACCATCTCCGATCATGGTCCTGATCCTTATACCGCTCTTTTCAATCTGAAGAGGAATATGCAGAGGATGCTTCCTCCTTGAAGATCACCGGTATGTTCCTATGTCCCTCTGGAATCTTTATCCACAGGAGATATCCTCTAACGTTTTCCCCATCTTCAGGTCTTTCTGAATGCTCGAATCCTTCACCGGCAACGAATCTCCTTACATCACCTGGATCGATGGCACCTTTGTTCCCCTGATTATCCTCATATTCTGTCCTTCCCCCCATCAGGATCTGGAATCCCTCGAATCCACTGTGGGGGTGCTGAGGGAAGAAAGCATCTTTTGACACATGATACTCATCGAAAAGAACGAATGGATCCAGATGACCAATGGCATCATGGATCAATCTTCTTGCTTTTGCGCCAACACCTTCATCTTCCAAAACCGGTTCGGATCACTTGAAGTCTCAAGTCCATACCTCCAAAATCAAAAAGAGATCGAAAATATCGACCACTTTATATCTGGAGAAAAGACTACTTCAGAACTAAAGATATCCCCGAATATATTCATAAAATATTAAGCAGTAACTTCAAGAAGGCCCATTCGCCTCATCTCTTCAACCAGGTCCTTGTCCACGAGAATATCGAGATCCTCTTCTATCTCATCCCTTATCTCGTGGAGTTGGTTTGCAAGCCTTTTCATTGCTTTGCGGTCCTTCACCATAAACACACCTATATGAATTCACGAGAAACGAGCTTATTTAAAGTTAATCATATTAATACGAAATAATGTTAATAATATCACTACAAAGATGTACCCATTGGGTAGTAAGGACTTACATAAATGTCTAATCATGTACATCTATTTAACTTCTGGAATCAGATAAAAGAATACAGAACAGAAATGGAAGAAAGCACCCAAGAGTACATACAAATGCCAAACAGCGTGAGAGTATTTGACCCCCTTCTTGGAGTATATGACCGCTCCAAGTGAGTAGGCGATTCCCCCAGCCAGAAGAAATAGCATCCCATCAAGGGGAAGGGACCTTATCAGAGGACGGATTGCAACAAGAATACACCAACCAAGTGCGATATAGATGACAACGGATAGCCATTTCATTCTTCCGGCAAAGAAGACCTTGAACAAAGTACCCAAGATGAATCCCCCCCAGACAACACCGAACAAAGACCACCCCAATGGCCCTCTGAGAAGTGTCAAGGTAAAGGGAGTGTATGTAGCTGCTATCAGGAAGAAGATCGCAGAATGATCGATTATCTTGAAGACCTTCTTTGCTCTTCTGGGTTGAATTGAATGATATAAGGTTGAACCAGCGAACAGGAATATCAATCCGGCCCCGTAGATCGAGCATGCCACAATAAGCCATACATCTCCATTGATTGATGAAAAAACAACAAGCAGGACAAGTGCAGCTATCGCTAATATCCATCCCACACCATGTGTAATGGAATTTGTTATCTCCTCACCCATCGTGTATTCCTTTGAAGGATGGATGGCCATGATGTCCAGAAAGGGTTTAATATCTTTAATATACCGGTTCAACCAAAATTCTGTAACTTATCATTAAAGAAATGATAGAATTGTAAGAATATATTCGTAATTTTTGTTTCTTTTTCATGGAAATTTAACAATATTTCAACCATATACTTGATAAGTCTTAGATAATGTTTTTATATACTCCAGCGAATACCTAAGTTCAAGGTGGTCTGTGCGTATGTTAAATTTTTATCAACGCACTCAATCCTCTCTACGCACGCACAGGCCACCGCTCGATCATGAATGGTTTTTGATCCATTTCCAGACAGTTCTCTGAAGTTCGATCCTGCTATCTGAAAAAGAGTGGTCGGATTCGATCATGTGCGTGGACAGGTCCTTTGCTCCTGCTGAAAACAGGGATTCGTATAATGGATGGAAATGCAGGGACGGAATAGAAAGCTGATCATTCTTGGACCAGATCAGTAGTATGGACTTTCTTGAAAGGTCCTCTGCATGTAAGATGAGATTCCATTCCCTTCCATTCTCGATTAACTCGTTCATCAATGAATCCACAGATACAATATTTAAGAGGAATAGATAATCCCTCCATGGTCTCCCTGGCCGATCCCTTGTCAGTATATCCCCCAAGATCCCTATCAGAACCAATTCCTAGGTTGAATCCTGTCATTGAGATTATACGATCGATCCCGGGATCCTTGAGGGCAGTCATCATAGCGGCCCAACCCCCCATTGAATGACCTATCAGAAAGATCCTGCTTGGATCTACTGAAAGGGCATCCTTCTCATTCCTGAGATGTTCGATGGATGCCTTGACATCTTCCAGCATATTGGAGAAACTGAATGTTCCACCCGAACCCCAAGACCCCCTGTAGTGGAATACAAGAGCGTTCATACCTCCACGTCTCAAAGTGTGTGCAAGGTCCAGGTTCTTTTCATGTCCGGGGAATCCGTGGAGTATGATCGCTGTAGGGTGAGGGCCTGCACCTTGAGCACGGTAAAGGGTACCAAGTATCCTATCCCCTCCGTTAATAATTACAACATGTTCGATACAGGCCTTGTGATCCTTGTCCTTGATAAGAATATCCATTGTAACAGGATCTATCTCCTCTTCAATCATGAAAGATGAAGGAGTTCTCGTTATTTGATATGATCTTTATTTCGAATACTTCTTCATAATATGTCAATGAATAAAAAAACCTTAAAGATATAGGTGAATACTATAAATAATAAAAAACGAATAAAATCATATCAGGTCGAACCTCTCGAAAAGGTCCAGGGAACCTTTCCAATGCTCCTCTTCGGAAACCTCATCGGCCAGTGATTTGAGGGCAACCTCGCCATTTCCGACAACACCCACTCTCCCACCTCCTTTTTTAACGGTTGCTCGCACCGGGGAGATCATTATTTGAATCGCAGATGAAGATCACGTCTGAGATGTCAATACCTGAAAGATCGCAGTATCTCCTGATCCCCGTTCCCTTGTCCACACCCGATGGAATTATCTCAATGGAAGCAGAGGTCATTACCACTTGACATTCGATGTCAGATACCGAGTCCAATAACGAATGAATGGACCTCCTCAAGTTCCTCAAACGAATAGGACCGGCCCTCCATGTAACCGGGGACATAAATGGAAAATATATAGCTCTTGAACGGATCAATCTCCAGCATTCCCTGGAGCATCTCCAGTCTTTTAAGGATGACATCCCTGGGGAGGACCTCGGCAAGAGGATCAGGTCTGGCACCTAATAATCCCTTGGGGATAGGGAGCTATCAAACACCCGTTCTCTGCAATGGCCCCCTTCAGGGGTTCAAGACCCCATCTCTTCCGTAGATTTGCCATGTACCGCAGGTCCCTTCCCGAACAGAAGATCACCGGAGTCCCGCTATCTTCTATGAGGGCGAGGGCCCTGATTAGCTTCGGACTGGTAGCGTATCCGGACCTGTTTGTGATCGTCCCCTCGATGTCGAGAAGCAGATGCATTGAATGGATATTGGAAAACCCCTACATATTGTTCGCTGTGTTATTTTTCGACTTTGGAAAATATCAAAGGTCCTCCTCATTTTCTAAGTTTTTCTATCCGATCCTTGAATTCGACAATGAAATCAATGACTTCCTCGACATCCTGCTTCTCAATAGGATCATTTCCGGGATATCTCGGAAAATTATACCTGATAAGATTGGAGTTCACTTTTCTACAAATATCAGGTCCCAGTTCCTCCAGATAGTGCTTCCCAAGAAGACCCCCTACATTATGGGTAATCAAGGGCCCACCCAGTTTCTTTATAAGTATTGATTTTACCAGCAATTCGAGAGAGTGGATCGCATTGAACATCGCGGGCTCTAGAAAACCTTTTTCAAGATTATTCCTGGCCGCGTCGAAATATGTATTGCTTAAAATGAGATATTGCGATACCTCATCATGAGCTTCCATATCTCATCCCCTCCACCTCCATCCCCCGAAAAGATGATCTTTCCCTCCTTCCTAATTTCATTATATATTCCCTCCGAATTCTCTAGAAGCTCCTTCCTTGAAGCAAACACAGGACCGATCCTGTGGTCGAGTTTATAAGATATCCCGGAGAGGAGATCAACGAACATATTCTTGTCAATATCAGACCATTTATCTTTGATGAAGAGTAGATCTAGATCACTCTTCATGGTTCCTTCATCTCTTGCTGTAGATCCAAAAAGTATTATCATTTCAACGGACCTGCCCAGATCGCTTTCACCAATCTCATCAAGTAATTTTGAAAGATCATCCCTGAAAGAGTTGTCTTTGATCTGTCCAAGAAGTGCTTTGCCAGGATCAAGCCTTCCCTTAGAAAAATATGACAGATTCCTTCCTGATTCCGGGTCGACATTCAAATGGATGGAAAATGGCAATATTCGATAATGAGCTTCTTTGCCCCTTTCATTTTTAATTATCTCCTTTTCCACGATCCCCATTGATTCAAGATCAACCAGATACTTCTGATGCAATGTGGGTTTTGTCATATCCAAAACTTGAGACATCTCTGTAAGTGACCTGCTTCCCGATAGCAGGACCTCGAGGATCTTTAAGGATACTGGGCGGAGCAATTTCCCATACATATTATCATATAAGCTAATTAGCTAATTAGATAATAACCTAACCATTAAATGATCAGGTTCAGTAAAAATTAGGACCAAAAAGGTCCTTGAAAAGATGAAAAGGTTCAGTGCTCCTCTTCTTCAGCATGTTTTCTATATGCGGCGATGTCGAGGAGTTTGGAGATCTCTGATCCGTCCTCTATCTTCATCTTGTAGATCCAGTTGTCGTAACAGTTCTCATTGAGCTGCTCTGGAGCATCGACCAGCTCCTCGTTGATCTCCAGGACCTCTCCGGAAAAAGGAGAGTAGATCGGTGTGGATGCCTTTACTGATTCCACAGCACCCTCTGGTTCCAACTCCTTGAACTGTGTAGCCTTCTCTCCCACCACTGGCGGTTCGAGATAGACTATATCTGTCAGATGATGCGTAGCATATGCAGTGATGCCTACTATCGCTACATCCCCTTCAATCCTTGCCCACTCATGCGTGGGAGTGTATTTGAGATCCTCCGGGAACTCCAATCCTGATATGTCAGACATTTCGAAACCTCCTTGACTTTCCTTGAAACGATGCAATGTATCTTAATCTTTCTTAGGTCACGCCCTGGGATTGATTACCTCAGCGGGTACCATCCTGTTCTTTATCTGGACCTCAAAGGTGGATCCTATCTCCATAAGATCAAGAGGCACATATCCCAGACCCATACCGATCTTCTTTGCGGGAACCATCGTTCCTGAAGTTACAATACCCACCTTTTTTCCATCCTTGAATATCTCCATTCCGGTCCTGGGTATCCCCCTATCCTTGAGGTGGAAGGCCACGAACTTCGCCGGCACTCCTTCATCCTTCTGCTTTTCCAGAACATCCTTCCCTACGAAATCATGGTTCCATTTCACTACCCAGGTAACATTTGTCTCTAAAGATGTCCTGTTGAAATCGAAATCCTGACCGGAGAGGAGAAGGGCCTTCTCCAATCTCAGTGTGTCCCTTGCTCCAAGGCCGATGGGTTTAATACCAAAATCAGCCCCGTGTTTGAAAATGGACCTCCAAACGGCCACAGCATCCTCGTTGGGTATCATCAGCTCGAAGCCGTCCTCTCCGGTATAGCCAGATCTCCAAACGAGATAGGTCCTGTCAAGATCCCTGAAGTGCATGTAATCGCAATTGAAGAACTTCATGTCGCAGGGATGGGTTGTGACCTTTTTCATCACAGCCTCTGCCTTGGGCCCCTGGACAGCAATTATTGCATAATCGTCCGAAAGGTCCTCAAAGACGGTCCCGGCCTTTCTGTATTTATTGAAATGTTCCCAGTCAAGCTTGATCTTTGCAGCATTTGGAACTGCGAAATAGTGCTCCTCGGAAAGTCTTGCAATGATCATATCATCAACTATCTGACCCTCTTCATTGAGGAAATGGGTGTATTTCAACTGCTTCATCCTCATTCCCTTGATATCCTGTGTCAAGATATTGTCCACCGTCTCGGTGGAGGTATCGCCGAATATCCTGAAATTTCCCATATGGGATACATCGAATACCCCTACATTTTCCCTAACAGTTACATGCTCATCCGTGATCGAAGTATAGTGTGTTGGAAGGTAGAAACCGAAGAAATCTACCATGGAGCCTCCCATCTCCTCATGTACTTCGGCCAGAGGTGTTTTCTTCAACGTCATATGATATCTCCTTTGATTAAAATGGACTCATCACCGATGCTCAAATCCGTATTTTAATCTATTGTGACCAGGAATCTGGAAAACCATATTCTTCCAGGATGATTAGTCGTTAAAGGAAATCCTGTTTCTCCCTTTCACTGCATGGGTAAAGGTTATCTAGTGCCCCCGTAATCCAGTGGAGCCTCGATGAGAGACAGGACGGTTATCGATGCATTATCTACCAAATCACACTTCAGAAGCGGAAATGCTGAAAAAGATGGGACTATCCTCGATCGAGGACCTTTTCGATGACATACCAGAAGCCCTCAAGGCCAATGATTTGGAACTTCCACCTGGCATGTCCGAATTGGAGGTCCTCAGAGATGCAAACAGGATGATGAGTAAGTCCAAAGGAGCAGGAGATATGCTGATGTTCCTGGGCGGCGGTTTCTATGATCATTTCGTTCCAACAGCCGTGGAAAATGTCATGTCCCGTTCAGAGCTCTACACATCCTATACCCCTTACCAACCCGAGATGTCACAGGGCATCTTGCAAGCCCTTTTTGAATACCAATCCCTTATAGCAGAATTGGTGGGCCTTGATGCTGTTAACAGCTCGATGTATGACCTACCTACAGCCATTGGGGAGGGCATCCTTATGGCAAACAGGATGAACCACAAGGATGTGTTCTTGTTACCTCAGCTGATCACCAGGGATAAACTCTGTGTAATTGATAACTATACCAAAGGTTCAGGGATCAAGCTTGAGATGGTACCCTTTAAAGATGGGAAAATGGACCTCGAAGCACTCAAGGAGTTATTGTCGGATAATGTCTCGGGGGTCTATATCGAGAACCCGAATATCCTTGGTCTATTCGACGAGGGAGCTATGACCATCAAGAGCATGATGGGTCCAAAACAGGTTTTGATGGTTGGGATCAATCCAATGACCCTCTCCATCGCGAAACCTCCGGGTGAATATGGAGCGGATATCGTGGTGGGAGATGCACAACCTTTAGGGATTCCTATGAGCTTCGGAGGACCTTCGGTTGGTATTTTCGCTACCGATATGAAGAATGTGAGGAAGATGCCCGGCAGGATAATTGGTGCTACTAAGGATTCAGAAGGAAGAAGAGCCTTTGCAATGACCCTTTCCACGAGGGAACAACATATCAGAAGAGAGAGAGCAACATCAAATATCTGTACGAACGAAGCATTGACATCAATTATGGCAGCTTCCTACCTTGCAACCCTGGGAAAGAACGGCATGAACGAATTGGGAGTCCAGCTCGCATCAAGAGGCAGCTACCTTTCTGGCAGGATCAATGAGTTGGAAGGTTTCACAGCCCCGGCCTACACGGGTAAATTCTTCAATGAGTTCCCGGTAAAGATCGATGTGGACGTTTGCATGTTCTTAAACAAATGTGAAGAGAAAGGGATCCTGGCCGGGATAAATGTTTCCGCCGAGGCAGACACTCTTGAGAACATCTTCACCGTGGCCACAACAGAAATGCATACCAGTAAGGACTACGAGAAACTGCTTGAGGTCCTCAAGGAAGCCAGGGAGGTGTTGAAATGAAACACACCTTCAGGCAAGCAAGATATGACGAGCCCCTTTTAATTGAGAAAGGGAGACCGGGAAGGAAGGGAGCCTCCCTTCCCCCATGGGATGAGATAAAAAATGTCAAAGACCTCCTTCCAGATGGTATGATTAGAGAGAAATTGAACCTACCCGAGATCTCCGAACCAGAACTGATCAGACATTACATCCGGCTCTCCCAGATGAACTATGGTACCGATTCCGGCATTTACCCTCTAGGTTCATGCACTATGAAGTACAACCCCAAGGTTAACGACAAAATCGCTTCTCATCCCACGCTCCAGAGGATGCATCCTCTTCAGCCGGAAGATACAACTCAAGGATTACTTGAGATGATGTATCAACTGCAGAAGGATCTGGCCGATATCGGGGGTCTGGATGCCTGCACACTTCAACCTGCAGCTGGGGCCCAAGGCGAGTTTACAGGATTGCTAGTAGCAAGAAAATACCATGAGTCAAGAGGTGACATGGGCCGAGATGAGGTTATCGTACCGGATTCGGCACACGGGACGAATCCCGCTTCAGCTGTATTGGCTGGTTTCAAGGTAATAGAAATAAAATCCGGAGAGGACGGGAATGTCGATGTGGAAGCATTGAAAGAGGCGCTCTCAGAAAAGACCGCTGCTTTCATGATCACAAATCCCTCCACACTCGGAATATTCGAGAGCAATATTTGCGAGATCCAACAAGCTTGTCACAATGCGGGAGCACTCCTTTACTATGATGGAGCCAACCTTAACGCCCTTATGGGGAAGGCCAGACCGGGCGACATGGGATTCGACATCATGCATTACAACCTCCACAAGACATTCTCAACACCCCATGGAGGTGGTGGACCAGGTGCTGGACCAGTTGCTGTTTGTGAAAGACTTGCACCTTTCCTTCCTGTTCCTGTTGTGATCAAGGACGGGGAAATGTTCAGATTGGATTATGACAGACCTAATTCCATTGGAAAGGTGAAAGGTTTCTATGGGAACACAGGTGTTCTTATCAGAGCATGGGCATTCATAAGGATCCTGGGCGGAGAAGGTCTTAAGAGGGCTTCCGAACTAGGCAGTCCTCAATGCTTCCTATATCCGGTCATTGATACAGGACATTTACCCTGTCCCATTCAGAACCAAGGACCAGAGGACCAAACATGAGTTCGTCGCATCTGCAAGCTTCTTGAAGGAGAAAGGAGGGTCTGCAAAAGATGTGTCCAAGATGCTCGTTGATAGGGGCCTGCATCCACCAACAAATTACTTCCCTCTCATAGTTGACGAAGCATTGATGATAGAACCGACCGAGAGCGAAACAATGGAGGAGCTTGACAAATTCTCACAGGCCCTGATCGAGATCGCTGAGGCCTCTGAAGTTGATTTCAAGAACGCTCCAGTCAATTCAACAGTATCCAGAGTGGATGAGGTCCTTGCTGCAAAGAAACTCATCCTCAACTGGAACCAGTTCCCAGAAGAGGAATAAGAACACATCCATTCACAATGTTCAGACATATGATTTGATCAATTACCTGGATCAATTAAAGTAAGGTTAGGTCCATATCTGGATTTGAATACCTCTAACTTAGGTTTAGCCTTAACATTAATTAACCAAATATACATGGGGGAACCACTCAAGTTCCGGCAAGGTGTTGTTATGGCTGAAAATGAACCGATGGAGATCATTGTGGTGGGTCTGGGAGCAAGTGGGTTATATTCTTCCAAAGCCGCACTCAATACCAATAGAAAATGTCATGTAACAATAATTGAAAAGAGGGACTTCGATCAGTTCTCGCCCTGCGGTCTCCCCTTCGTGATCGAAGGGGTTGTGAAGGACCTCGATGATCTCAAGCATACTGTTCCTGAGGTCAAGGGTAGACTCGATAAACTCCTTCACCATGAGGTCCTCTCAATCAATAGCAATGAAAAGACCCTGTTGGTCAAGGACCTGGACTCACAGGAAGAGAAGGCCATGAATTACGATTCCCTTATCCTTGCAAATGGAGCAATCCCGATCAACCTTCCTGTTCCAGGGGCAAAGGAACTTGTTGGAAAAGGAGTCCATTTCGTTTCAAACCTGAAGGATACCGAAGAACTTCTTATGGCCGCCAAGTCCTCCAAGTCAAAAAGATCTGTAGTGGTAGGTGGTGGAGCAATAGGCCTCGAGGTCGCCGCGGGACTTAGGGAACTTGGCCATAAGGTTGTTATTACAAAGAGAACCCCACCCCCGCTCCCAAGGAACCTGGATCCAGTCATGGGCACCCATATCGTAGGAAAATTGGAAGCCATGGGTATCAGGGTGACCTTCGGTAGTGGGATAGATAGCATTAACGGAAAGGAAGAAGTGGAATCTGTTACAATAGCTGGTGAGGTCATACCTTGTGATATTGTCGTGATGGCAGTAGGAATGAAGGCAAATTTGAAATTGGCTGAAATTGCTGGTTGCAACATATCAAAAGGGATCGTCCTGGTTGACAACAAGATGCAGACCACGGTAAATGGGATCTACGCTACAGGTGATCTGGTAGGGACATATTCTCGAATGGACCGGTCACCAACAACTATGCAGCTTGCAACCTCAGCCTTCAGGCAGGGGATGGCGGCTGGTACAAATGCAGCAGGTGGTTCCACCCAGTACCCTGGAGCAATGAACACTTTTCTAACGGTCATCGATGGTCTAGAGGTAGCGGCCACAGGATACAATCTTGATACTGCCCAGAAGTTGGGTTATGATGCGATAGGCATCTCGACAAAGGGAGATGTAAAACCACATTACATGCCGGAGTGTACCCAGATCAATCTAAGGGTGATTGTCGATAGAAGCTGCGGAAGGATACTTGGAGCCCAGGCGATCGGAGAGGAAGGAGCTGCCTGGAGGATCAATGTTTTTGCACTTGCCATCCACGGAAGTATGACACTCTATGATCTTCTGGATACAGAACTTGCCTACAATCCTCCGGTATCACAGATGTACGATCCCATCACCCAACTGGCTGAAATTGGATTGAAGAGGCTCAAGCTTCCCCCGAAGGAATGTGTTTCACCTTTCTTCCCAGTGGAAAAGGAGTGAGGTCCTTGAACCAATTTGAGGGGGTCGCCTCCCGGGCGGAAGTCTTGGAGGATGGAACTTTCACAATTGATGGCGGGATGCTTGTTTATGGAGTGCCCAAGTACGATGGTAAACCCTATAAAGCAAAACTCAAACCCCTCTATATAGAAACTGGTGACCACAGGATCATTGTTGACACAGGTGTTGGAGAACTACCTGAGAAATGGTCCAAGATATATGGTGTTGAGAAGAAAACGGACCTCATAAGATCGCTCAAGACCCTGGACCTCTCCCCTGAGGATATCACCATGGTGGTGAACACCCACCTACATTTCGATCATACCGGGTACAACCGTATTTTTACCAATGCGGAACAAATAGCCCATGAAGAGGAGATACGATATAGCGCCTACCCGGACAGGTTCCAGGCTGGAGGATATCTCCAGGAGAACATCAGAGGGATCAAATGGAAAGGAGTGGCCGGTCAGACAGAGGTTGCCCCTGGAGTCACGATTATACCAACCCCTGGCCATACGCCTGGCCACATATCGGTCCTTGTTGAGCTCGAAGATGAAGTGGTTGTCTATACCGGAGATGTATCTCCTCTTTCGGTCAACCATGAGAAGAAACTGATAGTAGGGATCCTTTATGACCCAGTAGCGGCACTTTCTTCCCTGGAGTTGCTTT
>CAWEDU010000009.1:0-430700 GCA_963807965.1 uncultured Thermoplasmatales archaeon
AGATGCAATATTAGGTTTTTGTTTTGAAGTCTACATCAATTTCATAAAGTATTCCAATCCATTAACCATCTGAATTTATAATCCCAATACTGCAAGTTTTTCCTGTGCAAAGGTAGTAATTGGTTTGAATCCACGGAAAATCCCATGGGATATTATCGGATCTTCGATCAAATATCATCAGGGCCGTTGTGCCATGGATCGAAGTCGCCCTGTCCTCCACTTGGATCGATTGCAGGCCTGAATGAAGGATCCCCGTAGCATGCGAAGAATGTCACCTCATACCAGTCTACCTCTCCGGTAGGTTCCATGGGTGCAGGATGATTGTTGGGAGGATACTGCATGTACCTGTTCTCGCTCCACTGGACAGCCTTTCCTATGGTTCCGTGCTCCCCGGGATGGTTCAATATACCATCCCATACCCAGGCATACCAAGCATCATTATGGTCCCATTTGTGGTCATCATTGAACGGGAGATATTCAGCAGGGATTGAGAAGAGGTCCTGACCAATATTGGAGAAGGACACCTCTGTGGCCCCAACAAGGACCGCAGGTCCAGCTGCCAGATAGTTCAATGTGAAAAGCTTGTCGAACTCAACATCATTTGCCGGGTCCGTTCCCGGTCCATGCCCGTAGATCTTACCATTTAGACATGATACGAAGAAGGCAATCTGAGGTGGGACATTCATCTGCTGACAGTCGGAATACCTCAACTGATGCTCATCCCCATTGGGTCCTTGGACCCTGATACCATATAGTGAACCAGTATCCGACCCATGACCTCTGTAAGCGACATATCCAGCTCCTTCACAGATCTCGGAAATATCGTTCTCCATTGAATTCACGGTCCCGTCCAGGAACTTGTTTCCTGTGTTGAAGGTCCTACGTAATCATAGGTGAATCCGAGGTCCTCAAAATCGGTGCATATCCATCTTGCAGGGGTTGCCTGCATCCTTTTATAGGTAATGTCGAAACCTGAAAACGAGGCCCCGTGTTCTCTCCAATTTTTTTCCTGGGTCCCACCTGCCACATCTCTGTAATCGACTGTGACGGTATCGGAAAACTCATCGAAAAGGTACGTTTTCAACAACTGGTTCGAGGCAAGAGATACCTCGTACTGGATCACCCGGCCAACTGCTGCATCCATGGTGGAATGATCGTTATCCATGAAACCGTATATTATATCGGAATTCACGATCTCTCCCTCTGCAGGACCAGGCATTAGGAACTGAGGAACAGCAGGAGCTGAACCTGCAATGGCAATATATTCCAAGGTCCCGTAGTTTAAATTGAGCTTCAAAAGCTCTGTATATGTGCCGTACGCTCTCCTATTCTGTGAAAGGTCCATGTTCATTTCCCAATCTGAATTTGCTATAGGTGTTGTATTGGTGATCACGTAAGCATCGTGATATGCGGAGAGCTGGGCCGCCATGAGAGAAAGGTCTGGACAGAAGAAAGGATTGTCATATGCATCGTAATCGGGTGTCCTTGACAATCTTTCAACGGAATGGTCGTTGGGATTTGCCACAACAGCATATGTTGCATCGATCCCCATCATCTTCAATGAGCTCCATGCACCTTCCTGGGAGAGGAAGGTCCTCTCACCAGAGACCATTGCCAGCCCCATCTTCTTTGCATAGACAGCACTCCAAAGAGATTCTTCGTAGTCCTCAACGGTCATCACACCGTTGAATCCGAAAAATGTCCTGGAAATATCTGTTGAAAGAGGGTAGACATTGGAATCATTTATTGCTGAAATCCCACCTCCCTCGAACTGTCTGTTTATATTGCCAAGCGCTGTTTCTTTGTTAGTGAAAAGGACCTTCTCCCTGTCAATATCAAGGTTGTTCAAAGTGAACATTAATTGATCAGAAAGACCACCATCCGGATCACAAACGATCAGTGGATGATAGCTGTCTCCTATGAACTGGACGGAGGTCAGCATGGAAATGGAAAATAATTCCTCATCAGTGGTTGGATAGTCCACGATGATCATGAAATCCCCCGGTAGTTGGTTCTTCGGAGCATAAGGTACACCTCCTGATGGAGCCTCGCCGATCAAAAGATACGCCAAAGCACCTATAAGAAGCAAGATAATGATCGAAACTGCTCCTATCTTCACCCATCTGCCCATGGGACCATCTTTCCTTCCTGCTGCCATATTGATCACCTGTATCAACCTTCAATGTTGCCGGATTCTACAAGAAGACTGAGCTCTTCAAGAGAAAGACTCTCACCCCTTTTGTATTTTGCCAGGGCATCTTGCAATTTCCTATCCATATCGGACCTTAGTCTATCCTGGGGACCTTTTTTGAACTCTTTCTTCCAATCGTCGATTTCACGGTAAAGGGTGGTTACCTCCTTCCTGAGCTTCCAGACTTCCCTTTTCATATTCTTAATGACGTTCATCCCCTCGAGGAAGGCTTTGTGTTCATTTTGAGCCTCCTCACGGATATTGTCACGCATGGTCCATAATTCCTTAGCGGTCTGGAGGCCTTCATGAGACTCGCTTTTCATCTCCCCTATGTTATCCTCCATCTCTCCCATGACCTCATTGAACCTCTTGAGGTCTACTTCCTTTATACGAACTATCTCCCTGTGAATTACATCTGCCCTTGCCTTGACCAATAGTCTATCCTTAATCTCGAAAAGGAAATTGTAGAGATATAGCTCATTCTTGAGACTGATATCGTCCTTTAACAGGTTATTTATAGTCCCCTCATAGGAGTTGAGAAGTCTTTCCAGGGTTCCCCTGGATGCCTGATTGTAGGCATCCCGAACCTTCCGGAGTTCTCCTATTCTCTGAAGGTATGGCTGCATTTCCTTGTAGAGGTTCCTCTTCTCCTCGTTCATCTCTTCAATATTTTCCCAAACCTCTTTTCTCTTGGCAAGGATCTCTTTTGGTTTCCTGGAGAGATCTTTAACCTTGTTATTGAGCTCATCTCTCCTTTGGCGTATGGACTCCACCTCTGAGATCTTGTTCTGGATCTTCACCTCAAGGATATCTCCTTCATCCCTGAGTTCGGAGATCTTCTCCCTTATATCCCTGATCTTCTGAGCGATCTCGAAGTTCTGCATCAGGACACCTCCCCTTTACCGTTATGGGTCTTTTCAACGGGTGGTTCAGGATCCCCTTTTGGATCTGGAGTGTCGATTTTGACATCTTTCTCTTCTTTCTTCTCTGCTTCCTTTCCACTTTCTCCATCCTTGACCGAAGAGGGTTTCGAACGTGAATCATTCCGGATCTCAAGCTTTCTCCTGGGCCCTGACTTCTTCGTTCTCCTCTCTCTATCCTGGCCCTCATTAACCTTGTTATCATGAACCCTTTCAGAGGAATCCCTTTCTCCGAAGATCTTCATCAGGTTTTCACGGATGGTTTCCAGACCTCTTTTTGACTCTTCATTATCCATCTGGTTCGCCTGATCCTTCTGACCCTCCCAGAAGATCGCCATCTCGGTATGGAGTTTGATCCTTCTATCCAACCAACCCTTCCTGCTTTCCTTTTCCTTTACCTTTCTCTGAGCGCCCAGATACTTCTCATGATGAACATTGGACTCCTCTACTTTTTCAAGCATCTTTGTATGGAGCTCCTCTATTGATATGAGGTTCTCTCCAATGGTCTCTTCAATTTGGGATAACTGGACCTTTATCTCCTCTGGTGTAAGGCCATCAGTGATCCCCCTAATCTTCCTCATGGTACCCTTAAGTTCATCGAGGAGCCTCCTCTCGGTCTGGATATCGATAGCTTCAGTGGCCATCTTCCATTCAAGGTCCTCAATGAACGATTGATGGATCTGGACCTCTTTCTCATGCTCCTTGAGGGTCTCTTCCTTCTTCAGAAGTTCAAAGAACCTTGACCTCAGGTCCTTGTTACTTTCCTTCAAGCTTGTCCTTTTATCCTTCAGATCGGCTACTTCCTTGTTTATGGAATCCCGTTTGGTCTTCTCTTCAACAGACTCACCAATTATCTCTTCTGGAGGTTTCTCCAGGGATGCCATCTCCTCTTTGAATCGTGTAACAAATTCATTGTGTTTGTTCACCAGTTTGTCAACCATCCCCTTCCTGGATGGGAGAGGAATGTCCTTTAGGAGTTCCGATCCGTCCTCGGGAATGGGAGGGAATTCTATCTTTACCGCAGGAGCCTTCTCTGCCTTTGCTTCATCAGGTTTTTTCTCTTTTCCATCAACGGATCCCTTTTCAATTTTTGAGGATGGATCCTTTGACTTCTTTTCAACCTTTTCATCTTTAGCAGGGACATCTGACCCATTTTTCGAAGGTTCCTCTTCAACCTTCTCAGGTAATTGTTCCGAGGCTGGTGCTCCTTCAGAAGCGACGGATCCTTCGGTTACCACTCCTTCGTCCGAAGGTCCTTTCGGTTCAACGGCTTCTTCACCGGTTCCAGGTTCCGGTACGTTTGCTGGTTCGGTGGGGTCCTCATCTTCCTTGGAGATGACAACCTCTTCATTGCCCTTCTTCGAAGATTCATCTTCCTTTGGGGTGACAACCTCTTCATTATCCTTCTTCGAAGATTCATCTTCCTTTGGGGTGACAACCTCTTCATTATCCTTCTTCGAAGATACTTTTTCCTTTTCAGGTTCATCCGCCGGATCCTGGGATTTCTCCTCTTCCTTGTTGTCAAGGACAGCCAAAACCTCCTCGGTCTTTGGCTCGGCATCTTCCTGGATCTCGGGTGCTACATCCTTCTTTTTGCTCATATGCGTCTCACGTCCTGGGATGCTTGTTGTTATTCATAGCCCACAATATCATCTGAATTTTCATTCCAGTAATTATATGGCGATATCTGCTTTGATTGAGATTCGGACATCTCGTTCATGACAGCTCCCTGATAGGCCCCGAACCTCTCCTTGATCTGTTCCTCGGCTGTCCTGGACCTTTTGATAGCCATATGGACATCCTGTGATGTAATAAGATCACCACCACGGGCTATTACCAGATCTCCTGCAGCCCGGATCACCCCTCCCATATCCCTCAATCTCAGGGTTAATGCTTTGTTCTTTCTGTCCAGCATCCTTGCACGCCTTCTTGCCTCTTTGATCAGATCCTCGACAGCTCCCCTATCAGCGTGGGGGATCCTACCATCCATCCTGATCTCCTGGGCCACGAATTGGAGGAATTTTGCCCTGTTGTCGGGATTATCGTCCATGGTGTTGGCGACAAGTACCTCATATCCGGAACCAGTGACCCTGGACCTCAATGGGGATATGATGTGGTGGAGATCCTGGATGTTACATGCTCCAACGAAAACAAAATCGCAGGGAACATTGTCAACCTTAACGCTTGCTCCAGCACTCTGGGGATTTCTTCCTGAGATCGAAAAGATCTTTTCCTGCATTGCGGTGAGGATGAACCTCTGTAACGAACCCAGATGCGGCAGTTCATCTATGAAAAGGACACCCTCATGAGCTTCATGTATGGCACCTGGAACGACCCTCTCATAGGGAGGGGTTCCCAGACCTTTGTGGCCTCCGTAAGGATCATGTCTGACGTCTCCAAGCAGTTCCGTCTCAGAGGCACCCGTGGCCATCACGAAGTTCTGCCTCTTCAAAGGGATCAGAATTTTTTTGGGCGATGCCCTCTCCTTTTCCCTTCTTGCCTCGAGAGACTTCTGATCTAACACTCTGATCTTGGGACCCGCAGACTCGTAGACCACAACCTCTTCCTTGCCATTGATGAGTCTCGTTGTCTGGATCCTGTTCTTCTGTCCACCAAGCTGGTTCAGTGTCACCTTCAGGATATCTTCCAGGCCCTGAAGCATGTTGTTCATGCCTACATCAACCCTTGCGACCTTGGGACCCTTATCTGGTGATTTTGCCGATTGACAATTGGGGCAGATAAGTTGATCCACGGGAGAGTAGGTTCCGCATTTTGAACATCTGTATCCCAACCTCTCTGCAACGTCTACAGGAGCATCTACCGGTGAGATGAGGTTCTCTTTGATCATCAAGCTCATCTCATTTTCCTTTTCCACATCATCCCTTGTCTTGACCTGGATGAAAGGGCGTTCAGGATATTCAGGGTTGGATACAACGTAAACCTGGGACCTTGGTGGTGGAAGATGTAGAGCAAGGGCCTGGGCTATCATCGACTTACCGGTTCCTGGAGGGCCTACAAGGAGGAGATGTCTCCTCTGGCTTGCAGCTATCTTCGCAATGATGACCGCATCTTCCTGGCCTATGACCCTCTTTAGAGGATCTGTTGGTATTGCCACCTCGGATGTATCCTCAACAGCATCCGACCCCAACAAGGGTGATCCTTCAACATCCTTCTTTCTGGACCTTCCCCTTTTTCGGGGTATTTTCGCTGTTTCCATCATATCACCGAGCAGCAGTTAGTTTTCCACTTCTGTGGGTTTTCCTCAACTTTTACATACTTAGGTCTTCCTTCGAAAGGACAAGGACCCCTTCGGGTTCCTTTGTAAGGTTCCCTTTTTTTGAACCTACAAGGAACTTGATCCCCTGCTCAGAGGCAATGTCCAAGAGCCTTTGGGAAATAATACCGTCGAATACTACTGTCTGAATGCCTGTAGGTGGAGATTTCAAGGTATCTGCAAGCTGTCTAACAGCTAGTTCTTGGACAACCTCACCCTTTGGATTTATCAACATTGCCCTGAGGGTACCAGACAGCTTCTTCAGGATATCCCTATACCTGGATATCTCGACTTCCATCTTGTCATCTTCCTTAGTTTTAGGCTCTTCCTGAGGTGGTTCCTCCCTTTCCTCTTTCTCAACTCTTTGAGATTTGGGGGGCTGCCTTTCTACCTCCTTTCTCTGTGGCCTAGGGGCGACCTTCTTATCGGACCGGTCTCTCTCATTTTCCTTATTCTCCTCTCTGGGTCTCGGCTTATCCCCGTTCTTGCCGTTTTCTACCCGACTTTGGAATTCCTGAAGGAGATCGTTCATCTCAAGATATTGCTCAATGGGTATCTTGTTTCGGAGAGCTTTGATTATCTGTTTCTGGGTTAGCTCCTCGACCTCAAGGGATTTGGGAGCCCTAGCAACGAAATCGACCTCAGCAACTTGAAAAAGCTCCTTGAGTATCAATTCACCGCCCCTGTCTCCATCAACAAAAGCTGTCACAACCTTCTCGGATGTGATCTTCTGGACTGATTCAGGGACATTCGTACCACCAACAGCAATGGTATTCTTGATACCATATTTTAACAGATTAATAACATCTGAACGTCCCTCGACCACAATGATCGCATCCGATGTTTCAACGTTTGGTCCGGCTGGGCATTTATCATCTCCAAATAGGACCACCTCATCTATCTGAACAGCCTGCCTTACAGAATCGGTAAGATCGACCCCTGAGATCTTGGAGGCTCCCATCATATCATTGAGAAGCTCCTTGGCCCTGTCAATTATCCTCTGTTTCTTAGTAATCCTAACATCCTCGATCTTCTCTATTGAGATCTTTGCCCTGCAGGGTCCTATCCTGTCGATCGTCTCAAGTGCAGCAGCAAGGATCGCTGTCTCTACCTGATCAAGAGAAGAGGGGATAAGGACACTTCCGTCAGATTTTCCCTTCTTGGAGGATATGTCAACCTCGATGCGTCCCATTCTACCGGTCTTCTGGAGGTCCCTAAGGTCAAGCTCGTCTCCTAACAATCCCTCGGTCTGACCGAAAATGGCACCAACAACATCAGGTTTTTCCACCACTCCATCTGCCACTAATTTGGCTTCGATAAGGTATTTTGTCGTAGCTGGATCAAGATTCATTTATTTTCACCTTCATTTTCCTTACTATATAGATACTTCAACGCTCACCGTGAAATGAAAAGGATTCCGCCAACCTGATACCTTATATCTATCCATCCCCACCGCGGGTCGAAATACCGACCTTAAAGTTCATCAATACTCGGGTCAATAGGTGATCATGATATTGATGGGCTCACGGAAACGTCCAGGCTCCGGACCCTTTTCCCTTCGGCATGATCGAATATATATATATTTGTTTTCTTGGAATGATACAAGGTTCACATTGGAATTTGATCACGTTCTCACATTGTGTTAGACCCATTTTTTGTATTGGTATTACCATCTGGAGGCATCTAGTCTGTGAAAAGGTTATATAACCATGGCTTTAATACCGCCCAGGTTCCACATGAAACGAATAAAGGTCATAAATGAGCCAACAGACCTTGTTGCATTGCTCAGGGCCATGGACACTCCAGTCAAGAAGGATGTTTTTCAGGAAGCATCAATAGGGTGGATCACAAAGAAGGCCACCGAAGAGAAGTACGGGAACGAAGGAATGGAGGCCCTTGACTTCTTCGAGAAGATGCACCTGGTTGAAACATCATGGCAGATAGACTCCCAATTCAACAAGGAAAAGATCTACCACACCTACTATGTTTCCGTCCACATAAACACTTCAGCCTCCATTACTGAGATCTCTGATATCCTTTTCATTACCCAGATGGACGATGATACTTACAATGCACTTGAGGAGAAAGTATATCAAAAAGTTTCGGAGGAAGGTACTTTCTCAGGCTCATTCATAAAAGATCTTGAACTGACGCCTACCATGCTCAAATCCCTGGTCAAGAGGTCCGGCAGGCTAGCAATAAAGGGTCACCGGATAGAAAAGATCCAACAGTAAGAGTGAGATCAAATGGATTATGAGGATCCACGGACCAGAGTAGAGGTCCTGAGACTCGGTCACAGACCGGAGAGAGATAAAAGGATCACCACTCATGTTGCACTTGTTGCAAGAGCTTTTGGAGCATCCTCGATCCATGTAGACACCAGAGACCCCCACCTCGAAAAAACGGTCAACGCCCTTAAAGATCGGTTCGGTGGTGATTTCACAATACGGACAGGCGTATCGAGGAAGTCCGTTCTTGGAAAATGGAGGGGGACTGTGATCCATCTTACGATGTATGGAAGCAATCTCGATGATATCATTGACGAGGTCCCGCTTGACGAGGATATTCTGGTTATTGTTGGTGCCGAGAAGGTACCAAGAGATGTTTATGACCTTGCGCATTTCAATATAGCTGTTGGCAACCAACCGCATTCTGAAGTATCCGCATTAGCTCTCTTTCTTGACAGATATTACAAAGGTAAGGAACTAAAAGGCGAAATGAAGGGAGGACAGTTCAGCATCGTACCCTCCAATGTAGGAAAGGTAGTCATAGGACCAGGATCCACTATTGATCCATTATTAAGCGGAGATCCATTCAAGAAATGTTGGCCCAAGGTCCCAGATGAGGAGTTATCCATCGAAATATTATCCATGCTTGGAGCCTCCAGAAGTATTATTGGTCATGTTAAGGAAGTACTCAGATTGGGAATGGACATGGTGAACAGGTCCATGGAGATCGAGAACGGGAAGGTACTAGTGATCGATCAACCACTCCTAAAAGCAGGTCTGATCCTTCATGACCTTGGCAGGACCCGGACACATTCGATCCGACATGTAACAAAGGGTGTGGAGCTTGCACGGAGGCTTGGACTGGATGAAAGGATCCAGAGGATTATCCACAACCACCCTGGAGCAGGCATACCCCAAGGAGAAGCCATAGACCTTGGCCTTCCTGATGAGGACCATATACCCATTACACTTGAAGAGAAGATCGTCTGTCATTCTGACAATCTTGTTGGTTCGAGCAGGAGGAGACCTCTATCGGTCCCGATCAAGAAATTGAAGGAAAAAGGGGCTGACCTGGCAGCTGTAAGGATGGAATATCTCCATAAAGAGCTTGAAGGTATCTTAGGTATTGATATCGATGAACTACTTCCGGAAGAATAGTGTTCCAGACATTCCACTACCTAAATATTATTATCGTATCTCCACATTGGAGGGGTCGGTGTGCCTGATGCAGAAGTATAACAAGGAAAGCCTCAAACAAGAAAAGACCCGGGTGAACCAGCTTATTGATGAGGAGAACCGGAACTGTGCGAAGTGCAAGGACAAGAAAGAGGCTGGTTGCGAGGGATGCTTCCACGATAAGAGGAAACATGCCCTTCAGAAAAAGAAGGAAGATATCGCCTCTGCACTGGCATCACAGAAATAAAGGTCCGGGTGAGGGTCGAATGACCGAATTCCAGCTGATCGGCGACCAGAGGAGATCCTCTGAACTATCCGCACTGCTCAAAAGGAGAGGATTCTTCTTCCCTTCATTCGAGATATACGGAGGTAGTGCCGGATTCTTTGATCTTGGACCTATGGGGTCTGTATTAAAGGATAATATCCTAAGAGCCTGGAAGGACAGATTCGTTGTTAGAGAGGGCTTCCTCCTTGTGGATTGTCCCTCGATCACTCCAGAGATCGTTTTCAAGCATTCTGGACACCTGGAGAAGTTCTCGGATATTCTCTCCAGATGTTCGAAATGTGATGAGCCATTCAGAGCTGATCATCTCCTTCAGGGAAAAATTGAAAATCCCGATTCACTGACGAAGGATGAACTTCTCCAAGCGTTAAGGGCGCATGGAGTCAAATGTCCCAACTGCGGAGGTTCAATGGGCCCCCTTGAAGAGTTCAATCTGATGTTCAAGACCTTTATTGGCCCTGGTATAGAAAGACCTGCATATCTTCGCCCCGAAACCGCACAGTCCATCTTCCTTGACTTCTCATTACTATACAGAATGAACAGGGAAAGGATACCCTTCGGAGTGGCTCAGATCGGAAAGGGATTCAGGAACGAGATATCCCCCCGTCAGGGTCTTCTCAGACAGAGGGAATTCAACATGGCGGAGGGGGAATTCTTCTACGACCCAGAAACGGATCTATTCTCCCCCTTCTCTGAATACAGGGACCTGGAGGTCAATCTGGTCCCGAATACTGATCCAAGTAACAAAATATGTATGAAATTAGGAGAGGCCATCTCAAGTGGTGTCATCCGATCTGAGGTCCTGGCACATTTCATGGGTGTGACCTTCTCTTTCTCCGAAGGGATCGGTATACCCCCAGAAGCCATGAGGTTCAGAGAGCACTTGAAAAGTGAGATGGCACACTACGCCTCCGACTGCTGGGATCTTGAGGTCTTGACCTCTTACGGATGGATCGAGATGGTGGGTATAGCTGACAGGTCAGCTTATGATCTGACCCAACACAGTAACGGGTCTGGACAGGAACAGAGCGTGATCAGAAAATATCCGGAACCAGTACTCAAGAAGATATCATTGATAGAGGTCAACATGAAGAAGTTGGGACCCATCTTCAGAGAAAAGGCCAAAGAGGTCAAGGAAGCTCTGGAGTCCGAGGACCCACTCCATATTAAAGATCTGTTAGACTCCAATAAACCTGTAACAGTAAAGATATCGACTGGAACGGTAGAGGTTCCATCCAGTGCTCTCACATTCAAGGAGATCGAACAGAAGGTGACCGGAGAAAGATACATTCCCCATGTGGTGGAACCATCCTTCGGTATCGACCGTTTGATGGTGGCAGTGATCGAACATGCCTATTTCGAGGCAGATAACAGCCCATTAAAAAAGGACGCAGATGAAGAAGAAGGACCCTACAGAGTCATGAGGTTGAGGCCCACGATCTCACCTGTCAAATGCGGAGTGTTCCCACTAATGAATAAGGATGGACTCCCGGAACTTACTCTACCAATCGAGTCTGAACTTAGGAGAAGGGGATTGATCACCTATTTCGACCATTCCGGTTCAATAGGAAGGAGATATGCAAGAATGGACGAGATCGGTACACCCTTCAATATTACAGTAGACTATACATCGAAAGATGATGGTTCGGTCACCCTTCGAGAAAGGGACACCGGGATACAAAAAAGAATACCATTAGTTGATATTGTTGAGACAACAGAGAACTTGATAGAAGGAAGAATACTGTTTAATGATCTGGATTATCCAATAGTCACCTGACACGGTCATCTATTGATAAGTCTCTTTGCAATGAAGAATGGAAGAAGATAGTACGAGTCCGAAGAGGCTAAGTACCAATCCGATCGCAACCACCCATCCCATAATGTCTAGGACGAAATAGGTTGCAGGTGCATTCCATCCCAGACCTCTCAGAACCTGGTCATTCAGGAGAGCCCAACCGATGATGACCAGGAAACCTATTATCAATCCCAACCAAGCATTCTTGAAATCCTGTTTTGATGGTGCAAGGGCAGTTGTTAGTGATGCGGCAAGATATAGATAGATAAGGAACCATAGGGACCGATTCTCGAACAGGTTTATCCTTATCAGTCTGAATGATGACCTGAAATGACCAATGACTATCGATCCTACTTCCCAGTTGAAATCTCTACTCCAGGTCAGGTCACAGTTAAAGAATGCGATCTTGTCAAAAAGGATCGCGAGCATGATGAGGAACAATGGAATACCAAAGAATGGTGCCATTGAAATAAAAGCCTGTCCAATAAGACCTCCCCTTTCTGGTGGACCATGTGTAACAGAGCCACCTTCCATGGAAATGAGCTTGACCCTGGCAACATGGGCCCCTGTGATCTTACATGCCGCATAGTGGCTCAGCTCATGTATAACTATTCCGGGTGAGGCGAAGATGACATATATGATCCTCCCAAGAGACATTGACCACATCCTGTCCAAGAAGAATGAGATTATAATAAGAGCAGCGAACCAGAAGATCAGGTCTATGACAGAGGTAAGCATTCACTTCCATACCGGGGACTGAATATTTCAAGATTACATTGGTTCTGGATATCAAACTCACTTATCATCTTCTTCTATCTCACCAAGTTGGTGGTCAACCCTTTCCTTTATCATCCTGAAGGTATCCATGTCCATCTCCCCGTCGATAACCTTCTCAACGAGGATCGCGATAACTTCCCCTGCAAGTTTTTTCCTCGTCATCATCTGGTAGCCGATCACTCCGTCCCTTTCCACTTCACGGATCAATCGTCTCTCCTTTAGGGCGGATATCACATCTGTCAGTTCCTCCCTCCCAATATCCAGAGAGGATAACAGCTCCTTTCGCGTGATCCTTGGATGCTCGCCGACCAGGGTTCTAACCCTATTTTGTGTACTTGTCAGCTCCTTGCCACCAAGTCCATTTTTTCTGAAGCTTGCAAGGTAATCAGGGAAATATCTTTTGCTTCCCTTCTCCAAGACCGATCTTATCCTATTCTCCTTTTCAAGGTGATCAAGATGGTATCTGAGGGTACCATGATTGATCCTGAAAGCAACTTGAATCAGTTTGAAGGATACTCCTGAGTTCTGACAGATATACCTGTCCAACTCCTCTCGGGTGGGATTGGATTCTCCCCTTCTACCCTTCATTGAAACACTCCTTCACCTCGATTTTCAATTATTATAGAGATCAAGGGCTCTCTTAAGCTCAGAATATTCTTCTTCTTCCAGATTACCTCTTTCCAGACTCTCTTTCAATCTCATGTATGCAGTATCCATCCTGCTTCCAGAAACTTCCTTCACAGCAATCTCCTCAGCTTCATTCAGCATCCTCATTCTGAGATACTCACTGGATATGCCATTTCCTCCTTTTCTGGATCTCCCATCTTCCTCTCCCTGAAGAATGTTCGAATCGCCCTTCCTCTTTCCAAGGAGATATAATGTTACAATACCTCCAGCTGCAAAGGAGCCCAGAGTGGTCATGAATGCAAAAGATGCGATCTGATTTCCCAGGTCCCCATCCCTTACTGGTCCTTTTTCAGAATAAAAAATTGAAAAATCATTGGGATCCAATTGGATCTGTTCTGATGTCCACCAGTCTTGTCCGGGAATGATCTCCTCCAGTTGGAACATGATATCCGAGTTCCCCACACTGGGGGCTCCACCAGGAGATTCCGAATGGGATCCATTACTTGAAAGGGACCCTCCAGGGATCATTAAAAGATTCATTGCAAGAAAACAGAACACAAGAAAAAGAGATGATGCTATGGTTGTAGTGCTCGGACTACTCTCTTTCTTTTCGTCTTCATCCGCACTATTTGCCGCGGGAGGAAGGGCTCTTGTAAGAGGAGCTGCAGTTGGTAGAGCGGGAGAGACCCTCTCTCCCTGGACATAGGGTGCCATATATGCAGTGGTGGTGATCTGGTCCCAGGACACAGATGGCATGATCTTACGCATATTGCGGACACTTCTTATCCTCTTAACCTGCTTGTCCTTCTTGTTCTTCATTACGGCCATCGTTACAACAACAACAAGGATCAAAAGAACCAAAATTCCCCAAAGAGGAAGCATAGAATCAGAGAAAGGACCCTTGTCCTCTGGATCATCCTGTAAATAGATCTGAGTGGGGTGGCTGCGGGGGTCCTTAGGATTGGTCAGATTCTGAGCATACCACTTACCATTGCCGAACTCCTCGTAATTAGTGTAACCGTCACCATCAGGATCTTCACCAGCATCCTTCACAAGGGGATCAAGCTTATACTTGATCTCGAACCAGTCCTTCATTCCATCAAGATCGGTGTCGATCGTGGGGTTGACGGTTCCAAGCTCGTCTTCCTCGCTGATCCTCTTCTCAACAGTGATGACAAAGTTCCTCTGAACCTCGTTGTCCATACGGTCCTTCACTACAAGAGTGATCGTATACTCACCGATGTCAAGAGGAGTGATATACCTCGCGACATCAGCAAGCTTCACCTGGTCGTCGCCCTTAGAATAATACCAGCTGAACGTTAGCTTGTCACTGTCAAGATCATAAGAATCTGAAGCGTCGAACACGATATCAGTATCATCATACAAGATGTCCCCTGAGGAAGGAGACGTTACAACTGCCTCGGGGAACGTATTGATACGGATATTGAAAGCATCAGAAGTCCGAACAGGATTGCCAGCAAGGTCAAGAGCTCGGACCTGAACGAAGTTCTGGTCACCACGACGGAAAGTCTCAGTGATTCGAACCTCAACAGATTTGCCGTCAAGACCATCCTTATAAGAACGCCAAGGGGTCCAATCGGTCTGACCCTTCGTAGTTAGACGATACTCGATAGTGGAAGCGTCAACACCAGATTCCTTATCAGTAATTAGAATCCGGACCTCCTGCGTAGGAAGAAGGTGATAAGTGCCCTCAGAATGAGACACCATCTCGAACTTGGGCTGCTCCGCATCTACCCACACATTGAAAGCATCCGATACCTGATACTTGTTCTCGGCAAGGTCCTGAGCACGGAAACGGATCCAGTTATCCTTACCATTCTTGAAGAAACCGGTTACAACAACACGAAGAGACTTAGAGGGAGCATACGAATCCTGGATGTTCTGCCAGTTCTCACTGAAACCTACAGAGGAGGTGGAGATCTCATACTCGATCGTCAAAGGATCTACACCAGTCAAGGTATCATTGATGAAGATAGAACACGTTGGACGGATCTGGGTATTCCAAACATCAGTCGTGGGATAGAAACCACTATAGACAACACCAACAAGATCGATCGTGATATCAACGAACACCTCATTGCCCACATTCCCTACGGCATCCTCAGCCCAGATGTAGATACGGTTCATTCCCTCAGGGAGGTTCTTCAACTCGGCTACATTGCTACCAGCGGACTTCGGCATGGGAATAGGGTCGGTCGCTCGATCCTTGGCCTTATTGATACTATAGTAATACATTACTACACCAGAGGACTGGTCAATGGCATCCTCCCAACGAATGAAAACATCACGGTCATTATCGTAGTCACGGGGTTTGTCATTCACGTCATCAGGAAGAACATCTACACGACCCGGGATACCGGGATTGTCAGAATCGATCTGAACAAGGAAACCATTGGTATACAGAACCTTAACCTTCGTATCATCAGACTCATCAGCCTCAGGAGTCACATTGATGAAGATCAAACGGTAGTCCATCTCACCAAACACGGGATCCACATACACATAGGTGTCAAGCTCAGAAGTATCCGCACCAGTATAGATATTGCCAGGAATGTCACGAATACCGATCTTTACGATATCGGGAGGGGAGATCGGAATCGAATCGTCAGCATACCTGCGCTCCAAACCAGAGAAATGAAGAGTGTCACCACCCCGTACCCAGTCTCCCTTCTGAAGTTCCTTGCCACGACCGTCATAAACAGTGAGATTACCGACCATCTTTACATGGGAGATCACACGGAACTGGTTCTCAAATGTTGTGGATGAACTCTTTACGGCAAAACCAGAAAGACGGAATTCAACAGTAGTATGGTCCATACTCTGCCAGTTCAAATTGAAATCGTATCTGAACTCAACCACCGCCTCAAAATCAGGATCGCCCTTGTACGGAGAAGCCATACTGAGATCATCCTTCAAAACTACCAATCGCAAAGGATCGTTGATCTTACGGAAAGTGTCAGTGGAGAAATCATAACGGAAAATGATACCTTCCTTACCAGGGCCGATGACCATATCCAATTGGGTGAAACGGTCCACACCCTTCTCGCAATAAACCTGGACCTTGGCAGAATAATCGGTTGCACCAGCACCGGACATAGCAGGGTAGAGGTCCTCCTCAGGACCGTATCCGGTTGTCCACTCAACATCCTTGACATCTGTCTTGAACTGCTTGATTAGGACAGACATCTCATCCTGAAGATACTTTGAATTATAGCCATAGGTAAGACCTATGTCCTTATCTTCATTCTGGATCCCTGTCAAACCATATTGACCTCCCTGGGAACAGGACGCGGGTGTTGATGTAGTTGTTGTACTTCCGGGACCTGTACTTCATCGTACATGTCGTTCCTATCGTATCCTTGTAATTGAACCGAATGTCTCCGTTTGCATAGAGAACGGCCTGGTAAGTGAACTCGTTGTCACCTTTTGTTATCTGATAATACCCAGTACCGTAATTGTATGGATAATAGGCCTGAACGTTCTCCCAGGAACACACCCAGTACTCCACACCTTCATCGGTAACACCCGAGGTGGTATAGACCTCGGCACGGGTGCCGCTCAACTGGACGGCTCCGTAATAAATGAACCAAGGGGCTATAGCATTAGCAGGACTGTAATAATCAGTATATGTGTTGGGCCATGCTCCCCCGGATGTGCTTGCATAGTAAAGGTATCCATTGGATGTGTCCTGGAACGTCAAAACACCTGATGGCCATATTATTATCTTATCATATTGCCCATCATAGAACGGGAACTTGAAAGGCAGATTTATAAAGTTCGTACCCTGGGCATAATAGGTATCGTAATATGCATAAGGATATCTGAAATTGGTCTTCTGGGGTGTCCCTCCCGTCGCATCTATCCACTCATACTCGATCTTCGGGTCAGGATCGCGGCTATCTATCCATGTATAGCCAGCGGCGTCCGCTATCGGCGATTCGGAAGCGCTAACATCTATATCTTCATTGTCAAAGCTCATTACTAGTGTAGAGAGGGAAACCAGGAGAAGAATGAATATAATACCGAGACTTTTGAAGGATTTCATGTTACCATCTTCCATGTATATTGAATACAGCATCATTTGGATGGTCGAGGGTATAATAAACCCTTATCTGAATATTAAATGAATTGGCTGGCTCTGTCTTAATATATAAGGTTTATCTGAAAGGATCTGATTACAATCATTAATTTTATAGAAAAAAGTCCTTTATATTTCATTAAGTCATATTGTTGATGTATCCATTTTTTCCTGATCATAATTCTATCTTCAAATCATCCAATAATTCGGATTCCACTCTTTCCTTTATCATTCGGAAAGAATCCATATCCATCTCATCTTCAAGGATCTTATCGACAAGTACTGCGATTATCTCTCCGGCAAGTCTCTTCCTGGAAATAACCTCCAGAACCATTTCCTTCCCCTTTGGAGTCTCCAATATCATCTTTCTACCCTTAAGCTCATATATTGTTGATGAAAGGGTTTCCCTGCTGATATCAAGTGATGAAATTATCTGTTTCCTTGTTATACCTGGATTCTCAAGGATCATTGAATGAACTCTTCTTTGCATCTTATTGAGTTCACTCCCTCCTTTTCCTTCCGCTTTGAACCTTGCAAGATAATCGGGAAAATAACATCTTGCCCTGCCCTTTCTAACCATCTTGATCCGGTTCTCATTTTCCAGATATTCAAGGTGATATCTAAGGGTCCCGGAATTCAACCTGAAAGCGATCTTGATGAGATTGAAGGATGAACCAGGATTCTGGCAGATATATCTGTCCAGTTCCTCCCGGGTCGGGTTGGATTCTCCTCTTTCTCCTTTCAAAGAAAGCCTCCTAAGTTACTCAGATAGATCCCTTTTCCTGTAACTATCCAGGACCTTCCTGAGTTCCTTATACACATTCTCATCAATGGATCCTTCTTCAAACCTCTCGGTCAACTTGACATACACGAATTCTGTTTTATCTATGTCACTCTCTTCAATCGCTTCTTCGGCGGCCTCACCAAGGATCCTCATCCTCTTGAACTCCAGGGGAGATCTCTGATTATCCTCGGTTCTTTCTTTTGTTCCTTCTCGAAATCTATCCCTATTGTTTCCTAACTTTGTACCCTTATTCTTTCCAAGCAGGCAGATCGTCGCCATAATTCCTGCTGAAAATGAGCTAATAGATGCCAAGATTGTAAAGGAGCTGATACCATTACTTTCATCCCCGGACATATCTTGGGTGTCATCACCAAAATTCCAAGACCAACTCAGATCATTCAGATCCGTTGATCTAATCATTGAGCGATCCTGATGTTCAATTTCTTCGATATTTTCATACCAACTTGACATCTCCTCCATAGAGACCTGATAACTCTGAAGAGAGTTCTTATAATTTCCAGCCTCTGGACTCATGGTGGAAACATCACCCGAAACCGACCCAGCCTGGATCAGCATCAAATGCATCGAAAGGAAACAGAAGACCAAGATTATTGAGGATATGATCGATGTATTGCTAATGGGTTGAGCTTCCATTGGTTGGGCTTCCATCGGTTGAGTAGAAGGCTCAGCAGAAGGAAGAGCAGTTGACATATCCTGAACAGATGCAGAAGGAAGAGCACTCGCCTCACCCTTCGCTGAAGCAAGCAAATTGTCCAAACGAGCACGACCACCAGAAGCTAAAGCGTTCTCCATCAACTGCTTCTCATCCTCGGCATCCTTTACGCGAGATGCCTCAAGATCACGCTTGATGGAACCGTTGTTCACAACAACTACAACGATCATCACTACGATCACAACCAAACACACAGCGATAAGAACAGGTAAAAGAATGCTCTGCTGATCATCAGCCTTCTCACCCGCAGGCTTATACACCGGGAAACGAAGAGTGTCTATCGGACTCGTCCCCGCAAGATACTCCTCGAAATCAGTATGACCGTCACCATCAGCATCATTATCAGCAGTGGCAGCTGAAGCATCAGTCGCAAACACTGAAGAAAGATCAGCATAGAGCTCAGTCCTGCTCTTACCTGACATCGAATTCGCATTGTAGAGAGTATCCTTGTTGGATGCATCGTCCCAACCAAGATAATACGTGTACTCCCAGTAATTAGGCATACCGTCGCCATCAATATCAGCAGATGAAAGCCAGATCGGGATCACACGCTCGACTACTACAAACGTGATAGGATCAGACACGATATCATGAACACCATCAGAGATGGTCAGAACCAATGAATGCTTCCCAGGTGGAAGAACCTCACTGAAACGGGACAGGTCCATCAAACCAGAACCAAGAACCAAGGTCTCAGTGGAACCGCCAAAGGTGACAGTGTCAGTCCAGGTATAGGTCAGAACATCACCATCGACATCGAAAGATGGAGTGGCATCAAAGGTGACCAACTCATCCTCCAAGAACTCAGAACCAGACTCAGGAGATAGAATGCCAAGCTCAGGCATGGTGTCTATCCAGATGTTGTAAGCAGGAGAATAAGTATAAGCATTGCCAACAAGGTCCTGAACACGGAACTGGACGAAGTTACGATCACCCATGGACAGATCCATACCATTTATCGAAGCAGTTCCCTCAACACCAGACGGGATCACTAAAGACATCCAGGGAGCGGAATTCAGATCAGAACGGCCACGGGTGGACATACGATACTGCAAACTGCTGCCATCTATGCCGCTGAAAGAATCGGACAGGTCAAGAGCAATATCCACAGTTCCATCAGGAAACCACATGCTATCCCAATCTGAAGAACCGTCCACACGAAGATCATCGAACATCACTCCGCTGATGTCGATGCTAACATCATAAGCGGCAGAGGTTAGGATGTTACCCGCCTCATCTTCGGCACGGAACATCACAAGGTTGCCCTGACCCTCAGAAAGAACTGGAGATATCATCACATCAAGACTCTTAGCATTCAACACCATACCGGCAGAATCCCAGGCGCTCCACGTTGCACCAGCATCTATAGAGGTCATATATTCGATGGTCTTGCCGATGATGGCCCTACCACCAAGATCGGTTATTGTCACACCTACCTGGGGAGAAAGCATATTGAACCAGGTGCCGGAAACTGGCTGGAAATTCGAAAACTCAAGAAGCTGATCATCTATGAAGATCGAAGCAGTGGACCAAGGACCCACATGAGCAACACGGTCAACAGCACGAACCTTAACAGGGATATCACCGACCTGGGTCGTGGTTACCTTCGCAAAGGTCGTATAAGAGGTCGTCACAACTCCATCACACTCGATCTCATAATACGCTACACCAGAATTGAACTCACCAGGTTCATTCCAGGTAACGTAAAGCTCTCCCTCGTTGTCTACTATGATATTGGTATCATCGAAGGCATCTGCATGGACCTGAACACCAGGGGGGGCCGTAGGGGTGTCAATATCTACATTGGCAGTGAACACAGGAACCTCATTGATTACCTTCTCGGGAGGAATACCATCCTGGTCGATGTAGAACTTCACTGCTATCGGACGGTCACCAGCTGGAGCACCTACGGTGAAATTACGACCCGAGGTATCAGGGTCTACATCAGTGTCACCAAGAGAACTCGCCAACGTTACATTGAAAAGGTCACTATTTGGATAGAAAGGATCGATGCCATACCTGTTCATCCAATCCTGTGTCCCGTTGTAGATCAACTTCATACCGGAAAACTGAAGCTCGGAATTCTCAGGGACCCAGGAGTCATCCTTAAAGGGTACCCAATCATCAGCACGGGTGTCACCCTTCTTCCAGGCTCCATCCAAACCCCCAACCCACATGAAACGGTTCTTCACAGAACCAAGCCGCGGCAGTAA
This sequence comes from uncultured Thermoplasmatales archaeon, assembly GCA_963807965.1. Lineage (GTDB taxonomy): Archaea > Thermoplasmatota > Penumbrarchaeia > Penumbrarchaeales > Penumbrarchaeaceae > Penumbrarchaeum. The sequence continues at coordinate 21,101 of CAWEDU010000009.1, forward strand.
AAGATCATAGTTCATATGGTCCGCCTTGGCATGGAACATTACATCCAAACTGGACTCAGCAGGAAGGTCCAAAGTGAAATACACATTGAAGGACACATAAAGCGTGTCATTGGCATGATCAGCCTCAAGAACAAGTGAATCAGGGTCCACTCTGACAATACCATATGGGTCCTTGATCACTTCAATTATACCCGTAGTCTCGGAAAGACCGGGATTGGAATAACGAACGGTACCGGAATAGATCCCTACCATGAAATCCCATTCCATCTCAGGACCCCAGATGGCCCAACGGTTCCAGGCAGAACCCTTGAACTTGTAGCTCTTTAACTCGGAATAATACGTCTTGCCATCTGGCTTGTCACCGCTAGAAGCTTCGAAGATGCCTATACCGAACATATCGTAATTCGAGATGCCATAGACCACGCCGGGACCGCTGCTGCTCAGATAGCCGCCGCCAGGGTCGCTGATGAAAAGATCGTCAAGACCATCATCGTCCCTGTTCAGGAAACAGATCGTCCTGAACTTGTGTCCGTATTCGTAACTGTAATATCTGTAATATTCTACGGAGTGAGCAAAATAAGTTGATGATTTCTTGGGTGCATGAACAGTGAATGAGGATATTTCAGTGACTTCCACATCACCGGTCTCATCTGCATAATCATCATAAAGGACAACATATACCGACCCGGGATCCGCATCGCCAAGTGCCAGATCCGGTTTGCCATCCCCGTTGTAATCACCGAATGCATGGGCTCCAAACCCTTTAGAACCATCAGCGGACAACCTCATTGTGTAGGATTCCTTGTCTTTTATTGGGTATGATCCTGGAGTGTAATCCTCATCACCGTTTATTATCCAACAATATTTACCATTGACAGGGTAGGAAGCGGAAGAGGGATAATAACCTGAATTAAAAATAAGGTCCCCGTAACCGTCCATGTTGTAATCATAGATGATTGGATCGGCTCCTACACTGTCCATTTGACCTGATCCCGGGTAATCTACCCAGTCCATATGATCGCTCTCATCTAACATTTCACCATAGGTGAATTCACGTATACTCTCCCCCGGATACATAACAGAAACGGCTCCCACATAGGAAGTATATGAACTGGTGCTGATCATCTGGTAGCTCATGGGACTTCCTAATGCTACTTCATCCCGTCCATCACCATTCATATCCCCGGTTGCGACGCCTCCCATCCCTGTAAAAGTGTAATGATAATCATACCCATAGGTCGTGTAATCGTTGACCCATATCAGAGGAGGGTCCATCTTTACGTCTGCATATTGATAAGGATAGTCACCTTGGATCGAATCGCTTCCCCACCACCAGTACCAAGTCCCATACCAATAATTATACCAGTAATCATAGCCGGGAGGATATACCTGTTCTGATTGATACCCCTGACCAACCAGTATCTCATCATACCCATCACCGTCCAGGTCACCAAGGGCTACCCATGATCCGTAATAGCCATATGGAGAACATGAAAAAGTTGCATTAGGAGTGAAATCGGTCAGGGAATTCACATACGGTCCTCCATAGAAAAGGTCACCATACGAACCACTGGACCCTGCAGTGCACGAGACTAGGATGTCATCATAGCCATCACCGTTGACATCTCCAATGGAAAAATCTGTCCCGAAGTTACTTGAGCTTCCAGACAACTCCCACCTTGCATCTGAGGCTGATACGCCAAGGTCAGGGAATTTCAACTGGGTGGAACCGTCATATATGAGGACCCTACCACTTCCATCCCTTGGAGCTGAGATCACCATATCAGTTATGCTGTCACCGTTGAAATCGATCTTGTCCATGACAGAACCATAATACCCGGTGGAAGATTCACCAAAGGCAAGGTATTCGGCCGGTTTATCATCAAGGTAATGGTCACCGCCCCTCTGACCGGGTTTTAAACCCGTGATCTCGAAGGATGATGTATCCACTCCACCCGTCATTGCCAACTCCGATGCACCAATACCCATGATGGGACTATATGGAACCATCAAAATGATCGATATTGAAACAAGCATCAAAAGAGAGACAATACTGAAATTCTTCAATCTGTTCATATTACCATCTTCCAATTAATTCAACTTATATGGCAATTGGATGGATCATTTCATTATAAACCATTATGTAAATTAAAAAGAGTTGACTGGCTCTTTCCACATATAAAAGGATTGTCTCAATTAGAATTCAGATATTTAAAAATAAAAAAAAGGGAGCGACCAAAAAGGTCACTCCCCGATTCCGGGACATCTCCTGAAATCACTCTTTCTTATAGGGTTGGCAGGATACAAGATCTGCAGGTTGGATCCTCTGGAATCCTACCATTTCCAAGACTTCATTGATCGGTTCCAGAACGCTGTCAATTGAGGGTATATCAAAGACATCTGTATCCCCTTCATCCTGAGGCCCCATCTTAATAGATGCTCTTGATGGGCCTACCTTGGGTGTAGGGATATTACCCTTGCCAGGCCAGGAGTCCTTATCTGTGGGATCCGTATGACTTCTATATTCCATCACACAGTTCTTACCATCCGAATCGTCATCCTCCTCTCCATCAGTAATGCCATTCCTGTTCGTATCCTTCCGATTAGGATGATACTTGCCCATGTAGTAATCCTTGTTCACCTGTAAACCAAAGGGAACGAAAGTCCTTCTGCCGGTGGTATCCGATGTCCACCAGTGGCTGAATTGGCTCTTGTCCTCCTCCTTGTACTCGTAAATGTAGGACTGAGGCTTGTTCCACATGGATCCGTTGAATAACTCTTCCCAACCCCGTGGGAGAGAATCGTTATCCTCGAAATGGTTAGATCGGATACATTGCTTATATAATCCGACACCCAAACCTCCCATCCGTCAGGCATACCGTCACCGTCTGAGTCCCATCCCCTCCAATCAAGATTGAGAGAATAATCCGTCGGTGCTGGTGAGGTTGTGATCTCATTGATGCCATCATTATCAGGATCCAATCCGAACTGGTATTCGTAAAGATTGATCCATGGGAAATAATAGTAGACCAGTTCAAACTCTGTTTTCCCCTGATTCACAGGTGTCCATATGGCATAGACGAAACCATCGTGATCAGCATCCAGAGCCCAATCGGTTGGGTCCAATGGATCCAGGACCGTCTCATATTTCAGGGTCTTGTTGTTGAATATATAAGCTCCCCTGTTCTTATCATCCAGTTCCCAGCCATCGGGCATACCGTCACCATCTGTGTCCCAGTTGAGGGGGTTGGTTCCGTTCTTGTATTCTTCCCAGTTGTTGAGATCATCATTATCCGGATCATCGAACACATCAGAAGCTTTGAGAGGATTTACTATCCAGAAATATCCACCGATAGGAAGGTTCTGCCAATAGTTGGTGGAGTACGTCTTGTCATACCACATGATCATGGGTTTGGTCTCTGCGGACTTGATGCACTTTCCGTATCTGTATTCCCAACCGTCCGGAAGTCCGTCATAATCTGTATCGGGGATGGTCGGATTGACCCTGTCGGTAGTGGACCAGACATCACCCAGTTCCTCATCTGAATAATCGCCATCGTTGTTGGCATCGTAATTGTCATTACGGTTCCAATCGATCAACGGGAAGAAGTCAATCTGATTCTCAAGTCCATCCTCCATACCGTCATTATCCGTATCGGGATCATTGGGGTCAGTTATCCATTCTCTGTAATTCGGGACATAGAATAGCTCATCATAATCGGACATGACATCATTGTCCGTATCCTTCTTGTTGGGATTGGTCCTTATCGTTCCGAGCTTTGACTGAGCCCAAATATGAGTAGTATCTATCCCGAACAGCTCGTCCACGTCCATCCATCCATCCAGGTCAGTATCCGGGTTGGTTGCATTGGTCTTGTCGAATACCATTACCTCTCCCTCGGATTCATCGATCAGACCATCGCCATCGTCATCGAATCCATTGTCAGGGAGCTTGTACCTGGTCCTTCCTCTGGTCTCCTCCCAATCGTCCAAACTGCGAGATTGGTTGCCTACCTGACCTCCGATCTCAGTTCCTCCGAAATCGTTATCGGAATCGGCAAGGGTTCCATTGGTGTAATAGATAGAAGCGAACTCAGGATCTATGAAGAAATTGTCTCCGATCAGCTCACCGTAGAAACCGATCTTCAACTCCTCACCGTCGGTCAGACCATCTCCATCAGTATCCGGATCGTTCGGATTCGTTGATATTGGGTACTGGAGGGTTCCGAGGAATTCCTCAAGATTTGTCATAGTATCGGCGATCCTGGTATAGATCACAAGACCGTCCTCTGTAATATTCCACCAACCGTCGTTGTCCTCTTGAGCATCATCTATCATTGGAGACACTGTGAAGACGGTTTTCTTGGAATCAGAGATCCGGTCCTCAAGATCCTCTTTAGTGTTTAATGCGGGTTCTTGGGAAATGATCTTGGCATTGTATGCCTCCCAACCATCAGCCATACCGTCTCCATCAGTATCAGGATTCTTTGGGTCCGTCTGGAACCAGAGAGTGTCCTTGTTGGGGAATGCATTTTCAAGGAAATTTGGTAGACCATCGTTGTCCAGGTCCTTGAACCTGTCAGTTGAATTTAGGGGATCGAGACCTGTTTCCAGCTCCCAGCCATCAAACATTCCGTCACCATCAGAATCCGGAAGGTAGGGTGAAGTTTTGAAGTCATTGATACCGTTACCATTCCAGTCTACAGCAGACTTTGCATACTCCACGTTCAGTTCAATGAAATCGTTCAGTATGTAAAGCTCACCTGAAATTGCATTGAAATGTGAATCAGCATCCGTATCCCAGAGAAGAGGAGAAGTGTGGTTCTCGTATTCCATGAGGTTCGTCAGATCATCGGGGAAGTAGATCTTGATCTCGGTCTTCTTTCCTCCAGCAACGGAGAAGGCATACCTGATGTCAAGGTCATACTTTGCATCATTGGGATTCAAAGGTGAGATCATGGATTTGCTCCACTCCATGGTCTGTGAGGATGAAACCTCCAGTATGGTTTTTGGGCCAATTACAGATGCCTCAAGGAGGTTGTTGATGGTTCCCTCATAAACAACCGTATCATCTCCATCAAAGAATAGTGTCTGAAGCTCTTTGGCGTAATACATCTCCCAACCATCATCAATACCATCAAGGTCAGTATCCCAAAGGGAAGGATTTGTGGTAACAGGTCTGAATTCTGAGGGCAGATATGGATTATACCTCTGATAATCATCGAAGATGTCATTATCGATGTTTGTTGGGTCCCCCAGGATACCATCGCTTGGATCATCATAAAGATGGAATCCTCCCTTCATCCCGATATCCTGCCAATCGGTCTCTGGGTTCAGCTCACCAAATATTGGATCTCCCTTCTCGAAGGATTCGGTAGTGAAATTATACTCCACTCCACCAACATATTCCCTGAGATTGAAGAGCTCCTCAGTCCTGTCAATGACCCCGTTATTATTAAGATCGAAACCGTCACCATCCGGGTTCTCGTCCCAATCATTGTAATTTGGATCTATTGTCAACCTCTCTGTGATCGGATTGGGCCTGCTGTATAGAGCCTCCCATCCATCCTCCATACCATCTCGATCTGAATCAGGCTGCCTCCAATCTGTTCCATAGATGTAGTTCTCCTCTATGTCGGAGAGCTTATCAGGCCACGGTCGATATTCATTATCGATCAGCCTTACATCCGAATCTGATTTTTTCACACCGACAAGGGACTTGTCTGCGTTCTCGTAAGGGGTTCCCTCTTCGATAGCACCAGTGTTCTCCCATGGGACGAAGAAATAGATGAAAATCATCCCTCCCACAGTGATGATCACAAGGCCCACAAGGACCGCCAGAAATTTCTGCATATCAAGCTTATCTGCTATGGATACCATACTATTGCCTCCACGGACTAAAGGGTTGGCTCAATATATCGCCCTGAAATGACCATTCCCGTATTAAACCTTTTGGAGCTGGCCAGCATTGCCTGGCCATACCGATTTTCATTCCTTACCCTCGGACTGTTATATGATTTCAGCTTAGTGATTATATAAGCTTGTGCCTCACATGAGAAGGGAATTTGTGTAATCTGGACCTGTAATGGGCATCATAGATCTTCTGGAAGTGATGGAGGAGGCGGAATACTGGAAAGTTTTCCATCATTGGTAGAGGTCTCCCCTTCGATAATCGGGTCTACAGTCTGAGGAACAACTCCACTCTCCGCTAAGTTAGTGTTTTCCCGTTCCACAACAGGTTCGGATCCAATATTGACTGTATCCAAACTCCCTTCCATTGGAGCAGGTGCATCGAAACCTGGGAATGTTCCTTCCTGAGGTTGAACCTCCTGAAATCCGATGGCAAGGGGTTGATAGACAGGTGTCGGATTATCATCAATGGAAACGGGTGGTTGCTGCCATATTCCGGGATCCTGGTCCGAGCTTTCTACTCCCTGCATGTTTGGAACTGCAGACAATCCAACTGTTTCAGATCCAACCGGTCCAGTTGTGGAGTGATCTTCTCTTCCCTGGGTAGCTGGCGGGAGAGCCTCCATGCTAGAAGGCGGAATCGACGGATACTGTTCGATCCCAGGAGGCATCATCTGATAACCTGTCGGTGAATAGGAAGGTACGGCTACAGCAATCGGCTTGTTCCTCTTTTTCATAACAAGAAATACTATGGTAAATAGAACCGCAAGTACCATTATGAGAAGGGCTAAAATGAAGAGGATCTGGGGAAGGTCGGTATACTTACCCTGAGGATGGTCCCCTGGATCCATTGGATCGAAAGAAGAGTCAATCTCCTCTCCATCCTTCCAACCGTCCTCATCGGAATCTGGATTCATGGGATTCAACTTCATCCTGAGATCTTTGAATAATGTGAACTCTTCCAGGTTGGTCAGTCCGTCACCATCTGGATCCTCTTCGGCGTCAGAGGGATCGGTAGGATCAAGTCCATAAAGTATTTCCCAGGAATCATCCATCTTATCATCGTCCATATCAGGGTCCGGATCAGGTTCAGTTACTATGAGGAATGCTGTCACCTCGTCAGAAATAGATTCGCCATCGCTCACCAAAAGAGTTGTTGTATAGGATCCCCCGGTTGGATAAGTATGCTCGATGATCCTCTGGTCGCGTCCTTCCACTGGGTCGGTCCCATCACCGAAATCCCATATATATGTCAGGGGATCACCATCCTCATCTGAGGCCTCGTTAGTTGTGAACCTTACTGTGAGATTCCCATCTTCTACCTCCGGATATATCATGTCGGAAATCGGTGCATCGTTTATATTTTCTATAATGATCTTGCATATACCCCAATCCGATCCAAGTGAAAGGTCACTCACAGTGATGTTGACCTCCCACTCCCCGTTCATCTTCTCATCGATAGCCTTTATTACAAGCCTTCCAGATAACGGATCGAACTCAATTGCATTTGGTGGGGAGGCCTGAGATAAAGGTCCAATATCGTAGTTGAAATAGAGCTGGTCACCATCATCTATATCGGGATCGAACACTGATGGTGTGATATATAGGTACTCACCTTCAATTGTAGTCCTCAAGGCGGGCACAGTTATTATTGGTCGATCATTCTTGTTCTCGATATTGATAACCACCTCAACTTCAGCCTTCCCACCTCTTCCATCATTGACCTTTAGAGTAAGGATCATCTCTGGAACATCCCCATCCCCTGGGATCATCCACATCTCCCCAGAGGAGTGGTTTATCCAGTAATTGATCCCCGGGACAGGATGGGACATGACTTGAGGAAGGTCCCAGTCATAATACAGGACATCGTTCTGGTCGATATCCTCCGCGAGGATATCAAGAGTAATATTTTCGTTCTGTTCAGCATCAAGGGTTAAGTATACCGTCCCGTCGTTGATGGACCTCGTACCTACCCTTTTGATCACAGGTGGATCATTTATATCCGTAACCTTAACGATCACATCAAGTAATACTGATTTGGTAAATGCTCCACTGTCGGTAGCATTCAGGATAAGGTTAAACGTTCCATGTTGGTCCTTCTTGGGAGTAACCCTTAAGACATAGGGACCCTGGGGGGAAGTCCTTGTGATTATGGCTGCTAGGTTGGTGTCACTATAGGTCTTGGACCATTCACCCTTCGTATTGAGAATATTGAATTCAAATTGTGTCAAAGGATCAGGATCGGTAAATAATGGACCGATCTCTACCTCATAGGTCTTATCATCCTCTTCCATTTCAATGAGGTAGGTCTCGCCAACAGATGAAGAGGGGGGAAGGTTGTCATCTATTACAACCACGAATGATCCAAGGCCTGTTGGTTCCTGTGTTGCCCAATCCTCTCCGTCAAATGCTGAGAAGTTCATGGTATGGGCCTTGTCCTTACCAATAAGGGATCCGGGAAGAGAAATACCATAATCCACACCAAGGGTATTGTCCTGACCCGATCCGTTTATTGGAGAGAGCTCCCTGAATGGTGATCCATCCTTCCAGAGCCAGATCTGTTCGGGAGTCTGGTTGTTCACATCGAAATACCTGACGGAGAAATTGAACATCTCATTGGACCTTCCGCTCTTCGGAACCACTCCACCATATCTCAGGATCGGTCTGTTATTGGGAATGTCTGCTGTTATCGAACCCGTGAGGGAGTATGCAGAATTACCATCAACGGAAGTATACTGTTTGTTATTGAGATTTGGATTCTTCCCGTCTAGTCCATATGTCTGCATGACCATTCCAATGATGATCCTGGTGCAGTTCTTATTGATCTTGAGATTGTATGGTGCTGCTTTCAATCCGGCATTTTGAAATGTAGGGTTAGGGGAGATCTTGATGATCTCTTCAGTGAACTGGTTGGGATAGGTCCTGGAATTGTATCTGATGTAGAGGTCCACCTCGATCCCGTAGTTTATGGATCCGCCACTATCATTTGGAGTGGGATTCGGGAAGGATAAGGTCAGGTCCACATCTGTGGGATGTATTGGATCTGGGGCAGATATCTCATACCAATCCATCAGGTCCTGGTTCTGGTCAATACTTGCCGAATATGGAAGGGTAAGCTGTTGAGGTAGGTTCTCATTATTGTTGCTATCGGCAGGCGATTCAGATGATATAGTTACTGTAAAATTATAAGCTATCGTTCCGGAAACTGAGGATCCTGTCATGTTCTGGGCTTGTATGGCCACTCCATATAGACCGGAATAGGATGCATCAGCCAAGACATCTCCCATACTGAAAAGACCATCCTGGTCCCAGTACCTGAGATGGACTAGGTTTGCATCGTAGTTGTTGCCAGCGAGGTTGTCATCAGGATAGAAAGCGTAGATTATCACAAATACGATATCATACCAGTAATTGGTGTCAATGTAACCCTTACTTATGGTGATCCTGTCAACAGTTGGACCATTCCCACCATTGAGCTGGACATAGAACAGGTCATTATCTGTGGCAGACAGGTTCCCATGGAGTTCATAACTTCCATAGGAAGAGGGGAGCTGATCCGCACTGGTCCACTGGTTGTTGTTCTCCGTCTCATCCACGATTGTCCGTGTGGGTCCTGCCATTGGTCCCATTTCCTTACCGAAGTCATTCAGGCCCGCACTCGGAAATGAGGATATAGGTAGCAGAAATGAGACTACTAGCAATAGAGATATTGCGATTGAGGGATGATGCCTGCTGAACATGGTGATGCCCTCTATTGAACTACAGGTCCAATACACCCTGTATCGATTATAATTTTTTGGTCTATCGGTGCCATTATAGATGTCAAATGGTGGTGAAGGGAACAATTCTCATGGATAAGCCCTAGTGATCGTTCTGGGGAACGGGATAGCATCCTTGATGTTGTCAAGCTTGCAGATCCAAGCGATCAACCTTTCTACCCCTAATCCGTATCCGGAATGCTGGACCGAACCGTACCTCCTAAGATCGAGATACCAGTCATAGTTCTCAACATTCTCACCTTCCTTTAAGAGGGCCTCCTTCAGGCTCTCGATATCCATGTCCCTTTCTGATCCCCCTACTATCTCACCATATCCGGATGGAGCAAGGATATCAAAACATTTGGCAACAGGTCCAGGTGCATCCCCATCTTCCTTAAGGGGCTTGTAGAATGCCATGGCTTCCTTAGGGTATTCAACAACGGCAACAGGAGTATCGAAATGTTTCATGAGCTCCTCTTCCTCCACAGTTCTCAGGTCTTTCCCCCATTCGACATCCATTCCACTCTTCTCCTTTAGGATGCTCAGAGCCTGGGTATATGTTATGACTGGCCATTCCTTTTCAAGCAGGTTTTCAAAGCGCTGAGTTTCCGCTTCCAGGACCTCAAGGTCCTCCATATTCCTCTCAAGGACACGTGATATTATGAACCTGACCTCATCCAGTGCTATCCCAGCTGCCTCAAGATATCCCATCCAGGCAGCTTCCATCTCTGCCATCCAGAATTCACTAAGGTGTCTTGATGTCTTTGATTTCTCCGCTCTGAATGTGGGGGAGACATCGTATATCTTCTCCAGGGAGAATATAGCCGCTTCGGCGTAGAGCTGCCAGGTCTGTGTCAGATAGATGATGCTGTCATAGTACTTGACCTCAAAAAGGGTCGAACCCCCTTCAGCTTGATTAGGAGTGAATATCGGTGGTGTGAACTCGTGATATCCTCTACCCCTGAAGAATTCATGGATAGCGCCTGTCACTGTCGACCTGATCTTCAATATGGCATTCATTTTTCTTGATCTGATCCAGAGGTGTCTTTTCTCTCTGAGGAACTCCTCTGACTGGTCCTTTGTGATAGGGAACCTCTCAGCCTTTGAGATCGTGATGACCTCTGAGATATGCACCTCGTGACCACCTGGGGCCCTATCATCTTTGTGGATGGTGCCCTTAATGGAGACGGAAGATTCTACTGGAAGCTCCTTTGAGGAATCAAAGACCTCGTCACCCAGATCATTCCTCGAAGCAACACATTGGATTATCCCTGTTGAATCCCTTAAGATAATGAAAAGCATCTTGTTGCTGCCTCTTGTCCGGTATATCCAACCTCTAAGGTGGACTTCCCTACCCTCATTCTCGGGAGCTTTGGATCCGCTTATACTAAGGTAACTTTCATCCATGGATAACACCCCAAGGTGGATCGACCACCTCATTGTGGGACCTCTATTTATTTCCAATGGGAGGATCCATATCAAATCGCCTTCCAGACCGTTGACCGGCCCTTACAGCTCCATCCTCATTGATATCCGGAAGATCCCTAGGAAGTCTATTCCGTCTATCAGGTGACCTTCTTTGATCGATCTGAGGACGGGGACCCGGTCGTCGTCTTTGGTTTGAGGGGCGACCATGTCTATCTCCCTGTACTCCTTTTTCTTCTTCCAGTGTCTCATTCCATTCTTTTTTAAGCATGCTATTCCTGACAACCAGATAGGTCAGGTCCTGTCAAGGCCAGGATCACTATGATAACAAGAATCAAAATGAATACCGTCCCAAGGTCATTAACATCTTTGGAACCATTCTCATTTCCTCTGACCACAATAGTGATCCTGATCAGGTCTGACATGGTATTTCCTGATGCATCAACGGCTCTAGCCTCGATCAGATGTACGCCCTTTGAAAGATCTACGTCAAAGTTCCATTGGGAACCATTTACATCAACCGAGGCCCAATCGCCCCCATCGATCCGTATATCGACCGATACATTCGACCTGTCATCCGAAGCAGTTCCGGAGATGGTGATCATACCTTCCGGAAGGGTCTCATTCGCAAGGGGGGTAGAAATGCCTATCTGTGGATCTACTCGGTCCTTGCCCTGATCGTTTTCGAACAAATAATGAAGTTTAATTGACCTGGTATTACCTGCAAGGTCCTCTGCATCGATCGTAAAGACATTCTCCCCCGATTCAAGCATTACGATCCATTCAATGGTTCCATTTGAAGAGATAAGCTGTCTGGATGAAGATGTGTTCCTGCCCCAGATACCTCTGATCCCATGATCGTCGAATACCATCCCAGTAACCTGGATGACCATTGTTTTAATATTTGACCTATCCATGGGTTCTATGCGTTCGAACGTTGGGCTTTCCTGGTCTAGAATGGTTTCGATATAGATCGTTCTTGAGTTACCTATGTGATCTTTCGCTATAATGGATATATTGTTCCTGCCAAGATACAGGTCAACATCAGCTTGGAAATTGTTATCGGAAACAACCGCCAGATTTCCTCCCACAACTACAGTTGAATCCCTTTCAACAGTTCCCGTTATACTTATCCTACTCTGATTTGTATACGTTGGGGGTCTCACAACCTCGATCCATGGAGGGTTTGAATCCACGAAGATGAAGATGATAGACCTTGTCCTGCTCCCAGTCCGGTCGAAAGCTTCAACCACGATCCTGTTCTCTCCTTCGAACAGATCTTCCAATCTGTATGTGAAACCCATAATGTCGAATTCTATCTCGATCCCATTAACAAGGACCGTCTGTGTATCGTGCGATACTACTCCTTCAATTTCAATATAATCGCTCTTTATTGTAGTGGCGTTGACCGGTGAAAGGATCCTCAATGTGGGAGGTGTTGTATCGAGATAGATCCTTCTCAATATCTCAACAAAATTCCCTGCTTTATCGATCGATCTTACTAAGATATCGTTCCATCCCTCGAAAAGGTGGACCTCATACGAGAAGACACCTATGGTGTGATTAACAAGATCTTCGTTTATGTAGAGATGGGTACCAACTTCACAGGAACCTGTAAATGTGATGTTGGGAAGACTTGTATATATTTCATCCTGAGGCGAGTCCAGGGATAACAAGGGATCGATGGTATCGATACCGAAATGGATGTATGCGGTGGACATTCCCCCGTCAGCGTTCATTGACTTCACTAAAAGATCATGCTCTCCATCGGATCCAAAAGAAAGAGGTATTGAAAAGGAATTTCCCGGATTGAGTAAAACTTCAGTACCACCATCCAGGAACATGGATAAGCTTGATATGGGACGTTGATCGGTCACTTTTCCGGTAACTGTAAAGGAACGAGTGGATATCCAGCTGAAATTCGCTGGATGTGTGAATTGAATGGTAGGAGTGGATAACAATACCTCAAAGGATGTGAAATGACTCAAGGAGGTATTCACATCTTTCATCCTAAGGGCCCCCTCGTAAAGGACAGTAAAATTATGCGGTTCATTGAACCGTGAACCGGATAGATCATGTATCCTGCTAATGATGGGTAAGTCCAATGCCCAACCATCTGGTCCAGTTAATGCCTGTTTCTCAACTTTGCCATCAGTTCCTTTAATTTCAAAATCTGCGAAGTGGGCGGGTATACCGCCATTGGTTCTGACATGGACATCATATCTGTATGCTTCAAAGACCTTGCTCAATCCTTCAACAAGGACATTCGAGGGAGTAGTATTCAATAGGTATACATTGGAGGGAACAGAGGATGTTGCGACAAAGATCCCGTTCATTCCCATTTGATAGGGGACACAATCCACCATTTCAAGTATCGAGGAATGGACCCTGATAGATTCAGGATCATTTGAGAAAATGGTTGAATCATATACCTCTACATTTGATTCCCTCAAAGTCACTGCTTGGGCACAATTAAAGAATCTGAATGAGCTCAATTTCGCCATGGAATTCCTGATATCCAATCCTTTACTCATGCATGATGATATATTGGTCCTAACAGCTTCCATTGTTGAACCTTCCAAAAGATGGATCCCATCTATCTGGCATTCGAATATATCCACATCGGAAAGGGTAATATTGGAACCTTTTCCGATCAAACCAATAGGAGTGTTGGAGATCGAAGAATTGTAAGCATGAAAACTTGATGTCTCCGAATAAAGGCCATTCTCATCGACCTCTCCTTCTGGGACACCGCAGCCTTCTACCTTGGACCTGTTCAATTCAAGATAAGATCCTGTAAGAGCTTTGAAGAAGAAAGAACCAATGCTCCTTCCTTTAATGATTGAACCGTTCCTGATGTAAATGGAACCTCCATTCTCTACAACCAAAGAATTCGGGCCCACCATTGAGGAATTGATGCTAAGGGTAACATTATCCAGATTCAGACTACCGGAGATCGAAATATTACCGTCCACCGAGATGGTGGTATCCGAATATGTTTCGGACCCGGTGATCGTCCAGTTTCCGTTTTGAGGAGGGGCGTTTGGAATAACATTTTCCAAATTCTCCCCTACACCTTCATTACTCAAGGGAAAAAGAAGGATCGCAGTTATGATGATTATTAACCAAACTCCACGGCTATTCCTGGAATAAGATCCCTTTGAACTGAACATGCAAGTTGATGGGTAGGCCTGATTAATAATACTTAAGGTAGGAAGGCCCCAATATTCAATAAGGATCTTTTTGGATTACTGTTCACTCCCTGTAGTATCATCTGAAGGTATATTGTCGATCGGGGATCCTTCCTCTGATTTGAGTTCTTCGGTTGACGAGACTCCGCCATCCACCGTCGTATCAGCAACTGAAGCATCTCTCCTATCTGTCTCAGGATCTGCCGATATTGAGGATTCTGGAATGGGTTCTTTTCCTTCTTCATCCATAACAGGGGAGGGAGCCTGTCCTTCATATACATCAATGGACCCAATTTCCGAAGTGGAAACTGGCATCGCTTCCATTGAGGCTATGTCTATCTGGGGTTGATCATTGACGATCGGGATCGGTGTAAGGACAGGGCTTTCTGACTGGCCTAACATTGTGTTATCAGTTTGGCTTCCTTCAGGTGGTGTGATCGGACCACCGATCCTCGTTGCTGTTCCCAAGAAATCATAATTTCCCAAAGAATTGGATTCATACAATCCTGCGTACTGGTCTGGATCGATATAGTAGACCTTTTCGTCTATCATTGACCTAAAAGCATAATAAGGTCCGTCCTGAGGGTTGAAGAATGTCCTTGCATCCTTGGACTTCCTTCTAAAATAGTAAAATCCCATGAATATTACAAGGATCACTATGATTACAACCAATACTACGACAACAATGGGCAAGATATCCAGTCCCTGGTCTTCTTCTTTGTTCTTGACCTCGTAATCTATCCTGATCCTGACTGTTGCATTGTCCCAATCATCAGCATCATCATCCCGCATTACATTGAAAAATACAATGGACTTCTGACTGTTCGTAGGATTCTTGATCTCTTTTTCCACCCTGATCGAAACGTTCCTCAATACAAGGAAAGCCTCTGTTTCAGCAATATCTATCCTGGTGGTCTTGTCAGCTCTGCTTTTCTCAAGGATTAAAATGTCAATCCCACGTGGTTCGTAATCTTCGGCTGAGCTCCCTTTGAATGTGATGGTAAGGGTAAGGATGTCCCCTTTCTCATCGAAATCGGTCAATTTTAAAGGGATCAAGACACCTGGAGCAACTTCATATGGATCTAAGGTCACTGCTCCACTGGATCCTGGGAGTATGGCAGGGATGATCATTATCGCGGTAAAAACTAGTACTAAACCAACTCTCGACCTCAATTAAAGGACCCCCGAGGAACGCTTTTCCTTATGTGCCATCATCCTTTTAAAGTTTGATGGCAAAATGGCTTCGTTAAAGGGTTATTGAGGAACGATTATGATCAGATTTAACATCAATCCCGTCCAAAGAATCCTCTGAGAACAGGATGCATCTCCATCATCTGTTCCTTGCCTATCTGCTCATAGAGACGTATGATGATACCTACAGTTAATAGCACACCTGTTCCAGAAGTCGAGCCTACCGTCCCAACCATGTCAGCCAAAGCTGCAAGGAGACCTACAAAAGCACCCGAGATAACCGTGACAGTAGGAATATAGCGGTTAAGGACCTTTTTAAGGACCCTTGGATCCCTTCTGAAACCAGGAATCCTCATTCCTGAGCTCTGTATCTGTTTGGCTACCGCTTCGGGCCCCATATTCGTTGTCTCTATCCAGAACTTTGCGAATAGGATGGAACCCACCACCATGATCCCCACATAGATCAAAACATGGACAGCGACCTGCCAATAATCGTGGTCCCCAACATATCCTCTATACCGGTCCCAATTGATCAAGGGAAGGAGCCAGGATTGGAGACCGTTGACCCTGGAGACATACCAAGCCAGACCTCCTGAAGGTGAAGTGGATCCTGTATCGTAGAATCCGATCCTCCAATTCTCTCCAATTATTGGAATGGTCTTGAACTTAGGATGGTTCCAAAGGAGCAATGAGAACATATTGATGTTTGCGAGCAATGCCGACATCAATATGACAGGGATATTTGAGGCATATATCAACCTTATCGGATACCGGCCCCTAGCTCCTCTGGCCTTAGCATGGGAAAGAGGTAGCTCTATCTGGGTGGACTCAGCATAAGCAACCACCAGGAATATCACTACTGTCGAAAGGAGAGCCACCATGGGGTTCGGAGGCGAAAGGAAGATGGTCTCGAAACCACCCGAAGCAAGTTCCCTGATCCCCCCAGACATATTTTCTAGGATATACCAGGTCTTGGGGATGGTTCCCGCTGGAATACTGCCATAGCTATCAACAAGTCGGTCAAGATTGTATTGGGCAGCGGTGGCCTTCCCAAGTGGTATCCAAGAAATGGTTCCCTGGAAGATCGCCTGGGATACGCCTGCTGCGATGAACATAGATATTCCGGAACCGATCCCCCACTTTGAGATGACCTCATCCATAAGGAATACGAGATAAGAACCAAATATTATCTGGAAAATGATGACCATTCTGGCCCATCCAATTCCAATGTCCCCCATCCAACCGGAACTCGATGGAGTTAAGTACCCATATACTTGGGGGATGGCTTCAACGAATATCATTACGAGCACGAGGACCTTCTGGACACCCTGATAGATGGCCTTGTCCTCGGCCTTCTGAAGGTCCAGATTGATGATCTTTGCACCCGAGAACAACTGCATTATAATGGAACCTGTGACAATGGGTCCGATACCCAGATGCATCAAAGAACCATTTGCTCCAGCAAGTATTGCCCTGAATTCGGAGAATATATCAATACTTTCTCCGGAAAGACCGTAGAGCTGAACGTTACTCAGGAAGAAATACAATATCAGGGTTCCGAACGTCCAAAGCATCTTGGTCCTGAATTTCACGTGACCTTCTGGTTTCTTGATGGCTGGCCACTTCTCCGATATCGATTTCAGTCCATAGAGTTTGGAGTTCTCACCAGCATAGGTGACCATCATTCCGATAAGAAAGAACACAAGGGCGATTGAAAGTGCGATTACAATGAAGAGCGAGATCTCTGCAAAATTATTGAAGTCAGCATCTCGCCACTGCCAGAAATAGACAATGACCATCGTCGCAATATAGGCGATGGCCACCCAGATGGCCTTCCTGTAATCTCTTTCGACAGCCATAGAACACACACCGATTTATGCCCTGGATAGATTTGCTCCCCGATTACCGTTCTTCTATTAAAGGGTTTATTATTGCCGGTCCAGGCTCACTCCTGTTTGACCGTGACGGTCCCGCCAGCAGCTTCGATCTTCTCTACAGCCTTCTCGGAAGCCTGAGGAGTAGTATATGGACCTTCAGGTCGCCTATACTTCCGCCCCCAAGTAGTTTGGTACAGCCAAGCTTCTCGATATCGAGATCATAGGCGTTACCCTTCTTTTTAGCAGCCCCAGATTCAACCATCCGTCCGATATATTCTCGGATCGTTGATAGGTTCAAGACGATATTATCTTGGACAACGGACTGTGGTCTTTTGAAGCCATGCCTTCCGAAATAATCCTTGCCGTAGAACTTGATTATATGGATGTATCTATGCTTGTGATTACCGGCCATACCTTTTCCACCCCTCTTGCCAGCGCCTCTTCGAGCCTTGATCCCGTGACCTCTGGTCTTCAATCCTCTGAACTTTGCATTCCTCTTCTTTGCCATGGCAATCACCTCAGATCATCTTCTTAAGGAGGTTGTTGATCTCCTTTCCTCTGTAACCCAATGCACCACCAACAGTGAAGTGTCTCTTGATACCCTCATATCCACCCTTGTTCGGTGGTGATAGTCTGAATAGTGGTTTTGCTCCTCCCAGGTCCTTGTATTTGAATCCGTTCTCGATCACAGCACCTGCTAGTTCATCCACATTCTTGAAAGATGATCTGGATTTAATGAACTCATCTGTCAGTGGAGAACCACCATCGATCCGACCCCTCTGCCGTATCATTTCTGCAAGGGTATCCCTGTTCTACTTCACCCCAGGTGACATAATCCTTTACCTTCTGGAGCATACCCTTGAATTCTGGTGTTTCAGGTATGACAACACAGTGATTGACCCTGTTCAGACTCAACAACATAAGGGTCTCCTTGATATCAGGTTTCACTCTCAGTGTTCCCCTGACCCTTACCACAGCGAGGGTCATTGAACCTCACCTCCATCCGTTTGGACCGGTTCCTCAACTCCCAGAACAGGTCCTGAAAGATGTTTCAAGGCGATCCTCTGGCCCTTTTGTACCCTCATCAGAGTGGTTCCCTTTAGTGCATCCATTACCGCCTTGGCATTGTTGACTGTGGTCTTGGTCTGTCCCCTGGAGAATCCCCAGGCATCTCTGATACCGGCTAATTTCAGTATCTTCTTAGCCACATCTCCTACTGCCAGACCCACTCCACGGGGAGCAGGTCTAAGTGTAACGGTTGTGGACCCCGCCCTGCCTTCGACCTTGTAAGGGAAGGGAATGTGGGTTCATGCATCCGCATTCCCAAGATCCGCAGCCTCTGTTAAGCTCTATCATGTTGAGCTTCGCATTATCAATGGCCTTTTTTATGGTAGGTCCAACTTCTTTCCCACGTGCTGAACCCAGTCCAACATATCCATTGCTGTTGCCAACGACAACTGTGATAGAGAACCGGGTCCTCCGTCCGGAATCGGTCATCCTCTGGACCATGTTGACCTTTAATACCTCATCAACGAGGTCTTCACCAATTATTGTATCAACTATCTGATGTTCCCTTAAAGGAAGACCAGAGCTCAGAGCATCATGCATAGAGGATACCTTCCCAGCCTTGACAAGGATTCCGAGTTTTGTCTTGGGATCCCAATCTTCCTCCTCGAACCTATCCCTTTTTGGACCTCTACTCTGTCTCCCCGGCCTTGATGAGCCCCTCCCCCTGGAGTCACCTGCAGGTTTTACAGTTCCTTTGGTAAGGTTTGGTCTCTTTCCCCGTTCTGTTTCTTCCTGGGTCTTGACAGCCACATCATCGCGTTTATCCTCCGGGATATCGACCTCGGCCAAGTCCACGGGTTTATCGGGATTTTCTTTCACTTCTTCTACCTTCTTCTTATCTTCGGTCATGGTCACATCTCCAGGATCTTGTTCTTCATGGCCACGAAATCTTCCTCGAACCCATCGATCTCCTTGTGACGTCCGAAGATCCGGTCCTCTTCCGGAAACATTCCTTCTCCGTGTGGTATGTCAAGTCCAGCATCAAGCATTCCCCTAAGAGTGGCAAATACACGGCTGCCTGTCTTGGGTTCTTGCAGACCTATATCGAGAACCGCCTCATGGAGGTCTGATTTACCTGCTTTTACCCCTGCTATGAGACCCACAAGGTATGATGCTGTAGTATCCTTGATAGAGTGTTTCCAACCCATTTTCTTCAGGTCCTTATATCCTGCCTGTGCAAGGACAAGGTCCCCATTCATATCGAACTTTATAAACTGCACAGTGGTACCTGAAAGGCTTTTCCTTACCACCGCTCTGGGTTTCTTTGATTTTACTAGAGAAAGTCTGGACCTGAAATTGGTCTTTCCCTCTCTCCTTCTCCTAAATGGCATATGATATCTTGGTCCGTCTGCCATATCATTTCACCTCCTTTACAGGGATCTTTATGAAGGCATTCTCGTTTTGCATATGTGACCTTAAATGGCCAACCGATCTGAAGGTTCCTCCCGAGGCATGCCTGTAATAATGTCTGTAAGTTTCAGATGATATATTGCCTTGGGTTCTGAATTCCTTCAGGGTCCTTCTGATCGGTCTGATGGTGTTTATCCATCTCCTTTTCTTAGGGAATCTGGCATATTTTGATCCCTTCCTCGAACCATGACCCTTTCTCTTTCCTGCTTCTTTTTGGATCATTCGTGCCTTCTTTCTTCCAGAGGAAATACCCTTTTCTGGTCTAGCTTTTATAACACCTTCATTGACCAGCTTTCTGACATCCCCTCTTGTAACTGCTTCAGAAATATCTTCGATGTTATTGGGATTCATATAAACCCTGTTTGCACCACATTTTAGGATGATCGCAGCCATCCTTCTTTGATTTGAAAGATCCATCACAGAACCCCCCTGTTAAGGATACGGATGCCTTTCTGATCCGCTGATTGAACAATGGTCTTCCTCTTTCTTGTCCCAACTGTAGCTCCGATCCTAGCTGCCTGGACCTTTGGGTCTATACTCTCAAGGTCAGCTAAGTTGAAGACCATTACCTCCCTAAAACCGGATGGATGATAATGCCTGACTGATGCAGGTTTTCCAAATCCGATCCTTACCTTTGGAGGTCTGTACTTTCTGTTCAATCTCATCTTGTTCGTAACAGCCCTGGGCCTCCTCCAATTGGTTCCTAACTTCTTGTACCTGAACCATTCCCCCCTCCTGAATTTGGGTTGTTTATCGTAACGTTCCTTCCTGATCTCCAGTAGCTTCTCAATATTGCTGTCGATCTCAGGTTTAATCTTACCCTGGGATTTCTTAACAACAGCTTTCTTCTTAGGAGAGGTCTTTTCTTCCTTGACCACTACCTTGGGAGGAACTTTGGTGGCCTTATCCGTTTTCTTCTCTGCCATCATTCATCCCCCCTGCTGGTGAGATATATTCCATCCTGGAATACCCTAGTATCATAGTTCTTCACAATAGTTGCCTTCTCAATGTTCGCAGCTGTCTGGCCAACCATTTCCTTGTTGATACCCTCTAAATTAATGATGTCCCCGGATATCTTCGCGGTGACACCTTCCAATATCTTTGCCCTCCTTGGAAATCTCTCTCCAAGGAAGTTCTCTACCACCAGCTCATTTCCCTTCACAGACGTCTTAATTGGAAAATGAGAAAAGATTATCCGCAACTTGTAGTGGAATCCGTTCTGAACACCATTTACCATGTTCTGAACATGTGAAGCCCAGGTTCCTACGAGGCCCATCTCCTTCCTTTTCGGATAAGGACAGTTGACATACACATTTCCATCCTTGATCACCATTTTTACTTTAGGATGGCTGAATTCCCTTGTGAGTTTACCCTTCTTTCCCGATACCGAGATCAGGTTCTCTTTAATATCAACTGAGACACCCTTGGGAATGTCCACAATCCTTTCCATCATGTCTATTCTTACCATTGGGATCACCTCAATAAACAAAGGCCAGAAGCCTTCCTCCAGTATGCATCTCCTTTGCCTTATCGTGAGAGATTACACCCTTGGTAGTGGACAGTATGATCACTCCAAAATTCTGAGCGGGAAGGTACCTTGCTTCGTATCCCTCCATTTCAGCTCTTTTAATGGCAAAACGTGGTTTGATAACACCGCAGTCGTTGATATTTCCATTAAGGTGAACATTGAACCATCCGGCCCTTCCATCCTCATTGTATTCGAACTCCTTAATGTATCCATTCTCCTGGATGACCTTTAAGACGCGTCCGATCAATTTCGAGGCTGGTCTGACAATACAGTCCTTCTTTCCGGCCCTTTCCGCATTCTTCATTACAGATAGGGCATCTGACAGTGGATCGTTTCTCAATCTAACACACTCCTCATGAATATTTCTTGAACCCTATCTCCGGAGCTATCTCTCTGAAACACTGTCTGCACAAGTGCATCCCGTTCCTTCTGATCAAACCCCTCTTGCGTCCGCATCTCTGGCACCCTACCTTCCTTCCGAAGGTCTTCCGTTTTACTTCGATCTCAGCCATTATTCCAACACCTCCACATCGAAGGTCTTGGAGACCCACTCCTTGGCCTCTTGTTTTGCGATCCTCTGCTCGGTGGGTATATGTCCAGGAGCTCTTTTCCTCCTGCTTACCCTTTTTCCGGCGCGTGTTAGGACCACGTTGATATCAAGTCCGAATATACCTATATCCGGATCGTATCTCATTCCCTGGAAGTCCGTATAATCGGATATCCCGAATGAAAAATTACCCTGCGGATCGAAGGAGTATCCCATGATCTTGTTCTCCCTAACCCAAAGGGCCTTCTTCAGGAATTCTGGAGCATTTTCCTTCCTGAGCGTTACCTTGCATCCAATTGGCATCCCAACCCGGATGCCAAGGTCCCTATTTGTCGTCTTTGAAATGGTTTGGGTGGGTTTCTTCTGAGTGAGCAACTCTATGACCTTGATAGCTTTGTTGAGCTTATCACCAGCCTCACCTACACCAATATTGACAACAACCTTCTCTATCCTTATCTCCCTGTTGGGGTTCTCTTTTTTTTCTTCATTCTTTTCTGACATCTCATCGGTCATAAGGTGCTCACCTCCGCAGATTCTATCTCGGAGGTCTTAATCCCTATAATGAAGACATGATCGATAATGGTGTTGAATCCCTCATGGAACTCAACGATATTGGGATCAGGATTCCTCGTTACCTCTATCCTTTTAATCCTGCAGATGGTTCCAATGTGGGCTCCACCTGTCAGAAATGCCAATGATTCCTCTTTCATGGGGAACTTCTCAATTATCTTCTGATCTGGAAGTGAGATCTTGATCGCGTCCCCGGTCTTGAACTCATCCTTCTTGACAAGGATGTTCCTTCCATCATGAAGGTGAAGCTGAAGTGTCCCCCCCTTCACGATAGTCTTGTTCATTATCCTTGCTAACTTCCAAGTGGATTCACTCTTCTCTATCTTCTTCAGAGTGATCTGTCCCCTAGGATTCACCATCACTCTGTAGAATGATTTGATCTTCGGAATACTGATGACATCCATTATCCCTACCGGAAGTTTAGGACTGGTCCTGACCTTTCCATCCACAAGGACATCCCTCCTTGCAAGGATCTTCCTTATCTCCGAAGCTGTGTCACCAAGATTAAGTATATCCCTCAAAGCGACGAGAAGTGGAATGGATTTCTCCATTGAATGGGCCCCGGGCTTAGCCCTAACGGTCCATACCTTGGGCTTCCTCTGAATGGCCCATGATCTCGGTGCCGCATATCTCTTAAGATGCTTAGAATCAACCATAACATTCCTCCTTTACTCATCCCCAACCCCTTTGAACCTCTCCTTCCTTACCGGGTCCGAGAGGTCTAGCTTGGTCACCACAAGGTTCGAAGCATCGAACCAGATCGTGACCTCCTTGTTATCTGCCTTGTTTATTAAGGCCTTCTCGATCGAAACCTTCCTCTTTTTCAGGTCGATCTTTGCAACCTTCCCTTCATGTCCGGTTCTTGATCCACGTAATACTTTGACAGTATCACCGGTTCTAAGAGTGACCCTCCTTATGGAGGATTTTCCGTATTTTGTCGGATCAAGGGGCGATCTGATGATCTTGCTCCCTCTGTGAAGAGGTAAATTCTTCTGGTTTTTTCGCTGTTTTCTGGGTTTAGAAGATCTGGCGTCCATCTTAATACCTCCTAGACGATCGTGGATGCCGTGGCAGCGATCCTTGAAAACCTCTCTGCGGCCTCTTTCGCTACTGGACCCTTGATATCAGAACCCTTTGTCTCTCCGGTCTTGGTAGTAAGGACAAGTGCATTGTCCTCAAAGGAGATCATGGTTCCATCCGGTCTTCTGAAGAGCCTTTTCTGTCTGACAATGACAGCTGGAAAGAGCTGTTTTCTGAGCTCAGGTGTTCCCTTCTTTACACTGACGATCACCATATCACCTATACCTGCAGATGGCACCCTTCTCTTGGTACCTTTGTATTTCAAGACCTGAACAATCTGAACGATCTTTGCTCCGGTATTATCTACACAACTAACCTTTGATCCGACCTGAAGACCTCTGGTTTGTACCCCAGCTAATCCCTTCATTTCAGATCCTCCCGATAACTACCATATTGGTGCTTTTAGAAAGAGGACGGCATTCCATGATCTTTACCATATCACCGACTTGGACATTGATGCATGGTGGAAGGTGGGCAAGATATCTGGCGGACCTCTTTTCGTACCTCTGGTACTTCTCAATACGATGCCTTCTTTCCCTCATGACCACCACGGTATCATCCATCTTCATATTGACCACCTGAACATCCAGGATGATACCCCTGACGGATAATTTACCATGAAATGGACAATTCTCATCTTCACAACCCTTGGTCGGAGCCTCGATGTCAATACCTATATCCCTGTGAGCGGTCTTCTTGACCTTCTTTGACCTGACCACAGGTTTACTCACACCCAGGGCCTTCCTTTTGACAGGAAGTGTCTTTTTACCCTGTACTGTGTCGATATCCGCGGCTGCTTCGGTCTTCTTCGTGATCTTTTTTGCTTCCGATGCCTTCGGTTGTTTCTTGGGCTCCGGAGCCTCATCACCCTTTTCTGCCATCCTTACCACCTTCTTCGGTTCTAAATTGATCTTGGTTGGAGGATCCTTTGGACCTTCATAGTTTACTTCTTCTTTCGGTAGTTTTCCTTTTTATCCAGTTTTTTATTTCTGTCCTCAGGCCGGTAGAGGATATCAGACCCATCTATCTCAATGGATCGTAAATCACTTTCAAGTCCTGTCAACCTGAATCTTCCACCCTTCTTCGGAACCACCGATCTTTTTCCATCATTATCAAGCAGGAACGTTCCCTTTGTCTCATCCAACACGATCCCCTCTCGTCCAATCAATCCGGGATCCGTATGATGGAGAACCCTTAATTGGGTCCCTATGAGCTCTAGCAGCAGAATATTCCTTACCTTGCCTGGTCCTTTCTCGTTCATCCTCCTCACTCGGAAATGTTCGTATAGCCTTTCTCCTTGAGCGCCTCTATGGCCTTCTTCTTGTGGTCACCTTGAAGTTCTATTATACCATCTTTGACGGTTCCACCGGCTGCGCACTTGTTCTTTAAGAAGCGGGCGAGATCGTCTAGATCGATATCTGTGGGATCGATCCCTGATATTATCGTCACGACCTTTCCGTATCTCCTTTTAGTTGTGGCAATCCGAATATCTTGCTGCTCCCTTGCAATATCCTCACAAGCGCAGAGTTCTTTTGGAAGACCGCAGACGCTACATATCTCTGCCATTAAAGTTCTCCCTCCTCCCTCATGACCGTAGCCAATCTGGCTATATTGATCCTGAGGGATTTGATCCTTCCAGGATTGGGAGGAGCTCCACCCATAGCGGATATTCCCCTTTCCCTCATTAGTTCATCGCGAAGTTCCTTCATCTTTCCAGACCTTTCTTCGGGATTCAAATTCCTGATTTCTGGGAGTCTGAGTAACGCCACTTCTACTCACCTCCTTTTGAATCCCCTTCCTTCAATTCTTTGGATGGTTCGTCTTTAAGTTCCTGAGGAGCCTTTTCTGGATCAGGTGTAGGTTCAGATTCGGTATCGTCCTCATCCTGTTCCTTTCTCCTCTCCTCTCTTTTGGCCTTTCTACGAGAGGTGGATTTATTCTTTTTCTCCTCATCTTTGTCCTCGGAATCTGTTTCTGAAACAGCTTCAACCTCTTCTGGAGGTGTGGGGGTCTCTTCCTCATCTGTTTCAGATACTTCTTTTGGATCCTCGGTAGGTTCATCCAACTTGATCTCCGCTACCTCTCTGAGCTCTGGGAGATCATGGATCGTCACCTCATCAGGAAGAACGGAATCACTTCTCATGATATCCACGGATACACCGATAAGACCCAACTTCTTCTTAGCAATTGCATATCCTCGGTCCATGGTTGTAATTGCGGGTTCTCCGCAGAATTTGATGTGGCCCCACTTGAACTTCTCAGTCCTGTGCCTCTGGCCAGTTAATTTTCCGCAGAGTTTGACCTGACAACCCTTTACATCAGTATCCATTATCCTTCTGAGAGTAGAATGTCCTGCTCTTCTGAAATGCCATCCCCTTTCTAGGGCCAAGGCAAGCTTCTGGGCCATGATCTGTGGATTCTTGGCACTATTCCGGCATTCTTGAACCTCGATCTGGGGATTATCGAAACCATACTTCTCAGAAACAGTTCTCGTCAATTCCTTGATCTTGGCACCTTTCCTTCCAATTACCATGCCGGGTCTTTCAACTATTAGGGTCACTCTGGTTCCCATGGGGGTTCTCTGGATGTCAATACCACCGAAACCTGCCATCTCAGTTTCCCCCTTGAAATATTCCTTAAGAAGGACTCGTCTGATATTTTCATTGATGAACTTCCTCTCACTGGCCATCTTCTCCCTCCTTTTCTTCAAGAATGACCTCGATGTTCACAGTATAGGTATCCCAATCAGTCGCCCTACCATGTGCTCTCGGCATCCATCCCCTGAAAACCCTGCCTCTATTGGCTGCAATATGGGAAATCTTCAGCTGATCTGTATTGAGGCCGCTGTATTCTGCATTGGACTCACAGTCCTCAAGGAGCTTCAAAATCTTGGATGCTGCCTTCTGAGGATACCTCCCTGGACCGAAACCAGTACCCTTCCTGTGTGACACACATTGTTTATATCTTTTAAAAGGAACAGCCCTTTTCAATGAGATCACTTCCTCAAGGTAGGTTTTTGCCTTCCTTAGCTCCATGCCTCTTATCTCCCTGCAGATCTCAACAGAATGCTTGGGAGAGATGTTCACCTCCAGAGCCTGGGCCCTTGCAGAGGTTTCTGGATCTGAATCTTTAGAATATCTCATGTAATCCCTCACTTAAGTGGCATGTACTTGGACGACCTTGTAGCACCGACGCCCACACCAGTGTGTTTAGTGGTTTTCCTTGTTGGAGCGAACTCACCTATCTTGTGGCCCACCATCTCAATTGTGACAGGAACTTCCACGAAGGCCTTCCCATCATGGATTGATAATGTCTTTGAGATCATGGATGGAAGGATGACCATCTCTCTGGTGTGTGTCTTTATCACACCATCTCCCCGATCAAGATGCCTGAAGAACCTAGGATTCTTGTCAACCACACCTCTTGTGATCGTTCTTCTAGCTCGAGCTGGAAGGAGCTCAATGAACTCATCGAGACTCATCGCCTGGATATCCTCTAGGCTCTTACCCCTATAGAGGAACTCCTTCTTCTTCTTGGCCGCTATCCTGCCCTTCAGCTTCCTTGATTTCCTTCTTGCCGCTTTTGGGGTTGTTTTGCCTTTAGCCATTTAATCAGGCCCCCTTTTTCTTCTTATTATTCTTCTTTTTCTTGGGGCTCATTCTGCCCACCTTCCGACCTGGAGGAGCATTTCTTGATACGGTGCTAGGTACACCAACATGTTGATGGCCTCCACCTCCATGAGGATGGTTCACGGGGCTCATAGCCACACCGGAAACCACTGGATAAACCCTTGCTTTGGCACTGAGTGAGTGTACCTTATTTCCTGCTTTGGCAAAAGGAAGGTCGGGTCTACCTCCACCTCCCACCATTCCGATTATGGCCCTGCACTCACCTGGTAAGTTTTTAAAACTGCCTGAAGGAAGTTGGACAGTAACGGCCTTTCCTCTGGAAACGATAATTGCTGATGAACCTCCGGCCCTTACGAATTTACCCCCATCAAGAGGTCTAGCCTCAATATGGTAGATCGGAGTTCCCTCAGGAATCTCCTTCAAAGGTAGGATATTCCCTATGCGAATAGGTGCATTGTCACCCATCAATACCTCTTGACCAACTCTCAAACCTTCCGGAGCAAGCATGAATCTAACCCTGCCATCGTTCCAAAGCATCTTTGCCATGGGTGCGGTATGACCGGGATCATGAACGAAGTCCACTACTCTACCTCTCCCGGACTTCAATTTTGGAAGAACGGCTGGGGTAAGGTGCTTGTGGCTGGGGGACCGATATACGGTTGTTCCCTTTCCTCTTCTCCTGCTAATAATTCTCTTTCCCATAAGCATCCCCTCAGAATATTCCAATCCTCATTCCCACATCATCGGCTTTGTATTCCTTGGAAAGCTTGATTATCGCCTGCTTTCCGAACCTTGTATGTTTAACGTTCACCCTGTCCACCTTAACCTCGAATAGCTCTTCGAAAGCAGCCTTGATATCGATCTTTGTGGCTCCTTCTTTCACTATGAACATGAGGGAGTTGTGGGCCTCCATCAGGTTAAGTGTCTTCTCTGTAACATAAGGGTGTAGAAGTATTGTATGAGGCATATTCTCAATCATTAATTCTCACCTCCGAGGCTGCTTATTGCCTTCTTTGTGAAAACAACGAGTCTTCCCGGATCCCCTCCGGGAGCCAGGAGCTCAGTATTGATCTGAGAAGGTGTACTGGTATTGACACCCGGTAGGTTCCTTGCTCCAATAAGGACTGCAGAACCCTCACTTGCAACGAAAAGAATGGAACGAGGTTGTCTGAACCTTCTTCCTCTCATCTTACCACGACCGGCCCTGATATGCTTGCCATCATGAGACCTTTTGATATCCTCATCGATCCCAAGGGACCTGAGGACTTCCATTATATCTCTTGTCCGATCCATGGTCTCGAGCTTGTCATCAATTATAATGGGAAGTGTGATACCTTCCTTGAACTTGTGTCCCCTGGCCCTTACTTTTCCCTCGTCTGAGGTCGCTGCAAGAGCTGAGGCTTTTGCAAACCTCTTCTCCTTGAGATTTATCTTTTTCTCAAATGAGTGTTCTGGTCTGGGAGGGTGAGCTCTTCGTCCACCGACATTGTTTGGAGATTCTGCACCTTTTCTACCTTGAGTAAGTCTCTGGACCCTTGCTACTCCCCTTCCTTTACCCCATGTTGAAGTGGCATGCCTCATCCCTGCTTCCCTGGATGGACCATATCTCTGCCTTTTATTGGCCTGTGCGGAGACAACAGCCCTCCTGATCAGATCAGGTCTAAAGGGTGTAGTGAAGACCCGGGGAAGGTCGAAACTACCCTTAACTTTCCCATCCAGTCCGTAGATATTGACCGATCCTGCGGTTGGAACCTTCTTCGGCGCAGATGCCCTTTTTTTCTTGCTTTCTACCATCTGGATCGCCTCACTTACCCTGTTTAGAAGCTGTGCTAACGTATGTGATCTCAGGGGATGATATCTTCACTCCCTTCATTCTGACTGGATCTCTGAACCGTATCAATCTTTTTGTCACACCTGGAATTGAGCCGTGTATGAGAACATAATGATTCGTGATATTACCATAATGGATGAATCCGCCTTTTGGATTGATCTCAGAGGGATCCTTTCCAACCTTGAGTATTCTTTTATTGAACTCTGTTCTCTTATGATATCCCATCTGACCTGAATTGGGAACCGTGGACATGATCCAGGATGGATTCCATGGTCCTTGAGTACCCTAGCATCCTCCTGTGTTTTGAGTTCTTATGTGTCAATAGCTTGACACCGAACCTTTTGTTCAAACCCTGGAATCCCTTTCCTTTCGTCACCGATATTATGTCCACCATGGCCCCTTCCACCTGGAACTCGTTAAAATCAACATCCTTTCCAAGAAGGCCTTTGGCATACTCTATCCTCTCTTTGATGGATCCTCCCCCGATCCTCATCTCCATGATCTCAGGAGATTTCTTGGGGATAGAAGGGACATTATATGGTTTGGAATGCATTATGACCCTTATCTCATCCACATCTTCTTCAACCAGTGAAGAAAGGTCAGGTTTTGAACCCTTTTCTGGGATCGGTATCGACCTTAGAAGTTCCTTATCCAGATTCTCAGCCCAGACCTCCTTCTTCGTGTTCATCCCGTAAACATTATCCTCGTAGAGCCTGATACCCACCACCTTCATGGGTGGGACCTCTACAACTGTTACGGGAACCATTACTTCCTGTCCTGAAGTGGTCGATGTCGGCCTGTAATCCATAATAAAGGCGTGGGTCATACCAGCCTTGTATCCTGCGAAGCCCTGTATTTTTGGTTCGGAGCTACCAACCTCTGGCCAGTGCTTGACTATAGGGGTCTCCCTTTTGGCCCTTTTCCTAGGTGAATGGGCCATTGAACCTCTTCTTGGCTTGTGTGCTTTACCCATCTCATTCCTCCGATATTTCGGTTACTATCGGAACTAAACCTCCATGCATGGTTAGCACAAGGTCACGCTCCTGCGCCTATCCGACCGTTACGTCGTTCCCGGAGACAACAAATATCCCCCAGAGGGGAAGGTCTCTCCGTTACAGGGTCCCGTGAAGGTTGCCCTTAACGTTTGGCCGGAGGGCTTCTTTGCGCTTTGGCGTCCGGCCATAAAGGAAGTAATATATATAATTACCTGAAATTCAAATAAATACTGACTCGAAAAAATTCCTGATCAATCTGATTTTCCAGCAATAGCTCATGGTTTCCCAATAGACCCAACCATTTCATTTAGGTCCTTCATCAATGAATCGACATCCATTCCATGTGCAGATGCACCCTGTTCGATTGATTCAAAATTTGCCATTGCACAACCAATACAACCGAGTCCATGCTGGATAAAAACGGGAATGAGCTCTGGATACTTCTGTATCACATCCGAGATTCCCATATCCTTTGTTATCATTTCCGTCATGGGTATCACTAAAAGCGCCATGAAGCTATCGGATATAAAACTTGACCCCTAAAGGTATGATAAAGGTTAATACGGTCCATCCATTCTCGGTTAAGAAGGAGATCGGTCCATGCCCGTAATAAACCTGGACACTGAGGACCTAGGAAGACTTGTTGGGAAAGGTTTCGACCTTGACAGTTTTAAAAATAACATTCCAATGATAGGTGCCACAGTGGAGAAGGATGAAGGAGGAGAGGTCTCAGTAGAATTCTTCCCAGATAGACCTGATCTTTTCTCAGTTGAGGGTGTTGCTAGAGCTTATGGTAAATTTATTGGGTCGAATCTTAAGGATCTTACCTCGATCTACGGGATCAATGGGAGCTCTGGTATGAAGGTAGTGGTTGATCCCGCCCTTTCTGGAATCAGACCAGTCATCGGAGCTGCTGTCATAAGAGGAGTGAATATTGATGACAAGGCCTTGATATCCATAATGAACCTCCAAGAGAAACTTCACATCACTTTAGGTAGGAAAAGGAGGAAGGTAGCGATCGGTATACATGATGCAGCTCCACTCAAACCACCCTTCAAATACTGGGCTGCTGATCCAAAAGAAATTCGATTCGTTCCACTTCAAAAGGAAGAGGATTGGAACCTTGAAAGGATCCTCAATGAACATGAGAAAGGTAAAGGCTACTCATGGATCCTGAAAGATAAACTGAAATATCCTGTTATCACTGATTCAAAGGAACAGGTCCTTTCTTTCCCTCCAATAATCAATGGTGAACTTACCAAAGTAACTGAGAGCACAAGGGATATCTTTGTTGATTGTACGGGTTGGGACCTGAATGCAGTCAATCTAGCGGTTAACATAGTATGTTCCCAACTAGTGGATAGGGGGGGAAGGATTGAAGATGTCAGGATCGAATATCCAGAATCGGAATCTTTCAAGGATCTGGATTTGAGCACTGGCAAATGGCCAAAATACCAATGGATAGAATCCATAGCAAGCTTGGAATGGACAAAAAATTGGTTGGGCAAAGACCTCTCATCAAATGATATCATCAGATCCCTTGATCGTATGGGGTATGGAAACGTTGAAGTTAAGAGAGGTGAGATCAAGTGTCTGGTTCCTCCATGGAGAGGTGATATACTTCATCAAGCGGACCTGGTGGAGGATATTGCAATAGGATTCGGTTTCAATTCTTTCGAGGGTATTGGGTCTACTCATTCCACCATGGGATCTGAACGAAGAATGACTATGATATGCAGATACATAAGACAAACTCTGATCGGGCATGGATTCCTGGAGGTCAAGACCATATCCCTCTCCAACGAGAAATCCCAATTCACCCTCATGGGAAGGGATGAGCAGGACCATCTCAAACTTCTGAATCCCATCACCATAGATCACACCATGGTAAGGATGTCCACATTGCCATCGTTGATGGCCCTTCTCAGGGTAAATAAGCATAGAGACCTTCCTCAGAAACTCTTTGAAACAGCTGACGTAATGATCGGTAACAGGACCAGGAATGTTCTTGGTGGTGTAAGTGAGGACAACAAAGCTTCATTTACCGAGGTTAAAGGTCATGTTCAAAGGATCTTGCAGGACCTGGGTATCTCCTATATCTTGGAACCAGTGAACCTTGGTTATTATATTAAAGGAAGATCCGCTGCAATAATGGTGGATATCCCTCAGGGTGAAGGTAGAAATGTCGGTCTTTTTCCTGAGTTAGAAGGGATGAAGCTGATCCCCTTTGGGCATTTCGGAGAGGTCCACCCAAGGATCATCACTGAAAACGAACTTGCGACTTCCGTATCTGCTTTTGAGTTGGACCTGGACCTTATTCTTGATCTTACCGAGATCTGAATATCTTCAAAAGGGTTCAAATAGGAGAGGACCATAGGAACCTTGCGAACGGTGTATAGACCCTGAGGGATCAATTTACTTCTACTTTGTAATCCACATCAATCTTTCGCCGTTCGTTATTTCTTTCATACCTTGATAAATAACATTAAAAAATGGATGGGACCCTAATTGTTACTTTTACTCTCAATAAGTCAATGTTGAATACCCTAAATATCAGGATTAAGGAGGATATCTTAGCTAGTTTTCTTGAATATCTAGAAGAGTGATCTCTTTATTCGTTTATTTCATTCTTCCAACTGGAGCAAGATAGATCGTGAATTCATCATTTCCATCAACCTCGATAAGGGAATCAATAGCTTCTTGATCGTATGCACCAATCGCACATGTACCACATCCGATACCCTCAGAGGCGAGGTAAAGATTCTGACAGACATGCCCGATATCGATTGCTATTACCTTGTGAGCAGCAGGTCCATACCTCCATTCCATCCGATATGGTATAGCCGTCCAGATGAAAACCACTGATCCGGTTCCGATGAAAGACTGATCAAAGCTCGCTTTCGCCACCTTGATCGAGATATCACTCTCCTTCCTGATCATAAGAAGTGAATGTTCCAAGGGAAGGTACCTATACAGCCCCTCTTCCAAACCAGTCACCTTTCTGACAATTATGTAGGTTTCAAATGAATGCCTCGCACCAGCAGATGGAGAGGTTCGAAAGAACGGTTCTTTTGGACTCTTCATACCCTGTGTGGCCCATAATAGGAAGGAAAGTTCTTCCAAGGAAAGCGATTCATCTTCAAATGATCTCCTGCTTCTTCTTCTTCCAAGGACCTCCCCAAGTCCCGCTCGACAAATATTGGACCAGTCATCAGGAAATGGAAGACTGAAGATCTCATTACCCTCCTCAACAGGTTTTTGGATCATTGGAGGTGGACTACCGATGTTCTGATCAGCTCTTGAGAAATCAAATTCCTTTCTTATCGTATCTTTAAGAAAGAACCGACATTTATTCCTCTCCTTTTCCTCCTCTTCTGTGCCTGGCCACTTATTATTCATGGATAACACCTCTTATCGGAAATGAGGTAAGGGTCTCTTGACCATATTATGCCTTTTGAATTTAAAAATTAATCAAGAATCATTATCCGGATTTATTATGATAAATGAAATGACCCCGACATATTATGGGAAAGGTTAAGAACCGACATCCTGATTATCACAGGAGGTATGATAAATGAGCGGAGCAGATGTGATAGAAAAGGTCGGTGTATCAACAGATAGCTATTCTGATGCGATAAAGAAGGTCCTAAAGGATGTGGGGGGGAGCAAAGGGTCAATTGGTTCCAGGTAATGGAACAAAGAGGACGAGTCTCCAACGATGGAGAGATAGAGTTCCAGGTGATAGTAAAGATGGGCGTTTAAAGATCGATCATCTATTGTTTTTCACTTCACTCTTCGAAGGAATCACCTTTTCCTTTCTTTCTCATCACTAATAACATCACTATAACCAATATGATGACCAGGACTACAATTATTCCTATACAACAGAGGTAGAAAGGAGGATCATCACTGCTACTTCCAGATGATGGTTCCTTGGGCATCAAAGCTGTACCTGAGTAGGATTGAGCCATGTCAGGACCTCCTTCGGTTTCTGAGAAATGGTAATTATAATCCTCTTCCCAATCGAATTCCTCATATGGTATTAAAACCCTGTAATTTCCAGGTGCATCCTCAACAACATTGAAGGATCCAATACCATCTATCACAATGTATATTGTCTGTCCCTCTGGTCCTTGGACCTTCACATCCCATGTGCCGCTCTCTCTAACTTCCACTGTGGCTGATGTAATTGACCACACAGGTGGACTATAGGGTTCCTCTGGAGTCATTATGGTCCCGTTGAATTCCTGAGCTCTATCCAGACCACCATAGGAATCAGTGAAGAAATAATTATATTCCGTATCCCAATCCAGGATTGTACCGTTTATTAGGTATGTGTATGTCCCGGAAGGACCTTCCGCAAGTTCCAGGTAGTCGATGTTTAAAAAGAACATAAAGATGTCCAAGTTGGGTGGTCCGGTTACTATGACAGAAACATTCTTACCTTCATCTACGGTGACCTCTGCAGAGAAGATATCCCATGGATCGGTAGCATTTCCAGTCATGAACCACCATTCGAACTCTTCCCAAAGGGGGAATCCTTCATAGGAGATCACCGTTGAAAGGATCCTAACTGAATAATTTGTATCTGGCTGGAAAGGATCATGGCTTATAGTAACAATCGTAAGGGAACCATCCCAAGCAAATGTGGTATTTGCCACCTCTGGTGTAATAATAATCCCATTGGAAACTGAGCTGATATCCATGGTATGACTGAACTCGATCATTATCGGTGAGTCCAGGTATACTCCCTCTCCCTCAGGAGTGTTATAAGTGATGTTAACAAAGGAGGGGGATGTATATTCAATGAATTCAAGAGTGATGTCAAGATCGAAGGAAGCGACAGTCAAGGAAAAACTCTCTGATTCCTTTTCCTGATATCCTGATCTCAGATCTTCCACTGGTTGTAACTCCTCCGGTGGAACTGCGAGGATACTGTAAGTACCAAATGGAATTGCCTGGAAAAGGAAACCACCCTCAACAGTTGCTTTTGTCCATGAAACAGGTCCTCCGTCTTGGATCAAAGTTACATTAGCTCCGGGTATTCCACTTTGGAATGGTCCTCCATCACCGATTACCTTTCCCATGATATTTCCAATTGTCAAATTTTCCAGTATAATATTATGTAGGATCGGATTCCAACCATCGGTAATAAGAGGATCACCTTCATAAGGATCATAGAGGGGTGTCCTTTCCACAATTATCCTGTACTCGCCCTTATTTATTGTGAATATGTAGAAACCTGTCGCATTTGTCGTTGCCTGTCGAAGAACGATAAATGTTCCACCCTCTTTCACCTGGAGTGTTACATTGATACCAGGAACGGGGTCCCCGGCCTTATTGGTAACTATTCCTGTAATGAAGGTTGAGGGTTTTAGAACAAGCATAAGATCGTTGATCTGTCCTGAAACAATTACATCTGTTTTTGAGGAAAGAGTATTATTGAAAGTACAGGAATGAATAGTTTCCAGGATACATAAGAATGGAAAAGGACCCATCAGTTCCTGTTTCTACGGTATAAGGCATGAATAAAGGATGGTCATTGTCAGAGGCTTCTAAGTACCCATGGATACCAATGCCCTCATCATCCACAAGTGTGCCGTTCACCCAATATTGGATATCGCCTATAGGATCAAGGTAAATATCATGCTCACTTGGAGCCCTTGTTGACAGATCGATCTCTTCACTTTCTGGGTAATATCCAATTCTAGTTGCCTGGATCACAACGTGGTCCATTCCCCAGGTCCTGTAGAATCCATTTAGCATTGAACCTGTATCGTATCTAAACAGTTCGATCCCCTCAGGAAGAGGGGGGGCCATCATCATTCTTGAGGAACCAGTAGGATGATATGAATAGGCGTTGATATAAACACCTCCGATCACCTCACCAGTAACAGAATCCCTTGTGAATCCGATTATATCGCCTGGTTCCCCCCTAGGATAAAGAGTAACATCTCCGATACTCCCAGGAGTCATCGGAACATTGAGATTGGTGGGGTTGAATGCCCATGGGTTTAATAGTTTGTTTTCGGGATAGTAAGTGGTATCGAAATACACATTACTCCCGGGATTAACCCTGAAATTGATACGTCCCAATGAATCCGTATAGAAAATATCCCACTCGCTTAAACCTCCTATATCATAGTCTAACCAGACCCGAAGATCTGCTACCGGAGTTCCAGAAGGATCCTTGAAGGTCAGATAATAGTCTCCTGGAACCGGGGGCGCTTCCCATGTATCTCTATCTATCCGGATCTCGATCGGATCGTTGCTTCCATTCAATATCACTAAATTATTAACTTTTCCTCTTCCATAAGAACAGGTAGCTTCTATCTCGAAGTATTTACCAGCGATCAATTCTCCGTCAAACACGCCTGTTCCATTGGCATCAACATAATTGGAATAGTAATGCCCTTCTACCTCAGCTACTCCTCTGATCTCTGCGTCCTTGATGGGAAGACCGGTCAGGTTGTCTACCACGACGATCTTCACAGTTCCTGTTGGAATGTTGGGCATATATGGTTCATATTCCTCCAGAACGATCTCATAATTCAGGGCTCTGACAGGATTTGTATCAATTACAATGCTCCCTGAATTATATCCACTTTGATAAGCCTGGACAATGATCTTCTGCCCAATTGGAAGTTCGAATTCCAATGAACCATCAGGATTTACATAGGAACTGAAATAAAAGGACCATAATCCATCAGGGAAGAAGAATGAATTGGACCAGGAGATCCTGGCACTTTTCAGAACACTTGTCGAGTTTTTCACAGTGACATTCACAGTTATTGAGGGGGGAGGTGTAAGTTCGAATTCCATATCCTCCGGAGTACCATTCATTACAATGTTTCGTATGACAGTAATATCCGTATTCGGATATTCAACGAAATCAGCATTTAGGTCTAATTCCGTCTCCCCCTTTCTACTATCGATCTCATACCAGCCATCCGTGTCAGGATAATGAGTATCATATTCTCCTCTGTGAGCATATTCAACAGGATTCAGGAATACTTGCATATCTCCCTTATTGATCGGTTGTCCGTTGGATGTGTTGATGAACCTTACCCTTGACTGTCCGTCAGGCATGTAAAGGGGGATGAGATCGAAATCAAAATTATAGGTGGTTTGTCCCTCTCTTGTGAAGATTGATCGAGAATTTATATTATAGCCGGGGGTTTTGTAAGCTGAGAGGGATAGGCTTTCAGATTCTGTGATAGGGGCCATGAGAGAATACCTTCCATCGACACCTGTGATATTGCTCTTAGAAATGTAATTCCCAAGTGAATCTTGTCCAGAAAACGATACCCAAGCTCCTTCAATAGGAAGTGAGGAACTCAGATTACTTACAATCCCAGTAATCACCCTATCGTAAGCTGGAAGAGGGTTCAGGACAATGTCCTTGAAAACGATCTCATCAGGGAATACTGCCAGATGTTCCATGAAAATGTCATCATATGAACTGTCCTCGATCCTTATCTCACCCTGGCCAAGCTGTTCCCATTTGATATCAAAGGAGGCCTGTCCAGTGGAGTTCAGGGCCATGGTTGAGTATGAATAACTAGAATCAGGTTGCCATGATATGTACAGACCCTTCACGGGGGTTCCATTTGGATGAGTTACATTCACATTCAGGGTACCATTATGGTAGTCTGAAAGTGGTGCCTTCCCATTTCCCTGGACTTCACCCAGGTTCAACATGGAAATGGATGATAATATCATAACGAACAATACTATGATTGAAATTATCCTTGTTTGCATCCTCATAATGACACCGTCCAATACCTAATATATACTATCAATACAGTATATTTCTTATTTTAATGGTTAGGTTGGTTCGTCGAATCAATCTTTGAGTCCTTCAAGATACTGACCTGTCCTATCCAATCGGTCTAATGATGGAACCGACTGGAGAGGGAACTATCTCGTACCCCGTCCTGATCTGTCTCCTCAATTCCCCCACATGTGATATTACACCTACTAACCTTCCCTGTCTCAGTTCTGTTAGGACCTTCAGGGCTGTCTGGAGTGTCTCCTCATCAAGTGATCCAAATCCTTCGTCTATGAAGAGGGCATCCATCCTTATACCTCCAGACCGGGATTGAACAACATCGGCCAGACCAAGAGCGAGTGCAAGGGATGAAAGGAACATCTGGCCCCCGCTCAATGTATTTGCTGGTCTTTCCAAGCCAGTATAATTATCAAATACATTCAGATCAAGACCCCCTTTTGACCTTCCTCCTGTCTCGGATTCATCTGCTCGTCTTAGGAGAAACCTATTTCCAGAGAGGATCTTGAGCCTCTGATTTGACGCTATCAGGACCTCTTCGAACCTCTGGGCAAGGAAGAACCTTTCCAGGGACACTCTGGGATTTGAATTACCTTTCACCTCCTTGGAGAGCCTTCCGACCACTTTCATGGTTTTCTCAAGGTCCTCTATCTCCCGGGACACCCTTTTCACCTTCTCAATTTGGCTTTTTGTCCAAAGCAGATCGGATTCTATCCTTGCCCTTTCCTCGGTTATCTCAGAAAGCAACTTCTTTGCTTCTTCTTCTTCCTTGCTGAATTTCTCCAACTCCTCAATAGTTGGAACAGGGGTATCACCCCCTGTTTCGATCAGACTCCTCTCAAGTGTATGGATCGAATTATTCACCTGGATCTTTTTCTCTTTATGATCCTCTACCTTTTCAACGATCAGATTCTCATCCTCTTCAGAGAGAAGAGATCTCCTGAGATCATCCTTGGTTTCCAATCCCTCATGTTTTGCTTTATTCAGATTGTTCTCCAGTTTCTCATTTATCTCATCAAGCCTTTGGGAGATCTCCTTCAGCCTTTGCTCCCTTGAACTAAGCTTTTCCTCTAAAGCTATGTGTCCTTTCCGCAAGGTCTCTACCTTAGTGGAGATGTTGTTGATATCAATTTTTAATTCGTTTTCTCTTCCTTCTATTCTTAATATCTCTCTCTTCAAAGAACCAGACGGGTCCTTTTCATCTATCTCGATGTCCAATCCTTTTAGTGTCGAGATCTTTTCCTTCAAAGTAGCTTTAGTTCCCTCGATATCCAGAACCAATTCTTGGATCCTTTCCTTCAGAGGTGCCTTCAACCCCTCGATGGATTGGGACTTCTTTTCAAAATTCACCCTTTCTTTCTGAAAAGCGATCTCTTTTTCATCTCTACTTGTTTGTATTGAGAGCCTACGTCCAAGATCATGGACCAATTTTTTCATGGTTTTAATATCCTTATCAGAAAGGTCCGGGTAGGTATTACCTATACTTTCCATCCTCCCCACCAGGTCCTTGATGGATGTCTGGATAGTGTTTACCTCTATCCTTGACATGTCGAATTTATCCCTGGCCTCCTGAACTGACAAAATGGCTGAATTAATGGTTTTCAAAGTGACATCGTCAATTTGTTTCTCCCTTGGAGAGGGGTGTTCGAAAGAACCGCAAACAGGACATTCCATACCTTCTTCAAGGTCCTTTGCGAGCTCCCCTGCAATGGAGATCTCTCTTCTCTTCCTTAGGTCTTCCAAATCCTTCGAACGAGAATTTAAATTCATTTCAAGATTTTGACATCTCGATATTGAATCCTTCATTTTTATCTCAAGGCCCTGCTTTTCCAAGATGATGGAGATCAGATCTTTGCCAGTTTTTTCCAATTGGCTGAGTTCAATGACCTTCTCTTTTTTAGGAAGCAGTCCAAGCTCCATCTTGATCTTTGATATACCGTCATTGCATTCCACCTCCTCCTTCAGCAGTTTATCTTGATCCTTACCGAGAATATTATAATCAACCTCAAGTTTGGAAATTCGATGGGA
This sequence comes from uncultured Thermoplasmatales archaeon, assembly GCA_963807965.1. GTDB lineage: Archaea > Thermoplasmatota > Penumbrarchaeia > Penumbrarchaeales > Penumbrarchaeaceae > Penumbrarchaeum. The sequence goes on from CAWEDU010000009.1 coordinate 60,928, forward strand.
AAGGTGTTCAATCTCCAAAACACTAGGTTGGAAAGATCCAATAGTGTTCCTCCTAGTTCCGATGATCTCCAGTTCCTTCTTCTTCAAAGGTAGCAGCTCTTCAGACCTTTGGGTCCATATATCCAATTCTCTCTTTGATGCCGAAAGTTGATCCTTTAGGTGAATTGTCTCTTTTTCCAGTTTTTCCCTATCGGTCAACAAGAGGTCCATGGTCTCAAGGTCCGATCTCATTCTCTGCCCCTTTCGATTCAATTCAAGGGACCTGCGGAGGTGTGAGATCTCAGTTTTCTCAATTCTTTCAAGTTCGACCTTTTGCTCTCTGGCCTTTTGAAGTTCATCGGAGATCTTGACAATGGTCCTGGCCTTTTGAGATCTTTCCTGATATATCCTACTTCTTTCCTTCCTTTCTTCCTCAGACTTCCTTAATTCCTCCATTTTTTGATCAAGTTCGTTGATAGTCTTCAATGACCATTCCCCAAAGGTCACACCCTCACCAGGGCCCTCTCCAAGGTCCAGTTTCTCAATAAGGGTTGAAATTACAGTATCTAAGGTGAGGTTCTCTTCTCCTTTATTTCACCATAGAGTCTCTTTGACCTGACCTCGATCGAATCGGAAATGTCCCTGTATTTTATGGAATCGAAAAGCTTCCGGAGCAATATCTCTCTCTTTTCTGTATCAGATCTGAGCAATTCCCTGAACTCTCCTTGTGGGATCATCATTACTCTGGAGAACTGTTCCATTTCCAGCCCCAGGACCTCGACCACCTTATTATGAACCTCTCTCTTCTGAGTGGCCAGGGTCTTTTTTTGGTAACTTCCTTTTACCATCGGGTCGGATATCAATAATGATAGAGAGGCCTTCTCCGGTCTCATTATGATACCTCCCCCCTTTTTTGGAGCTTCATACTGGAGGATCCTCTCAACGAGATACCTCCTGTCCCCCACCATGAAACTGAAAATGATCCTCGGTTCTTCCCCATCCACTGAATGATCACTTCTCATGTTACGATCTCTTCCTGAGGGGGTCTTCCCATAGAGTGAGTAGCAAATGGCATCGAAAATGAAACTCTTCCCTGATCCAGTAGGGCCGCAAATGAGGAAGAGACCGTCCTCCTTAACACTTGTTAGGTCGATCCTTGTCCTTTTAACGAAGGGTCCAATGTTTTCCATTTCGAGATGTTGAGGTAACATCAGACCACCCTCTTTCCATCAACATCAATTTCCCTTCTGACCTCCTTAAAAAGTTCGATCGCAGTCTTCCTTCCTTCCCCCTCCTCCCATCGGAACCGGTCCAGGAATAGAGAAAAAAGCTGGTTGGGGTCATCAGCCTGCTCACAGGTGATAGTACACATATCTTCCAATTCACGGTGCAATGCGGGTTGGTCGATCTCCAGTAAATGAGGATATCTCTCCCTGAGCTTCCTGTGGGTATCAATAAGATACCCCATGTCTGTCAGTATAACGGAGAGGTAGTGGGAGCTGTATTTGTCGAGATCGGGTGAATTAAGTAATTCATCAAGGTTTCCAGAGATCTTGCTGAACTCTCTAAGGGTAGCATGCTCGAGTTCCTTCCTCACAAGTTTGCCTTTCGATAGCTCCAGTACAAGAGATGATTTTCGATGCTCCGTCTCGGAGAATGAATATGGCATCAGGGACCCAGAATAGTAAGCATTATGGGTCCTGGATGATACCTGTGGTCTGTGAAGGTGACCAAGGGCTACATGGTCGAATTCCCTGAACAAATCGATATCGATCAGACCCTGATTACCGATAAGTAGCTCCCTCTCGCTTTCGGACCTCAGAGGTTCCCTTCCCGTGTATGTATGTGCTAGAAGAATCGATGGCAATGAATCATCCTTTGCCTCCCTGATCCGATTTAACAGGAACTCTGTAGCATCCTGATGGGTCTTTATCCCTTCATCTGGATACATTTCTCTTACGAATACCTCGTCCACAAAGGGTAGGGCGAAAACCTGGACCTTGTTCCCTTCGGAATCGGTGACTATCACAGGTTCCTTTATCCTTCCGTACCGGCATCTGAAATGGATCCCATTCTTCTCCAGAATCCCGGATGCGAAATCCAATCTTGAGGGGGAATCGTGGTTACCAGGGATCACAACTACTGTGATCTGCCTTTCAACCATTTTTTCTATGAAACCTGAGAATAGTAGGTACAGATTCGGAAGGTGGAACCGCTCTATCATAGATATCTCCGGCTATTAGAACAGCATCATAACCATTTTCAAGCTCTTTCTCTATCGAGCGAATTGCGTATCTCTGGTCCTCAAGGAGGTCCTGTCCATGTATGGATTTGCCAAGATGCCAGTCTGAGGTGTGAAGTATCTTCATCAGGTCCCCTCGTCCTCTTCGAATTAATAGCTTCTATAATATAACCTTGACAACAGGGAGATTACGGAAAGTGAAACTTCTCCATTCTATCCAATTATATTGTATGGCAATATCAGAAGAATCTTCAAGAATGTGGATATATTTCCAAATAATTCTATTAATTCAACCTTCTCCTCTTGATCAGGACAGAGATCAATATCAAGCACATGATAAGTAGAAGGATTAAAAGAGCGATATCCAGCATACTGAACATTCTATATCCTTCTTCATCCTCCATGACCTCAGCAACCCTGGGATCTGTTCCATTTATGTATTCCTCAAGATCTGTGAAGCCGTCCTCATCTGCATCATTTTCCCCTGAAGGGGTCAATGGATCAAGATCATATTCTACCTCCCATCCGTCAGGCATTGAATCATCGTCAGTATCGGCAAGATCAAGCAGGGTTCCTATTTTATACTCCCAGAAATTGCTCAATCCGTCAAGATCGAGATCGTGTCCGCCGTCTGTCCTGTCTCTTGGATCCAATCCTAATTCTAACTCTAAGAGGTCCGGGATCGTGTCCTCGTCCCAGTCATAATCGACTGGGAGGACCGTTATATAAAAAGTCTCACTTGCCTTATTACCGGCTAGATCCTCCACTGTTACGATCACTTCCCTCTGACCTTCTTCGATAAGCACACCTGACCATAATGACCAGTTGCCATCGTAGGGAAGACCTGACCAGTTTATCATTCCAATCCCAATGTTATCTGAAACCCCTAACTCAATGAACACTTGCTCTCCAGAATATATTATGATATCGTCAATTGGCATTATCGTTGGAGGTAGAACATCCATTATTGCAACAGTTTGGAAGGGTCCTCTTGCAAAGTTACTTGACCTATCCTCCATTAGGAAAATGTAATAGATACTCCCGGTTGTTCCTTCTGGTACCTTAACACCTTCAGTGAAGAACAATCCCCCTGGTCTCAGGTCAACAGTGTTCCTACTACCTTGATCGAACCAATATTGGACTTTTACATCTTTTAGACCGATATTGTCAGAAGCATCGCATTTTAATCTGAAATATTCACCGGAAAAAGCCATTCCTTCACTTTCATCGGAAATGAACACAGGTGGATCATTATCCACAATAGATACATTCCTCCATCCGGTGGTTATACTGTTTCCAAACTGGTCCTCTAGTGAAAACTGGTAACCTAAATTCATATCCGTATGAGGAAGGAGAACATCATGGAAGAAGAGTGATCCGTTACCCTGTGTCATATCGATGATATCCACATCACCTCCTCCTATCCTTAAAAATAACTTGACTTCGGTACCGATATGATCATCTGTTGCTTCTACAAGGAAAGTGAACGGATCTCCGGTTGTACCTTCCTCGGGAGTTCTATCATCCAGCAATTTTGGCGGGGAATCATCGATAATTTCTACCATCTTAAGAATTGTTGAATTCCAGTTTCCATGGAGGTCCTTTGCAGAGAATACGTAGTAAAGAATATCTCCTGGCATTCCAGTTACAGTAATTCTGTGGAAGAACTGATCGTCATCATTTCCCATTGTCCTGTTCCGGTGATAACCATCGTTTATCCAGTATTCCAGGTAAGCCTCTCCAACACCCCAGTCGTCAATAATGATCGTGGAGAATTTCAATTCCTTATATGATCTGGTTTCCGAAGGTGTAAAATCATCGATGAACCTTGGCAGATAAGAACCTCTGACAGGAATTACCTTCTCTATTGTTGAATTTGTATTTTCCTTTGAATCAGTGGCATGAAATTGGTAGGAAAGTGTAAATTCACTGTCTGGCAGATAAGTGGTAAATGAATAGATATCATTGCCTTGATTAAAAATGGTATTGTTTGATGACGGCCCCTGATCCAAAGTGAAGTTTAGATTGACCTTTTTTAGTATGCCGTTGTCTGTTACTTTCATAGAGAATGTGAGTTCCTGGCCTGGGACAATCTCAGTCGGTGTCAAGTCCTCGATAAATTGAGGAGGTTCGGCCTCCTTCACGGTTATCCAATTTGACGTCTTTGAGGTCCCGATATTGTTTCGAGAAGTGACATAATAGGAATATGTTTTTGTCACATCGATATCGTCATCGATAAAGTGTGTAGAGGTGGAACTGCCGAGGAAGGTCTTGTGGCCAGTCTCGTATCCCCGTGATATATTATACCCGAGAATTGGACTATTGCCATCCCAATCTGGTTCATCCCATTCCAGATAGACCTTTCCACCCTCCATTCTTCCGGAAAGGTTCACCGGCGCCGAAGAAGGCAATTCCACCATCGAACAGTTCATGATGCTTATAAAATAATCAGTAACACCCTTGAAACCGCTCGAATACGATCCGGAAAATGTGGGGAAATCGCTGGAATATGTGGATCCCGTGATGCAGGCCGTTCTCTCATCCAGGAGATTGATGGAACATCGGAAGATCATCAGCCACACCTCCTAAAAATGAAGAATAGACCAAATCACTTCCATCAGGTAGTACCGAAGAAATGAAAACGTCATATCGGGCAGATATATTGACATCGTATGCTCCTTGAGTGCATGGAAAATCCTTTGACATGGTCCTACCTGTTATAAAGGCAAATCCTGATGAATTGACTCCGAGATCCAGTATGTAATCATATTCTGATCCCCCTATGAATGTGGAATAGATCAGGTTTTTCCCCCAGGGATCAAGTTTGAAAAGGATCCCGTCCCATCTCCTGCTCAGATTGGTCTGGAAAGCACCTTCGGTTGTCTCGAACCTCCATGATGAAGTGCTTCCTCCAACGTAAACATTCTCATCATCATCGAGAGCGATACACTTCCCCTCTCCAATGCTCATGTATGTTGAGAACTCCAGATCGTTTTTTGTGAGGTTGAAACACAGAACGAAAGGATTGAAATCGGTCTTGTTGGCATTGTAGGATCTGTCATAAGCCCCCTGTGTTGTGGGCATATCGGTGGAATTGGTCCTGCCGGTCAGGTAGACCATGTGGTCTCCGAAAAGGACCATATCCGCTGGCTCATCAAAACCTGATCCACCAATGAAAGTCGAGTAATCAAGCCCGCTTCCCGAAGGGTTGAGAACGAAGAACCCGATGTCGCTGATACCGCTGAAATTCCTTGAATAGGCACCGGATGTAGTTGTGAAGTTCCCCGTGTACACAGTTGCCGCGACAAAAGCCCTTCCATCACTGTCAACGGTAACAACTGGAAAGATATCGGTTCCGTAATCCCCTATATAGGTAGAATATTCGAGGTCGGTCCCGTTCTCATTCAAACGCAGAACGAATAGATCATAGTAACGTTCGTACCCTTTCTTGAACAGAGACCTGTCATATGCACCATCTGTTGTCGGGAAATCAGTTGAAAGTGTATGACCTGCCACAATGACATCCCCGTCACCGCAAAGGGCGATCGAATAACCATAATCCACATCAGCCCCGCTGATGTAGGTTGAATAGGAGAGGTTCTTCAGAGTTGGGTCGATCTTGAAGACGACAATATCATCAAATGTGCTCCAGTTGATACAATAAGCACCTTCTGTTACCGGAAAATCGAGAGAATAGGTGGAACCCACAGTATAAACATATCCATCCTCATCCACAACGGACCTTCCGATGCTGTCAACACCTGTTCCTCCGATAAATGTGGATTGCTTTAGAATGGGATCGATGACAACCGCTTTCGAGGTATCATATTCTCCCAATTCGAATGTAAAGGTATCATCCTCGATCACGATGAATTTGACATCGATCTCTTCTTCCGGAAGGTCCCTGTAATATGCTTTAAGGCCTGTATCCTCGACTGACATTCCATTTTCAAGCTGAATCTGCAATGCATCCCCGTCAACCGAGAGAGAAATGTGGCCCGACAGCTTCATCATGATATCCAAGGGATCCGAGAAAGGTTCCATCGTGAATTCGTATTTTGGCCCGTCCCCGACAACATCCAGATCGATTCCCGTCCATAGATCCTCATAATGGACCCCTGAAAATCGTCTAGCACCAGAGACCCAATCCCTTTTATCTTCTCCCTTAAAATAATTGCAAATACCCGGTAAAAGGTCAAATCCACGAGGATCTGTATGATCCGTATCTATGAATTTATAATGGAGAACATTGCCCCTAACTGTCTCCTCCGTAGCGGATTCTATCAGGTTCAACCTCATGGATGAAGGGGTCAAAGAGATCTGCCCGAATCCTGTTTCTGCTATGAAAGAAATGGTATCTTCCCATTGGCCTCGATTCTCTACGAATTCTGATGTACCATACTGCTCGCAATTCAAAGCAGATTGTGGTTCATTCAAGAAGGGGGTTCGATCCGTTTCCTCTATCGATTGGACTGGATAGGACAATATCAACATCATCAAAATGGATACGATTGAGATTACCGGTACCACTCTGTTTGACCTCATGGATCATTCCTCCTCCCACTGCATTATCTCATCATCATCAGGCTGTCTTCTACCCGCAATGAGAAATCCCGATATCAGGATGATCATGATCAACAGAGCAGCGAATAACGAGATTCTCAGATAGTTGTCCCCCTTATCATTGCCTTTGGAAATTTCCGGAATAAGGATCGGGTCTGACTCCCGCATTGGACTCTCACCTATCTCGTTTTCAGCTGAAATTCGGTATACGATAGATTCTCCGGGCTCGCAATAGAGATCAACAAAGGAGGTTAACCTACCATCTACAACCGCGATCTTCTGAAGGGAAAGATCATGATCCGACCTGTACACATTGAACCACAACTTCCCCGACCCTTCATATTGGTGGGACCATTCGAGAACCACCGAATCCCCAATTGATCTTGCAATTAATAGGTCTAGGGAGGGCGGTATCTCATCAGGTACTTCCTTGTACCTCTTCACCTGGTTCCGATTTACCGGCATTGTTGATTGCCAATATCCTGTAGCAATAATCGATACCCGGTTGAACGCTGTTGTCAATGTAATTCGTCATATTGGCATCGACATTTCTCAGGTTACCAAAAATCCCATCAAGTTCTCTCCGCTGAATGGAATACCAGGTGAGATCCAATCCTCCATCGAATACGGGATGTGACCATGAAAGCATCAATCCAACACCGCTGGGAATGATTTCCAATGATACTGGGCTGTCGGGATTTGAGAGGGGAAAGGCTGAAAGATTGATGCTAGGCTGTGATGTGCCGTATTCACCCAATGCCAGCAACCGGTAGGTATAGATCGTTTTCCTGGAAACATTCAGGTCTTCGTAGGACCTCCAAGACTGATCAAGGTCTATAGATATCTTTGAACCATCATCCTCTGAGGTCCTCATCAACCTGTATCCCTTTATTGATCCAGATCCAAGGTCAACAGGGGCTCTCCATTCCAGTTTGATCATAGAAACTCCGGGATTGATGGTGAAATTCCTCGGAGTAGAGGGGATCCCTAAAACCTGACAAAAAACAACATCGGACCTTCCAGATTCCCCCATATCATTCACTGCGGATAAGTAGTAAATATGAACTACATTTTCCTGAAGATCCTGGTGCCTGAATGATGTGACATCACCCGGCAATGTTGACAATAAAACGGCTGTCTTTAAGGATGTCCCGTGGAACAATCTGTATTGTTTAATCCCTGAACCCCCATCATCTGAAGGGGCCATCCATTCAATATCTATGAAACCGATCCCTCCTTCTGCATTCAGGGCAACGGGTGGACCTGGTATTGTCTGCTGAACGACTGTGACGGGAAGGGTCAGTTCGGATTCCCCGAGATCGTTAAAAGCTGATATAGAGTAGTAATATTCAACACCCTTCCAAATATTCGAATCATGGAATAGAAGATCCTCCGCTTCCGAGGACGCATACAGGTCCATTGATCTTTCATCCAACCCCCTGTAGATGAAATATTTCATAATATCTAGACCTCCGAAGCATTCAGGTTCCTCCCACATGAGGAGAACTTCATCTTCGACTATCCTGGCATATGGATTTCTTGGAGCAGAAGGGGAGTCCTTTGAAACTGCAGTGATCATATCCGAAAGATCTGACTCGCCGTTGAAGTTCCATGAAGTCAGGTAGTAATCGGTACTGAGTTCCCTGTTCGATATCCATGTCCTGATATTGTCTCTCATCCGAAGATAGATTGGCGATCAATCTTCCATCTCGGTAAAGAGAGAATCCAGTAATGATTGTTCCGCCATCGAAGGATGGAGGATCGAAGAAAACGGATATCTCCCTCAATGCTATTTCCGCTCTTATACACTCTGGTGGATCCGGAATTGTTGTTGAGACATTGCTGACGGTCCTACTTGCGGACCCCTCACCAAGTTTATTCAGTGATCTAACAAGATAATTATATTCGATTCCGTAATCCACCTCGTTGTCGACGAATGAAGTATTGGTAATATTGAAATTCGACAGTTCCCATGATACCCTGTCCAGCGACCTGTATATGTTGTAGCTGATCTCACAGTATCCACCGTCATCGACCGGAGGCTTCCATTCAAGGGAAATATTCCCATCATTGCCTCTGCAGAGAAGTTCTACAGGTTCACTCGGAAGGGTCTGCATGGTGACTACGGTAAGGAACATCCCCCCAGTGCCATTGTATGATGTATTAAAGGACCCTTTTGTTATCGGAAATTCCGGTGATCCGGTTAGCCCAAGTATTGTCATATTGTTTTTATCAGTAAGAACGCTGGAATAAGCCCATTCAACATCGGATCCGCCAAGATAGGATGAATACCTGAGATCCGAACAATTGTTGTCGAACTTGCAGATGAAAACATCGGATTCCCCGCTAAAAAAGCTGCTGACCGCTCCGTTGGATACAGGAAGGTCGGGGGAAATAGTCTCTCCGTAGAGATAGACATTTCCGGCTTGGTCAAGATGCACCCTTTTCGCGGTTTCATTATAGGAACCTCCGATAAGAGTCGACCATTCGATGGATGATCCGTTCCAGAGCATCTTTGCAGAAAAGGCATCCCGCCATCCAGAGAAGCTGGAGCAGTATCCCCCGTTTCTTAAAGGGAACAGGGCATTGGTTCCCCACATTTCCCAGGTATACCCGCAGTAGATTATATTGGAATCCTTGTCAAGCAGAAGATCCTCAACCTTGCATTCTCCAACAAGGCTTGAAAAGATTGTCAACCTTGAAATCGGATCATAGCGGAGAATGAAACCGTGGGAATTCAAGCCACCTTTGAAAAGCTGGAAGGAATAGGGAGTAACTGGGAAATCGCTCGATTGAGTCCATCCTCCGATAACTACAGTGCCATCTTCATCTATCTCTAATGCATAGGGGACCTCACCGTAATACCCATCCCAAACCATTGAGTCGATGAAACCGGTAGCATTTGGATCAAGGATTGAAAAATAGGCGATTCCATGAACACCTCCCAGGGGTCCATGAGCTCCAGGCAGATCATGAGAATGGGAATCGCCAACGAAATAGACACAACCGTTCTTTACCTCCATATCCCGTACAAATCTCCTCCATCACCACCGACGAATGTTGAATAGAGCAGTTTATCACCGGATGCATTGAACTTTGAAATGAATATATCCGAATTAATGTTATAGTCCTCCTGGACCACTCCCGGTGTTGTTGGAAAATCGGGTCCGTATGTCTCACCGGAGACATAGATGTTCAGAGATTCATCGATGCGGATCCTTTTGACCATATCTCCATACCACCCTCCCAGAAACGTTGAGAAAACAAGCCCTGTCCCAGAACTGTTCAATTTTGTTACGAAGATGTCTGACGCATTGTATTCTTGATCATACGCTCCAGTTGTATTCGGAAAATCCGGTGAGTTAGTATTTCCTGTTAAATAAGTGCAGTTAAATTCATCCTTTACCAAGTCACTGGGGTAACACCCCCGGCTGCTCCCTATCACAGAGGAGTATACGAGAGGATCTATCGTAACGATCTCTCCTCTTTTCTTCTCGATCTCGAAACCGTAACTTGTTCCATTGATCCTCTTAAAACTCACAGGAAGGTTCAATGATCCAGTGGAATAAGCTATAAGGTGACCGTCGGTCATTGACAGATCATCCGAGATGAGCATATTCAGTTCAAGGTCTGTTATTGATAATCCTTCGATACCCTGAACATCCAGGTGAATATCCTCGGGATCTCCGTTCTCCCTTATCACAAGGTCGTATTTTAGCCCCTTTTTATTGAAGTAATATCTCACATCTATATCTGGCCAGACATCCTTGAAGGTTACTTCTTTAAAACTCCTTGCTCCTGTGACCCAGCCATCAGGGTCGTCGCCGATGAAGTAATTGGATGGAAAATCCATTTCTGAAGATCCGAATGGATGGGATCCAAAGGATCCTTTGAAAGATACCCGTACCAGATGGAAGGCTTCCCTGAGGTCATAGGAAATTCCATCACTCTCAATATAAGCGAATCCAAAATCTGTCCTGGAAGAAAAAAGTATCCTTTCATCCCATTGTCCCTTATTTTCCGTGAAATAACCGGAAACCTCGAAATCTTCTATTTTATCAATGTAATTCTCCGATGAAAGTGGGAATATTTCAATTGCTTCTCCTGGAAAGAAAAGGAGTGGGGATATGATCATTGAAAAAATGCATATTATAGTCTTTGCTGAAAGTAGTAGCTTAAACGACACCATATTCATCCATCCATCTTTAGTATTAAGTCAAAACAAGACCGTAAGTATATTAATGAGATTGGAGGTCTTTTTTATTTTTATATAACCTCATTTGTACGGTTTTTGCATGATGAATCCAAGGAAAGGGTCACTACTTTCCTTATACGCCAACTATCAATCTGATAGTCAATTCGATTTCACTGGAAAACAATTATTAATATGCATTTGATCCACATCTCATGGCTTTCGTCCATGTTTCAATCAGATCCTCTGATATGGAAAGGTCCTTGGAGTTCTATACAAATCTTTTAGGAATGGTCCTCCACAGGAAAAAAGAGATACCTCAAAACAGAGCTGAGGTGGCTTTCTTGAAAGACCCCGGTGGCGAATTTTCCCTGGAATTGACCCACTATGATGACCAGAAGGAATTCATCCAGGCTGATTATATGAATAGGACCTTTGACCACATCGCTTTCAGGGTTGAGGACCTGAATGCTCTTGTTGAAAGGATCAAGAAAGAAGGGTTTAATGTCACAGACGAACCCTTTGAACTATCACCTGGAAATTGGTTGGCATTTATTGAGGACCCGGATGGGACATTGATCGAGTTGATCCAATCATGAAGACATATTTTTATCAAGGTCCTTCAGTTTCTTTTCAATGGAATGTCACTATCGTGGATAATGTCTTTATCCTTGCATATTTCTTGGAATTCGCCTCCACCAATGTCCATGGAGCTCCTTTTGTATCGGTCCTGAATATCATCTCATTCGCACATTCCAGGTACCTATTCCATTTCCCTCTGTTCTTCCAATCATCCTCGGTTATCTTCCATCTCTTATAGGGATTGTTCATTCTCTCGTTGAACCGGTTCAGCTGCTCTTGTTTGTCTATCTGAAGCCAAAATTTAACAATTACAGCACCGAAATCCAACCATTGCTCTTCCATTTCATTTATCTCCTTATAGGCCCTCTTCCATTCCTGTTCTGAACAGAGTCCCTCCACCCGCTCCACCAAAACTCTACCATACCAGGACCTGTCGAATATGTTTATTCTACCAGCCTGGGAAAGTTCCTTCCAGAACCTCCAAAGATAGTTATGTGAGAGCTCTTCATCTGTAGGGACACTAATAGGTATGACCTTGTAACCTCTTGGATCGAATTTTTGTACCAATCTACGAATATTCCCTCCCTTTCCCGCAGCATCAACACCGGAATAAACGATCATTACCGGGACTTTTCGCTTGAATACTTCAGTTTGAAGTTCCATCAACTTTCCCTGTAGGGCCTCTAATTTCTCCAAATATTCCTTCTTTCCGATATCTTTGGAAAGGTCCATTTTACTTATGATGTTAGGGTACTTTCCCTTTGAGTTTTACTTGTCTTTCGAATCCTGGAAGACCATCAGCTTTGTTTGATAATATCTCTGTTCTTCTTCTCTCCATTATTGAGGTCACTGTCTTGAATATTTCAAGGCTTGTCATATCAGGGTCTACTGCAGGAAGTGGTTTCCAGGGTGCCCATTTAGTGGAGGTCCTCTCCAACATCTTCTCGTAGAGTTTTCTGTATTCATCATAATGTTTGTGTCTTTCCCAGTGATCTGGAAGATATCTATAGGGACTTAATGGTTCTTTCTCCAGCTTCCTTAACCTCCTCTCCTGTTCATCACTGGAGAGGTGAAGAAAGAACTTGATGATCAATGTCCCATCATCACTGAGCTGTCTTTCAAATGAGTTCATATGAAAAAGGAGCTTTTCGAGTTCGTCTTCCGAGATATCCCCATTTACCCTATCCTCGATGGCACCTGTATACCAGGACCTGTCGAAGATAGATATATTTCCTCTCTTTGGAGTTTTGATCCAGAACCTCCAGAGGTACGGTCTAAGTGCTTCTTCATGTGTGGGGGCCCTGATCGGATAGGTCATGTAGTTCCTTGGATCCATGGCCATCAGCATACTGTTAATGCTGGATGACTTACCTGATACGTCCCAACCCTCGAAGACCATCATAATTGGTATGCCCATTTCTTTTGTCTGTCTGTGAAGGACTCCCAGTTTCAAAGAGAGATCATTGATCCTTTCATTGAATTGAGGTATCGTCTTACCTTTGAAATCGTCTAGTTCTTCCAGCATTGTCTCAGCAGTGCATTGTCCTTATTGTGGATAATACTAACTCTACAAAGATTTGGTTGTTATCGCTTCTTCGTTGATTTCCGATTGTACAAGATGATTATTCCTAGGAAAATGGATACCATTGCAGAGATGGAGACGACGATCCAATATTCAGGTCCCCTCTCCTCAGAAACCTCGGTAATATCCATTTCATTCTCATTTCTAATATCCGGATCCGTTGTGAAAAGTAGGGGAAAGGGATCGATTGCACCACCTGTAAGTTCTTTCTCTCTGTCTACAACACCATCCATATCCGAATCGTTCCCCTGCCAGTCAGACCAATAATTTCCCTTTCCATCCTCGGACCATTCTGTTGTACCTGTTCCATCCATTGCTTGATCGCCATTAATATTGTTGTTTTCGAAAATGTTTCTGAAAATACTATTTTGGCCCAAAGGGGATGATATGTGTTGAGTGGTTACTACCTTAACTGCCTCCTCGGTCGTATTGATGAAATAGTTATCCAGTACTTTGTTCCCAAGAGATGTATCTAGAACAAGACCGTTCTCGTTGGATTCGAATCTGTTTCCTTCTATGAGGGATCCTGAGAGGATATGTCCAACAAACCCGTATGAGTTCTTCCAGAAGAAAGATCCTTTGATACTAGCATCAGTTACATGGAGAAGGTTAACACCATATGAATTGTACCTGAATCTGGTATCTTCTACCCGGACCCTATCCATATTTGAAACCTGTATCCCATTGATATTCGAATCGCTGTAACAGTTAGATATTACAAGGTCCCTCCCTCGAATGGATCCGTCCAAGGACCCTATCACACTTATCCCTTCTCCATAATTGAGGGTACCAAAACATTCTTCCATAATGATGTCCGAGCAATTGATTAATTTCTACCCCTGCTCCTAGACCTATCGTGAATGAATTTGCATCAGTTAGGACATCCTTCAAGACCAGGTGGTCAGAGTTATTGATGAAGATCCCGTATCGGGTATTATAAGAGCAAATGCATCCTGTAATTGAAGAATTATCTGCCTCCATCATTATCCCATTGTGATTTTCGATGAACGAGGAATCGTGGACACGGATGTTATCAGATCCGATGATCTCCAGACCTATGTTGAAGTAATAGATATAGGACCTCTCTATCCTAATATTTGAGCAATTCTTGATCCGTATTCCGGATTCCGTTACATTCAAAGGATCTCTGAGGTCCAGATAATGGGTCACGGCGACCTCATATATGAGGAGATGAGAGGTCACATTCTCAAGGACCACTCCTATTCCTGATGATACATTGATCCACCAACGGTATACAAGGAAGGGATCATCTTCTTGACCAGATCCCGAAACAATACCGTTTTCAGTGGTAAGGTCTTCCTCACCGTTAATGATTATTTGATCGAACTTGATGAAATCGGGATTGCCGTTATCCTCCTCTCCTTCAACAATTCCTGCAACCAAACTGGCCTGGATCATCATTACAATGATTAGGGAGATCTCAATTCTCATATTCTCACCTGTCAAGGTTGTTATAACTCTATTATTGGATTTGTGGTCGGACTATATAATGAAGTTGGAACGAACTCAGACATGATCAATGTATTAGTGATCTCAGGGCAGAATGAAGCAATACCTTCACAGAGGCTTCCCAGGATGATTGTGAATTACGGTTCAAAGCAATCGTTATTGCTTGAGGATCGACCTCGAACTCAATGTCCTTGAAATCGACATCCATTAGGACAAGGCCGGTTGGGGGCATGGTCCTTATCTTATCCTTCTCTGGTGCTGACTCACCTCTCAGAAGGATTCTCAGGGTCTCAATGTCCATCTGACCTTGGGAGACTCGTAAGGCAGCTCCAACCATCCTCCGAATTTGATTCCAGAGAAATCTTTCCCCAACAATATCTATTACTACCATCTCTCCATTGCCAGCGAGGTCAACAGCTTTTGCCCTCTGTATGTGGGTTTTTGGGTCCTTTCCATCCTCCAGTTTGCAAAAGTGTGTGAAATCATGGAAGCCCACGAATTCCATCACTGCGGAATCAAGACCTTTCATATCTTCAGACCTAATTTCACCGGGTTTCAGATGATATCTGTACCACCGGGAATTTGCCCACCTGACATTTTGATGATCCCTGATTTTACCAGAAGCGATGCACCAAACCCCATCCATATTTGCATTCAATGCCCTCATAAGTTCAGATATCTCCATTTCGGTATCCAGAGCGATCACATTTCCCAATGCGGATACTCCGGCATCCGTCCTGGATGCGAACTCAATAGGCCACTCGCCATCCTTATATTCACCAATGGTCCTGAGAGCATTCACTATAGCCCCATCAACTGATAGGATATCATCTTCCGCTTGCCTCTGGGACCCGTGAAACCTTGAACCATCATACCCGATCTTGAGAGCATACCTCATGTTACCCGAATGGAGGTGAAACAGATATACCTTTATACGTTTCAGGAGGGCGGGTGGTGTGAAACTGGATCGTATGTCGAGGTTTGTTCCAATAATTGTGGAACCAAAATACGAGGGAAATGTAGGGTCAATAGCACGACTCTGCAGGAACTTCGGTATTGAGGAACTGATCCTTGTAAATCCACCAGAATTCGGTGATCAAGCCATTGCCTATTCAATGCATGGTAGGAACATTCTCGAAAGTGCCACTATCATATCTTCCTTCCACGAAGCCATAGAACTTGTGGATACAATTATTGGAACTTCAGGGATATCCAATTCAACGGAGAAGAACTATCACAGGAATCCGATCCTTCCTGGAGAGCTTGTGAGATGGACTAAAATGACATCAGGCAGAATAGGACTCGCATTCGGTAGAGAGGATTTTGGTTTAATGAACGAAGAACTGGATATCTGTGACCAGTTGGTGACCATCCCAGCAAATCCAGATTACCCGATCCTAAACCTCTCACACTCGGTTGGGATCATCCTTTATGAGCTCTTCAAAGATGAGGGGCTGCAAGGCGGGAGAAACGCAAGGACGATCAACGGGACAGAGAAAAAGACTTTATTGGAACATTATGACAGATTAATGGAAATATCCCATGTTCCAGATCATAAAAAACCCATAGCAAGGACGAATTTCAGGAGAATGATCTCCAGATCCTCAATCAACTATAGAGAGTTCAATTCACTTATGGGAACTTTCTCCCGGGCGATGGATTACAAGAGAAAAAGTGTCATCGACCGGAAACAACATTGAATTTCGGTGGGACCTGGGAAGAGGGACCTACTTGGATGGGAGCTGTCTGGGAAGGATTTTGGATAGATGGTGGTGAGGAAGGCCTGTATCTTACCTGAGGATAGTAAGGATGCTGAGCATATTGAGATATCTGACCTTTCCTTTTTCTACTCCTTGCAATTACAAAGACCACTACGATCGTCAAAATAATTAGGACTGCGCCAAGAGAAGAAAATATCATTAGGAGGTCTGGACCAGAGGAGGTGCTGGAACTTACATCACCGGCTGATCTGATATCTATCACAATATCTATGGTGTCCATTGTAGACTCTCCACCTGAGTCATAAACACTGACCTCAATGGAGTAGATCCCGTTCAAAGGTATCTGGGGAAGGGGGACCAGAAGAGAAAAGACACCATCGTTTGAGGTGTTATCCGGGTAACTACCGTCATCGAACATCCTTTCTCCATCTGAACCACCAAGCCCGCTGAGATCAGCAATTACAAGATCGATATCATTGTATCCGTCAGGATCATCAATTGTGGCAGTGAGGATGACATCTGATCCAGTATTATTGGAGGTCACCTCTCCGGGTTCAAGATCAAGGAGCAATATTGAAGGGGGAGAATTGGTAGTGTCCTCCATAATTGTAATTGTAAGGTCCCTTTGATCCGAAGCTCCGGAAGGATCAGATACGATGACAGTTAAGGTATCCGTACCTGGGTTGAAGGGTGCATTATAGGTCACTTCCTCTCCCTGCCCGGTTATGGTTCCGGTTATTGTGAAATACTCGAAGTTGAGGGGGTCATCATCCTGGTCGAAAGCAACGACTGCTACCCTTGTGGATCCACCTACATTCAGACTCCGGTCATCTGCATTGAATGATGTTATCACGGGGGGTCTGTTTGGAATCCCCTCTGTTACTTCAATATCTGTCCGTTTTTGGTCTGAAGCTCCAGAAGGGTCCATGACCGTAACAAGGAAGGAATAGCTACCAGCCTCATCTGGTGCTGTCCACTGCCACGTTGGTCCTGTACCAGTAATTGATCCATCATCTATCTCCAAGGAGTAAGTCAACTGGTCCTCATCGATGTCGGTAGCTGTAACAGTAATAGTTGCGGTCGATCCGATTGTAATGACCTTAGGATTAACAGTGAATGAGGTGATGGCTGGTCTGTGATTGGTATCTGTATATGACCTTGCAGATATTACCGATTGGTATGCGTCCAGGATACCCCAACCATAGTTTGCATTGTATGAAGAGGAAAGCTCTGGAAATGTCGGATCCCCTCTTGGCTCCGAGGATCGATGGAGTATCATCTTCACAGGATTCCTCACTGTGTCTGGTCTGATGGAAGGGTTTGCTTCCATCATTAAGGCCACGACACCTGATACATGGGGTGAGGCATAGGAGGTTCCAGAGCCAGAGGACAATCCAGATGCACTTTGAAGATTGGATGTTGTAGAGTGGGATGCGAATGATAGATCAACAGAAGGTGCGGTAAGATCAGGCTTAAGTTCATCCAATCTATCTTCATCGTCGTCATCGGTCCTAGGACCGGAGGTGGATCCTGACCAAAAAATGTCATCGGACCTATCTACGGTACCCATATGATCTAAACCACCAACGATAATTGATCTGTCAGGCCAAGAGGTGTCTGTCTGGTCCTCGTATGGACCTGCAGAGTTGCCAGCTCCCTGGATGACGACAATGCCTTCTTGGACCACATTATTAACTGCAATAGCATTGGCTCCATCTGGAGGACCAATACTTAGACTGAGAGAAATGATGTCCACTCCAATATATCCACCTCCCCAATCTGTCCACTGGTTATCGACACACCATTGAAGTGAATCAAGAAAGCCGCTGGTCTGTGGATTCGATGCTCTTGGAGCACTCGTGCCTATCTTGAGGTCTATCAATCCAGCATCTGGTGCAACTCCAACAACTCCATCCAGATCTCTTCCCAATGCAATGGATGCTACTCCTGTTCCGTGACCGTTCCTGTCATCAGGATCGAAACTTCCGTCTCTCGGTGTCAACGGTGATTCAGGTAAAGTGAAATCCACCCCGGCGACGAAAGCTCCCTCAAGCATTGGGTGTTCATTATCAACTCCTGAGTCGATCACGGCAATGGTCACACCCTTACCGGTGTATCCAAGGTCACGGGCGGTCTGTGGGGAATAAGTTGATGATCGGGAGGCTTTTGTTGAAGGAACAGAACTATCCATTAAAAATTCAAGTTCCCTTTGAGCTTCTATGACGGAAACACCATCCATGGCAGAGATCCTCTTGACCTCTTCCATTTTGGGTATGATGGCTGTAAACGCGTCAATGATAGTGAACCTTGATTGAATAGCCCCACCATTCTTTTCCACAGCATCAACGACACTATTCAATTCCTTCATATAGGATAAATGGATGATCACAGGGAAAGGTCCGGGTCCAGTGATCGAATCATCGATCCGGTCACCATCCAAATCATAACTGAACCGAGATGGTGTTACAAAACCCTCTGTTTCAAGGCCAGTATTATTGAAAATACAAAGGACCAGGAATACAATTACCATGAGAAGGCCGGTTTTTAAGGGCATGATCACAACACTCCTTGGGATATCAGTTCAGGTATATGGCGTCGACCACAATGGACCTTAGCTTCAATACCTTCTGCTGACCCAGCTCAATAAAGGTTTCACCATATATCCCTCCCTCCACTTCGGATGGATATGTCACGATGGTCTTCTTTGGAGGTTGGGGTATTGGTATCGGTTCATCCTTCTTCATTTGAGTTGCTATAGGGGTAGTACCTTTGAGAGGATGCAGAGGTTT
Source organism: uncultured Thermoplasmatales archaeon (assembly GCA_963807965.1). Classification (GTDB taxonomy): domain Archaea; phylum Thermoplasmatota; class Penumbrarchaeia; order Penumbrarchaeales; family Penumbrarchaeaceae; genus Penumbrarchaeum. The sequence goes on from CAWEDU010000009.1 coordinate 80,048, forward strand.
GTTGGGAGGGTGTAACTATCTTTGCCTGTCCTGGTTGCACTGGTTTGAACTTATTTACCTCGCTCACCGGACCAGATCTTTTGATCTGCGGAGGACCTTTTGGAGCTCCTCTGTCCAGAAGGTTCAATACCAGGATCAAGGCGAATACTCCGAGGAGTATCCCTCCCGCAATGAACCGGAAATTGGGGGGAAAAATCCATCAAGGGTCTCCCCAAAGTCCTTGGAAAGGACCGGTGCAATGATCAAAACCCCAATATAAAGACCATAAAAAACCAACAGAACAACTGGAAGAATTGGTATCTTTCCTCTTTTTAAACTGTTGGGTCCTGGTCTGGCGGGGCCACCTTGAACCGGCGGAAACCTGGGATCAGCCATCGATTTCAGGTTATCATCTCGGTGGTTTTAAACGTTTCTAACATAGAGGTGTATAAATAAGGTTATATCATATGTAAAAACTCCCAGAAAAACATGGGTGACGCTTTCAACATCGCCTCGGTCCTTATAGGCCTCTTGAGGACCATCATTATCTTGATCCCAGCAATGACAGCAAATACATTTGCACCATTCACCGGAGGTGGAAAACCTGTCGATTTCTGTAAGACAAGAAATGATGGTAGAAGATATCTGGGAGATGGCAAGACCTGGAGGGGATTCATAGGTGGGTCCATAAGTGCTACAATACTTGGATTGACCCTTCTTCTCGTCCTTCATTTCCTGAGAATTACGGATGTCTCAAACAGCCTCTGGGGGCCATTTCCTCTATCTTTGGTCATAATTTCATCTATGGCAGTGGGATCATTGGTCGGAGATATGATCGGCAGTTTCATCAAGAGGGCATTGAAAAGACCCAGGGGGACAAAAACCCCTCTACTCGATCAATGGGATTACCTTATCGGAACAACGATCTTCATTCTTCCTTTCTATCCATGGTGGTATGATGAACTTATCGCTGACAATGGATGGATCGCCCTTTTGTTGTTCTTCATAGTTGCCTGGGTTGCCCATACGATCGCAAATTATATTGGATACTGGATAGGTGTGAAAAAAGAACCTTGGTAGAGCACTTGCACCATAAAAACGGGCCCAGAAGCAAAAATAATTTATAATTCACACCTCGATCCTCTTTAAAAGGGGATGGCATGCCCAGATGGGAGATTCATCTGTCAATTGCATCCATGGCTGTCCTTGTCATTTCAACAGGATATGCCCTTGGAACCTACCAGAGTGGGTTATCTATCCTTAACATAGGTAAAGGCATCCATCTCATCTTGGGACTGGGTCTAGGTTGTGCTGCGCTGTTCCTCGGTTCGGTCCTTCCGGACATCGATGGAAGAGGACGGATCAGATGGACGATCGGTCCCCTCTTCGGTGCTTTCGGGATCATACCTCCTTTCATTGGAAAAGTTACAACCCAGGGCATATCCGAGGCTTTTTCATTCATCTGGGATGAGGGTTCCACAATATTCCTGATCCTGACCGTGGCAGGATCTCTTCTGATAATTCTACCTTTTAAACATAGAGGTTGGATGCATTCGATTACACCAGGTTTGGTATATGGGTCTGCATTTGGGTCCTATGTATTCCTTTCAACATCACTCGGCCTGGAAGTAGCTTTCCTCGTAGGTGTCCTGAGTATACTGGGATATCTGTGGCATCTCTCCCTGGACGGAGAGCTCTCCCTGTAGGATATCATCCTCTATCTCTTCAGCGATGATCGGGGTGTAAATTTGAACCGGTTCCTCAGTAATTCCAGTTCTGCCCCTCCTTCTTAGAATGACCGGGATCAGGATCGAGATAAGGGTCAGGAATATTACGAACACCAACAATATTGTCCAGAATGGATCTGGCCCCCCAACATTTTCTTCAACTGGGTCTGAAGTACCTGTGATCCTTAGGACTATCTCCTCCCTTGAGAGAAGGAGCCCTTCTTCCTCGACGGTGATAATAATGGGATATTTTCCTGGTTCACCTTCGATCATGATCCTTCTTGAAAATACCCCGTCCCCCATCACCCTATCCCCTCCAAGACCATCGTCTAGAAGGAATATGAAACCATCTTGGAACAATTCTGAATTTGCCTTAACAAGGACCTCAAAGGAAGTGTCCACTTCAACCTCTATCAGGACCTCTTCTCCGGTTTCTATTGCAGATGAGGAAATGGAAGTGGTAATTCGAATATCTGCAATGACCTCAAGATCAAAGTACCCCTGGTCCACATCCCCATTTGAGTCCTGAACCTCCACATAGATCCTGTAGACCCCTGGCTGCAGGTCCAAGGATGGTTCGAATCCTGCGGAATATATGCCATCTCCTGCTTCATCATCCGAACCCCTACCATCATCCTTCATCAACAAAGCAACCGGACCATCAATAGGGTCCAGGTCTGTTGTGACTGAAAGTTCATCCCCCGGAAGGTCCGGATCCAGGATGGAAGCGGTTATCAGAATAATCAGATCCTGACCGGAGATTATGGATCCGGGTTCGATAATAACTTGATCTACCTTGGGAGGTGTATTGGTGTTCGAAACCGAGATCTCACATTTGACAGTGTTTGAGTAGATCGAACCATCGAAAGCTCTTGCATTGATCTCATAACCTCCATCCTCAACCGTCCTGGAATCCCATACCAGGGACCATTCCTCCTGTCCATCAGCTTCGGTCCATTCAAATACTGTTCCCTCTGATGAAATTATCTTGATCTCGACCTTCTCTACGGATATATCGTCACTTGCTGTCCCTGAGATAGTTACAATACCGGTAATGTTCCTTTGACAATCGATCGATACCTCGGGTTGGAAATTGTAATCGGAAGATCTAACCGTCACCTCTAGGGAATCTGTTGACCATCCACCATCGTCATCCTTGATCCCCTAGTGTTGCGATGTAAGTTCCTTCCTCGGAATAACCGCTATATTCAAACGTCAGAACTCCTTCACTTTCATATTCTCCGTCATTGTCAACGTCCCATCTGATCTCCTCTATGTACCATCCAAGTCCTCAGCCGTTCCTGAAAAGGTGACCGGTGATTCTACTCTGACCTCAACATCATTCCCTGCAAATACCTCCGGTAGCTGGTTCGGAGGGATATAATACAAATATTCAAGGAATGAACCTCCTTCCCCGATCAAGAGCCGAGTTCCATCAGCACTGGATGAGCCCGATATCGAAATTGAAATATCCCCTCCAGATAAAACTGTGATCTCATCCAAAGGAATGTCGATCTGGAAACTTCCTTCACCACCTTGAAGATCAATCTGATCTGATCGAGCAATTTCAGAGGTCCCTTCCGCAAAAAAGGATATTTCATAGTCGAACTTACCCGGTCCAGACGAATCTACTATCAACCGGATGGATAGTATTGAGTTCAGGGTCCTGGTTTCCAAAAAAGGGTCAGATACCCATTCTCCTATCCTGCCCCCCATGACCTCCCTAAACCCAGAAGGACCTGGATCTTTCATCAACCTGGAATTGTTAGTAAGATAGAGGGTCTCTTTTGATGAAGTGACATCGGTAACATTAATGGTTGCCTCAGCATTATTTGAAGATTCCTCACCACCATTGTCCCTGACCAACAAGGATGCTATATAGGTGCCTCCTCTCTGATATCGGTGTTCTACCTTTGCTGTATCCACCCAACCACTTACCGTACCATCCCCAAAGTCGAAATTATATGCCACAACGTTCCCGCCTCGGATATTGGTATCCTGAGAAGAGGATCCATCCAAAAGAAAACGAGTGGTCGTAGTGCCTTCCGTTGGTAACACTTCAAGCTGCGCGATAGGAGGGGGATTTATGCCTAGAACAGTAAGGGGCCTTTCAGCTCCATTGTTGCTCTCGTCTGATTCCGCTATTTCATTTTCAGGATCTGCAATAGCTGTTATTGCGTGGATCCCGGGATTTGCCATCCAGGTAAAGGACGCGATACCATAAGAACCAGCGGGTACACGTATCCTATCCTCACCTATCTTTTCCCCTGTCCTTTCAGGACCATCTAACAGTCTTACAAGAGCATCCTCAACAGACCTACCGCCTGTGTTGTTTACACGTACACTGATCTGAACATTATCTCCATTTTCCGGAAGGTTGTCAGAGAATGAGATCGCCAGAGGAACTATTGAAAGATCTGGAGGGGAAGGTCCTTCAGTGATATTTACCTCCCTCTCCTCCGAAGAAAAACCCATCCCGTTTATGGAAGTTTCTGCGGAGATGATTCCTGAATCACCCTCCTCCCCTCTGGGGATTATGGAGAGTGACAAACTGGGAACTGCACCTTCAACACTTGAATTATAATAGGTCCTCATGGTGGTTACCCAGTTGTCACCTGACCTGATAGGTCCGATCAATTGAGGATCAGCCCCATAGAGGTCAGCTTCCATCTCGATCTTGTCTGGCCTACCCCAATCATAGGGAGTGTTGATCTCTATCACATGTATATCTTCATCGGAATCATATCCTGTCTTTGTGAACTTTCCACTTGCAATGATGTCCACCGGATAACCTGAAGAAACCTCGCCAGGAGCGGAGATATCCAAGGAGAGGAGGTCCAACGCCCTCTTCACAGCTCCGTATGCATCCACCTGTCCCCATCCTGACCTGGTATTATATTTACTATCCAGGGAGGGTTTTGATGAGGAGTAAACCTGTTCTGCCGTATCCTTCATAATGGACTTTATTTGCACGGGTGTAAGATCTGGGTTGGCCTCAAGCATCAATGCTGCTAGGCCGGATATATGTGGGCAAGACATCGATGTTCCTGTCTTGTCAACGTATTCGAATAACGAATTATGATTTGGAGCTCTAATATCCACACCGGGAGCGCTAACATCGGGTTTGAGCTCATCGAGTTGGTCCATATCGCCATCACTATCTCTTGGACCCCTGTTCGAAAATCCTTGAACAGTGTCATCATTTCTTCCAATAGTCCCTTGATCACCATAGGCACCCACAGTAATGACCTTATCAGCAGATGCAGGACTCGGAAGACCCTGTGTACCATCATTTCCGGCAGCTACAACAACAACGACTCCTTCATCGACAAGACGGTTTGCCAATTGTGAGGTAGTATCCCTGCCGGAGGTTGGAATGGTAGTCCCAAAGGAGCAGGAAACAACCTTTATTCCCCTTTCTTCATGGTTATCGATCAACCACTCAAAAGCCTGATCGGAGTTCCCAAGGAAAGATCCGAAAGAGATGAATATCTTGAGATCCACAAGACCCGCTCCAGGAGCCACTCCCTGATATGTCCCGGAGGATCCTCCAGTACCCATGGCAGTCCCTGCCACATGGGTGCCATGTCCATCGCTATCATTTGGATTGATCCCGTAAAATGTGGTGGTTCCAGTGAAATCTGCCCCATACTCGTATTTTCCAATGAGTGATTCATGATTATTATCCACACCAGAATCCATTATAGCAATAGTCACTCCTTCTCCAGTGATCCCGAGGTCCTCAGCAGAAAAGGGTGAATAAACCGATGATGGTGCAGCTTTTATTGTCGGGGATGAAGTGTCCAGGAACGGGACCATCATGGGGCGGTATTCTATGAAATTGACACCTCCGATAAGGAGATCTTCATATTCACCAGACTCCCGCACAAGGAGATAGATGGCTGTTGTATGGGTTCCCACTCGTAAGAATTCCGGGTCAAGTCCGATGGTCTTCGCCCTTCCCATGATCGATCGGACATCATCTGCCGATACAGGGCCTGTCATATGCACGTTTATCCCGATCATTCCATCCAATGAATCGAGTTCATCTCTATCATAGAGGAAATCATCGATACTGTCACCGTTGGAATCCCTTTCATATCTATCAAAGGAAAGTGGAACCTGTGAAGAAAGTGGTATGATATTTTCATATGGATCCATGTCCTCCTCCAAGCTGGTAGCCAATTGTGAAATATTCATAAATAAGATTAATAGGAGAATAATGACAGGGAGCATTGACCTTGATCTCATCGATTTCCTCCGGTGGTAATACTAGAGCGATAATATACTTATAGATAATCCCTTTCAATGGTTCCAGACTGGTGTCAAAGATCACTTTCAAACAAGTTACAACAACCTTAAATAGACCGTATAGAATCAAGGGCGAGTTCTTATAAAAAGGAGGCTTGCTCCCATGAATAACGAACAGGAGAATATGAAAACTGGTACAACGACCCTGGGTATTGTTTGCAAGGATGGGGTCGTTATGGCAACAGAGCACAGGGCGACCATGGGAACCCTCATAGCGCATAAAGAGACCCAGAAGCTTTTCAGGATCGATGACCATATTGGCCTGACAACAGCCGGTCTTGTTGGGGATGCACAGAATCTTGCAAGGTATATTACAGCAGAGGCGGAACTTTACAGATTGAAAAGGGACCAGGTAATGACGATCAAAGCAGCTGCGACCCTAACGGCCAATATCCTTTCCGGAAGCAGGTATTACCCATATTGGGTCCAACTTTTACTTGGCGGATGGGACAGGGAAGGAGGACATGTTTACTCCCTTGATGCTGCCGGAGGATCCATTCCGGATAAATATTGTGCAACAGGCTCCGGATCACCCTACGCTTACGGTGTCCTTGAGGACAATTTCAAGGACGATATGACCACAAGCCAAGGTGTTGATATCGCCATCAAGGCACTCAACGCTGCGATGAGAAGGGACAGTGCTTCAGGTAATGGATATGATGTTGTAGTCATTTCAAAGAATGGCTGGAATCCACTCTCTGCCAAGGACCTTGAGAAGAGGAAGCAAAAATTAAATATCAAATAGGTCATAAGAGCCGCCGGAACGGGTTTTTCCGATCCAATTACTCATTATTTACCAAATATCGTAATCGCCATTGATGGTGTTGATGATTATCCTGAAATGATACTCTGGTCCTAATAAGGGCAGGATATCAAGATCAATCATTGGTAGTAGCCCTTTTATTGAATTTCAAGGGGTGGTTAAAACGAGTTATGAGGCGCTAATAAAGCGTATTAAAGCCGATGTGGAATCGATCGTTCCCGAGGGAGTGGAGATCACCGAAGTGGATTTCGAGGGTCCAGTGGTAGTGATCAAGACTAGGAACATGGACGAGTTTGTTTACGATTCAAATCTAGTCAGAAAACTTGCCCAGGGTCTGAAAAGAAGAGTGGCCATCAGGCCTCACAGTTCCCTGGTCAAGGATGTGAACGAAGCGAGTGAGATCATCAAGGAGATCATCCCCGAAGAGGCGAATATTACCGATGTCGCTTTCAACCACGATTCCAACGAGGTCACTATTGAGGCATTATCACCCGGTCTTGCCATTGGCAAACATGGCACCAACCTCAATGATATCAAGAAAAGGACTGGTTGGGCTCCAGTTGTGGTCAGAACACCTCCCATAGAATCCAGGAGCGTAAAGGATATCAGACAATATCTTAAAAATCCCGATGTCACCGAGAAGAGGAAAAATTTCCTTAAGAAGGTTGGTAGGAGGATCTTTAGGGATATCCCTGACGATGAGAACTGGGTCCGGGCAACCAGCCTTGGAGGTTACCGGGAAGTGGGGAGGTCCTGCCATATGTTGACCACTAGGAACTCCAAAGTGCTGGTTGACATAGGGGTAAACGTTGGTTCCAATGACCATCCCTCACCTTATCTTCAAATGGCTGAGGTACAGCCTTTCGATTCCATCGATGCACTGGTTATAACGCACGCCCATCTGGACCATTCAGGTCTTGTTCCATTAATGTATAAATATGGGTTTGACGGACCTATCTATTGCACAGCTCCTACAAGGGACATGATGGCCCTGTTGCAACTTGATTACATTAAGGTGGCTGTCGCAGAAGGAAAGAGACCGCCCTACGAATCTAAACATGTCCAGGATGAGATCCTCCATACAATCCCGATCAAATACAATGAGACAACTGATATTGCTCCGGATATCAGACTGACCCTTCATAATGCAGGGCATATCCTTGGTTCAGCCTCACCTCATTTCCATGTTGGAGATGGATTGTACAATATTGCATATTCTGGAGATATCAAATTCGAGAGGACCTGGCTTTTCAATTCAGCTACCAACCAGTTCCCAAGGTTGGAGGCCCTTGTAATGGAATCCACTTACGGGGGAAGGAGAGATTTCCAGCCTACCAGAAAGGAAGCGGCAACAGAACTCAAGACCGTCATGAAGAGGACCCTTTCCAGAGGAGGAAAGGTCCTCATCCCGGTCTTTGCTGTGGGCAGGTCCCAGGAAGTGATGATAGTCCTTGAAAAACAGATGAAGAACGGACAGATCCCAAGGGCGCCGATCTATCTTGACGGAATGATATGGGAGGCAACTGCAATTCACACAGCCTATCCGGAGTTCCTTAACAATCAGCTGAGGACACAGATATTCCAGCGTAATGAAAATCCCTTCCTTTCTGAATTCTTCCAGAAGGTGGATTCCAGGGATATGAGGAGCAGGATCATCCATGATCCGGAACCAGCAGTCGTTCTTGCAACATCTGGTATGCTTAACGGTGGTCCGGTCATGGAGTATCTGAAGTACTGGGGATCAGGTGGGGAGAATACCCTGGTCTTCGTAGGTTACCAGGCAGAGGGAACCCTCGGGCGAAAGATCCAGAAGGGTATGAAAGAGCTAATGATATCCGAGAAAGGAAAACCGATGTCAGTTAGCCTCAGGATCAATGCAGAGACCGTAGATGGTTTCTCTGGACACTCTGACAGGAAACAGCTGATCAACTACATATCCACAATGGACCCAAAACCCAACAGGATCATTATACATCATGGAGATGAGACCAAGGAGATGGACCTGGCCTCTTCGATCCATAGAAAATATGGAATAACAACAACCATACCCTATAACCTTGAAACCTACAGATTGAGGTGAGAGGCTGGAACCTCCGATCGAGGGTTATTTAAAACTCGATCCGAAGGACCCTTATAGGGGTCCTGGAACCTATATCTTGATGTTGGAGTTTGAAAAGGACCGGGAGGTCAAGGTTGGTTCACTCGGTCCGTTAAGGATTAAAAAGGGAAAATATGCCTATATAGGTTCTGCTAAAGCCGGAGTCTGGAGAAGGGTGAGGAGGCATCTGGAAGGACCTGTAAATCCCAGGTGGCATATAGATCACCTATCAATTATTATCCAGAGATAAGACCGTCTTCTTCAAGGATTATGGTCCCGGTGATGAATGCTTATCAGCTGAATACCTTTCAAAGAGATTCACATCTGTTCCAGGTTTCGGTTCTTCAGATTGTAAATGCGGTTCACATCTATTCTATATGGACCAGTTAAAGAAGAAATAGAGAGATGATCTCAAAAAGAAGAAGGAGGAAACCTATTCCGATAAGGAGAATTCCACCGACGATCCTGATATCATCTCTGTTCAGTTTTCGCCCCAATTCTGAAGCTCCGGATCCGAGGACAAGGAGAGGAACTGTAAGACCGAGAGAATAGGAGAACATTGTCATAGCTCCCATGAATACTCCTGTCCCTATATCACTGGAATCGAGACCAAGCATATTGGCAACAGCCAGTGATGCCCCGGAGGCCTCGACGAAGCAGATCAGGGAAACCAATATCCCAAGTCCTACCATTGAACTCCTTTCCCCCTTCCCTTTTCTAGGGCCAAGTTTTGTCAGGAGTAAAAGGAACCTGTTCTTCAGACCTGGTGCCATACCACTACAATCATCTTTACTTCTCCTCCTTGGGATTCCCATGAATCTAAGCCCGGTAGCGATCATTATGAAAGCAATAATAATGTATACAAAAGCCTGGAACCATGGAAATGAAGAGAGTCCAGCAAGGGATGATATCGAATACCCGAAAGCACCGAGCAGTCCTCCAAGAAGAGTCAATATCAGGATCCTCGGGAGGGAGAACATCATTGATAGACCGAGTCCTTCTCTGGCTCCTCTTGATTGTCCGGCCAATCTAAGAATGAGAAGCGGCCCACAGGTCAGATTACAGATGGTAAGACCCTGGACCGTTCCCAGCAGGAACATCATGAGGAATAATAGAATATTTGCTTCCATCGGATACAATGGGTTGAAACGGATAGGTCCACAAATCCTTATCGGTGATACGGGATACCTTTACCAGAAGACGAAGCTCCCGTATACGAGAAGATGTCCGATGAGGAAACCAAGGATGGCCCCTCCGTTCAATGGAGGCAGACCGGCATGAGCGCTTCCTTTCAATACCCATCTGATGAGAATTGCATAACCGAGAAGCATTCCCAACATGGTAAAGAGAGCTACAGAAAGTGGTCCCGATAGACCAAGCAGTCCATCAGCTTTTGGAAGCCAGGCAAAGGAAGATATCACCAGGATTCCCGGGATGATAACATCTCCAAGTCCCATGAACAGTGATTCCCGTTTTCTCTTTGGATCCATCAGGTTGGTCTCATCCTCGTATCTGTAATCAAGACGCATCGGAAATACCAAGAGAATTGGCATTTTGGATTCCACCACCGAATCTGCAAGCGAGATCATGTGTTTTGTCTTGTAAACGGAAATGGCATCATATACTGCGAGAAGCACCATGAGAAGGAGTGTGAATAATATTGGGAAAGAGGTCCCCATCATCGCTACTACACCAGCTCCCATCAGGATCCCGGAAAGATCGATTATCCACCATTTTGGGATCTTCAGGAGGAGAACCATCATACCAACAGCTATCAGGAATGCTGTTACCTGAACCCATATCTGCATTCTCTCGGTACTCGTCGAATTGTCCTATTAGAATAGCTCCATCGAAAAACAGATAGATATCGCCATCAGGACCATCCTGGAAAACACTCAAAGGTTCTTCAGTGAAAGAGTAGTCTTTCTCAGAATCCTTTGTCCGAACACCAATATCCTTACCTGATATGAAGATGAACCTGTATTCAAGGATCCGTCGATCTTCACCCTGGACGATCTGATCATATGAAGCCATATAACCATTCTCGAGATCCCCTGTATGGAAACCTCTCAAAACATGGGATGAACTATTAACTGGTCCAATAAAAATGGATACCAATACGTTATCTTTAGTTGGATATTCATCTCCAACTTCAAGGAATGGATCCGGTGACCAGAAAAGGGTATTATCACCCTGAACCATACACCAGGTGAAGTTAAAGGTACCTGTTCCACCCCCGAATCTTCTTAGGATCATTCCATTTTTAAGTTCAAAAACAATTGAGTCTATGGAATTATTTGAAGTATATCTCACTCTCTTGTCAGACCATCCGAAAACAGGATAGAAGGGTCCTTCATTAAGACCGATGTTTTCTATCCACGATCCAGGACCATCGCTTCCAGGTTCGAATGCGAGAAGTGACCAGTTACCGTCATCAGCTTCCCAGAATGATATCAGATAATGTGTCTCGTTCGGATATGCCATTGAAACACCTAGGAGCTCATATGATCCATCGATCGTTCCAACGAGTCCACTGTCCACAAACCTTCCGTCACTGTTAACTGTCCAGTAAGGGTGATTCCCTTTTTCTGATCCAGTAAGAACCCACAGATCATTGCTGTAACTTGGATCGAATGTGCTCTCTAGATCCTCGGTTTTCCATATTTCATCATATTCATACTTATTCTTTTCAAGGACATGGAATGACGAATCTGTGACAACGATGATTCCCTTTCCGGGATCGTCCGGATCAAGGGGAAGAACTCCTCGAATACCATCGATATCCAATTCATACTCGTCCCAGACCTCCGGAAATCCGTTGGCGACAATATCCACCAAAGGAGTGAGAATGTAAAGTGAGGAAAGAAGGACCGCTGCTGCAAAGAGATACTTCAGCTTGAACCGTCTCCTTTTCAACAATTTTCTAAGGACCAGAATAAATACCGCGAATCCGATCACAAATCCTAGGAAAACGAAAGCATAGAGAGGATTATCCGCATATCTGCTCATCTCAGAAGTAATCCCAAGTGCATCAAAATAAGGACCTATCCAAAGGGCCAATAGTAGTGTGACGACAATAAGGATCACCATCATGGAGATAGGCATGACAGCTTTGATGGGAGTGAATGATGAAATCTCCTTCTCCATTTCAGAAGGACCTTCATCCTCCCCCTGGTTTTCTTTCATGGGACCAATCCTTTGAATCTTACTGTTTATACCCTATCTTTCTGAGGAAGTCTCTTCTCCATTCCTGATCCAGGGGTCCCTCGATGCCGTTAGGCTTGCTTCCATCTATAACACCAATTATTCCCCTTCCCCTCTCATTTTCCACTATTAGGACATCTGTAGGATTTGCAGTGGCACAGAATATCCTGCAGACTTCCGGCACTGATTTGATCCTCTGTAGGACATTGATAGGGAAACCATTCTTCATGAAAACAATGAACGAGTGACCAGCCCCTATATTGCTTGCATTCCTCTTTGCAAGTTCGATCATTCCTTCATCGTTCCCGGTCCATCTTACCAGGCACTTCATGGAAGCCTCGCAGAAGGCGATCCCGAACTTGAGTTCCGGATTCGTGTTCACCATTGCCTCATAGACATCCTCAACAGTTTTGATGAAATGGGACTGCCCTAAAATGAAGTTGATATCGTCAGGTTTCTCCACGGCGATACTTTGGATTTCCATTACCTCACCTTCCACTTGAAGCCTATGCTCGATAGTTAAGGTTTCTGTGTCTCCTTGTTCCTGATATCTTCGAGTATGTCAATGGCAGAAGATGCGGTGATCGTTCCTGTTCCGATCATTCTTAGAACCACCTGTTCGGTCTCCTCATTCCCGGCACCGGCCTGGATCGCCAGGTTCCTGGCATGGAGCTTCATATGGCCTTTCTGGATCCCTTCCTGGGATAGAGCCCGAAGAGCAGCCAGATTCTGTGCAAGTCCTACAGCTGCAAGTACTTCTCCCAGTTCCGAGGCTGTTCTAATTCCCATAACCTTGATCGCAGCCTGAGCAGCAGGATGGACCCTGGTTGCTCCACCAACCAGTCCAATGGGGACAGGGATCTCGATCTTACCAACGAGATTGCCATTCTCATCCCTGGAATAATCTGTCACAGGTCCATAGGTCCTGCCAAAGGAGGCATATGCATGTACTCCCGCTTCAACTGCTCTTGTATCATTCCCTGTAACCCTTACAACAGAAGAAACGCCATTCATGACACCCTTGTTATGCGTCGCCGCCCTGAACGGGTCCACATTTGCCATGGACTGGGCCCATAGGATCAGTTCGACACCATCATCCCCTCCAAGGTCCTTTTTCAAAAATACGGCACTGGCTTTGGCAAGCCTGTGGACTGCCAGATTGGAGATTATTCTTAGCACAACAGTTCCACCTGTCAGCCTCTCTACTTCAGGTGCAACAGCTTCAGCCATCGTATTGACTGCATTTGCTCCCATTGCATCCCTGCAGTCGACTAGTAGATGGAGTATGATCATTGGTCCCATTTCACTGTCAAGTCGGCGGATCTCGATATCCCTGCATCCCCCCCCTAGCCTGATCAGCATAGGATCCTTTGAGTTGGCCATATCAATGAGGTCCCCTTTTGCTACCTCTAGAACATTTATCGCTCGATCAGGTTCATTTACGTTCACAAGCTGGACCTGACCTATCATTACAGGATCAGTGGTTGAACAGGTGAAACCCCCCGTTTCCCTGGCAATTTTGGCGGCTTTTGATGCGGCAGCTACAACTGATGGTTCCTCAATTGCCATTGGGACAAGCCTTTCGATACCATTGATCATGAAATTCGTCGCTATACCCACGGGAAGCTCGAATACACCTACAACATTCTCGATCATACCATCCAGTAAAGACATGTTCGAGGATCCTCTAACAAAACCTTCAAGGTCATCGGAAGATAATCCTGAAGATTTGGCTATTTGGTCTATTCTATCCTTCAAACTCAATTTGTACAATCCAGGTATATCCGAATTCATAAGATCACCGGTCTGTTCAGTGTGGCTCCACTATCGCTTTCTTGAGCTTTAAATCCCTGGGACAATCAACAATCGCCCCAATCTCCTTGATCGCCACCTTCTTCCCTTTCAGTCCGGAAGGTATAGTACATAGGATATGATTTTGGCACCACTTCCTTGGACAATCCGGTTGATCAAGCACAATAAGTGCCGCTTCAAGAGCCTTTCTACTCGGGATCGACACTTCAATGGGAAGTTCCTCAACCTCAATGACCCTAACCAAATCTCCGTCATGGACCTGACAAGCATGTTCCACATCACGCACAGATACAACCCTGTATTTTCTTCCAGGTGTTAATTTATGACAGACCGCTTTTAATCCGCAATCCATGCACTCATCTGCTGGACCAGTATATCTGAATTCAACACCTTCCTTTGCAAGTGTTCTACCGGCCAAAGTTATTATTCCCATCATTCATCAAACCGCCACCAGACATCACCGATATATTTATCTTTGTAGTTGGATTCTTGCATTATTAGCATAGGAGAGAATCACCGGCCCTTTAAATAGAAAGGGATATAAATAAGAACCATTATCGGGAGGAACCTGAAGCCAAAGCCAGATATCATCTGGCAGCCGCAATATCTCAATTTGCGGGCCGGTTCAACGCATCCCTGCGATGACTGGCTGCTTCTGGAGGGATTAACTTGGCCGAAAAGAAAAAGGGCAAAGGTCAGAACAAGGATCAGGACAAAGAACATGGTCCCGATTTCAAGTTCATTGTTCGTATGGCAGGTACAGATATTAACGGAGAGAGGAGGATCCTCGAAGGTCTCACATCCGTTACAGGTATCAACTACAGGATATCACATATCTTGACCAAGGAGCTTGGTGTCCCAAAGGACCAGCTCATGGGGGACCTCTCCGATGATGAGGTTAAAAAACTGGTAGAGCTTATCGATGATATTCCTACCCTTCTCCCATCTTGGCTCCTTAACAGGCAGAGGGATTTGGAAACCGGTGAGGACACACATGCCATAGCATCGGAACTCTCCATGGCTGAGAAGGAAGATATCAACCTTCTGAGGAAGATAAGGAGCTATCGCGGAATAAGACATGAAACTGGCCAAAAGGTCAGGGGACAGAGGTCCAGGTCCAACGGAAGGACCGGAGCTACAGTCGGCGTGTCCAGGAAGAAGGCGATGAAGTAAGGAGGTGTTAAGATGGGAGATCCAAGGAAATTAAGGAAAAGATATGATACACCTTCACACCCCTGGCAAGGAGAGAGGATCAAGGAGGAGAAGGAACTGATGATCAAGTTCGGTCTGAAGAATAAAAAGGAGGTCTGGAAGGCACAGTCATATCTAAGAGACCTAAGAGGCCAGGCCAGGACACTGCAGGCTCACATAAGGACCGAAAATAAACAAGCTATCAAGGAAGCCGATCTTCTCTTGAAAAGATGCTACAAGTTAGGCATACTCAATGAGGGAGCACCCCTACAGGATGTTCTTGCGATCGAGATCGAGACCGTTCTTTCAAGAAGACTTCAGACCCTTGTTTATACAAAGGGCTTGGCATCGACTCCAAAACAGGCAAGACAGTTAATATCACATGGTCATATCATATTGAGGGATAGGAGAACGACAATTCCTGGAATGTTGGTTCCCAAATTTGAAGAGAGGACACTAAGTTATGATGAATCCTCGCCATTTGCTTTCGAGGAACATCCCATGAGACCAAAATCTTCCATCCAGTCCGATGGGGCCGAAGATGTTTCACAGGTTCCCGAGAAGATCAGTATCGAAGCACCTTCATCCGATGGAGGTGACAACTGATGTCCGAGAAATGGGGAGTTTGTCATATCTATGCATCCTACAATAATATCCTGATCACACTGACCGACCTGACCGGAGCGGAGACTATTGCAAAGGCCACGGGCGGTATGGTCGTAAAGGCAGCGAAGGATGAAGCGTCACCCTTTGCAGCAATGAGGGCAGGAGAGGCCATAGCGGACAAGGCAAAGGAAAAGGGAATAACCAATATCCACATAAAGGTCCGAGCCCCGGGAGGGAACGGACCCTCCTCACCGGGACCTGGTGCCCAGGGAGTTATAAGGTCCTTATCAAGGGCAGGTTTGAGGATAGGCAGGATAGAGGATGTTACCCCAATTCCACACGATGGGACAAAACCCAAGGGTGGAAAGAGGGGAAGAAGGGTCTGAACCAGAGGTGTGAGGATGAAGCTTGAGGTAAGGGAACTCACCGATACGAAATGCTCGTTCGTTGTGGATCAGGTAAGACCCGATGTGGTAAACACAATCAGGAGGAGCCTCGTATCCGAGGTTCCAAAAATGGCAATAGATGAAGTGGAGTTCCATATGGGCCCCATCAGAGATGAAGAGGGAAATGAGTATGATTCCAATTCTGCTCTCTTTGATGAGATGATAGCCCATAGGCTTAGCATGGTACCCATTCCTACCGATCTTGAGAATTATACCTTCAGGGACCAATGTGAATGCGGCGGTTCCGGCTGCCCTCATTGTACCATTATCTATGTAATGAACAAGAAGGGACCTTGCACAGTTTACTCTGGAGACCTTCAACCTCTTGGTGATATGAGCCTGAGGATCAAGGAGGAACTCATCCCTATAGTCAAACTCAAAGAGAAACAGGCCCTGCTCATATATGCAACTGCTGTGATGGGTAAGGGAAAGACCCATGCAAAATGGCAGCCAGTTACGATCTGTGGGTATATGAACTATCCAAAGCTAGTGGTCAATAATGATGTCAAGATCGATGATCCCGAGGCTGTCATCAAGGTTTTCCCCGAAGGGGTCCTTGTGATCGAAAAGGGGAAGATCGTTGTTAAGGACCTTAAGCCCCTTGAAGATAAGGACCCGTCCTATTACGAATCCCCCATTCTGGATGCTCTCGACGGATCTGAGAAGAAGATCATCGAGATCTCTCATGAAGATAATAAATTCGTGTTCAACTTCGAGACCGATGGTTCAATCACCTCCAAGGATGCACTTAGTCATGCACTGAACTATCTCTCTGATTTCTACGAAGAACTAAGAGAGGAGATCTCAGGACTTGATGAAGCTTAAATATTCAATGGACTCTCTGCAGACCGAGGTATCTTACCTTCGGTTCATATTCATACGCTCTGAACCCCGACAGCCTCAAGTCGTGACCACTAAAACATTGCGAGGGGAGCTCAGAACCCTTTGACCATGGGTCAAAGCGTTCACGGAAAGGGCACCTTCGGTAGCCCAACTTGGTCATATCCGGGAACAAGTTCCCGGGCCGTTGACCAATCTGTGGCGGTCACTTCACGATCACACGCATCCGCCCCGAACCCGACAGCCTCAAGTCGTGACCACCATAACATTGCGAGGGTAGCTCAGCTTGGTCAACGGCGCTAGATTGAGGGTCTAGTCCTTAGTGGTTCCTGTGTTCAAATCACAGCCCTCGCACCATTTTCTTCTCGTTAATATTAAATTGATACAGAAAATGGTGCTCTAAAACGCTGACACTCGATGAAAAATGATGATAGGCGATACAACCGTTTTTCATCTTAACCTTAGAACTTAGATTGACGTCATATTTACTACAGTTCTAAGGTCACAGCCCTCGCACTATAATTTCAAAGATTTTACGTGTAATATTAAATTGATACGAAAAAATGGTGCTCTAAAACGTTGACACTCGATGAAAAATGATGAGTACGGAGATTACAGACCGTTTTTCATCTTAACCTTAGAACTTAGATTGACGTCATATCCAATACAGTTCTAAGGTCACAGCCCTCGCACCATTTTCTTCTCGTTAATACTTAAATTGATACAGAAAAATGGTGCTCTAAAACGCTGACACTCGATGAAAAATGATGATAGGAGATACAGACCGTTTTTCATCTTAACCTTAGAACTTAGATTAACGTCATATTTACTACAGTTCTAAGGTCACAGCCCTCTTCTATGATTGAAATTATTCGAGCTGATTATTCACTGGACTACAGCCCTCTAATCATCTTTGTTTTCAAGATAGAGGATCTCTTGTATACTTACCATCCACGATCCTCATGATCTTGGCAGGATTCTCATCCTTCAGATCATCTGGCAGATATCTTTGGTCAAAATTCTGGAAGGCTACCGGTCTAAGCCATCTTTTTATGGACATCATACCAACAGATGTTGTCCACGGAGCTGTTGTGGCAGGGAAAGGACCTCCATGTTGCATGGCATGGCCCACTTCAACTCCAATGGGGATCCCATTCATTATGACCCTCCCAACCTTTTCAGAAAGGACCTGAACAACAGAAGAAAGATCATCATCTTCTTTCCCTGTGATCACAGTACCTGTCAATTGACCTTCAAATGTCGTAATGGTCCTGAGAAGGTCCTCTCTATCGGTACATTTAACGATCAATGTGACAGGACCGAACCTTTCCTCATGAAGTAGAGGTTCTCTTCGAAATAATGCTGAAGATGATACCATCATCGTATTATCGAATACTATGGATGTTTGACCACTATCATAACTTCCTCTTTGGATCTCCAATCCTTCCACATCCATTAAAGCAGAGAGTCCATCCTCCAAATTATTAAGGACCCGATCACTTAGTAGAGGTTGGCATTTGCAAACGATCATTCTCTCTCTAAGGGATCCAATGAAATCATCCAAATTCGATGGTCCTTCCAATAATATCAGTCCGGGTTTTGTACAGAGCTGACCTGATCCGTGGAGGACCGCTCCTGAGATCCTCATTGCGACGGAAATGGGATCTTCCCTTAATGCGTTCTCAGTTACAATAACTGGATTAATACTTCCCATCTCACCATAAAAAGGAATCGGTTCATTCCTGGATTGGGCTGCATTATGGAGTGATATGCCTCCTTTTCTACTACCAGTGAAAGCAGCAGCTTTGATCAAAGGGTGGCATACGATCTTCGATCCAACTTCTTCTCCCGTTCCTTGGACAAGTGAAAATGTTCCTGCTGGCAGGCCGTTCTCTTCAATTGCACTTTCCAGAGTCGATCCCAGAAGCTCGTTGGTCTCTGGATGGGAGGGATGACCTTTGGCCAGGACAGTGCACCCTGCAGCAAGTGCGGATACGGTATCTCCACCACATACTCCGAATGCAAGCGGAAAATTGGATGCTCCAAATACAGCGACCGGACCCACGGGGATCAGGATCCTTCTGATATCTGGTTTAGGTGAAGGGAACCTATTTACGTCTCCCAGATCGATGATGGCTTCCTGATATGAACCCTTCTCTATCAGTTCGGCAAAGGATCGGAATTGATCGCTTGTCCTTTTTAACTCTCCTCTCAACCTTTTAGATCCTATCGCTGTTTCCCTGTCTGTGATCTTAATAAGGTCTTCTCTAATGTGTAACAGTTTATCCCCCAAGCACCTCAAGAAAGAAGCTCTCTCGTGCCTTGGGACGTTCTTGAAAAATTGAAAAGCTCTCTCTGATTCCTCTATTATGTTATCAATATCTTCTGTTGGAGTGTCAGTGAATTCCTTTTCGGCAGGTTTTCCTGTTCTTGGATCTATTCCTCTAAAAGTTACTGTCAATATCATCCCCCCCTTTTTTCCAAATTATTTTTAACTGAAAGAATACCTTTCATCATTTTCTCCGTTCTATCCACTTCCTGAAGGTCTCCAAGGCTTCTGAAGATCCCGATAGCATTCATGAAGAGGCCGGTCCTTCCAGGCCCCTCAGACTCAAGTGAGGCCAGGTTTCTAGATGCCTCTGCGATCTGCCATTTGAAACCTAGTTCTCTTGCAAGTTCCAGGCTCTTCTGGAAATGTATGCGGGATCTATCATTATCACCATTTTCCCGATGAATTTCTCCCAGGTTATCATGGACGATGGATAGGGTGTGGGAGAAAACCTCCCTTTCACATATTACAAGGGCTTTCTCGTAAGCAGATCTTGACCCCTCAAGATCATTCATCTGCGCAAGTATTATCCCTTTGTTGATCAAACCTCTGGATACCCCCATGGCATCATCCAAGAACATGGCCATGTCCATGGACCTGTCAACCTCTTCCAGAGCATTACCAAGATTTCCGATCATCCAATGTACAACTGCAAGATTAGATCTTGCTTTACAGAGGTTGCACTTGTCTTCCATCATCTCGATGGAATTGGATATCAGGTATAGAGCCTTCTCTGGTTCACCTTTTCTCAGATGGATCGTTCCAATTGCGTTGAGGCATCTTCCTTCAAGATCTCGATCGCCTATTCTTTCTGCTTCTTCCCGGGCTTTATTGTAAATTTTCAACGCACCCTCCCAATCACCTTTTACTGAAAGACACCACCCATTGAAGATCATAATTCGGGTGATGAGGGATGGATCCATTGCATCAATCTCATAAGACAGTTCGATCCTTCCAAGTATGTCATTGGTATACATCTCAAGATCATTGGTCTGGGACCTGCTCATCATCTCCTCCCCAAGTTCGGAAAGGGCACATATTCTTTCACTAAGGGAACCACATGACCATAGATGGTGCATGTATTCCCTAAGGAATTTGAGCCTTTCAGGTATGGACATGTCCGGCCCTGGTTCTAGATCTATCTGCTCTCTATAATGTTCCGAGATCATTCTTTGGATCTGGTTTGTCCTTATCCTAGGCATCAACTCAACTATGATGTCTCCGATCAACTGATGTACGGACAATTCACGTTCATCCCCCTGCAGGATCCCGCTTCCCATGAGGCTCTGGAGTCCTGACTCGGATATCATGAGGTCACCTGCATCCATGTCGAAAAGTCTCTCACGTGAAATAGGAGATCTTAGAAGGGAAAGAATATCCAGCATATCCCGTTCGGTCCTATTCAGGCATTCCAGAACCTCCTTCCTTATGAAGGCCCTAATACTTCTGCTGGCTTCCAATGGTCTTTCATTACAGGTGTAATAAACCAGCAGATTAACATAGAGAGGATGTCCGGCCGTTAGCTCGAAAAGATCATCCTTGAAATCCATTCCCGCAATCTCGAACAAGGCCATAACATCATTTTTTCCCAGACCTGTCAGTTCAAGATGGATGGGGGGGTTTGGTCCAAGAACTGATCTGGGATCCAAATCGATAGACTCTCTGGAGATCAAAAGGACCTTCAGGTTTTCATTAGCGATCTTCAAAAGGATATCCAGTATCTGGTTTTCCTTTTTTATCCTAGTGATATTATGGACATCATCCAAGATTAGTAAGAATGGTGACCTCAATGATTCCTGCTCAAGGTTGCTTTCCAGTTCGGTCATGTCTATGGAACCTTTTTCCTTCAGAAGATTGGAAAGGGAGGACCTTCCGATCAGGTCCATCTTGATCGCCAGGTCATTTATCAGGGTGGATTCATCGCCCTTAGAACCCACACAAAGATAGACAAACGAGAGATCTGGTTTCTGACATTTCTCAATGGCCATACCCACCAGTGAAGTCTTTCCGGTACCTGCTATTCCAGTTACCTGTGCCAAACGAGAACTGCTTCCGATCCAGGAGCAGATAGCGGAGATCTCCTCCACCCTTCCAGTAAAGTTCTCTGGGAAGGGAGGGCCCTGGGGACGCTTGTACCTATTATTGATCGAGGTCCTCTCTTTGAACCATTCATCGATATCCATAATCCTTTCCGGGTCTGTGATAACGGTAAGGGTAGCAAGGGAAAGTCCTGTAGATTTGGAGACCTCCTCAAGATCTCCCTGGAACTCCTTCCCTCCCTTCCTGCAAGATATATTCTCCTTTGAAAGAAGGGTCCTAATCTCCTTGGATGTTGATAGCCCTTCATCATCAAGGAAATATACCTTCTTCTTCCTCTTTCCTCCTTCTATCCTGCTGAGTTTGAAAAATATTAATCTCCTTTTCAACATCTGAGAAAGGACGAATGAAATGTAGCTCCTTTCGGTATCCAATACTCTTGCTATCCCTTGCTGAGTAACAGATTCTGGGAGTATATCGTCATCTCTGAACTTATTGAAATCAAGCAAGTGAAGCAATATCCCTTCCTGGGCGGTGAGTCCATGGTCCTTCAACCCCACTCTTATCGAAACCAGGAGTGGATTTGATTGATATAAAACTGTTCGAGAGGTTATTTCTTAAGTACTCGCTTCTTTTTCTTCTTTTTCACCTTTGGTTTGCTGACCACATACTCATCATCTTCAGGGGTCCAAGGTTCCATTGGAAGGACCTTCTCTTCTTCTGTATCTTCTTCCAGCTCAAATTCTTCTATCTCTTCTTCAATCCTCTTGGGTTTTGGTCCTCCTTTTGAGATTATTACCTTTGTAGGTCTTAGAAGATGTGAATTGTGGATGAAACCTGATTGGAGGACCTCGAGAATGGTTCCTTTAGGTACAGACTTATCGGTCCGAGAAGAGATCGCCTCATGATATCTGGGGTCGAAAATGGTCCCCAATGGTTTCTGGAATTCGGCTCCCGAAGATGATAAACGATCCATGGTGGCTTTTCTAATCATTTCCAATCCCAAAATGACATTTTCTACTTCCTTTATCTTCTCATTCTTCTTTGCTTCCAGAATCGCCCTGTCTAGATCATCAAGGGTGGAGATCATTGAGAGAAGCACATTCCTTGTTCCTTCCTCAACCATTAGATGAACATCGGTTTCCTGTCTTCTCTTCAAATTTTCCATATCCTTGTAGGCCCTTTCCATTTTCTGCTTGTAAGAGATAATATGTCTTTCTCTCTCGGAAATTGCCTCTGAAAGCTTCCTGTTATCATCTTTCAAAGCTTCGATCTTGGATGAAAGTCTCTCTAGCTCTTGCTCGTGGTCCATCTCGAATATGATCTCATCTGTTAGGTCGGTATAGCAAACCAATTCCCGTATTAATCCAAGCATTTTCTGCTTGTCCTTTTCCTTGACCGGAGCTGTTTTACCTTCCTTGATGCAATCAGAACAAACGGTCAACATGTTTGAAGGAGAGGGTTCAACTCCTTTTTTCGCGGGAATATCCATGACAAGATTCACGTTCTCCCAGGAAACAGTACGGCCGCAATAGCGACAGGTGAACTCGTCCCTTTTCCAGATCTCCCTCTTGGTATTCTCATCGACAGGTTCCACCAGCATCTAAGGTTCCCCACAGCGGTCCTCCCCATGGAAGATTCCTCTTAGAATATAATATAAGCGATAAAATTAGAAAAGCTATGAAAAATGATCCGTTCGATCTACATTTTAGGTTTGTGAAAGCGATCAGGCAGATATCGTCCTTCTAATCATTTTGAAGACCCAGAAGATCTCTCTGAGCGAGACCTTTCCGTTTTCATCCTTGTCAGCATTATTGATTATCCTTCTGATCTTCAGGACCTTTTCTTCTCTTTTTCCAGAGCTGTCGTCCCTTTTCTTTTCTCTGATCTGCTCTCTCTTCTCAACAACCTTGGATTTGAAATATCTCATAATAAGCTCCATGGCCTTGGCCTGCTCTCTTCTCGAAAGCTTTCCATCATTGTCACCATCGGCAGCTTCGAAGATCCTCTTGAGGGTAGCTTCGTCCATTTTTCCGTTCATGAATGCGTTAAGCTCTCTGAGTGTCAGGTATCCATCACCGTCAGCATCGGGTCTTTTTACTTTCTTAACTGCTTCCTTTACCCGAACCTTTGCAAGGAGAAGACCTGCTTTAACAAACTCCCTCCCAGAGAGGACCCCGTCATCATCGACATCTGCTTCCTCGAAGATCCTTTTCAATGTGGTATCATCGTATTTTTCCCCGAACTTGGCGTAAAATTCCCTGTAGGTGACCGATCCATCTGCATCTCTGTCGATCCTCCCTTTTTCAGTCTTTTCCTTTCTCTCAGATCTCTCATCCTCACCGAATGCGTAGGGAATGGTGCTGATAAGGAGTACCGCGAGGGAAAACACGGCGATAGATACGATAACCTTGTTCTTCATGAAAATACCTGGATGGAAATAGCATAAGGAGATATTTAACTCATTTTGTTGAAACAGTATCGTTTGAGTCCAGGTAATTCGAAACGGTGTTGACTCAAGATGATATAAAAAGATAGAAAGTTATAAACCATTTCAGGATTATCCTGTTTTGGTATAATAATGAGATTCTATGACCGCGAAGTGGAACTCGGGATGATAAGGGATTCCATGAAAAGGGATCACTGCTTCTTTGTGATAACGGGTAGAAGGAGAATAGGCAAAACGAGACTTGTCAGAGAAGCTCTGAAAGGACCCGACCTTCTGGAATTCTTCATTCCGAGAAAGAGAATGACCCTTGCTTTGGAACAATTATCCAGATCCCTAAAGGATCAGACGGATTATTCGCCTTCATTTGTAACGATAGGAGAATTCTTCGAATATATTTTCAGATTGGATGGGAAGGTGCTATTCATAGATGAACTATCCAACCTCGAATACATGGACAAAGGGGCTTTCTCCGACCTTCAGATGATGATCGACAGGTACAAGGATGAAAGAAGGATCAGATTGATCGTGGACGGATCTTATGCGAGTGTGATGAAGAAGATCTTCGAAGACAGAAAAGAACCTCTTTTCGGTAGATCTACCAATCTTCTTGAACTTAAACCGCTTCCGGCAAAATATTCGATCATGATCCTGAAAGACGGAGGATTTTCTTTCATCGACTCCCTGGAAATTTATACCCTTCTCGGAGGAGTTCCAAGATATCTGGAGCTTATAAGATATTATAACAATATGGAGGAGATCAGAAAAGGCATCTTTTCACCGGGATCTATCTTCCTTCCTGAAGGGGAAAATGTTCTCATTCAGGAATTCGGAAGATCATGGGATACTCATTTCTCAATATTGGAAGTGATTTCCAGAGGAAAGTACGGACCAACTGATATTGCAAATCAGCTTGGAATGGAGGTTCAGATGCTTCCCAAATATCTGAAGACTCTAAATGAAATCGGATTGATCAAGAGAAAGAATCCGGTTTTCGGAAAGGAGAGACATGTTAGATATGTAATAGATGATCCGTTCTTCCAGTTCTGGTTCTCTGTCTGCTATCCCAAGATCGACCTATTCAGGAACACAAGAAGCGAGATCGATAAAACAAGCTTCAGGGAATCGATCGGAAGAGGCATGGAAGATGTGATACGGATCATCCTGCATGAAACCGGATCGATCCCTTTCGATCCCGATGGATCGGGTTCATGGTGGGACAGGAAAGGTCACGAAGTGGATATTCTAATCCATTCGAAGAAGGAAAAGGCGTTGCTATTAGGTGAGGTGAAATGGAGAAATAGACCGGCTGGTGCCGATGTTGTCACAGGCCTTCTCGAAAACCTGAACAGGATCGATTGGTACAACAGTACAAGGATCGAATACGCTTTTATCGTCTCAAGAAACGGTTTCACCGATGAGGCGGAGAAATTAATGAAGGAAGAAAAGGTCCTCGGAATAACCCCGAAGGACCTTGAAGGTGTAATAATGAAGGAAAGGTCCCTTGATTGGATCGTTAGAAAAACAATCACAAATTCATGATGATCCAGACTTAATTGAGATCTTGATGTTTCTGATCATATCGACGTTTCATCGATTGCAGCTTCATTTGAAACCGGATTTTCCAATTCGGGTTGAATCTTATCGGGGGTTGGTTCTTCCGAGGATGGATCCCCCCTCTTCCTAATCAGCATGAATACAGCAACACTCACAGCGATCAGGACCAAGATGATAATCAGGATTAAAACAATAATCGGAAAACCACCCTCATCATCCTTCTTCTCCTTTACCAAAGGATCCGTGCCGTCGGTATACTCTACAAGATCCGTTTTTCCATCTCCATCAGCATCGTTATCTGCAGAATGTGTCTCGAATTAATTCTGATATTGAGGATAGTATCCCAAATCAAAATAAAAAAAAAGGGAGCTCCTTTCGAAGCTCCCCATTAGGTCCTAACATTCAAGCTACTTACTCTTCTGCTTCGAGGTCCTCACCGCAGTACGGGCATTCCTCTGCCTCGTCATCGGTGACTCCCTCTCCGCATCCAGGGCAGGACCTGCCACTATCCTCTTCCTCTTCCTCATCCTCGTCGAAATCCTCTTCCGAGGGTTTCCTCATTATGAAGATAAGGGCCACGAGAACCAACAGGATTAGGGCAACAAGAATGATGATGGTCATGGGACCTGCATTCTCATTCTTTCCCTTGAACTCATACTTCTCCTCTGGGGACACGAGTGATCCGTTTTCATTGGAGAAGTAATAGTTCTTCTTTCCCTCACCAAGGTCATCCAGATCATCGCTTGTAAGGGTTATGGCGAACTGCTTCATTGTTGCATTCCAGGTCATGGTGAAGTTCATTTCTTCATCATCGGACTCCACAATAATGAGCTTCACAACGAACGTATCCCATCCGGTTTTATTACCGGTTCCGTTCAGAACAGGAAGTATTACCATGAGATCATCATCGTCATCGAATTCTACATTATCAAAATCGAGGTCCTCCCATGCAGCAACACCGGAGGTCTCTTCGTAGACCATGTAAGACACTGTGATCTCATAGGTTTCCCCTGTAGTCAGGTTTATCGGATCAAGCGTTGGAATGATGTATCCGGACACCTTCCCAGATTCAGAATACAAAAGTGCCTGTGGAACATCCAATGCAACTGTATAATCCCCCTCCATGAGGACAACACTGAAGCTTCCATCATCTTCGAGAACAACCGTGGTCTCACCAATGGTAAGGGTCACATTGGTCAAGTTGACATCCACACCAGCGATCTCTTCGAACTCTACGGTCCCGGTAACAGTGTATGATCTCTTGGTGACCAATACTGTCATTGTATACTCCTGATGATCGATCCCGTCTGTGGCATTGACCTTGAAGGAGGTCTCACCGGTCCAGTTCTCTGCAGGTGTTATTACCAGATCATAGGTCATCCAGTCGTATTCCACCACAATGTTTAGCGCCATAGTGGTGTTTACAGTGAAGTTTAGATCGGTGCTGTCAGGGTCTTTAAAAAGAGCTGACAGGTTGGCTGTGAAGGTTTCATTCCTGTAAACCGTGATAGTATCGTCTATCGGTGCAGGGATATCATTTACTGGAATGATCTCCAGCATTGCTGTCGAGTTCAGGTAAGGGGTATCGTTAATCCAGGCAGAAATTGGGAATTCCACGGAACCTTCTTCCAAATCAGCAATGATCTCTGCCATACCGTCGGAGTTGTCAGTTTGGTTGATGGCAACGGAGAAGTTATTGTCTGTCCATGTCCAGATAGGGGTCATAACGGAGACATTGATCTCGTTCTTTGCCCATTCCCATCCAAGGGACACAACGAACTCTGCAGGACCATCGGGATCATAGAAGAGGGCCTGAGGATCAAAGGAGGTCTTCATTTCAACCTCATCGACCATTATTGTCCTATCCTCTGCCGGCATGAGGTCATCAGGTGTTGGTTCGACCATGATTTTAAGGATGAATGTGACGTTGTGTCCAGGCATATCGATACCGTCAGTAACAACTATCTCAAGATCCTGTTCCCCGAAGAAATTTGGGGAAGGGGTGATCGTGATTGTGTCCTCATCCACAAAGATGATCGTGAGGTTCTCAACAGCTGACATGTTGATGTAATACATCAGCTCCTGGTGGTTCACATCATCGAAATGATCGTCCAGTTCTACGTTTACGGGATCATCCTCGTGCATGTAGATGGTGTCGTTGCTCATCATCGGGGGAAGTTCCTTCCATATAACATTGAACAACGTCTCATTCTTGGACTCGTTGTATCCCCAGATGTCGAATAGATTGAAGTATAACTTCTACTCCCCGACCAGAAGGTCCAGGGGGATCATCATATGGGACCAAGCTGTTGTATTATGGTCACCATCGGTGATGTTCTCGGGAGCTGGTTCGGGAACATCAAGGATAGAATCATCCACCCAGGACATAGTATCCACATGGAAGAACTGGACTTCTGTCAAATCGGTATCGATCTCGGAGAATATCCTGTTGAACATCATTGATATATTCACAGAATCCATTCCGCTGTTTGTGACGGTCATAGGGTTAGCGGAAATCTCCTTGATGATATGAGTCCCATCCAGAACCTGAAAATTTGCTTCCTTTGATCCGATATGATGATCGCCGGATGACAGGTTGAAATAATCAGCTGATACGGTGATTACCCAGTCGTCGACTTCCTGTGTGCCGTCCAGACTCCAAACAAAGGGATTCACGGGACTGCCTACGTTTGCCGTGCTGTTCCAGTTATATATCAGTGCTGGAACGGTAGCCGATCCTTCTTCCACAACGGTAATATTTAGATTTGAAAGCTTAAGTGTATTGTCCACAGAAGCCAGAGAATATGATATATCAACATCAACCGTTGAGGTGCTGTATACCCAAGTGGGATCCAAAGATGCCGATACAACCAAATGGTTGTCCACAACGACATCCGCATCGGCAACTGCGGGAATAAAGATTCCCAGCAGGGCCATTCCAACAAGGACAGTAATAGCAGTATAGGCCATTACCACCTTCGATCTTTTTTTATCCATCATTTTAACACCTCGGTGTTCTGAATTTTTTCTTTCATAGCACGGCCAAAACCATGTGCCACAAGGCGCCAATGAAAATAGATGATATATAAGAGTTTTTCGGAACAAAACTTTACATAACATATTTATTTCACTTATTGACGTATTATTTTACAAATTTGTATAGAGAACTATAATGGTTTTCTAATAATTCTCAAAAAAAAAGGAGAAATTCAAGGGTCCATGATCGTAGTGGTAGTGAGAGTATCCTTGAGATCATCCTCAATGATCAGGTCTCTTATCCTGGAAACGAGTTCCTGGAGATAGAAGATATTATGGACGGTGGCTAACCTTGGACCTAAAGGTTCATCAACCTTGAAAAGATGGTATAGGTACCCCCTCGAAAATCTCCTGCAGGTATCGCAATTACATCCCTCCCTAATGGGACCGTCTTTGCCCTTCCATCCAGAAGCTCTGATATTCTCCCTACCTTTTTTGGAAAAGACATTCTTGTGCCTGGCATTCCTTGTGGGAAAAACACTGTCAAAGATGTCCACCCCGGATAAAACTGATCTCAATATATCATCAGGATCTCCAACACCCATAAAATATCGAGGTCTATCCCGAGGTATGAGGACCGTTGAGGCTCTAAGAGATCTAAATGTATCTTCCTTTGACTCCCCTATGGAAAGGCCTCCTATACCGTATCCCTGGAAGTCCATATCTACCAGCTTTTCGGTGCACTTCATTCTTAGACCAGGATCTGTGCCACCCTGAGTTATTGCAAAGAAAAGTGGAAGATCCCTCCCTGTTGGCAGCATCTCTACCAGATCAGGGTTTTTCATTCTAATGTTGGACCGCTTCGCCCAATACACAGTCCTGTTCAAGGAGGAAATGACCTCATCCCTCGATGATGGATAAGGAGGACAGTGGTCAAGGACCATACCCACATCCACACCATGGGTGGTATGCATATCTATGACACTCTCAGGTGTGATGAAAATCCTATCCCCTGTGAACGGTGAATTCAACACTGCTCCATCTTCGGATATCACGGTATCGAATCCCTTTCTGATGAACTGGAATCCTCCTGAATCAGAGAATATTCCCCCATCCCATTCCATCATCTTGTGCATGCCTCCCATTCCTCTGATCAGATCGCTTCCAGGTTCTATGGAGGAGAGAAAGCCATTAGTGATGATAGTAGATGTCCCGGTTCTGGATAGCTCATCTGGATCAAGGGTCTTGACAGACATCTTGGTTGCCACTGGCATGAAAAGGGGAGTTTCAACCGTTGATCCTGATGGAAGGCTGAGGAGTCCTGCCCTGGGACCTTCCTTCTCCCCCTTCAGAAGTTTGAAACCTTCCATTTCAACCCCTCCTTATCATCATGGAATCACCTAGTGAATAGAACCGGTATCCCACTTTGATTGCTTCATTGTAAGCAGCGATCACCCTCTCTCTTTCATAGAATGAAGAGACAAGGATCAAAGGTGTAGAACGAGGAAGATGAAAATTGGTGATGAAACCTTTGTAGGGAAGATGGAATTGGTATCCAGGGGTGATATACAGTCCCGTCCTACCGGAGCTTTTCACCAACTTACCTCTCGTATCGAAAGCGGATTCCAGTGTCCTCATGACGGTTGTGCCAACTGCCCATATCCTTTTCCTCCCAGTGGATCCGTGTTCCTTCACTGCATCATCGATCACATTTGCGACATCCGGGGGCACCAAATATTCCTCCTCTTCCATGATGTGATCAGTGATATCCTCTGATTTAACGGGAGCAAAGGTCCCAAGGCCAACGTGAAGTACTAAGAACTCTACCTTCACTCCCTTGGATCTTAACCGGTCCAAGAGCT
The DNA here is from genome assembly GCA_963807965.1 of uncultured Thermoplasmatales archaeon. Taxonomy (GTDB): domain Archaea; phylum Thermoplasmatota; class Penumbrarchaeia; order Penumbrarchaeales; family Penumbrarchaeaceae; genus Penumbrarchaeum. The sequence continues at coordinate 110,232 of CAWEDU010000009.1, forward strand.
CATCTGTAAAATGAAGGCCAGCCGTTGGTGCAGCCACGGAACCTTCGATATCGCCATAGACGGTCTGGTATTCTTCAGGATCCTCCAACATTCTCTTTATATATGGAGGGGTTGGCATCAAACCATGATCCCTCAACCAATCCAGTACCTCATGATGTTCAAGGTATTGTCCATCTCTCAGGAATCCAATTAAACATCTGCCTTCATCCAATCTCTTTTTTATCTCTATTGATATATTTTCCTCTTCGGTTTTCAGGATGCTACCCTCTAATATTCTCTTTCCTGCAACTAGGGATTCCCACTCTCTAAGACCTGTTTTCCCAAGGAGCAGGACCTCGGACCTTCCACCGGTCTCCTTCCTTGTCCTGATCCTGGCAGGTATCACTCTAGAACGGTTCAATATCAGGATGTCCCCCTTCTCAAGCTTCTCCTCAATATTCCGAAACCTGAGATGTTCATACACCGGGACCCCCCTCCTGGCATCCAAATAGAACAATCTGGCCATATCCCTTGGTATTGACTTTGATTGGGCGATCATTTCCGATGGAAGATCATAATCGAACAGATCGAGCTCCATAGGCCTACCGAGCGTCCAAAGAGAATGAAATATATATACCCATAACCCAGACTTTCAACATTCAATGGTAAATTAATTATAACCTATTGTACTAGATATGATAGTAGTATCCCTATGGTCTGAAGGAGCCTGGCTTTATGAAGGGAAGAACCGTTGTAATGATAACATTGACAGCCCTGATAATTGCATCACTATTACAAGTTGGGGGTGTGAATGGAAAAGACACACCGATCATCCAGCCACTGGCTCCTCCACCTCAAGGGTATGTCCATAGACCATTGATGGAATTCTTTACTGGTCTATCATGTCCTTCCTGTATGGGAAAGACCCCAGATGCTGAATCACCGGAGAAGGCCGTCCATGATGCTTTATTAAATGGGATGGAGGATCCTTCGGCACCATTCAGTTCGGTGATCTTCCATGAATTGAACGGTGGGGGAGTGGATGCTCTGAACAATGAGGAATCCACTGCCAGAATGAGGTATTATCAACCAGGATTGTCTGGTACGCCTGATGTCCAGTTCGATGGAGGATATATTGAGATCGGTGGTTTTTCAGCTTCAAACAAACCCATTGATCAGCCTACGATCGATTGGGCCCTTCTTGAATCCGAGGGTAGATATGATAATGCACCACTAAGACCAATGGACAGGCTTTCCTGGTCATTTCCATTTGTTAAAATGGAGGTGGACCAGATATTCGATGGATCCTCCTATTATGTGGAAGTTAAGGCCTCCTATGAATCCAATGCAAAGCTGGTGGGAGGCAACTTACTGCCCCTTCAGGGATCCCTTTTCGTCTTCATGGTAGAGGACAATGTGACAGCCTACTCTATGGTCTATGATCTCAATGTCTCCAACGACGCTGTCTTCAGGGGATATGCGGCAAATGATGAAAGGTTCACAATGAACCAGGGTGATGAGAAGATATTCTCGTTCACTTACGAAATCCCTGATTCAGAGATCCCTGTAAAACCTCAGGATATGTATGCAGTGGCTGCCATTTTTGACACATTGGATACCGACTCAAGTCCTGGTGGAACGGATGGTAATCAAAGGGCAGGATCTCCCAGATGTGTCCAATCGGCCACATCGAGGTCCACGGCTTACGACAGAGAAAATATCCCTCCAAAAGTGAAATCAATATCCATTACAGACAACATGATATCGGTCACAATGGATGATGAGGGAGGGATCGCAAGAGGATTCGTCTTTATCAATAATGTTGGAACCGAAGAACCGATCTGGACACCTGTTGAACTAACCATCACCGGTGAGGAGGTCTGTGATGATAGCGGTGTCTGTTATGCATACTCGGATGCCATGGGTTCAGTTGAGATCGATTATTCGGGAGGTCCTCTCTTTGCACAGGTCCTTCTCTATGATGATCAGTTCGCCCAATCCTCATCTGAAGTTTATACCCTGGCAAGCATGGATTCCACTTCCAAAGATAAGGGTGCCGCTCTGATAGGGATGGAAACTGGAACCCTATTCCTCATAATAGGTATCGTAATGATCTTTCTTGGCCCATTGCTTTACTATGCTACAAGAAAAGTGAACGGAGGACTCCTGAAACTCTTCTCATCTAAAGCCAGTCTTGCAGTCATAGTGGCTCTGGGGATAATAGTGACATCAGTATCCGCATCGACCGTTTTCACAGGATCGACCTCTACTGTCCCGGATTTCACTGTTACCGATACAAAAGGTATCGTACACACACCGAGCCAATATGAAGGAAAGACCCTTGTGATCGATATAATGTTCACCACCTGCGCTTCATGCAACGAAGAGATGCCAATAGTTGTAGAGGTCTACAATGAAGCAAAGCAAAAATATGGAGATGATGTGGAGTTCTTATCAGTCTCCGTCGATAATGCTGACAACATCAAGGCAATGAACGATTTTCAGACAAAATACGGTGCTAAATGGCCAATAGGATTGAACAGGGATTTCGTGGAATTGTTCGATGCTCTAGCTGTTCCTAAAATGGTTGTAGTGTCTCCAAACGGTGATATCGTCTATCAACACACTGGTATCATAAACAAGGACACTGTCCTTGAGAAGATCGCAGATTCACATTCAGGGGATTATAAGGCGGTTTCGATAACCCAGACAGGAGGGTCCATCATTGCTTTCGGATCCATAGCAGCCCTATTTGGGATCGTTACTTTTTTCTCCCCATGCTCGCTTCCAATGCTGCCCGGTTATATCACATACTATATCAAGCAGGAGTCCACCACCGGGAAGAAGCAGAATCCACTTGTTGGGGGCATCGTAGCCGCAGTGGGGATCATTACATTCTTCGTCATTATAGGAATATTAGTGGCTGTTCTTGGAGGTGTGGTCTCCCGGTATCTCAGATATCTGATAATTCCAATTGGTGGGATCCTAATAGTTCTCGGTTTCCTTACGTTCATAGGTAAGGATTCCTTCATGGAAAGAGGGATGGACCAAATAAAAAGACCCTTCGAAATGATCATAGCCAGATTAAGGGGTAGAAGTAATGAGGGAGATTCCATGGCCGGTGGGTTGTTTGCCTACGGTTTTGGATATGGAGCCGCAGCTTCAAGTTGTATGGCCCCAGCTTTCATTGGCATGATCCTGATCTCATTGACCATTGGAGGTATCATGGGAGGGGCCCTTATCTTTGGTCTTTACACCCTTTCACTCGGAGCGATGATGGTCCTCTTCACATATCTGGCAGCATCCGGATCAGGTTTCCTCCAGAAGATGGTAGCAAGGACGGAGATCATAAAGAAGGTCTCCGCTGTTATGTTGATGGCCGCAGGTGCATTCGTGATAATATACGTTCTCTTCCTCGAGAGCACTCTGGGTTCATTCTTCAATTTCGGGTTCTAAAGGACTAATAAGGTGGTTCAGGTGGAACCCCTATCTGCTTTTCTGTTGCACTATTACTGGACTGATGGCTTCCATCAGGTAACTGGACATTAAGATCATCCATACCCTCTGCTGGAGTGATGGGGGTATCTGCTGTACCATTACCTTGTTCTTGGGGTGGGGGAGCTTCAGAAATTACTTGATCTTCCTCCCATTTGACCTGTCCAGGGACTGCCTGGGCCTGGAATTGACTCTGCTCATAAGCTCCACCAACCACATCCATTGGCTGTGTCCGTATCATGGAGGGTTGTGAATTCCTTTCGAACTCAGGTATCTGGTTGTAATCCATGTCCTTCTCTTGAGGTATCACAGGGGTATCATCTTCCTTCTTTCCAATCTTTGAGGCAAGGAACAAGGCCACAAGGACTATCACAATGATCAGGACCACACTTGCGATAGCGATGATTACGAAAAATCCCCAATCGGGTTCTTCGCTGTTGGTGTCTTCATCATCAGAAGGTACATCATCATCTGTATCATCGTCAGTGGATGAGGTCAGGAAGGGATTTGTCCATGTGAAAGGACCCAGTATCATTTCACTTTTTAGATCCTCAGGAGAATCATCCGTTGCAAGGATCCTTATCCGATAATCTCCAGATGGTAGGGATGTCATGTTCCAACTGTAAGAACTTCCGTCGATATCATCTATTATCGGTGTCCATTCCAGGTCTCCGATCTTCCTGTAATATAGTGAATATGAGATGTTGTCATCATCACTATCGGAAGCAGACCAGCTGAGGTCAAGGAAATACTCTCCATCATCCAATGTGGAATTGATGTCTGAGGGTATACCCATTTCCAGTTCTTCGGAAGGAAGGAACATGCCGACCAAGGGACTATCAGGAGCATTATAGTAAAAGGGGCCGAACCTCGCCTCTGATGTGAGGTGGACTGCTGATGAATCCATGGCAGTCACCCTGAACTCATAACTACCCTCCTCCATCCCAATAAGGTCAACATCGATCGAGCTTGAGGTCAAGTCCTCCGAAACAAGTGTCCAATTCTCCTCACCGGATTGGGATATATGGACAGAATATTTCACTGTCTCTCCCTTGTCAGGGTCAGAACATGACCATAATAGTTCAATGGAGCTCACCCTTATATCATCCAGTTCTTTGATCGGAGAGGATATAGATCCGAACACGGGAGCATCCGGATCGTAAAGGGTGAATTCCCTTGTAATGGAATCCGTCTTTCCCCTTGAATCCCTTATTGAGAACTTCAGAACATAATCGGCATCCCCGAAAAGATCTGATGTATCGAAGGTTTTGTTCTGAAGTTGATCATCAAGCAAACCTTCGAAAAGTATGGTCCACCTCTCCTGATCGGACCTTCTGATTGAGAAGTTTCCCCAGATCGCAGAGGGAAGGTCCTCTTGATCTGTAACCTTCCAACCTATATCAAGTGTAGATGATATGGTAGAATCCTGTTCAGGCTGGTAAAGGAAGGCTCTTGGGGCATCATTGTTGTATATCTCAAAAACATCCGAGATCAGGGTAGTCACCATTCCATCCGAATCTTTAAGGTCCAACTTAAATCGGTAGGTGGGAATATCATCATAATTCAGTGTATTCAGTTTAAAAGAATCCAAATTGGCTATCCAGTCCTGACCGTTTACGATATTGTATGAAATGGTACGCCACGTAAGGCCAGTATCATTTGATATTGATATCCGGACGAGCATGTCCATACTAACATCCTCATCATCATCCGAAACCCAGGTGATATCCTGTTGGCCGGAAAGGGTGGGGAAACCTACGGGGAATGAGAAATTACCAGTGGGGACATCAGGATTGTTTATGATGAATTGCAATATCTCATGAGACATTACAGGGTTGGAATCTTTATCAGTGACCACAAGTCTCAGCTGATATGTTCCATCCATGACCCTGGGTTGAAATGTATTCCATTTGTAGGAACCCGTGTTCTCAAGTCCGGTAACCAGATCGTTCCATTCCTCTCCAAGACGTCTATAGAGGATGTCAACGTTCACATCAGTTCCATCTTCCGGATCATCGGCTTCCCATGACACTGTAAGATTTCCTTTTATCTTATCCTTGTTCACACCATCAAAGGTAGCTTCTTCATCAATGGTAATATCAGGAAATCCTGATTGGAGATCAGAGAGGGTCTTTGAATTGATAGATCCTCTGGGAACGAACCTCATCCTGGCTCCATTATGGTCGCTCTTCAAGTCCTCACACACGGCAGCCTGGATAATCCAGTTTCCCAATGTCATTGGGTTCACTACCTCGAAACTGATATTGTAATTGAGGTAATCTCCTCCAGTATCAGCGAATCCATCGAACTTGACCATGGGAAGTTCCAGGTTCCCATTATCTATCTTTTTCCCGAAGTCCTTGGGAAGCTGGGTATTGGTGGGATTCTGATCTCCACCTATCTGAGCGGTCATTCCATCAAATATCGCGGTAGGCCTTCCAGTTACATTGTAAGCCGAAAACCTCCCCCTTGAAGCAGGCGTTTCATACTGATCGTTCCCTGGATTTATTGCACTATGCCATTCTATTAGCGAGAAATCGTCCGGATACCTTTCTCCAACCAGGGTATCGAGGGCGCCCTCAGCCCCCGGACAATAAATGCAATCAGTGGCGGTGAAAAGTTCGACAAGTGTCCTCTTTATCTCTCCAGAGGAATGGGATGACCCATCCACAGGAAATGCAAATGAATTGGCCATTTCCCTGAAATAGAAGAAATTATCATCTCCGGGGACCTGTTTATAGATCGTATCCCGATTCTCCATCCAGACCACTATCCATATATCATCTAGTTCATATTCGGAGTGGATATAGAAATCATCCAGGGAGATATAACCAGTGGAAGATCTTGTTGGGGTCTCGCTTTCCACACCTGTAGATGATGGAATGGAGAAGAGAGCTGTCATTATCATTGTTACAATTACTAACATGGAAATGTTGCGAACTGTCCAGTATCTCATTGGATAACACCTCCGGAGGGAACGGTTCCGAATCGATTGACTCTCGCTTAATGGATATAACCACTATTAAAAGTTAACAAGGGTCCAGTTGACATTTCCACTCTTTTTCTATCTCTTCCATCAGACCAATGAAATCCTTAGCATCCGATATATGATGTATCCGATCCATGTGAGGTCGTCTTCCGGAAAAGGAATGGACGTACCAACCCAGATGCGTCCTGAACTTAACACACCCCCTCTTTTCCCCAAAGAACCTCATGGAGTTTTCAAGATGCTGCTTGGCGGCAGAGAAGACCTCCTCAATGTCTTTAGGGTCCTTGGGATAATTTCCCTCTTCTCCTGTTATGATCCTCCTGATAATGGATGGGTTGCCCATAAGCGCCCTTCCTATCATGACCCCGGAAGCTCCTTTGGAGAAGTAGTCCAAGACATCTGAGATCTCTTTTGCATCCCCCGATGCGATTATTGGGATATCCACCATTGATGCGGCTATTCGTATAACTTCTCTATCAGCTGAACCACGAAAACCCTGGGTGACGGTTCTTCCGTGAATGGAGATATACGATAACCCTATAGACTCCAAATCCAGGATAAGTTTACGGAATGAGGCTCCATCGAATCCATTAAAACCTGACCTTAACTTCACACCTACCGGAACTTCCACTGAATCTAAAATGGAAGAAAGGAGTGTGATCATTCGATCTGGATCCTTAAGAAGAGCTCCTCCAGATCCCTGAGACATCACCTTTCTTTTTGGGCATCCTGCATTTAAGTCGATCAATTGATGACCAAGGCGGACCATCTCTTCAGCTGCTCTCGATAGATATTGTTCATCATTTCCGAAGACCTGGGCTCCTGAATGACCCTTATCTGGAACCCAACCGGCTATCTCCATTGTTCTCTTGGACTCTTCGAAGACACCACGGGCCGAAACCATTTCTGTAAAAGAAAGTTCAACACCCAGGTCGTGCAATAACATTCGATATGGTGGTTCCAACGCTCCGGCCATGGGAGCCGGGAATATTGGAAACTCAAGGGGGATCCTTTTCCCCCCTCTACTGATGATCAGTTTCTCCCAATGGATCTCATCACCCATTGAACCCTGATCCCGATACCTATTATATAATCTGCATACCGATGGCCTTTACATGCCCGGTATCGAAAATGGAAAGGGGCCTTTCCGATCCGAGCATGCTCCCTTTTGGATACTGATCGCCATGGGTGCGGTATCCACTGCTGCGATCCTGATCAGACTTTCCAACAGCCATCCATTGACGATCGCACTATGGAGGCTTCTGATAGCAGAGGCGATCCTACTTCCCTTCGCAATTCCCACAATAAAAAGGGAACTTCCGAAACTTGATAAAAGGACATTGATCGGATTGGTCATGGTTGGCTTCACCCTTGCCTTACATTTCGGTCTGTGGATCTGGTCCTTTCAATTCACAACTGTGGCCAGTTCCGTTCTTCTGGTAACAACACATCCGATCTTCGTAGCGTTGATATCCTATTCAGCGTTTGGAGAAAGATTCGGACCCAAGGTCCTATTCGGAATGGTCCTGGCCCTGATCGGATCAGTGATCGTCATCGGAGGAGACCTTACATTTTCCGGAGAGGCTCTAAAAGGTAATCTGCTTGCACTTGGAGGAGGTTTGATGGCGGGCCTCTACATACTGGCAGGTTCCCGATTCAGAAAGAGGTTGTCCCTCCCAACTTATGCATACCTTGTTTACGGACCTGCATCTCTCTTTCTTCTCGTTGCCACTCTGATATCAAGGATCGATATCGTCCCTGTGGATCCCACAGAATACCTGATATTCCTTCTTCTAGCCCTTGGCCCCATGCTTGCTGGACATACGATTTACAACTGGTCCCTTAAATTTGTCTCCCCCACTGTAGTATCGGTCACTCTGTTAGGGGAACCCGTAGGGTCCTCAATACTTGCAATGTTGATTTTATCGGAATTTCCGGGAACAGGAGCATTGCTGGGTGGGCCACTGGTGCTCCTTGGGATTTTCCTTGTAGCAAGGTTCTCAGGAAAGGGAAGGTAATAACAATTGTCCATTATCTTTATATTTTAAGAAGATAATGAATCAGCTGGATTTATCCAGGTGGAAGAGAAATGAGATATTTGAGAGAGGTGACGGTAACGGCGGTACTGTCGTTATTGGTCTTTGGTAGTATTGTTTTGTCTGATATGTCGAATACAGAGGGTATTGGAACCAGGGATGGAGAGGGAGACAATCCATACTGTACTTTCTATGATTACTATCTGGACTCGCATTATATTGGCGATGTTGTCAGTTTCAGGATAAGGGTCTACAATAATTACGATGGTAGACACTGGGAGGATGAGGATTACTACTCCTATGATAACTATCTCTACAACGCAAAACTCACGATAAGGTATAACGATGTAACCGATGATCTGGATCAGATAAAACCAATAATCCAACCGATCCAGTCAGGTTCCCTCACCCCTTATAACGGTCCATCAAATGAAGGATTTACAATTTCATACTCATATTACTATTACAAAGATCAATACAGCAACAACTTCCAGATGAAGATAGACACCAGCAATATCAAGGAAGGTTATTACAGGATACCATTGAGGTTGAGCTTCAAGGTAGCAAGGTCTTACAATGATCAGAATCCTGGTGAGGTGTTCTATTTATCAAAATTCCAGGATGGTTATGTTCAGTTCTATGTGAGAAGCCAGGTCTACGGTGTCCAAGATACACCTACAACACCCCTACAGATAGAGGGAAGAGAAGGTTCCGGACCGGCTCCTCTCTACGCAGGAGCCGAATATATGATACTCCAGACAACAAGCAGCTTCAGATGCTACAATAACTATCTGAATGAATTCAATGCGAATCTGGATTTCGGGAACAATGGGATCAATATGATCACGAGCAGTATATCCTATGATGTCTTAGACTACTCCTACAAATACCTCAGATGGAGGGTTGATATCATCGATACCCTACCGCCTGGATACTACAATGGTGAATTGACGTTCAGATACAAGATCGGAGATGTGCAATATATTGATGGACCTTACCTCGTAAGATTAAGGGTAGAATCAACACCGCTTCTCTACCCATCAAATATGGCCAATGACCTACCCGTTGCCAGCATACGGCAGAAAGAGGAGACTTGTGGGATATCCTTCAGTGTGAGAAATATCGGCAATGTGGACCTGGCAATGGTAACGGTGCGTCTGGACCTAGATTCCTCAACATACTTCAAGCAGTCAGAGTTCAGATACGATGAGGGGACAGGCGAAAAGGTGTATCCTCCCCTAGAATTCACTAAGTTCAATGTGGAATCTGAGACAAGCTTCCTTGCCTTCTTCCCGCTGATAGAGGTCCATGATATGATACCTCCTGGAGATTACATTATACCCATTGATTATGTGGTCACTTTCGTCGATCCTTTCGATGAAACGGGAGTATCCTCAAAAGTGTACTCTTACCAATGGGATGAGATGGGACAGGAAGATTATATGGAGATTATGTGGTACAGAGAGGAACCCCGCCCAGTCCATCTGGAGAAACCATTTATCATTCTGAAGGTTGAAGATGATGTGAATGGTGCCGACCTTACAGTTCATTCACATAACATCCTCAATTCCACCCAGAAGAACCAGGTGATATCATTCGAGATGACAAATAAAGAGCTCTATCCTCTTACCGGAATCTCTGCCATACTGACAACTCCGGATCCGGATAGGATAATACCAGCAGGTGGAGGTCCCTGTTCCGGCATTCTTCTGGATGAGATCGATATCAAGATTCCCGCAGCCACTTTTGAAACCAACGGAATATTGAATGTGAAAATTCCTGTTGACATTGGTGTGTTCAGGATTGAGACCCTTATAAACTGCACTCTCACTGTCACTTTCAGGAATATTTCCGGAAGCGTCCAGGTAAAAACCTTCACCATACCGGTTCTTATCAATCCTGGAAAAGGTGATATAGATATTTTGACAAAAAGGATTTCGGAAATCGTAAACGAGAAGTTCACCCTATTTGTAGATGTGATGAACACAGGGGATACGGTTATTCAAACCTATTCAGTGATGTTAACCTCACTTGACAACATGTTCACATTCGATCACGATCTCATCACATTGGGTGTTCTTGACATTGGTGATGTCGAGACACTGGAATTCAATTGTACTCTTAAGGAGATGGGATCGTTCCCGGCTCAACATATTCTCTGGAGATCAAAGCTTCTATGGTGGACATGAACGGATATGCAAGGGATTTCTTCGAAATTGAGCCTTATTACACCTATGTCCTTATCCCCGAGGACACCGGAAGGCTGAAGGTTATCTCCACTTCCTCTTCGGAAATTATCCCGGGAGAACCCTTCACAGTCACTGTAAAGGTTCTAAACACCGGTTCCGCCAGGGTGACCTGGTCCGAGGTCCTGCTTCTATCCAAAGATAATATGATCACACTTGATTCACCCATAGCTCAGGTGGATCCCATAGAACCGGGAGACATGGCAACGGTCACGTTCCAGTGCGATGCTGCATTAAATCTTGGATTTTCCGAGCAGTGCTGCCTGATGGTGAGGACCAGCTACAGGGATGAGTTCGGTAACTCTGCTGATTTCTTTGCAGATGAGGGTGAGGAGCTGTCCATAATGACCTCACCGGAACCTGAGGACAAAGAGATGGAGGAGACCATCAGATCCACCGGTCTAATGGTAATGATAGGTATACTGATCGCCTTTGCAATGATCTCCTTGGCTATCATCATCTCCATCCTTCTATTTTCTAAAGCTTATGCAAAAAGAGGAACCCAGGAGAAGGTGAAGGAAGCAAATGTGGAAAATGAGTTTAAAGAAGCACTACCAAAACCCCAGGAGGGAACTGGACCATTTGGATTGAATCTGGAGGCTCCATCTCAGAAAGCGCAGTTGAAGCCCTATCAACCTGCTCCTGTTCAGCAGGAAATGGTCCAGCAGAATCAACCGGCACAGTATTCCGCCCCTCCAGTATCCGGTACTCAGGATTATTCCAGCAATATTGATGACCTCTTTGGCCATTAATAGTAAATCCCAAACCTATGTTGATAAAAACCATGGTCCATTGTCTGGACACTTACATAGAAATATAGATATCAAACCGGCCTAATCAGGGTTGGATGAAGAGACAGCAAATCTTGATCATGGTTTTCGCTGTGGTCGCTATTATGATCCTTGGAGCTGTTATGATAACCTCTTCGGGAAGAAATGGAACTGGTGAGGATGAGGGCAACCTTTCGGAGGCAGAGTGGACCTCTTTGATGTGGATGTGTTCGGAAGGAGATCTTGGTGAGTGGAACATGGGTCTTTGCAACCTCCATTTCCTTGAGATGGTCCCTGATAATCCCAACATGAATGTGATAATCATTCTTGACAAGGAGGAGGAAGGAGATACCAAACTGATAGAGCTTCATCAGGGAGGATCCACATATCTCAATCTGACAGATATCAATCCGGAATGGGGAAATAATGAACTTAACACAGGTGATGGAGATCAACTACTCCAATTCCTGAATTGGGGTGCTGATAATTATCCTGCGAAGAAATACAATGTCCATCTTGTGAACCATGGTGGAGGCTGGAGAGGTGTTTGCTGGGATGTTCTTTCCAACGACCATTTGGACCTCCCCGAGATCGGGACGACCATGAAGTCATTCAGTGATCATATAGGACAAAAGGTGGATATACTTTCCACTGAAGCATGTCTCGTTGGAATGGTGGAGTTCGCATACGAAGTAAGGGATTCATGCAACTATTTCGTAGGAGGATCCACATACGGATGGGGAGCAGAGGCAGAACCTGAAAATGATAAGTGGGATGCAGGTAACTGGCAGTATGACGATTGCTGGGGAGAACTTTCTAAGAATCCTAAGATGTCCGGTGAGGAATTCGCTTTAATTATGGGGGAAACATTCATGCCCTATGGTCCATGGGAGGCTCCTCCGTTCATACCAAAAGAGGGATATTCTGACGTTTTCGGCATCTTCAATCTCAGCAATGTAGAACCACTTGTCTCCGCTCTTGATTCAATGGCATCAGAGCTTTTACCAAAAATGACAGGTATCGGACAAACCATAAACCAGGGTATCCTGATTAACACTGTTATCGGACACCCGGAGTATCAGAGCTCGAATCTCTATACTGAATACTTCTCACATCAGATGGAATGGATCGGCCAGGCCACATATACAAATTATGATATTTACGATCTGGCTTATCAACTCTCAAAGGCAACAGCGGGTACTATAAGGTCTTCTTACTCCAAGGAAGTAATGGATGCAGTGGAGGATCTGGTCCTCATGTATCGTAACACCTATGAGGATGGCGGCCATCCTGATGCCCACGGGATCTCCATTTATCTTCCTTACAGGTCTTCTTCATATAATCCGGCCTATGAAGATATCCAGTTCTGTCAGGACACACAATGGGATGAGTTCATAAGAAGCGTTTACTGGACATAGTTCCACCTATATTCAACTGGTAAGAATTTAATTTCCACTTTCATACCGCTCTCACTCCCTCTTTGACATTTATATATAATTATTAATTCAATGAAAGTGAGGTGTATAAATGAATGAGATTGAAATTGTCGAACTTGAACCAGTGAAGGTGATCGGAATGAGAGCAAGGGGAGCTTACCAGGATATTGGAAAGTTGATCCCAAAGATCTTCGAGCACGCTATGGGAAATAGCTATAGGATAACTGGTCCTCCTATCTCCCTATGCCACGAGCTTACCATGAAAGATGTTGAAAGGGCCATGAAGAACAATGATGCTGACCTTGAAGTGGCACTCCCGGTTTCAGGCGATATCAAGGAGACCGATGAGATCAGATACTATGAGTTACCAAAAGTGAAGATGGTCAAGACCATTCACAAAGGTCCGTATGAAAAAGTGGGTGAGACATACAACAAATTGTTCGAATGGATGGCCCAAAACAATAGAGAGGTGAAGGGACCATACAGGGAATATTACCTGAATGATCCAGGAGAGGTCCCACCGGAGGAGATCCTCACAGAGGTCTATGCCCAGATAGAGTGACTTCCATTTTGATTCAATTATTCATGTCTGAATTTAATGCCAAATGATTATTGAAGCAAGCTTTTGTACGTCTACAAAGCATAAGTTATATGTAATATTGTAGACGTACATTATTTGTGAGCTTCACCGAGATAAAAAACAGGAACGGGTCGGCCTATTATTACAGGACCAGATCTCACAGAAAAGGTGGAAATGTGATCAAGGAGAGAAAATATCTTGGCAAGGACCTGACCAAAGAGGATCTTGAAAGAAAGGAAAAAGATGCTGACATTGAGTTGAAGGTCCTTTCAAGCCTTTTATCAGAAATTGAGATGAAGGACCTTGAAAAGATAAAAAATAAATACAGATCACAATCCAATGGCAATCGGCAAAACAGATATGAAACATTTATTTCCATGTTCACCCACGATTCAACAGCCATAGAGGGCAATACCTTAACCCTTGTGGAAACTGCAAGTATCATTTTTGATGGAATAACTCCTCCAAGGGGGCAATTAAGAGAGATCAATGAAGTGATCAACCACAAGAAGGGATCAGATTATATCCTCTCATATGAAGATGATATTTCAAGGAAGTTCATTCTGAAACTGCATGAGTTGGTGGTAAAGGATACATTATCTGAAGATGTGAAAGACCAGATCGGAAGATATCGATCTCTTCAGGTATTTATCAGAGGAGTGGAATGGGTACCTCCCTCACCATATGATGTCCCAAAGGATATGAAAGAGCTGTTGATGTGGTACACAAAGAACAAGGAAGTTCTCCATCCGCTTATCCTTGCTTCATATTTCCATGCTGGATTCGAAACTGTCCACCCTTTTATAGATGGAAATGGTAGGGTTGGCAGGCTTCTTCTTAACTTTATACTCCATAAGAACGGCTATCCTATGATCAACATCCCAAATAGCAGGAAGCTCGAATACTATGAATACCTTGAAAAAGGTCAGGTTGATGGAGATCTTAGACCTTTTATTGAGTTCATGCTGGAACTATTGAGGTCATCGGTCGTTCTTTTTTAAGGTAAAAGTGATATCTGTTACCCTCATTCAAGTGGTGAATGTCCAGGAAAAGAAGAGGTAAGAAAGGATCTGGCAGGATGCATCCAAAACTCGAGTGGACCATCTACCCATTGATATTCTCAATAATCCTAACTGTTCCGGTATGGGCCTTTTCACCATTCGACCAGGGGCTCCATATCTCGTGGGTGATAGGAACCTCGATAACCCTTTTCGGACTTTATGGTTATGACAAGGGACAGGCCAAGGGAGATGGCAGGAGGATACCGAAATTAAATCTCCATATGATGTCCCTTCTAGGTGGTTTCCTGGGGGGTCTCATGGGAATGTTCTTCTTCAGGCACAAGACAAGAAAGCCCGTCTTCTTAGGGGTCATTATCGTTTCAGCAATACTGCATGCGATCATATTCATGATATTGCAATAGACCTTTAGATCTCGAGATCTTGGTAATGACAAGGTTCGCTTATTTGTTTTTACTGGCCTTGAGATCTACCTCTGTTTTTTTAATGGACCCCTTGAAGGTTAAATCTCAAGATCGATACCGAGCTTATCTGCAAGTTCCTTGTAACGGTTCCTTATGGTTACCTCTGTGACACCTGCAACATCTGCGACCTCTCTCTGTGTCCTCCTTTCATTTGTCATTATTGAGGCGATATAGATAGCCGCTGCAGCCATACCTGTTGGTCCCCTGCCAGATGTGATCTCCATCTCATCAGCCTGTTTTAAGATCTCCATCGTCTTGGTCTGGGTCTCTCCCGAGAGCTTCAGCTCGGAACAGAATCTGGAAATATAATCCTGAGGTGATGTAGGCATGAGCCTCATATCCAGTTCTCTTGTCATGAATCGATATGTCCTGCCAATCTCCTTCCTGCCCACTCTGGAAGCAGAGGCGATCTCATCAAGGGTCCTGGGAACATTGCACTGCCTGCATGCAGCATATATTGAAGATGCGACAACTCCTTCAATGGACCTTCCCCTGATAAGGTTCTTATTAACAGCGTTCCTGTATATCCTGGCTGCTGTCTCCCTGACGTTCCTTGGCAGTCCTATCCCAGCTGCCATCCTATCCAGTTCAGATAAAGCAAATGCAAGGTTCCTCTCAGTGGCATTGGAAACCCTTATCCTTCTTTGCCATTTCCTGAGCCTGTACATCTGAGCTCTGTTCCTCGTGGGGATGGACTTACCATAGGAATCCTTGTTCTTCCATCCTATCTCTGTTGATAGACCCTTGTCGTGGATTGTAAGGGTCATTGGAGCACCGGTCCTGGCCCTTTGTTCGGTCTGTACCGAATCAAATGCCCTCCATTCTGGTCCCATATCTATCTGCAAATCATTAATAACAATTCCACAGTCCCCGCAAACAAGCTCTCCTCTCTCATAATCTCTGATTATATGTTCGCTTCCGCATTCAGGGCAGGTTGTGGTCTCTTCTATCTGGACCCTGTCGGATTTCTGTTTCTTGCGGAGCATTGCGGGATCATCCTCAATTACCATTTAGGTCATCCTCCTTTGGCTTTTTTCCGTAAATATCATCTGATATAAACGTTTCCATCCACTGACATCATTTCTAATATAAAAAGGTATCGAAACAGTTAATATTTATCCTTTATTTTTACTTACATAGTACACTGGCCAAGGCAAATTAGATATCATTTCAATGGAAATTCGAGGGTTTTTCTATATACTTGGGATCTGACTTTCTATTAAAGAATGCCCATTGTTCTAGCTTCAAGGGGTCTATAAATCCTTTGCCCTGTTCCATTCCTCTTGCAGATCCGGTCCTGAAGAATGTCATAATAATTCATTTATTTTATTTGGCGATCCAATATTAATCCGAATTCCACCAAATCCAAGGTTGAAAAATATTGTAAGATACCATATTTATTATGTGGATACTTACTTTGGAGGGATGGATCCTGGCGAACCTTAAATATTGACCTTCCTCTTTCCGGGGGAGGCCTTGACATGGTATCGCAAGTAAGGGCAAGTCATATTCTGGTCAAATCCAAGACCGAAGCGGATAAGTTATTGAACAGGATCAAGGCAGGGGCCAAATTCGAGGACCTTGCCAGAAAACATTCCCAATGTCCCTCGGGAAAAAAAGGTGGAGACCTTGGATATTTTGGAAAGGGTCAAATGGTTAAACCTTTCGAGGATACAGCCTTCACCATGAACAAAGGTGATGTCTCCAACCCAGTCCAGACCCAGTTCGGGTATCACATCATCAAGGTAACTGACAAGAGATGAAACCAGGATCATCCCTCATCCATTTCAAGTATCAGATCAACAAGCAATTCCAATTGCTCTTCGGAGGTTGCATCAAGGACCGGTAGGTCTGGATGGTGGAATTCGGTTGTTGATATTATTCCAGATACGGCTATGAATCCTTCAGTGATACCTCTTACACTCAAGGTCTCCTGGAGAGAATCTGGATCCTTTGCAAGAAGGATCTTGACTATCCTGGGATCAGGATCGTTATATCCCTCGCAGATCAGAATTTCCGTTCCTTGTGGTACCAATCTCAGTGCATCTTCAATACCGACTCTACCAGAAACGTTGCCAATGTACCCGACCTCTCCCTTTGAAAGCGAGATCACAAAATCTGCTCCAGCTTCCCTGTGCCTCCATGTATCCTTTCCCACCACATCAAGTGTCAAGGTGGAATTGGGCATGAACTTCACACCACCCACCATGAAACCCCTGTTTTTGAAAGCGGCAATGAGGGCCTCTGCGGTTGTGGTCTTCCCGCATTTCTTCAAACCGATCAAAGATACGATGATCATTCCATCACTCACTGGAAGCATCCAAGTTGGCACTGGACAATCTTGATGCCCATCTCCGTTAGGGTGGAAGCGATCTCCCTCCTCTCGATCCCCAGCTCTAGCGCGATATCAAGGCAATCACTACAAGTGATCCGACCTTCAACTGCGACCTCGGAGAATCTCTTTCTTACGGTACCATCCGTGATTACCATTCCTTTAACCTCCACTGGTGAGATGAATGATGTCGATCTCTGAACCATCAGAGATAATAAAACCTCTCTGTTCTGGACCGGTAACAACCCTCCCATCCACTTTCACAACGAGCAGGGGAAAGGTGTAGTTCATTCTTTTAATGAGTCCCGATATCGACTCCCCATCTTTGAATTGAACCGGACGTCTGTTAACCAATATTGTCATCAACCGTCCTCCATAAGGAGTTCCAGGACGATATTTGCTTCGTGATGAGCAAAGACTCCAACCTTGGGACAGAGAAGTATGTCCTCATCACTGGAAAATGCCTGGGGATCATCAACCATTATCAGGTTTCCATAACGTTTCACTTCCACTCTCTCTGAGCCACCTATGCCAGCAACCCCGGAGGCCGCTACAAGGAAGCGATCTGGATATTTTGTAAGAACCTCCTCAATGAATGCTACCTTTGTGGACGCAGAGTCAAGTGCTTCCACGATAACATCGACCTTGTCAAAGGGATCGGCCATGGACCCCTTTTCCAATCTTTGGTTCAGAACAATGACCTCACACCCTTCAACAGCTCTGATAATATTCTCCTTCAGGGCATCGACCTTGGAATGTCCCACCTGATCTTTGAAGAAATACTGCCTGTTCAGGTTTGAGGATTCTACTTTATCGAAATCCACTATAAGCAGATGACCCACACCAGCTCTGGCAAGAGCCATTGCAACATTTGAACCAAGCCCCCCTGCTCCTGCAATACCAACATATGATCCATTCAATCTTACTGCAACCTGACCCTTGTCGTAAGGTTGTGGAGCCTTTTTTCCCGGGTTTTCGCTTTCCATCTCTATTCCCAGTACCTGTCAATTTTGGAGGGTTGTTCCCCGATCTCGGAGTATTTTCCTCCCCAGACGTTCATTCCTTTGGTATCATCCTCGTCAATTGCTTTTTGAAGCATCTCAAGCATTTCCTTTTCGTCTCCAAAACCCAGCTCCTTCATCTTCTTTGGAGATGGGACACCATTTGGGGTCCAACCCCTTCTGAAGTAGACCGAATCAACAAGTTTTTGATATTGGCCGCACCTGTATTCCCTGAGAGCCAATAACTTCTCTTTGACAGATAAGCTATTGACAGCTTCCTCATCATATCCCAGAATCTCCTTTAGCTGTCCATCATATCGGTCCATTCTTGAAAGGTATTCCATCTCGGTGAGAGGGCCCATCGACCTGTAAGGTGGTATGTCATTCTTTCTTCTTCCCTTTCCCATCCACACACTCATTGCCCTTTGCCAGTTGTATACCCTCTCTGACTGATCTATCAGGTCCTTTGGTCCGATCTCAGATCCTGTGACACCACTCATGATATCAGCGTAATTCTGCACATGTTCTGGTATCTTGGCAGGTTCATCTGCCTGGGCATTGTCTGCAGGGACAATATCGTTCCAGGGTAGCTTGCAAAGGCCAACCAAACCGAACCAGGTCCTCCAAACGGGGAAATAATGGAGGGCTTCCGCTTTGTCCTTGAATGTAGGGATCTGGTTGTTGACCATGTCCATGAAGATCAACCAGGCCTCATCATGCTGAGGACCTTTGGTGGCCAGGGCGAATCCTCCTTGTTGTGCCAGTGATTCCTTGGATACATATTCCGAGTATTCCAGGCCCTTGATCTCCATTCCACAGTTCTCGATGAGGTCCGGATCCCCCCACCCCTTTCCAATGAGCCAGTCCTTAACCCTTCTCACACCTTTGGAAGCAACCTGGATGAACTCTCTCTTATCTCCGATCGCGATCCGATGGAGGAATTCAAGGATCGCCCTTGCATTCCCGAAGCAGAGCTCAAGACCATCGCATCTCTCCTTATCAAGGATCCCGTATTCTGTACATCTCCATGTAAAAAGCTAAAGATGTTGCTGCTGAGATCGTATCCAACCCATAGGTATCACAATAGAAGTTGAATTCCAAAATCCATTCTACATCCCATAGGGACATATTGGAACCACCTGCAACTGTCTCATATTCCGGACCATCCACTGTAACCCTATGCCCTTTGTAAGGACCGGTCTTTAGGAGGAATCCATCAACAGCTTTTGAGCAGGCTATGTTGCATCCATACCAGCATCCATCTGGTATACCCTGTGTATAATATGGATAGAATTTAGGTGAAAAGATCCTTGATGCTTTCGGAAATGAACCGAACCTGTAATTCTCCGTTGGTAGAAGGTCATATGCATCCATAATCTCTACAAGGTTCCCTGTACCTACAGTTCTCATGTTGTTCTCAAGCATATCAAGGTCCCTGATCTCTCTATGATGCTTTATCCCGGTCTTTGCAATCCTGTCGACATCCACCGGATTGTTGATCCTTCCGTCGAAACCTTCGATCCTAGCAACAAGACCCTTGACCTTTTTATTCCTGAAAACGGTTCCAAGTCCCCCTCTTCCATGCTGTTTGATCCTGGGGACCTTCCTCCTGGGATCATAGAAAGAGATGTTCAAGATACCCCAATAGGAGTTCTCTGAGCCCTTTCCAGCTGATACAACAGACACCTTCTGTCTTGAAGATGGGGTGTCTTCAAAGGCATAAAGGTGAGTGAGCTGCTCGGCGATCAGATGAGAGTTTGTCTCCTCGAAGGGAGCGGTCTCGATCGTGATCCTACCTTCAACACCGTCGATGAAGACCACCACATCTTCTTTCGCTTTACCCTGGATGGATATGGAATCGAATCCACAAAATTTGAGATATGGTGCAAAATATCCTCCGGCATTTGAATCGCAAATGATATCTGTTGAGGGGGAAATGGTAGTGCTGAGGGCCTTCCCCATACCTGAGTATTGAGTTGTACCATTCATCGGTCCGCTGTTCAATGCTAAAATATTCTCGGGATCATCCCACTTTGTCTCAGGACCCAAGTGGTCCCAGATCATTTTCAATCCAAAACCCTTTCCTCCTGTGAACTTCTGCTTGATATCCTCAGTAAGAGGGATCTCCCTTATCTCATTCTTTGAAAGGTTGACATAGAGAAGACGTCCCGCATATCCTTTTTCAATTTCTCGTTTCTCGTACCTGTGTTCGGCAAGTATTCTATGCCCGGTCCTGAGTTTCTCCAGGTCTACCTCTATCTTGGTATTATTGGTTTTGAATGGGCCATTTCCCCTGCCGATGGTCTTGGCATTGCTTGCATGACTTAGACATTTCCCGCTCATTCGCAGACCCCCTGGTGGATGTAAACCCTCTGCTCGATGTCAGCAATATTCACCTCAATCATTTCCAGAGCACCTTCTGGACATGCCCTAACACAAGCACCGCAGGAGATACACTTGTGAGGTACTATCATTCCCTCTGCCCTTCTCATCCCATCCATAGGGCAGAAAGCAACACAGGTCATGCAACCTATGCAGGTCTTCTTGTCAATGATCACCACGCCAGTGGGGAGCCTCTTGATCGCCTGGACAGGGCAGACATCCATGCACAGACCGTTCTGGTTGCAGTTTACCATCTCGAACTGGGATCCCTTCTTAATTATTTGGATGGCTGATCTGTCCCCCCCCTCATCAGTCTTGAAATGGATATTGGAACAGGCCTTCTCACATTCCCTATGTCCCTTGCATCTCTCTGCGTGGAACTTTATTATCTTTACTTTTTCTACCATATGGACCACCCTAGAAAAGAATGAATATCACCAGTACCCAACAGACAGCACTGATAGCTGTCGTGCCTGCAAAATATGCTCCCTTGTTCCATTTGCTCAGATCTAAGTGCAAGTTATCATAGAGCGCAATTATCGGAACGGATATCCCTCCGAGGATAGCCGCATAGAACGCCCTGCCTAATATCAATGGAAGGATATTGACAACGTCCATGATGAAAAGGGTCCCTCCTGTGAAAACAGGTGTCAATATCTGGGTTGTGAAATATCCAACCGTGAATACGGAAAAACCACTTATTACTCCAAGAAAAGCAAGTGTCCTGAAATCTTTCTTTCCCCAAAGGTTCCCCATGAACACCTTCCTGCTTACTATCATCTCGAATACCATACCCTCGACACCAATTGCTATCGCGGAACAGATCACACATGATCCGACAGGAGCAATGAACCTCAGGAGAGATGCCACCAGTGCCACAAGCAAAGCAGCCCCTGCAAAATGGAAGATCCTTTTTGCTAGGTATCATGAAGGTAAGTCCGAAAAGACCTGCCATAACGGCTCCCATGGAAACATATAATCCTGATATGTTCCACTTCAAACCGCCTATAGTGCATTCAAGCAGACCCCAGATAGACCCTAACAGGATGATCCCTGCTATGATAATTCCATAATCGATTCCAGTCCGTTTTCGATAAACCATTACATCACCTCTATTCTTACGATATCCGAGATATTATACGTCTTTGCAAGGTGAGGGAAGAAACATTCATTCCCTTCCAACACCAATAGGCCCTTTGTCACATCTGTCCAGTTTACGGTCTGATTTAATCCATCGCTTCTTATGATATTGTAAGAATGCATATCCTGGTCAGAAAGACCTGTCAGGTTGATTACAGTTGAGAGGAACACTCCCTCTATGGTGTTATTTTCATTATCCGTCATTTCCACTGGATTATCAATAATATGGAATATCTGAGGCCAGACATACAATTGGTCATTTACAACTATTGTAGGCGAGGAAACTGCCTCTATCTTAGCAACATCTCTGATCCTGTATTTACCTGGGAGGCCTGGGAAAGCTGTCATAGTATCCTTTTCAACCAGGATACCTTTCATCATATCGCCCCAGGTCACATCCTGGTTCCATCCGTCCTGGGCAGTGATCCTGTATTGTTGATCTTCTGGTGATGAAGGACCGGTATCATTGATGATCTCACTGAGGGATACTCCAGTGTGATTAGTCCCTCCATTGAATACGGTTTTCATTGCATGGTCATCGAAGATGGACTCAAGGGAGATCTCCTCTCCATTGATCAACATGGTTACCTTGTCAACATCATCTTCTTCCTCTGTGCATCCTGAAAGGATCACACAGAATATTATCGCAGCCAGTCCAATAATGAAAAAAGCTCCATTCCTGTTCATATCAAACCACCTCTATTTCCACAAGGTCTCTGACCCAGAATGCTTTAGCCAGGTCAGGGAATATTGCCTTCTTCTCATCCGTGTTCAACATTCCATTGTCCATATCGGTCCAAGGTATCTCCTTTTCATATCCATCAGCTCCGATGAATCTGAAAGAATTGCCTTCAAGGTCCTTAACACCCGAATTTAAAAGGATTTCTGTTATTGATATTCCAGTGTTACCATCAAATTCCATAATATTAAAATCATTTTCCAATGACTCCCAAAGATATTCCTTTCCGTTGACAGTCAGAACATCTGTTGACCTGGTGTTCACAGCGTTATAGACCAAAGCGGATAGAGATCCGAGGATTATCACCAGGGCCAGGAAACCCAGGAAAAGATTGACCCTGCCACCAATGAGATCTAGGAACTGGCTATTCATTCGATTTTTCATTTCAGCCATGAATACACCTCAATGATCGCCTTGACAGGTGGTCGGTCATGAGATTAATTACTATAATTCTTTCCTTCAGGAACATACTAGGAAAGTTGGACCAGGTAAAGAATGGTCCTTGTTCTATAATTGAAAAGGTTCAACCTCAATCCAATTCGTGTACTAATGGGCTTAAATAGTCTTTGGATGGATTGGTTTCTCATGAACATACGATCGACCTCCTTCCTGGTCCTCTTTGCCATCTTGATCTCTTCAATGGCATTAATGATCTCTATCCCAGGATCTGGACAAGTCAGGTCTCAGATAAATGAAGGGACCATCACGATGGAGGCCGATGAGGGTGATGAGGTCACTGAAACTGGATACCCTATCCGAACAGCGGTTCCGGGTCAGGAACTGGAATACAGGATATGGCTAAACAATGATCATCAACTGGAGCAGACTGTAATAATGGAGATGCAGTCCCCTGAGGGGTGGAATATCTACATCACGGGATCAGTAAAAGTACCCGGGTCAGGGTAGAGATTCCATACTTCTGGATGTTTCCATACCAGATAACAGGATGATGGATCCAGAAGGTGAATTCCAGATAAGGGTCGATGGGATCGCAAATATAACTGGGGATAGAGCATTCATAATTGCGGTTGTCAGACTTGAAGCAGAGGTTGACCACGAACTCCTGATATACGCGGAGGCGGAAAAGGAGATGGAGGTCCAGGTTTACCCAGGTCAAAGGTCTTACATGGAGATCCTCCTAAGGAACCAGGGAGACATCATCGATGATCTTACCTTGAAGATCATGGAACATCAGTCAAGCTGGGATGCCAGATTCCAGGATGAAGAGAATTCATTTATGGTCACTCTGCCACCGGGATCGAGTGATTCCATTTTCATAACAAGGATCCTGATAGGTGTCCCTGAGACGAGCAAAGTCGGAGATTCTCAGACCATTTCCATTTACTCTACATCCGAGATGTATTCACGATATGAAATAGGAAAATCAACTGACAGAATAGATCTTGTTTTCAGGGTTGTGAATCCCTCTACCATCTCCATTCACCCTAAAAAGGCCATGGAGGAAGCAGAGAGCGGATCTCAGCTTGATCTGCAATTCGATCTGGTCCATACTGGAGTACCTCCCTTCCACGATCGAACCCCAATTGAAGGTGCTTTCAGGTTCCTTCGAACAGTCCAACTGGCAATATACCATAGATACCGGAGGTTCATCGACCCTGGAAGTGGGAGAAACGAGGATTGTAATGGTCCAATTACTTCCACCAAAAGGGACCTCGGGGGATTTTGATATCACACTGGGGGGACGGTCAGACAACGCAAAGGTCATAGAAGGCAGTATGACCGTAATGTTGACCTCAGGATCGAACATCACCTATACAGACCTCAAGATCTCGGATGCAAAGATCGGGTCTGATGTTGTTATCAAGTTTAGGGTTCTAAACAATGGAGATGCAACCAGCCAGGTAGTTCTGGACCTGAAGGACCTTCCATCATGTTTCATTTCAAGTATAGATCCACCCTCATTCAGTCTTGGCCCTGGTACATCAAGGGAAATTACAGTGGTCCTCTATCCCAGGAACAACGAAGTACCACTCCAATTCTCATTCCATGTCAATATCAAGGTGCCCTTGGAAGAGAACAAGGAATGGGTCCTAGCCACGGATTTCGAGATCCCTGTGAAGATGATGGAACTGCCTAATATTGCTGTTAGCTCCATCATACTTCCAAATAGACCCATTGATGAAGGGGAGACGGTCCAGGTGAATATCACGGTCCTCAATCCTTCGAACATTGACATGAACGGGATAGCTTTGGAACTTTATGAGATCTCATACTCTTTCTCCAACAATCTCATCGGATCCGTACCGATCTCCCTCTCCTCGGGGGAGGAGATAACTGTCAGACTCAACTGGACAGCAAGACCATCTACCCAAAAGATCAGAGCCATCCTTGTTCCTTCCGAAGGATCAGAAGAATCAGAGATCGGGGACAACGACCTTACAGAACCCATAAATGTAATTCCAAAGAAAACCGGGTCCGGGGATCCACAAACAGGAGGCGACCCGGGTGATATCGATGCTTCAACAGCTGTTGCTGTCGCTATTGGCGGATCGGTCATTCTCACTTCCTTGGCTCTTTTCATTAACACTGAATATGTCAAATATCCCCTCTTCTCCAGTCTATTCCCACTATACAGTAAATTGAAACCAGAGCATCTCCTTTCCAACAGGCTGAGGAAAAGGATTTACGTATACGTTCAGAACAATCCTGGGGAGCATTTCAGGTCCATTCTGGTCAATCTCAATCTCACCAACGGCACACTTGCACATCATCTCTATACGCTAGAGAAAGAAAACCTCATAAGAAGCCAAAAGGACGGATTGTATAGAAGGTTCTATCCAGCAGGATATAACATTGTGGAAGATAGGGTAAGCCTATCACCCATCCAGAGAGATGTAATTGCCTTGATTGATGGAGAACCTGGTCTATCTCAAAAAGAGATATCCGAGAGACTTTCAATATCTAATTCCACCGTTAATTATAATATAAAATCCCTCAGGGAAAAAGGTCAGATAGAGGTCAAGAAAAAGGGAAAATCAACCCATATCTACCTGGCACCTGACAGAAATTCCTGAAAGATCATCATAGAATGCCCTAACTTCTCTGGATCTCATGTTTGAATCCATGGGATTCCAGACCTCTCAAAATGGATGGCAGGTATTTTAGGTCTGTGAACATTAGGATATCCAGTTCCATTGTTGGTGCCGGGCCAGGTCTGTATCTGAGAGAGTCGTTGCCTATCTCGCATTTCAAAACGCCTTCCCGTTCAAGGAGTTCAACGTTCTGGAGGACATTCCTCTTACCTTCTCCCACTCTCTGAAGAAGATAGTAAATATATGGTTCCAGGATCAGACCTTGTTCCTGGGCCGAAAGCCTCCTGAAGTTGATCCTCTCCTTCTTCATTATCTTCTCCATTAGCCCTCTTGCCATGTCCTTTGTTTGAGGGTTATGAAAGTTCAGGGTGGCCCTTCCCCTTTTAATGGTCTCTATAGTCTCGTTGAAATATTGTTTATCTATCTGGAAAAGGTAGATCAGGTCAACACCCATTGGGCTTATCATCTCAGAAGAGAGATGTGGATCCCTGAACGTACCCATGTGGGCGTACATTGTGATCATGGGACACCTAATGGTCTGATTGATGACATCTCCCACAGCCTTTAGATATCTCATCTTGGAAAGGACAACTCCCTGTTTGGTCACCTCTATGACCAAGGCTACCGGGAATTCAAAACCATTCAGCAGAGTATCCTCCAGTGGGTATTCCTTGAGCATCATTCATCCCCTTGGATCGTAAAGATCATCCGCTCAAGAAGAGGAGTTGGTACATAAGGCCTTCGATTTGTGGATATGATTGTTTTACTTTCGACTACCCCTCCTTTGTGTTTATAATGGCCAGACATTACTGTTTTACCCAGGCAGCCGTGGCTTTATGACCGCGTCAGGGGGGGGAATACCTTCTCTCGATCTATCAGAATATTCGATACAACGCTCAGAGACGGTGAGCAGGCACCTGGCATTCAGCTCTCTCCAGAGAGTAAGCTGCTAATAGCCAGGGCTCTAGAAAGTGTAGGTGTGGATGTTCTTGAAGCGGGGTTCCCTATCAACAGTCCCTCAGAGAGAATAGCCGTTGAGATGATCGCCAAGGATATCCAGAATACGGAGATAGCCGTCTTATGCAGACCTATGAGGGAAGAGATCGATCTCTGCCATCAGATCCTGAAAAAGGCCAACCATTCAAGACTTCATCTCTGGATAGCAACATCCCCCATTCATATGAAATACAAATTGAACATGAGCCCTGGCAAGGTGATGGAGAAGACGATCAGTGCAATAAGGTATGCTTCCGGAAAGTTCGATTCCATTCAGTTCTCATCCGAGGATGCTACCAGGTCGAACCTGGACTTCCTTACCAATCTGATGAGAGAAGCTGCAAGAGCGGGTGTAGATGTGGTCAATCTCGCTGATACAGTGGGCTGCGCTTTACCAGAACACATGGCGCTCCTTGTCAAAGAGATCAGGAATGGGGTCAAGGACAAGATACCAGTTGGTGTTCACTGCCATAACGACCTCAATCTTGCCACTGCCAATACCTTGGCTTCGATCCGAGCTGGTGCCGAACAGGTCGATGTGACTGTAACAGGAATAGGAGAACGAGCCGGTAATACCGCCCTTGAACAGTTGGCTGTCGGATTATTGTTCCATGAAAAGCATTTCAATATCAAAATGAATATCCACCCAGAGAAGCTTGGATCCATTTGCGACACGGTCATCAGAGAGATGAACTTGAAGGTCGGCCTCACCCAACCATTGGTTGGTGATAACGCTTTCAGACATGAATCCGGCATCCATGTCCACGGGATGTTGAACAATCCAATGACCTATGAACTGGTCGATCCGAAAGTCTTGGGTATCCTAGGCAAGAGGTACATCTTAGGAAAACATACGGGAAAAGCTGCTGTGAAACATTTCCTCGAGAAGAAAGGATGCAGACTCCCAGAAAACGAAATTGATAAACTTACAGAGATGGTTAAAGAGAGACCAGTGGACCTTGGACCTCTTGAAGATGAGAATGATCTTATCGATTTTGCTATGAAGAACGGATTCGAGCTTGATGTTACGGAGGGGGGATAGATGGACGATCAAGCTTACTCAAGTTCTCTGGGTCTAAGTATATTGAAGGAACACCTAATTGAGGGGACCATGGAGATTGGGGATTATTCGATCTTCAGTCCGGATATCATCATGGGCCACGATGTAACAGCCCTTCCTTCAATAAATATGATCAATGAACATGGACTGCCATACCTCAGAGCATCCATGAGAACCGTCCTCTATATGGATCATTTCACTCCTCCAAAGGACCGTCCCAGTGCCGAAGCTTGCAGGTCAATGAGAGAGTTCAGCTCCAGATACAGCATCAGAGACCTGGTCGAATGGGGAGAGGGTATCTGCCATGTCCACCTTTTCGAGGATGGAAGGGTCCAAAAAGGACAGCTTGTTATTGGAGCAGATTCTCATACGACCACAGGAGGAGCTCTTGGTGCTTTCTGCATGGGAGTGGGATCCACCGACCTTGCAGCTGCAATGGCCTCCGGTGAGTTTTGGTTGGAGGTTCCCAAACCTCTTGGGGTGGAGTTTTCAGGTATCCCTGATGTTTGGTGTGATGGAAAGGACTTAGCTCTCCGGATGATCTCATGGCTTGGTTGTGGTGGAGGAAGGGACAGGATCCTTGAAATGGACGGTCAGATCCTGAATTGGATGGGACATGATGGAAGGTTGACCATCTCCAATATGGCAGCAGAGACCTCAGCCGTTGCAGCATTGATAACCACTGACCTCAAGGAAAACGGGCCACTTTCACCTGATTGGAGCTGGGATACAGAGACGATCGACATCGATGATATGGGTCCGCAGGTGGCCATACCTGGATCTCCAAATGATGCCGAAGATGTAGAGAATCTTGAAGGCAGGGTTGTGGACCAGGTATTTGTCGGATCATGCACAAACGGCAGACTGGACGATCTCAGGATACTTGCTGGCACCCTTAAGGGAAGGAAGGTCCATCCAGATGTAAGACTCCTGGTCATACCAGGTTCAAGGGCGGTTTATTCTGCTGCCCAGAGGGCGGGTTATCTAAAGATCATCATGGATGCAGGAGGGGTTGTAAGCATGCCCACCTGCGGCCCCTGCGCAGGCGGATTCCTGGGAATATTACCTGATGGGGAGGTTGCTCTGACAACAACCAACAGGAATTTCCCAGGAAGGATGGGTGAGAAGACATCGATGATCTACATCTCAGGAGCCGCAGTAGCTGGTGCCAGTGCAATTAAAGGGATGATCTCCCATCCCGAGGAGGTGGTATCTTGACCTTGATCACTAAGGGAAAGGTATGGGTGCTTCCTGAAGAGATAAACACGGATATGCTCGCTCCGACCCAGTATCTTTCAATGGACCCTAAAAAATACAGCAAGCACTGCCTGGAAGCGTCCCACCCGGAGTTTGCAAAAGGTGTGAAGACCGGGGATATTATTATGGCAAAGAGAGACTTCGGAAAAGGATCTTCGAGGGAGCATGCATCCCTTGCCATTAAATTTCTGGGGATCAAGGCCGTTATTGTGGAATCCATTTCACCGATCATGAAGAGGAACCTGATGAATAACGGGATACCTGTCTTTGTAGATGGGGATCTTCCTTACACCTGTGATACAGGGGATAAGGTGGAGGTCTATACAGATGGGTTTAGAAACCTGACAAAGAATCAGGAGTCGGAATTGAAGGAAATTCCACCATTCATGGTAAGATTGATAGAAAGCGGGGGGTTGTTCAATATGATCACGGAAAGAGGGGGCATCTCATCAAGAGCAAGACCCCTTGAGGAACACACAGAGGTACAGGAGGTGGGCAATACGAAAATATATCCTGCCTACGACAAATATGTAGATACAGTATTAGAGCGCCTTGAGCAGGGTGAGGTCCTTTGCGGACCCTTCGATACGACATACGGACTCTTTGCCTCGATCAAGAGGCCGGATGCCGTTAAGAAGATATACACACTGAAGAAACGGAGTGATTCCATGCCTCTGACAATGATCGTCCCCAGGGAGAAGTTCTCCGAATATGCGGAGATACCCGATAGGGTGGAGAAATTATTATACGATGAACTAAGGGGGCCGATATCGATCATTCTTCCTAAGAAGGGAAACAGAGTCCCGGACTATGTCACATCAGGACTTGATACTGTTTCCCTTGCCGACGGGGAGAACTCCTTCATGAAAAGGATCATGGAAAAGATCGAGATATGCGGGACATCTGCAAATATTTCAGGGATGCCCCCTCCTTCGACCCTTTCCGGCGCACTTAAACAGCTGGGAGAGGAATTGACACTTGCAGTGGATGGAGGACCTTCACTTTACAGGATCGGGCATACGGTCCTGGACCTTTCCAAGAAACCTCCAAAGCTGTTAAGACCCGGTCCTTACAATACCAAGAAACTGATAGAGCTCTTCCCTGAGCTTATTGGAGAAGATGAGGGACTTCCAGACGATCTTGTCAAGGGACACAGCATCATCGATATCTCCCCCGAAGTGGACATCAGGGCCACTTCGAAGGGGGATTGAACCAATGAGATTGATATCTTGGAATGTCAATGGAATAAGGGCGATCCTGAAGAAGGGACTTCTTGATATCATTGAAAAGGATGTGATGGATGTCCTATGTTTACAGGAGACAAAGGCCCATCCCGAACAGCTTTCTGGGAATGTTCTTGACTTTGGGGGATATCATAAATATTTTTCATCTGCCGAAAAGAAAGGGTATTCGGGTGTAACCACCTGGAGCCTGAAGGAACCCGATGAAGTGGAATATGGACTGGGTGTGGACAGATTCGATTCCGAGGGGAGGACCCTCATCACCCATTTCGGGGATATTGCACTGTTCAACATCTATTTCCCCAATGGGAAGAAGAATGCTGAGAGGCTGCAATACAAACTGGACTTCTATGAGTGTTTTCTGGAGAAGGCAGAGGAATACAGAAAGAATGGGAAGAATATCATTGTCTGCGGTGATGTGAACACTGCTCACAGGGAAATAGACCTTGCAAGACCCAAGGAGAATGCGAACGTGTCCGGATTTCTTCCCATCGAAAGGGACTGGATAGACAGGTTCCTTTCTGCAGGATATCTGGATACCTTCCGAGAGTTGCATGAAGAGGGAGAGAATTATTCCTGGTGGGATTACAAGACCAGAGCTAGGGAGAGGAATATCGGGTGGAGGATAGATTATTTCTTCATCAACAAGGACCTAAAAACCAAGATGAACGATGCTTTCATCCAGAATGAAGTGATGGGATCGGACCACTGCCCGATCGGAGTGGAATTGGATATATAGATATTATACAATTATCGATCATGGCCCTCTCTACGTTGATACCTGCAACCCTGACCCTACCGGATATCATTGCTATCATCTGTGTCATACCGTTTGCCCTTGTTGTTCTTATTTACATCATCGTGATCATTGCGATCCTGAAGAAAGAAATGGCAATGAGGAAGGTCCTGGACAGAGAGGGATTTGTCAGGTCATCCCGTGGAGGTAATTACTTCGGTTGCACAGATAAAGAGTATGCTCAAATTAGAGGCAATGGGGTCCTCATCTTGACTGAAGAAGGACTTCATTTCGAGCTGCTCATTCCGAAAAAGAGGATCGATATACCTCTCTCATCTGTAATGGGATTGGAGACGACAAAAAGCTTCCTAGGGAAATCCAGAGGTAAGGAACTACTGCAGGTGAATCATGTAATGAATGGAAAAATGGCGTCCTCTGCATGGCAGTTGAAGGACCTGGATGAATGGGTAAAGGACATCAATTCCAGGATAGGAAAGGTATAAATCTCAATTCCACCCATGGAATACTGCAACTGGGTCATTCTATAGATGTGATCAGTTTCAGCTCCGGGGTATAACTATGATCTTCCATTCCATCATTCTTCTGACATCCATCTGGACTTGTTTATTTGTTTTATCCGATCTGTTATTCTGGAAGTTCTGGGGGAAGAAGGAGCAAAAGGACAAGATAGAAGAAAGTACCAAAGAGGTTGTGGAACAAGGTCCTATTGAAGAGGAGACACTAATAACCGATTTCATGGTCTCCGAGCAACCAAAGGAGAAGAAAGAAGAATCCCGGAATGAATTCGAAGGGATGAACAGTATATACCAACCTATGACACAGAAGGAGCTGGACCAGAGGGAGGTCTATGATCCTGCCACCCAGGACACGAACCATTTCATGGACCATGATGTGAAGATAAAGGAGATCCCCGAAGCGAAAGTGGAAGAGGAGATCGATACATCCTGGATAGACTTTGATATCAAAAGGGACCTGAAGAACATCTTCAAGGAACTTGACCGGAAGAAGATGAACTGCTATGATATCCTTGGTGTCTCGGAATCAGCTACCAAAGATGAGATCAAAAAGGCGTACAGAAAATTAGCATCGAAATATCATCCTGATAAAGGTGAGGTGCTTGAGGGGACAATAATGGACAGGATACGGGAGATCAATTACTCCAAGGAGATCCTTCTCGATCCTACCACGAGGGCCCTTCACGATGAGAAGCTCAGACAGGGGACCATGACCTCAGAACAAAGAGAAGTAAAGGTGGAAAAGAGGTTCGATCCAAAACTGCTTGGACTCTACCCGGATGTAAAAGAGAGTAAAGATGTTGAAAAGGAGAAGATGGCATATTTCGTTGACGGGAGTGATAAGAACTCTGGATTGGGGGTCCTCTTCTTCAGGAAGTGGCAAGAGGACCTGGAGAATTTCGGGGAGGACCTGATCGATTACATAATCCAGCTTGATGATCAGGGATTCATTGATTACGGTCAGGTGATGAGAGGGGACATCTCAGATATGGATGAGGTATCCAAAATGAAGAAGATCTCCAACTACCCAATGGCTGTGAACAATTCACTGCTCGAGGTGTGGACCCTTCCACCTTTCTATTACCTTGCAGTTCCCATCCTTAATAAGGACCATGTTCAGGAGATATGTGATATTCTGAAGGAGACTTTCGGCTTGGAGTCCATTTTCTTCAGCTATCCGAAGATTTGATAGAAGGATCCTGAAGTTATTTTTAATATTATGTTATTTTTAAATATCAAAAAAACACATATTTAGAGGAAAAAACCTTATGTTTGATATTCTATTTGAATTTAGAGGTGATCGATATTAAAGAGATTAAATACATGCTTTTTACTGATAGAACAGGAGAGATCGCGATAATCTTCCCGAAGATGAAATCACAGCAAATGATCTCTGGCAAGATCATTAACAAGAATAATGAAATGGAATATGAGTTGAAGGATGTTTTTCCATTTAGGAATCCAGGCCATTTCAATGATTATTGGCATATTCCAATATCCCATAGTATCATGGATTCGATCGGTGCAAAACATAAATTTGACCTGATCTGTGAAATAAACAAATAGATGGGAAGTCCTCCAACCCTCACAGGAAGAGGTAAAACCATAATGTTGAGAATGTGTTTCTAAGATAGACGGAAGAGGAATAATCAGGAGGAAAAAAATATCGTGGATGATTCAATCAGAGTATTGTAAAGGATGATAACAATATCTTTTTAGCAATTGGATTGGTATATCCAATATTTATCATCATTCCAATAATTATTCTTGCATTGATCGGTCTTGATCCTGTAATTTATCTGACGGTCCTTGGTTCATCAGTTTCAGGTGCTCTTTTGTTCCAATCGATTTGAATCAGAAAGAAGATTACTTTACATGATAGTACCTAAATTGGACTGAGAGAGCAAGATGGGAAAATCAAATGGATTGTATGTCATAATAAATAATCCCAATTATAAGGGATCGAAAAGCCAAATGAATATCAATGTGGGAATAATAATTCCCCAAGGTACGAAAAAAAGAATGAAAAAACCTATGATAGTAGCCAGAAAAACAAGGATCGAACGCTCCTTGCTTTTAATAATACTAATAACTCCGATGATGAAGGCTGCAACACCTGAAATTGCTGCGAGAAGTCCAGGGATCGCGAGTAAAAGATTACTGAAGAAAGTGCTTCCTCCCCTTTCTCCCAAAGCAATAAAAAGATTCAACAATCCGAGAAAAATGAAAAAAGCAAGAATTGATCCAACCGACCATTTGCCAATATGAGTCTTTGGAGTAAAATGGATTTTCAAATCTTCACCTCCAATATTGATAATGTACGTTATTAGTCTGTGTGAATATAAATTGTTGTAATACTTCATTGATATCTCAGAGCATCTCCTGGCTTGATCCTTGTAGCTCTTAGTATCGGTAGCTGTGCAACCAGAATTGATCCGATGATGACCATGAAGAACCCTATAACAATATACGACAATGGGTAGTGGATCTTTATCTCCCAATCGATCATAGAAGAAATGATGTAAGAAATGGTCCTTGCCATGAGATAACCCAATGGGATCCCAAGAATCCATCCTACCAATGACAATGAAACTACCTCAGTTGTGAATACGGTCCTGATCTTCGATGCGACTGATCCAAGGCATCTCATCACGCCGATCTCTTTTGTTCTGTCCATTATGTTCATAGTAAGATTGGATGTCAAACCCACAAGCGAGATCAGTATGATGATAACTGATGTGGCAGCCATCATATTGACAATGGATCTGTTCTGGGATACTGTCTCCTCTACGATCCTGTACTTCTTATGGATCTCAATATCCTGTCCGGATGATCTCATTTCATCTTCAATATCGATAGAAATTCGATCCACAATAGACCTGGAATCATCCTCAGTGATGATGTGGAATCCCGATACCGTTCCGTTCTGTCCCGAGAGGGTCTGAACAGTTCCAAGAGGCATGTAAAGGACCATACCCATATAGTAGAAATCGGAATCAATACCAATTATCTCGGTGTCTGCAGGACCGGTGGGTGTCATCAGGTTGATGATATCCCCGACATTGATCGAAGCATGCTCTGCCAGTTGTTCTCCAATAACAGCAACTTCCATATATTCACCTGAAAACCAGGACCCTTTGACAAGGGTCTTATCATGGAGTTTTATTACCGTATCAGGAAGGTATCCCATGACATACACTTCCATGCCGCCCATGGTGAATCTGGTCTCAATAAAGGGTTCCACAAGATCAACACCATCGATCTCACATAAACTTACTGAAACTCCAGAATTCAGATTACTGGACCCATCAACACTTTCGAGAATTATATCGTAATCCACATTGTCTATCGTTTTTGTCAGTTCCTCCCCAAGGGAGAAACCGAAGGAGACAAGACCGAGAAATATTCCCACTGCAAGAGATATCTGAAGGATGGTAGCGATGCTCCTTCCCTTCTTCCGGGATGAATTCCTGAACCCGAGCTGAACAGTTCTTGGAAGCCATTTCGACCCCATCAGGACCCTATCCACCGGTCCCTTGCCGTAATTTGAAGCCAGACCTGTATTCTCCAATCCTTCCCTGGTCCTTACTCTAAGACCTTTGATAATGGGAGGCATGGAAGAGATGACCACGAGAAGTATTCCTCCAAAAAGACTGATAATGACAGTGGGGATGTGTATGGAGAAGACAGCATCGAATCCAAGGAGTCCTCCGAAGTAGATTAGAAGGATGAACGTCAAGCCTGTACCCAAGATGGTTCCAATGGTAGCTCCAATGGAACCCAAGATCAGAGAGGTTGTCAGGAACGATCTGAATATCTGGACCTTTCTTGCCCCGACCGCCTTCATCATTGCGATCTCTTTCTTCTGCTCTGATATGATCGTGTTCATTGTATTGTAAATGAAGAAGATGGAACAGAGGACCGCAATCACCGTAAGCACATACATTATGGTCATGAAGATATCCAGGAATTCTCCGGAGGGCCATTCCCCTTCTTTTCTTATCTCCGGGGTCTGGTCCAGTGATCCAATTCCTTCCACAGAGCTGAGGACAGACCATATCTCGCTAATGGTAATCTCTATCTGATCATCCTCCGTTGATCGGAGATCGAAAGAGAGCATGTTGATGCCTGTTGAGTTAGCAATTGTATGTATGAATCCAATATTGCAGTAGAAAACGGCCAAACCGGAAGAGTCATAGGATCCTTCACTGTGA
This sequence comes from uncultured Thermoplasmatales archaeon, assembly GCA_963807965.1. Taxonomy (GTDB): domain Archaea; phylum Thermoplasmatota; class Penumbrarchaeia; order Penumbrarchaeales; family Penumbrarchaeaceae; genus Penumbrarchaeum. The sequence goes on from CAWEDU010000009.1 coordinate 145,933, forward strand.
GCAAGTGATTTTCCAACTCCGGATACTGTAATTATTCTTTCCTTTCCGGTAGGATCTACGATAACAACCTCGGATCCTTCTTCTCCCCTGAAGATCCCGTTCTTTGAATTCCATTTTTCCGTGAGGAACTCTCCATTTTCGGGATAGGACCCTGAAACAAGCAATACCCTGTCCACTGACATCTCATCGAGATCATTCACACCTATCAATCTGATATCTTCTCTTCCAATCCCTCTCAGCATCTCGGACCTGAAAACATATACAGTCTGAATATTTTCAATATTATCTATTAAAGAGAGTTCGGTTAGAGTACCCTCCGGGAGCTCAACATCTGGAAATGAATACCTCAGGTTGAATAGATTCTGGTCCTCCACCTCATCATCGATAGTGTCCTTGGCCAGCGGATTTACAGCAAAAAGGGCCATTCCCATTACCCCAAGGACTATTGTAAGGACTGTGAAGATGGACCTGGCCTTCCTTCTCTTGAGATCATTGAGACTCTTTGATAATAATGCTGATATCATCTTCCTTCCCCCCCTTCAGTTCTCCACCACTCCATCCAGCATCCTGATCTGTCTGGAAGCTCTTCCAGCCAGATCCTTTGAATGGGTCACATAGACAAGGGTCATTCCACTGTCATTTAGAACCTTGAACAGGTCAAAAACCTTCGATTCCGTCCTTGAATCAAGATTTCCAGTGGGTTCATCACAGATCAGGAGTTGAGGATCGTTCGCCAGGGCCCTTGCTATAGCAACTCTTTGCTGCTCTCCACCGGAAAGTTCTGACGGAAGATGATCCCATTTATCCCCAAGGCCCACGATGTCCAGGTTTCTCATGGCCTTCTTCCTTCTTTCCTTGAGACTCCCGTGCCGAATGAGATCCATCGGAAGCATGCAATTCTCCAGAGCATTTAAGGTTGGGAAGAGCTGGAAGAACTGGAATACTATTCCCACATTCCTACCCCGCCATTTCGCTAGCTTGTCCTCGCTCATCAGATCTATTCTTTGTTTCTGAATATCCACAATCCCCCTGGTTGGTTTATCGATCCCGGTTATCATATTGAGCAAGGTGGTTTTCCCGCATCCGGATGGTCCTACTATAGAGATCATCTCTCCCTGTTCGATCTCAATATCTACACCTCTTAGGGCATCGTAGGCCATCTTTCCGGACCTGTATTCCTTATGCAGACCTTTCAATTGTATCATGGTCATCCTATCACCGTCATTATTTCTTGGAAACCCAAATCCGACATCACTGATCACCCGTTCCATGTCCTGAATATTCTCATGCATATTAATACTTTGTTTTGAAGTATTAATATATATGGTTTTCTTATATCTTATGCCTCCATACTGCAAATATGATGGGAATATTGTCAGGTATTATTATGATAAAAATAATTCCATTTATATACTCTTAGAAAGATATGGATGTGATAGAAATGCTTGTTCCACTGCCTGATCTTCCCAAACTCAGCTGGTTCGAAGTAGAGATACTCAACTTTCTAAGGAGCAATGAAAGGTATGGAAACGAGATGCTGGCAATGTTAAAGGAACATCTCGGAGAGAGTGAGGTATCTTCTGGTAAACTGTATTCGGACCTGAAGAAGATGGAGAAGAAGAAATACATTATCAGAACGAAAGGAAAAAGACAGAAAGGCGACGCACTTATGACCAGGGGTGTGGACAGGGTCTATTTCAAAATTACAGAGTCAGGATCGGAAGCCCTTGAAAAAACAGAACGATACATGTCATGCTGGCAGTTCGAATCTATGCTTGAAAGGTCCTCGAAGAAGATCCCTTTGATCATGGAAAAGGTTCTCCAATCCCTTGGTACAGATATCACTATTGGTGTTGCTGTTGATCCCTCTAAAATGGGTATTGCCAGAGCGATCGACCTTCTTCCTGTGATGGAAGGAGTGAAATATGCCCTTCTAATGATATCCAGCGATGGATCAACACCGGTCACCCACATCGACGAAAGAAGTAGGGATATGGCTTCCTTTCCATCAAAGGACGATGATATTCCACTGAAGGATTCATACCTTGATGCCGTGATCTCGATCTATCCTCTCACCAGAACTAGAAAAGAAATGACATATATTTCTGAACTTGTCAGAGTTGTCAAACCTAGAGGAAAGATCATCGTTGTTGATTTCTCCAAACTGGATTCATTCATACTGGAGGACATTTTCAGATCTCAACTTGGATGGTCCGGTGAGGATCTGAAAGGACATGACTCAAGGGGGATCAAGGAAATCCTATCGGAACATCTTTCTGATGTTGAGGTTCAGAAGTTCAAAGAACAGTACACCGCCTGGGGAACGAAATGATATCACTTTACCTTATACATCAAGAATCCATTTGATCCATTCTTTCGTACAATGAAATCCACGTTCAGGTCAACTTCCACCAGCTTAAGGGTTGACATCAATCGGCTCTCGATATCCAAAGCCTCTCCTCTTCCCATACCGGGACACTTATTGTGTACCGTAAGAACATAATGGTCTCTTTTCTTTTTAATTACAAAAGGATATCCCATGCATATATTGGGTCTGGTCAAGTACCCTACCGCATCTTTTTTCAACACCATTGTTACAATTCAGATACTTACAGTTTCCATTTACCGGATCTCCAACATATTCGGACAGGTATCCATCTATCCATGTCCTTGAAAATATATTACCACAGCAGGAACCGCACATCTGGCATTCCCATTTCATACCGTGAGGTATCTCGATAAAGTCATCGATGTCCGCCGAAAGGGGTGCATCGTCATCCTCAACGATCAGGGGCGTATCCAAGATCTATCACTCTGATAATAAGATATACAGATATCAAGTTGTATTTAAAGTAAGGAGATAGATCCAATGATCATCCTGAAGATCTATTATCCACGATCCTTTCTGGCATGAGTTTCCTTCCCACCTTTTCGAAGAGTTCATTTTCGGATAATGATGTGTCAATTGATACAGGGATCTCCATTACATCATTGATCTTCTTCTCTATCTGCTTAGCAAGTTCCTTTCTGTCCCCACCTTCATTGATGGCAACTTTGACCTTGAGGACATCCAGATCCGACTTGTTCTTCTTCACGATGGATACCTGCCAATCGATGATATCTTCCAAACCATGAAGAATATCATACAGTAGATAAAGGTTGACAGACTTCTCATTATCTTTGATCAAGGAAATTTTCTTAGAATAGTCCTTCATCCTTCCAATAGGACCTCTGATTCGTGGAATGTTGCTCCCGCATAATGGACATTTACCATAGAGGATACCACCCTCAAAGATATCTCCTATAAGGTATCTACATATGGTAGAACCTCTTCCATCTATGTTGGTAATTGCCAGGGCGCCTCTTTCTCCTGGTCTTTTCTTTTTTCCCGTCAAAGGATCAACGATCTCAGCAATGTGGAGATTGGGGTGAATATGATAGACACCGGACCCTGGGGTGCATTCCGGTAAGGCATCTCTCATCTCCGTAGAGAGATAGATATCACTTATAGTAAAATCCTGAGCACCCCCATCCTTGAGGAGTTGTTCTATCTTCTTTCTCGATCCTTTGGTCGATCTTTCCCCTGCGGTCAGGACCAATCTTATCCCGGAAAGAGCGATATTTTTCTCCCTTGCCCTCCTGAGCAGGTAGTAAATGTATGAAGATGTGCCCACAAGCACATTGGCATCGACTGCATTGATCATATCCAGTGCCCTGTCGGTGGATGACAGTTCTCCATCAGCAATATGGTAGATCTTCAATGGTGCAAAGATATTGAGCCAGTAGATGAAGACGAATGTCAAATGAGGACCGAAGGGAAAGCAATTCAATACAACCCAATCATCCTCCATTCCCACGACATCCTGAAGGGATCTGTAAGCATTGCTGAACTGCCTGATGTCCCTGGAAGTGAACATGATTGGAAGATTATTCCCTGATCCCCCGGTTGGGTTTATCATGAAATTCGGGTAATATTCCTGTGCCAGTTCCTTTTTAGGGTCACCGCCAGTAAGATCTGATAGCTTCATTCTGATCAATTTCATTCTTGGCCAGTGTTCCATGATCTTCTCCAGGTCCGCTTGGAGAATTAGGTCCTTGTATCTATTCGGATCTTCCAAAGTTGCTTTGATATCTTCTTTTTTCGTAAGAGGTATCCTATCGAGGTCCTTCACGGTATTGATAGAATACGGATCGATTCCATTATCATCGAAAAATTTCTTGTAATAAGGGGAGAAGGGATAGAGCTGGTACCTAATGAACTCCCTAAGTTTCTTCTCCTGAATCCTGGCGACCTCTTCGCTCGACAGATCGTAATATCTCTCCACGGGATCAAAATCCAAAGTTGAACCCACCTTCCCAGGGAGCGGGATGTTCCTGGGAATGGGTCCTGGATATAAAGCCTTAACTTACCTTCTCATAATACTTCATCGCTGTCTTATTGTGAGATACCCGATCTGACCGATCCATCAATAAGGGCAGGAATTCATTTTCTCGATAACTGCTCCTCCGGGGATTCCTAGCAATGATATTTTGGAAAGAGCTGAGAAGCTGGTGGAAACCAGATATTCAGATGATGATTAGGTCATGAATATATAACTGTCCATTATATCGGACACTTTTTCGAGTTTCTGTCCGTTATAATCGACACCTATATAAATAACCACAAAGATCCTCCCTTATGGAAGAGATCCTGTATGATTGGAACCCATGGTGGACAAATACCGAAGGGATCAACAAACTGATCGGCATGGAGAGAAAAGGGTATATCACTCAACTTGGAAAGATGTTTGAAACAAGACATGTGGTCTCAATTGCAGGGATCAGACGTTCCGGGAAGACCACGATAATGTACCAGGCGATCAAGGAATTGATGAACTCGGGTGTGGAACCGAAGGATATTCTCTTCCTGAATATGGATGATGAGCGATTACTTGGTAATGATGGACCAATCGAGATGTTATTAAGAGAATATCTCCGAACGATCAAGGAGGATCACGGTAATAAGACATTCATCTTCATTGATGAGGTTCAATCACAACCAGGATGGGAAAAGCTGATAAAAAGATTTTATGATCAGATGAAGAACTATAAATTCATCGTTTCAGGGTCTTCTTCATCCCTTATCTCCTCTGACTATTCAAGACTCCTTACGGGAAGGAACCTGACCTTGAGGGTTGACCCCCTCGATTTCAAGGAATTCCTTGAATTCAGGAATCTTGAATTCTATCCCGGGGACCTTGAAAGTACATGGTCTTCGAATAGGGAGAATGAAGACGTTATCATATCAAATCTTGAGGAATATATGAAAATAGGAGGATTTCCAGAGATCGTTCTTGGAGAAGGTGGAAATGATCTGCTGACAGAATATCTCAGAGCCATCATATATCGGGATATCGTAACAAGGAACGATATCAGGAACAGTGAAAAACTTGAACTTCTGGCTGTATATGTCTTAAGGAATTTCTCAAATATCCTGTCTTTAAGGTCGATATCACAGGCATCTGGTCTCAGTCCCGATACGGTATCGGAATACCTTGGATATCTGGAAAAGTCATTCTTGATAAGAACATCAAGATCATTTGAGAGGTCCACAAGGTCTCAAATGAGAAGTAATGTACCCGTGAAAGTATATTCTACAGACCTTGGAATGTCGAATGCTGTCATGATGGAAAAAATGGAAAACAGAGGCAGATGGGCGGAAAATATTATGGCAATGGAATTGGGAAGAAGAGGAAATTCCATTTTCTATTGGAGGGAGAAGTTGGAAGTAGATATCATTATCCCTGTTCGAAAGGAAGCTTATCAGATCTGCTATGGAAATATCAGGCAGAACGAGATCAAAGCACTTGAAGAGATGCCCTTTAAGGACCATATGAGATCTTTAATAACAAGGGACGATCGAGGGTCAACGGGAAATGTCTCGAAGATCCCATTGTGGACCTACCTACTATCCAATTGATCCTCAATTCCTATTCATTTCATCTATGCACGGCAATCGATTTATAGAAGGAATCGAGATTTGTTCCTTACCAAGGGGGAGAAAATGGAATTTTCAAGAACCATTGAAAGGTCCTTTTCAGTGATGGTATTGGCCCTTCTGTCAATTCAGGTTCTCATCCCTCTATCTTCCAGTTCCTCCTTTGATATCGATAACGAATTGATAGAACCTCCTTCAAGGTCTCCTGTCACCCTGGAGTGGAAAACCATCTTGATAGAGAGTATTAGATACCAGATCTCAACTCCCTCGATCGTAGACCTAAACAATGACGGAAAGATGGAGGTTGTTGTCCATTCCTCAAATGGGTATGTTTGTGCCCTCAATAATAATGGTGGATATGATTGGCCTAATCCATTTAAAACAAATGGCACTGATATTGCCGGTGAAGGACTATTTAAAAACTTATCCGGATCATATGTTCCCCCATTCTTCAGCTCCCCTTTGACCTGTGATCTGAATCTCGGAGATTACCGTGAAATTATAATCAGTGAGAAAGGAGGTCTTGTCAGCATCGGATGGGATGGTGAGTATCAATGGAGAACAAACTTGATCAATGCTACAGTCATTTCTACAGCTTCGGCAGGAGATTTTTCCAAGGTCGATCCAGGGGGGAAACCTGAGATTGCTACCATTGTGGAATATTATAATGGATCCTCCTTCCTTGAGGTGTATGATGGCCACAGAGATCTGATAGCAAGTGAGCTGATAACAAACAATTCGTATGGAACATCTTCCAGCGTCGTAATAGACGATATCGACATTGACGGTGACCTTGACCTCATCGTATCTCATCCCAACAAGGGCCTGCTTTTGTATTCATTGATCGGAGCGGGGGGCAATTGGTACCTGGAACTGGTCAATAGAAGCGACAAGGGATTTGACGGATACCAGGCTTCTACACCTGCAGTTGGAAATGTCACCGGAGGACCGGAGAAAGAAATTGTCATATCACTCAATCAGGGGTGGGGAGAACCTGATCCGAGCAATGGATCGGTAACATATCTTCTGGACCATGATCTGAACGAGATAGGCAGGTATTCATTTCCTCAGAAGATCTATTCATCACCGGTAATTGCAGAGTTGGATGGGAATGAATCGAGAAGGGAGATCATAATTACAACAGCAAACGGATCCTTGATTGTGTTTGATTCCAAGGATGAACTCGGAGTGCTTCCTGTGAAGTGGGAGTATGATACCGAAGGGGAGGTTCTTTCCTCTCCGGCTGTTTGTGATATCAATGATGATCAGGAACCGGAGATAATCATATCCACGGTTGATGGCCGTATCTTCTGCTTTGATGGGGATCCTTCCGATGGAATAGATGAAGGAATTCCGGATGTCGGGGGATTTACAAACATGGACCTGCTATGGAAATACGAGTTTGAGGAACCGACCGGCATCTCCTCTCCTGTCATTTCAGATATCGACCTCGACGGATATCTGGAATTGCTGATCGGAAGTGAAAATGGATCCATGTACTGCCTTGGAATTGGTCCAACACACCATATTGGCAAGATAGAATGGCCCACATTCCATGGTAACAACAACAGGACCGGTACTTATAACATGGAATATTACGGGGTGGATATCTATGCCCGGAGGGATCTTGAAACCGGCGAGACCATCGAAAAACTCAGGAAAGATGTGCAGCCAGGTTCATTTGTCAGATACAATCTTACAATAGAGAACACCGGAAAAGGCATCTCTTCGAACGAAAAGCAGAGATTCAATATCTCTGTAAAAGGTGAAAATGTTTCAGATGGCTGGTCATATTATTTGGACACTCCACCGGATCGTGGAAATGACAATCCGGATTATATCATATAGGTGAAGGTGAGGTGGCATTTATTCAGCTCACTGTATATGCCCCCTGGGAAGGGGATCTCCAAGAAAAAGCTGTATTCACCGTAACCGTCAACTCGACAGATTATAAGAATACATGGGATCTCATCAGGACCTATACCATTCTTGATCTATTCGTCGATTTCGAACTGAACTTTTTAAAGCAGCCATCAACTGATCCTCTGGACCCTTTAGAGGGTAAGAAATGGGACATGATAACTCCCGGAGAGGAAGGGCTTTACACTATTTCAATCCTGAATAAGGGGAATGTAAACGATACATACGATATTTCACTGACAGAACCACCCCTGGATCTCGGATGGGACTGGTATTTTATCGAGACAAACAGCACAACGGCCAATGTGTCACTTACAGCACCCCCACTTGCAGAGCAGTTCGGTGGGATTACCGGTTCTTCATATACGGTCTTTGTCAGATCTCCGGATTTCTTCCTTGGAGGATCGCAGATACCGATCAAGCTAACAGGCAGTTCGAGGAATGCATCTGTATTAAATGAGACCCTGGAAAGAGAGGACACCCTTATCCTAATCGTACCAAGTTACACTGATTTCGAGATCGAGGTCCCGGATCCCGTTCCGATCTCCTCATCGAACCAGTCTGTGGATGTCCCAATAAACATCACAAATACCGGAAACAGAGATGTAATATACATGATCCTTGGGATCGAAGGTAAACAACCGGGATGGACTTATAGATACCCTGAAGACCCCATTTCAATTTATTTGAATCAGACAATTACCATATCTTTCCGGATTACACCTCCAAGTTATCTCCAAGAAAAGATGGGGAAGATCTTCACAATTACTATTACATGCACCTCTAATGATGTGAACAAAAATGCATCATTCAAATTGTATGTGGACAGGACTACCAGTATACATACGGTCCTCAACCCTGATTCTCTTCAGTACATTGATCCCGGAGGATCAAAGGATTATCAACTTCTCCTTGTAAATGGGGGAACAGTGGATGAGATACTGAATCTGACAGTTGATCCGGGCATTGAAGAAAAGGATATCTCGATATCCTTCATCGATGTACAATCAACTAAAATGATGGGGCTTCCATGGAAAGGAGAGATATTGCTGGATTTCATTATAAATGTGGGAATAGAAGCTCCTATTGGTCTTCATACCATCATTTTTCAACTGACAACCGAAAGTGGGTACTTTAGCGTGATCGAGATCAAAATAAACATTTCACATCTAAGGTCCTTTGAACTGATAACGCCTCAGGATATGGATTCCTTCTACCTCCAGATGGAACCAGGCGGTTACCATTCATTCACGATCGGGATCAGGAATACAGGGAATATTGGGTTGGATATAATTCCCTTGTTCGGAAGAAGGTCCCTAAGCCACCCAGACCAATTCACAATTTCAAATCTGGAATGTACTTTCTCCTTCGACTGGATATCCTTGAGAGGGGATAATTCAGAACAGAGCAAGATAACATTCACTGGTGAAAACGTCACTGTGTCCGATCTTAATAATGGAGTCCTTTACAGATTGGAAGATGAAATGAAGAAGGGCGGATTCGACGTATCCATTGATACCGGAGAGGTCCTCTGGATCGGTATGCATTTCACCCTTCCTGACTACATTGGGGAGAAATTGGTCCCGGCGATGTCACTTTCGTTCCTTGTTAAAGAGAAGGTATTGAACTTGATAGAGAGGTTCGATCTGGGAGTGAGCGTTTTCTATCCTGACCTGACGATAACAGAAGTCATCGTAAAAACTGATGAAAATGTCTCTATGAACAGCAGCTGTAAAGTTGGGGACGTAATGATCATTACAGTATACGTCAAGAACATCGGGGATGTGACTTCACTTGACACAACTGTCAGGTTCTATTTCGACGAAGAGGCATATGAACTCTTCGATATAGGACCAATGGATCAGGGTGATATCAGGTATTTCACCACTTCCATAACACCAGAAGCGGGATACCATGATATCGCCTTCGAGGTCGATCCTATGAACTATGTCTATGAAAAGAACGATCAGTTCATGGAAGGCAGTCAACCTGGGTCCAATATCTGGAAGAGGACCATCCTGGTTGAAGAAGAGAGAGAGGATCAAAGCGGTCTCCCGCTGTGGTTAGTCCTCCTCAACATCGGATTGATCATTCTCGTATTCATTTCAGCATCTGTATTCCTGTTCCTTTACAATAAAAGGAGAAGTAAACCTATTTCAAATGAAGAATAGGACCTCATTTATCCAGTAGTGTAACATCTACCGTCGAAAAGCGAGTTATATCTATTATTGCTGATATTTGAATCAGTGTCGGGGGAAATTGAAACCCTCTCCGACATACATAGTCTATTATTTCATACCAATATCGGAATAATATCAGTTGCGGATGAAGGAGCTGAAATTGAGATCATCTCAATTAATTATCTTTTCCAAATCTTTTATAATCTTTTCCACCCCTTTCTCAACATCACCAATGTCCTTCTTGATAGTATCCTTAACACCTGCTTTTTCCATCTGCATTCTTTTCCGTTCAATATGTCCACTTAGATTTGTTAGGACCTTCTCTGTCTCATTCATGATCGAGGTGGTCTCCTTGTCAATATCTATCTTCTTGAGGTCTTCTATCAAACGGTCGGCATTTCTCTTCAAGCTATCCAGAATATCTTCATCCTTCTCCGGCATGATCCGCACCTTAGGGTATGATCGTGTTCTTGATATATTACCCGATTCATATCATGAAGGTTGTATCCTTCCATCTTTTCCTGATCCGTCCCAAAAGGATCGCAGAAACTGCGAGAAGTACAAGGGAAAGGATGGAGACAACGATAGCTCCGATCACTGAACCATCAGATATGAAGAACGATAAAATTACCAGGATGATCAGAGGTGGGACAATAAGGATCGAGAATATTGAGAGGATCCCCCCTGAAAGAAGCATGGTATTGGCTCTCAATCCAGTAAGCCAGGATGTAACTGAAACAGTATATGTATTATTGGCCAAAGCAACCCCCAGAGCTAGAGGAAAAAGATACAGGTCTCCGTTCAGGACAGAGACAAGAAGAACATAAAATGATGTCAAGACCGAAGATATCAGGAAAAATAAGATCACCTTGATCTCCACAACTGAGGGAACCGATACAGGAAGGATGTTCAGGGCAGAATTGTGCTCGATATTGGTAAGCCAGGAATATGTCATCACTCCAAAGAACCCTACGAGGGATCCGTAGAAAACGGAATTGAATAGAAGGTCCGCGGAAAGGACGGTCCGAAATAGATATGAAAGCCCGTAAACTGCTAGAAGAGGACCGCCGAAACCCAGGACCACAGGGGCGAGTGTCCCGCTGCGTTTCAACTCCAGCCATTCCTTGGAGAGCAGATACGAGGCCTTTGTTATGCGGGAGAAGGTCCTCTCTCTTCGTAATAATTCGTGATTATATGAAACTGAAGGAGAGGAAAGTCTCTGTCTTGAAAGCAACAAAGCAAAGACTGAAATGATGATAGCTTCAACGATCGAAAGAACGGGCATCAGTGGTGATCGGTCCACCCAAAATCCGTATGGATGGAATATTGCATGAACAGGCAGGATATCAAGAGGCCAGATCATAAATGCAGGTATCAGGATCATGAACACCCCAATGAGTGCCAGGAAAGGGGACCTGACCTGAAGGCTGGATAGAAGGAAAGAAATAGACATACCAAGAAGAAACGCAAGAAAGAGAGTTAATGACATCATGAATGCTCCGGGTATTGGTATACCCCGGATAATTGAACCTATGATCACACCAAGGGAGAGGGGAATAATTGAATACAGAACATAAAAGATAATCTCCTTTACGTAAAAGATCCCCAGGACCTTCCTGTAATCAAGTGGTTCAACCTCGCATATTCTGAGTAGCAGATTCACCTGCCCCATCCTCCTGGACATGATCATGTCCGAAAGGAGGGCGATCCCTCCAACAAGGACCCCGTATAAACATGCGATCAGATGAAAGAAGATCAGGGCACCATTCCCTGTAATATCATCCGGGGGAAGGATCAATATCAGCAAAAGTGACATTGACATTATCATTAGGGGAAAGAAGATCGTTCCGAATCCACCGACAAAGGCTTTCTGAAGCCTCCATTCCTCCTTGAGCATATCAGAGAGAAGTTCAGGAATCCAGCCCCAGGTCATCGGATGCCTCCTCAACCAATCTCATGAAAACGGATTCAAGGTCATCTGATCCTGAACCTATTATCTCCTTCATCGTACCTTTCCCAATTATCTTCCCTTTGTTTATCAGAGTAACGCGGGAGCACAATTTCTCGGCGATCTCGAGGATATGTGTGCACATGAAGATCGTTGTACCCTTCTTATTAATCTCCTTGAGATATTCCCTTACCTTTCTCTGATAGATCGGGTCCAGATTGATGAATGGTTCATCCAGGAATAGAAGCCCGGGTTCGTGTATGAAGGCCGATGCAAGCATCATCTTCTGTCTCTGACCTTTGGAGAGGTCCTTGCAAAGAGTGGTCGACCTGTCCTCGATCCCAAAGAACTTGAGCCAATCATCTACCTTTTTTCCGATCTGGTCCAGTTTTCTTATCTTGCATACCAATTCCAGGAATTCCCTTGAAGTGAGAAAACTGGGCGGGGTTTCTGATTCCGGTACGATACCTACCCTCTTCTTGATCGAGACCGGATCCCCGTTCCCAACACCAAGGACACTGACCTCGCCGGAATCCTGTTTTAACTGTCCGGTCAGTATCTTAAGGAGTGTTGATTTCCCGGCTCCGTTAGGGCCCAGGAATCCAAAGAATTCTCCTTTCCCGACAGTAAGGTCCACGCTATCCAGTGCTTTGATCTCTCCATAGACCTTTGAAGCTTTCTTGACTTCGATAACAGCCATTAAAGTTCAATCAAGGTTTCTTTTTTAACCATTTTGCCATTAAATTCTAAGGACGGGTGAACCTTTTATACTTCCATTTTGCTCAAAGACCGTGAAGGATGGATCAAAAGCTGTATTGCTTGGATTGACCGCTGTATTGATCTGGTCAACGGTTGCAACCGCTTTCAAGATAACACTTAGGTCCATGGACCCGATCACAATGGTATTCATCTCATCCATCGTTTCACTTCTTTCAATTTCATTAATATCAGTCATTTTTGGTAAATGGGGGGAGATATGGAATACCTCAAAAAGGGAAATTGCCTGGTCCATGGTCTTGGGGATCATGAATCCATTCGTCTATTACATTGTTCTTTTCGGCAGCTACGATCTCCTAAAAGCCCAGATCGCACAATCGATCAATTATTCTTGGCCGGTGGTCCTAACTTTACTTTCAATATTCTTCCTTGGCCAGAAGGCCAGATTAAGATCGATCCTGGGAATATTGGCCGGTTTCCTTGGAGTGTTGATAATATCATCTGAAGGATTCTCATTTTCATCCGGTGATGCGGATCCTGTTGGGATCTTTCTTGCGGTAGGATCAGCAGTCATCTGGGCCACATTCTGGACGTTGAACCTGAGAAAGAAAGGTAGTGCAGAATCAAAGCTCTTTTTTAATTTCCTTGGGGGAAGTATAGTGGTTTCTTTCATTCTCCTGATAAGAGGCGCGGAGATACCAAATATGTCTGGCTGGACCGCAGCAGTATACGTAGGGGTGTTCGAGATGGGGATAACCTTCCTGATATGGTTGAAGGCACTCTCACTCTCAAAGGAGACCGCCAGGATCTCCATGCTGATATATCTGAGCCCTTTCATTTCCCTCTTCATTATAAATGCAGTTCTGGGGGAGTCCATTCTTCTTTCAACAATTATTGGATTATTCCTAATAGTTATAGGATTGATCATACAGGGAAGAAAAAGCAAAGATGCACCTACAAAAAAGACATTCCTTTCAATAACGCACCGTAAATAATTTAAAGGGTCCAGAGAGGATAATGATACAGCAAAAAAACAGGAACAGGCAGAGGACTACCTGATTTTTGCCTCCACGCCCTAACAACCTTCCTTCTTGCTCTCCTCTGCCGCCTCTTTCTTTTCTAAAGCGTTTCCAAGAACATTTTTAAGATCTGTCAATCTCAAGGGTTTGTAAAGAACACCATTGAAGTTCTCCCCCAATTCCTTGGCATCTGCTTCACCTGAGGTCATTGCAAATAATAGTGCGGAAGGATCTATCTTACGTATTCTATCCGCTGTTTCAACTCCTCCAGATCCCCCGGGAATTGTCAGTTCCAGAAGCACAGCCTTGAATGGTTCACTCTCCTCAATGGACCTTTGAAATAGGTTATTTGCACCATTGCCGTCCCTTGTGATGAATACTTCAAATCCCAACGTATTAAGCATATTTCTCATTACATTGAGCACTATCTCATCGCTGTCCATTACCAAGATCGAACCCTTGAACATTTGAACTGACTCATCCTCTTGTTCCTCAATGTCCAGTTGATCTGTTGTTGCTGGAAGATAAACCGAAAAGATCGTTCCTTTGCCTACATCCGAACTTACAGATATATGCCCATTATGATGCTTGATTATCGAATAACATGATGCAAGTCCCAGTCCGTTCCCTGTATCCTTTGTTGAGAAATATGGATCGAAGATCCTCTCCAAAATATCAATAGGAATCCCGCTACCTTCATCTTCAACATCTATCCTAACATATCTTCCCGGAAGGAGGGGTATACTATCCTCTTTGTCAAGATTGACATTCCTAGCTCGAATCCAGATATTTCCACCATGTGGCATGGCCTGCAAGGCATTTAGAACGAGGTTGTGAATCACCTGGTTGATCTGACCCTGATCCGCTTCTGCATACCAGAGTCCATTTTCCGCCTCTATACTGGCTTTGACATTGGAACCTGCAAGGGCAAATCTGCATGTTTCTTCCAGAAGTTCCCTCATGGAGGTTGGTCTTAAGATAGGATTACCTCCTTTAGAAAATGTCAGAAGCTGTCTGGTCAATCCCCTGGCCCTTCCAGCAGCCTTTTCAGCATCAGAGATCCGGTCAAGTATCCATTCCTGATCATTTGGTTTGATAGAGACCATTGAAAGATTTCCAATGATACCAGTTAACATATTGTTGAAATCGTGAGCTATTCCACCTGCAAGGATGCCAAGAGAATCCAGTTTGGCGATCTTCAACACCTCATCTTGAAGCTTATCCTTCTCCTTTATCTGCCGTTCTAGGTCCCGATTGAGCTCCCAAAGCTCCCTTGTCCTAAGGTCAACCTGAGCTTTCAGTTCCGCCATATCCCTTTTCATATGCTCCTCATCGATGTATCTGTCGGTGATATCCCGATCAAGTCCCCTGTAACCAACAAGAGTGCCGGTCTCATCAAGAAGTGGAATACCGGTGGATTCTGTGACCATTATAGATCCGTCTTTCCTGAGAAGTGAGCCCCTCATAGCTTTCCAGGAATTCCCCGAATTAAGTTTGATCTTGAACTGGGAAACCGTTTCTTCAGTTGTGAACTCTCCAGGCCAAAGGTCCCAGACATATCTTCCAACTACATCATCCGCTTCATATCCTAAGAGTTCCTTAACCACAGGATTGGTGTATATATAGATCCCTTCGGTGTCAATTTGCCAAGCCCAATCTCCAAGGGATTCAAGGAATGTGAGATAATACTCCTTTTCCCTTCGAAGAGCTTCCTCTGCCTTTTTTCTCTGGGTTATATCTCTCATAATCCCAAGAACAAGGACCCTTCCCTCCTCTGCCATGGGAACCGTTGTAACCTCTACATCCAAGACAGATCCGTCCTTTCTCCTGATCTGGGTTTGATATCTGGGTGAGATCTTCTCTCCTTTCTTTCTTGCCTCGTATCTTTTTTTGATCAGATCCTGGGAGAGATCAGTTAAAAGAAGATTATAATCAAACAATTCGGATGTCAGAACATCTCTGGGATAACCAGACAACATCTCGAAGCTGGAATTGACATATTTGTAGCCTTTGTCATCTATCAGGTATATAGCATCAAATGCATTGTCCAGAAGCTTCCTGTACCTGTCCTCCCTATCGATTGCTCCTGCGATCTCGGAAAGGAGATTCAAAGTTGCGGGTTCCCCTCTCCATTTTATTGTGAGAGCAATTATCCTTACCCATCTAGTCTTTCCTTGATTGTCCAATATGCGGAAGGTGTAACGATTTGGTACGTCCTCTCCTGATATCCTTCTCTTATATCTGTCGAATATCATCATCCTGTCCTCAGGATGGATCAGATCGAGATAGGGGATCTTGAATAGGTCAGGAGGGGACCTTCCAATCATGCTTACGAACTGCTTGTTGAAGTACCTCAGATACCCAGATTGGGCGATGACAACCGATTCTTGTACGTTATCCAGGACCTCTTTCAACCAATCTGTCTCGGTTCCTTTGATCAATTCCAGAAAGAGTCTCCTGAAAGCATCATCCTGAACTTCATGATCGGATTGTTCATTGTTCTCGGAAAGTATCTTCCCCATCCCATCGCAATGTGGATGGGATATATTTCACTTTTTTCGTATTATATCTCTATTTGATTTTTAGAAGAATTTAAAGGGCAATAATTTATCCTGCTTTCAATAAAGATAAATAATCGAACATCCAATCACAATTGGGGACATGAATGTATAAAGTCCAGGAAATTGTTCACCTGGAGTCGGGAACCGATAACGCATTTGTAATTATTGAATCTGCCATCAATGAAATGGACTGGCTGATCATTTCCCGGGATCGGGATTATGTTAGTTTTAAAGAGAAAAGGCGTTTTGACCATTTCAACCACATCGAAGGTAAAATAAAGGTAAATAGAGACAGGGTCACTGACAATGAGATCATCGAGCTTGAAGCCTGGAATAACGGACTGGGTACTATCCAGGAGGAATTCCTTAGGGGAAAAGTGTCCGAGTTCCTATTGATACTTGAAAATCAAATTTCCATTGACCGGATGGAAGAGGATGATCTGGATTGCGGAGGAATTGAACGGTCCATTGCAGAGGAGATCAAGGATCTATCAGATTTGTACAAATCCGGTGCATTGACCCATAATGAGTTCCAGAGGGCCAAGGAAAGGCTCCTGGACGGGTGATTGAGGACCTGAAATCTATTTACTGGTAGAAAAGTGACTAAATCCTGATATTTTTTCGATATGTAAATTGATCTCATTGAAGACCATTATTCGACATTTCTCATTTTTTCAACTAACCTTGTTCCAATCTGATGATAATCCAAATATGTTCTGGATAACAAAGACTTATGCACGAGATAATGCTAAATATAACACTCAGGACTGATAAACGAAAAGTTTTCCAGATGAAGAACAATGGGGGAAGTTCCATGTTGACCAATTTTAAGAAGAGAAAAAGCCTTGTACTCACATCATTTCTGATCATGATCACTCTGATCCTGGTCTGTATTTCAAGTGCTCAAGTATCATCCCGTGAAATGAAATCGTTACCCACCAGGATGGTGGATGGTGAGAAGGGATCCGTTCATGAATTCAATCTTGGAAGTTCCGAAATGAACGGTCTGGAAATGAACGACCAGGACCAGGTGGAAGTCGAAGAGCTTGAAGAAAGGGTTAAGGAGGATTTCACAGACCTTTCTGGATCCACTCTCTTTGAAAATCTAAATCATGATGAGAAATTCTTCGATATCGAACATGATTTCAAGAAGGTCTACGGGGGTTTCAATTATGAGCAGATATTCGGAGCCATTGATACATCCGATGGAGGCTATGCAGCTATCGGAACAACTAATTCTTTTGTATCTTCATTTGATGCGAACCTTTGGTTGCTGAAGCTTGACATGAACGGGAACATGCTCTGGAACAGGTCCTATGGCGGAAGCATGAATGACGAAGGGAGAGGTTTAACGGAGGCTTCGAATGGAGACCTGATATTGGTCGGTTATTCGGTCTCCTATGGAAGCAACTATATTGACCCATGGATAGTGAGGACCGACAGCAACGGGAACGAGATCTGGAACCAGACCTATCATCTGGGATTCACGGGATGGGGGATGTCCGTCATCGAGACCTCCTCCCAGGAGATCGCTATCTGCGGTTACAAACAAAATCAATCTACTCAAAATACAAATGATGCATTCTTCATAAAGACTGATGGCTCCGGGAAGGAAATACTTAACAGAACCTGGGGAACTGATGGTGACGAGATCGCAAGGGACCTTATCGAGACCATTGACGGAAATTTCCTCCTGGTTGGGGATACCGAGCCCTTCAATGGTATCGAAATGATCACTCTCTGGAAGCTGGACGGCTCTGGTATTGAACTTTGGAACAAAACCTATGGCGGAGGGGCCTGGTATATGGGTTACAGTGTGGAACAGCTCCCGACAGGGGATATCTTCTCCTTCGGATTGGTGATGTCCACACCTGGAACAGGGCTTGATCTCGTTCTGGTCAAAACAGATAGTTCGGGTCAAGAACAATGGAAAATGACCTATGACAGCGGAGGTAACGATCGACCCGAATCCATGACCGTTGATAGCACCGGGGTTACAATGGTGGGTTCATGCTCGACCCAATCCAGTGGGGATGATATTTTCATCGTCCGTTCGGACCTTTCAGGGACAAAGACATGGTCCAGACAGTACGGTGGATCTGGAAGCGATATAGGTATCAAAGCACTCGTCAGTCCATATGGATTCTATGTCATAGGACATTCCTATACTTGGGGCCCGGGATTTATGGGAGCATTCCTCCTGAACCTGACTTCGACCGGAGAAGGTGCACAGGGCATTTTCCGGTCGGTCGATATGATGGAAGGTATTTCTGCTACCTCGATCAAGGAGATGTTTTACACCGCAAAGATCAAAACAGGTTCATCGATCGGGATCAGGTTCTCCGATGATGGTGTGAACTGGTATAATTCGAACAAGATCCCGAACCTTTTTACCATGCTCTCCACGGGTAGCGGAAAGATCCTGCTTAAGAATCTTGATGGTTTCGAAGAGGATCTTTATTATGAACTCACATTCCAATGCAGCTCCGGTGACCCGGCAAGTTTAAGCTCGCTTTCTTTTGTATATGGATACAGGGAACTTTTTGGAACAATGGAAACTGGTACCTTTGAACTTTCCGGAGATGTGACCTGGGGAAGGATCGGAATAGATATCGATCTTCCTGAGGGAACATCTTCAAAGATCCGGATCAGAACAGCTCCTTCCAGTAATGACCTACCGATGGTCAGTTACTCCGGCCCTGATGGTACTGGATCAACATCCTATTCGAACGGAGATACGATCAAACCGGAAAATGCTGACGACAAGGCCATCCAGGTCTTTGTGAACCTTACAATGGATGACATGAAAATAACTCCAGCTCTGAAGGGGATCAACATCACCTACGATCTTCCCGGTTCAATCCTCTCTACCGATGTATCCTTCGATAAGGGAGATATCGATGATCTGTTCAATTTCACCCTCATGTTCATCGATCCTGACGGAGATCCGCCGGATGGTGTTTCGGTCGAGTTGGATGGAACAAATTTCACATTATCAACTATTGGAATTGATATTGATAGTACGGATGGAAGGCTTTTAGGATTCGAGACCCAACTTGATGCTGGGGACCACTCCTATAGGTTCTTTGTAGATTACAAAGATGAGGTCCTTTACACGGCCTCGTTGATATTGAAGGTTCTACCAGGTCCACTTCAGACCATAGATCTCTCACCGATCGATGAAGTTGTCACTGCCGATGATGAGTTGCAATTCAATACCATAGGCCGTGATAGAGCCGGAAACACGGTTGAAGTTCTACCTCTATGGCAGGTCACAGGTGGTGGGAAGATCGATGAATTCGGCCATCTGACTGCCGAGAAGGTAGGTACATGGACAGTTTTCTGTAATGCCTCAGGTGTATCCGGTCAAACGACCTTCACTATCACACCTGGAGAATTGACAAGGGTAGAGGTCCTGACAGATACTTACTCGATAACAGCTGATGAGACTGTTCAGCTAATGGGAATTGGTTATGATTCCGATGGGAACGAGATCGAAATAGAACCCACCTGGGAAGCGGAAGGCGGAGGGACCATTGACCAGACGGGGCTCTTTCATGGAGATATCGTAGGATCCTGGAAGGTCTATGCAAATTACTCCGGGCTTTCGGCCTATGAGATGATCGAAGTATATGCCGGGAACCTTTCCAAGATCATCATTGAACCTCAAGAGGTGAAAATGAATATTTCGAAAAGTGTCCAGTTCACGGCGAACGGTTACGATTCGGATGGAAATATTGTTACGATAATTCCTGAATGGGAGGGATCAGGGGGTCACATGGAGTCCGATGGACTTTTCACTGCTGCTACTTCCGGAACATGGAAGATATATTGTAATTATTCGTTGATATCCGGAGAAGCAACCGTGACAATCAATCTGTCTCAACCAATTGATGATGACGATGGTGATGATGATCTGCCGGATGATGATGATGGAACAAGTGAAAAGAATGAAAGCTCCAACTTTATTGTAGTATCAATCGTCATTATCATTCTGGTAATAATAGCTGTAGTTGTGGCTACCCTTCTTCTAATGAGAAAGAAAAGGAAAGAAGGAGAGGAACAAGCTGAGAAACAGGAGCCAGAGGTGGAGGATCCAAATGAGATCGAACAACCCTTAGAGCCTGTTATAGACCCTGACCAATATGACTATTAAGACACCTCTTTGAAAAAGGATTTATCTCGATGAATTATCATCCATATTCATCGTTTCCATGAAATCTTCAAGACCCTTCATATCTTCAGCAGAGGTGTCTTGTTGCGGTTGGGTATCTGGAGTACCAGGTGGGGGAGGAACAACTCTTGGAGACTGAGATGAACCATATATGTGGCTCCAGGATGAACCGGTCCTTGGATCGGATGATGTGGGATTGATCGGTGTTCCGGGTCCTTGAGCAGCTTTCTGTGATTTCTGGGCTTTTCTCTTCTTGTTTCTCTGGAGAATAAAGAATGCAATAATTGCTGGAGCCGCTATCTGAGGGAAGCAGCATAATGCCACTGCTCCTATCGATGAAAGTGTATCAGATACCGATGAGGAGGAGGAATCCTCTTCAGATGTATCACCATCTCCTGTTAGGACCATTACCTTGTATATCTCGTACATTTCCTTTGTGTCACCGTCCTCCTCAGTTGACTCGACAATGTCCACATGAAGGAGAATACCCTTCCCTTTTCTAATATTGGAGTCGAGAGTATTTCCGAAAACGGCTTGGATATCTGGATCGGATCCAAGGGTCAGGAATGTGATGCCAAGTGATGGATAGCTTTCGTAATCCACCAGCGTGTCTGCCATTATGATCCTTTCATTCACTTCATAGGCCAGGTAATCATCTTTCTCACCGTCGGAATCCGTGTCAATATAATTTGCGTTAAGGTCCTCCCAGTTGGGTGTTATTGCTGAAACATTACCGATGAAAAGGAATGATGACACAATCAATACCAAGAAGATGAAGAACGCTGAAAATGCCTTGAACATCGAATCCCCGAACAAGCATAATGCATGATTCCAGATATATTTTTTCAATCAATAAGAGATATTTTTCTGTAACTTTATATCAGTATATGAGAGAAAGGATCGACATCACAAGCTACAAGGATCTATCACATTGAAGGTTATCAAGGATGAACATGTCATATCATAGTCTCTCGCAGTAATAGATATCAGCCTCTATCATCTCACCATCTTCATAGTAATGATGGACAAAATATAGATTCCCCTCTCCATCAAGAGTAGGCTCTCCTGCAAACTGTGAAAGGATCAATTCAGGTTCAGACCAGGATCCATTTACCTTTACAGATCTGAATATTCCAGGGGTACCGAGATATATCCTGGTAAAGAATATCTCATTTTCATCCTCATTGATCCATGGCAGGGAATCATGTTCTGCCGAATTGATCTCCTCGACATTCACAGGTTCTTTCCAGAGACCATTCTCCAATGTTGTTGTCCAGATATCGTACTGGCCTTTACCTCCGGATCTTGGAGAATGGAAGTAGATGGTGTCACCGACCCTGTGGAGTTCACCCATCTCATAATCTACGTTCAGAAGATCACCTGCATAGTGCCAATCTGACCAGGTTCCATTCACATTCGATGCAGTGAATATATTAACACCGGTATAACCCTCCCTGGCAGATCCGAACCATATCTCATTCTCCCCGACCCAATGAGCACCATCCAATGCTAATACACCAGGGTCCTGCAACCAAACCCTTTCAGGTTCTGACCATTGACCTCCGATCTTCTCGGTGATCCATATCCCTGTCACATTGTCAAGTAATTGTTTCTCCGGAGGTATCCTTACATCGGGTGTGAAGAAGAAATAAAAAGTATTCCCATCTGAAAGGATGAAGGGGGAATCCTCGGCTCCTGCAGTATTGACAGGTCCCTCCATTGGAACAGGATCCGAGAAAAGATCCGAATGGAGGATAGGAGGTGTATTATCACCTGACGGACCCCTTTTGGAAATATCCAGCGGTATCATCTCATCTCTTGTCGTCTCCGGATATTCTGCTATCTCATCATCATTAACACCATCGTCCTCCGTACAACCGACAATCAATGGTAATATCATCAAGATGATCAGAATGAAATTGTATTTCATACAAGTTCATCATTGATCGATTGAATAGATATATGTTCGGTCAGAGTTCCTTATCAATGTATCTGTACTCAAAGGCCCATATGAACTCATTCCCGGGACATCCACTCTCATGGTCTTCGAATGGAAATGCACCGGATACTGATCCTCCAGTGTTAACAGGCGGACAGGACAGGGTCCGAATATTCCAGGAAGATCCTTCATGATCAGCTGAATTGGGCCATAGAGGTCGTATGTAAAATATATATGATGAATTCCTCATATTGGATTAGATTTTATAGAGGTATAAAATGAAATTTGATCCTCTTGACTCTTCCTCTTTAGGGACACTTCCGGAAACATCTACTCACCATATAGATTTTGACGGATTCTGCGATTCCAGAAATCCATTTTGTCCTATGAAGAAATTCCTTTTTTGGGTGGAAATCGGTATCATTAATGGTCTATTTATTTTCATACACTTTTAAAATCTATTTTTAAATATATCATATCTTTCAATTGTTTTCCATTTTCATACATTTTATGATGATAATTATCTATAAAAAAATCCTTTATTGTATGGGAATATTTAAACCCAAATTTTTTATAAAAAGCAATTATTTTATCACTTTCTCCTGTACCAACCAACAATTGTTTGCCTTTATTTTTTATGTTTTCTATTATATATTTTAGCATAATACTCCCATATCCTTTCCCCTGATATTTCTCATATGTTGCTATATTCTTGATCTCATATATTTCCTCATTTTCTTGTGTTACTACAGAAACCGTTTTTAAATCATTATCAAATAAGGCAAATAATTCACCTCTATAGAGATATCTTCTAACCATACTTTCCTGTTCATCACCTAATAACAATAAGTCCATATATTTATCTTTATTATCCATTACTTCTATTATTTCCATACAATTACTCCTTACATTCAATTATACATTCCAGTACTTCTTTAATTTCCTCCATTTGATATGATGTTTTCCTCTTTACGCTGATTCAAGAAATCACTTCTTTACTGCAATGAACAATCCTTGATGACCACCAATCGCATTTATATCAAAACTTGCTTTGAAACCAGTATCTTTGAGTATTTTGAGTGTGTCAGAGATCTCAAACAAACTTAATTCATGTACATTCTGAATAATGCTCGACTTTTGAACCTGTTTCCGCGATAAGGAAGTGCATCTCAATTCTAGAAACATTACCCTCCTTTTCAGATGATGTCACTCTTGCTACCTTCACACCATCCCCGTCATAATATTGAAGAAATGGAATTCCAGCTTTGAATCCAGAAGGTGTTAACCAAGGTTCGAATATGAACACTCCACCTGGATTAAGGTGTCTATAGACATTCTCAAATGTTTTTTCAAGTATCTCTATTGTTTCACAGTAACCTACTGTTCCAAACATAGATATGATTACATCGAATTGCTCTTTCAGATCAAAACTTGTCATATCACCCTGGACCAAGTTGACATCTGGATTCTTCTCCTTTGCAATATCCAGCATCTCCTTATTAATATCCATTCCAAGACAATCATATTGGTTAGATAAGTGAACTATGTGACTTCCGGTCCCACATCCGATATCAAGTAATTTCTGTCCATCATTTGCTATGTTATCTTTAATTATTTTCATTAATTGCAGTGTTTCTACTTCATAATCCTTATTATGATAAATCAGATCATAATATCTAGCGATCTTTTTGTATAATTCATTCCCTCCCATAGATTTATGAATTATCTAATATTATGAATAATTTCCTCTTTCGGCGAGCATCGGTTTTTTTTTAGGAGTTATAATATTTATGATAATATCAAGAGGAAATTCAAGGAAAGAGGACTTGTGGAGAATAAAGGAAGAAATCAATGAGTTCACATGTAGGAATATTACCTCTAAGGATTCCTTTAAAGAAATCATTGAACTTATTATCTTGAATTTTAGGTCATAATATTGTACTTTTCGATGAGAATGGTCAGTAGAATAGTAGCTATTCATTTTTTAATGGGAAATGGTAGATAAATTATTTTTTCAATAATTCTTAATCCAATTTCGTACCATAATGTTTATTGCACAAAAAATTAAGTTGATATCATGGGGAGATCATTAGTCTTGTTTGTAGTCTCACTTCTATTGATATTACAACTACTCTCTTTCCTTGACTCCTCTGGAAACGGATTACTCCTTGCCATAGATGAATATATTGATATTAATGGTAAAACGGAACTCCTTTCATCCACTTGTTATTCCAACGGTTCAGGTACTCAAGAAGATCCATTCATCTTGAGTGGATTTCCCGAAAATACTACTGGATTGAAGTTAGGGAATATTACAGGTTGGGTAGAGGTCCGGGACTATTCATTCAATACTTCATCAGAAAAATACGCACTTTGGATCGAAAATGTTTCTCATTGTTTGATAGAAAATATCACCGTCAATAACCATGATAAAGCAATATTAGGAGAGAACGGAACCAATCTAACGATCAATGATACAAAATTCCTCAATTTGCCTTGGGGGTTCGAATGGTTAATCCCTCCTCAAAGATACGATCCCATTCATATTGATCTCGGTATTGGGAATCTAAGGTTCACTAATTCAACTGTGAGTACAAAGGATTATGGGACCTATTCTCATGGATTAGTTTTCAGAGGAAACAGAGTTATATTTAGCGGATGTGATCTGGAAGGAAGAAAAGACATTGAAATCGAGTCCAATGACAAATATATTTCAATTATAAATTGCACTTTCCGCAATACTAGTCATATGGTCCCGAATTTATTAAGTAATGATCAAAGAAAATTCGAGATAATCGATTGTGCATTTTTCAATTCTTCTCTTGTACTATGGAATAGCATAGGAATAAAGGTACTCAATAACAGGTTCCTTGGCATTGCTTCAACAATTGATTTCGGAGGATTACAATATTCAGATCGTCCGGTCAGTGTAATAATGGGTAATGTCTTTGAAAAGAGTGGTGGATTTTCCAATACAGCGCCATTATATTTTCCCAAGGAAATAAATCGATATGAGATATCAGATAACTACTTCGGAAATTGTTCTTATGGTCCTATAAATTGGATTGATCCTAAGATCAGGGATGTACATATCTGGAAGAACATATTCTATCACAATCGAAATACTGGAGATACTTACCAGAATGGATCCCAAATGGAGTTCGATCTGAACGAGTTAAATTCAGCTAACTACTCCTATTCAAGAAACGGTATAGGGAACTACTGGAGAGATTGGACCGGTCCCGATATCGATGGAAATGGGATCGTTGATATCGAATATTCTTTCAAGGAATCCGGAGGATATGACGGATCCTACAACGATCCTTTTCCCTTAACAAATCCCTATTTTGACGTGATAAAACCGGGAATTATCATTACCCAGCCTCAGGACCCCGTCAACGATTACTATATGGAATATATCAAGATAGAATGGGAAGCCTGGGATCATCAAACCGGTCTTGACAGTGTTTTACTATCTGTCGACAACGAGAACTGGACGGATGTGATAAATGAATAATGGTGGCCTCTGAAATTGGTGAATGGAGAACAAGAGGTTTTCATGAAAGCAATCGATAAGGCAGGACTATTCAATAAAACTTCTCGGGTGATCAGGGTAGTAGATCCCAATAGCCCGATCGAAATTGTGTCTCCAAAAAATGGAGAGATACTTCTTGATGATGAGATCAATATGAAATGGTCAGTGGACGAATATTTTCCTCTGGAATACCAAAATCTGAAGATCGACTCGGAAGAGATCACAATCGGATTATTAGACAGGGGGAAAAGGTTGGACCTGGCAGATGGAAGCCATCAAATTGAGCTCACATGCTGGGATCCTAAAGATTGTTCATTCACAAAGAAAGCCGATTTTATTGTTGATACGATCCCTCCAGAAATTGACATCAGGGCTCCTTCTGATGGTGCAGTTTACTCCAACATTCTTGTCAACCTCCAATGGTCAATTTTTGATGTTAATGGTCTAACATCGATCAGATACAGATTGGATGAGAAAGATTGGGTGGAGATAGATGATCTGAATGAGTTTTCTGGGAAGGAGATGATGGATCAAGGAGGACACAGGCTCGAGGTTGAAGCAACAGACATAGCTGGAAGGGTATCATCAGAATCGGTGAATTTTACAATCGGGTCCGGAACCCTGGAGATCACCGATCCGGAAGATGGCCATGTTACAGGTGATGAAAATGTGCTCATCAGATGGAGTGTGATGGAGGGGTTTATTCCGACGAAGGTGGAATTGGATTACATCGAGGAAGGTACTAATCTCAGTGTAATAGGTATCAATGAGCATAGGGTGCAATTGCCCTCAAATGGAATGCATAGATTCAAGATAACTGCTGAAGATATATACGGTAACAGAGCAGCTGATATGGTTACAATATATCGGGATATGGACCCTCCATTCATAGAGATATTGAATACAGAAGAAGCTGTCAATGATCAACCTTTCATCCTGCAATGGGCAGGCAGGGATACCTATGGCATCAAAGGATATAGCTACAAGCTTGATGGCAGGGATTGGATCTATCTGGGTAATTCAACCTTTTTAGAACTTGGAGAACTTTCTGAAGGGGGTCATACTTTCGAGGTCAGATGCATAGATAATGGAGGAAACACTGCAACTGACCAGTACGAATTCCTCTATGACACCACACCACCGGAAGTTGGTTTCATTAGAGAAGAGGAGACCCTCATTCTGCAAGATCCATTCGTTTCTCTCACCTGGTCAGCATCGGATGTTAATGGGTTTTCTGAAGTATCGTTTTTCACAGGAGAAAGAGAGTACAAACTATCAAAAACAAAGACCTTCTGGGAAGGTATCTTGGATGACGGTTCTATCGAGATGGTGATTTCCGTAACGGATACAGCAGGAAACGAAGCAAATGATTCTATGGTTGTGATCGTAGACACCATCGATCCTATTCTGGAATGGACGGATAATCTGACATCTCCAACCAACCTGGAAAATATTCCGATCGGTTGGACAACCACGGATAATCTGGAGATCATTCAAGTGATCCTTTTTGAAGATGAAGATGAGATCTGGTCAGGTTCTGAAGGTGGAAAAGGAGCAATGGTCCTTGTTCCTGGAGAGGGATCTCATTCATACAATCTAAAGGCAACCGACCTTTCTGGAAGATCAGCTAGTATTGAAAGGACCTTTGTTGTTGACAGGACAGCTCCGGTTATCAATCAGTTCGATCAAACATACAATAATGACATTCTCCTCGTTGAATGTTCAGTTTTTGATGACCTAACATCGATATTTAAAGTGGTAATTTCAATTGGAAATGATACCCACGAATCTGCATTAACTGATTTCTCATGGGGTTTTAAAGGGCTTAAACCTGGTCTTCATACTATCCAAATATTAGTAGTAGACGAGGCAGGTAATTCAATCGAGGAAAGCAAGGAGATAGAGATTGGTAGTTCTTCGGACAAAGACGGGGTCAATGATGGTAGATCCATTTGGATATTGATCCTGGTCTCGATGCTGATCGTCATTGTTGTTACTTCTTTCATTATTTTCTTCATTTTCAGAAAGAGGAAAATGAAAGAAGAAGTAGAGAAGATCCCGGAAGATCCATTGGAAAGAAGAATTTCACTTCCACCCAGACCGAAAACCTAAGACCTCCTGAGATTACGGAATTAAAAGCTGCACCCTTATTGAATCCTATATTCATAGAGTCTAACCAAAATGAAAAATGAAGGGAAAAGGACCTCACAGATCCCAAAAGGAGATCCGAGAGGTCCATGTGAAAGGCATACACAGAGGGACCTCTCCTCCACCCCTTATCCTCCAAACCGATGTACTTTCGGTGAGGGGGGGGGGGGTCCATTTTCCGCCACATATATGCCCCTATAATTTGGTGCAGGGGAAGGGATTATTTGAGAAGATCATCCAGGGAAATTATCGATATCAAAGGAGATATTTGGAATTGAAAACTTATTTATTTCAATTCAACCCATACTACATTTGGGGATATTGATGGCAGGAAAATATAGGCTGTACGTTTCAGTGTCTGTTTTGGTAGCACTTGTTTCGATCCTGTTTTCAGGGATCGTTTCAGCTGACGATAAACCAAATGACGATCCATCGAGCGCGGAGACCATCACTGCAGGGACCTACACAGGGTCTGTGAATGAGATCGAGGGTGACGGTGGTGATTGGTATCGAATAGATAATATCGATAACAGGACCGTGAAGGTCTCGGTGAAGATCATGGATTATCAGGACACTGAATATGTGACAGTCAATAGTTATGGTGCATGGGCTATCACTCCGGATGGTCAGATCGATATCTTTGTTGGTGATGATCCTTCCCATGATTCGCATAATTGGGATGATGAAGATGGTATGGGAACCATGTTTCTGAGTGTCACTGGAAATGGTCAGTATGAACTCAAGATCGAGTTCGTGGATGAGGATGAAGAGGAGGAAAATGATGAAGGTAGCGAAGATGGGATCACGGATGTTGTTTCGCCATCGTGTTTTATATATATGCTAGGGTTCATTGGATTTCTCATGTTTGGTTTTGCGGGTTAATTGCAGTAAGAGAACTCATAAACAGAAGAACTGGTAAAATGAAAAATAAGGGATTCGAACTTCCGTAAAATTGTAAATTTTACTCATCTTGAGACCATTCCTGTTATGTAAATGTCCCATGGTCTCAAGACCTACCGGGTCCGAATCCCTCCAAATCTTATATCCATTGACCATTCCATGGATCAATGGATTGAAAAAAGATGCAGGGGAAGGGATTCGAACCCTCGAACCACTAAGGACTGGACCCTGAATCCAGCGCCTTTGACCAGGCTGAGCTACCCCTGCAAAGAGTTAGCATTTTTTGGCGAATGAGACCATTCTTGCAGAGGTGGAACCTGGTCAAAGGCTGTTGACCTGACCATGATGACCTGTCGATCAATTGATCTGTTGATCACCAATTCCACCAGAGCTGGCGGTCATTGGGCAGGTATTATAAAAAACATTCACTAAACTGAAATCTTATCCAAAGGATATCTGATCGTTCAATTTATCGGTCTTGCACCGATCAGGTCCATCTCACAGACCTGGACCTCTCCGTGTCTCTTCCATATATCCATTACTTTCTTCTTCTGGATTGCCCCCAATCCTCCTCCAACAAAAGCAAACACCGAGTTTCCAAGCATCACCTGTGATGCAAGAGCTATATCCTGGACCTCTAGAAGCGCTCCTTTGACAGAGAGGCTCTGCAGATGGGTGGAAGAAGAGAACTGGTGGCTCTCCTTCATCAATACTTCCAATGAAGGCTTCTCCAGAAGGGACCTAAGAGCGCTTTCACCTGATTCATTGATCCTCTTCTTCTTCAATGGATTGGACAGGACCTTCCCCGTATCAATTGTATCCCCTACGATCATAAAGGCAATTGATGGTGTATCATCCAGACCAATAGGTATCGTATGGACCTCTCCGAAAGGAGGAATTCCAGGAGCGAGCCTCATCTCAAGACCTCCCCTCGCTTGTGCAGCAACGTCACCCAGACCTCCCTTGCAAAGGATATCTGCCCGGTGAGCCGCTGCGATACAGTCAGTATAGGTGATGGCTTCTGTCAGTTCCTCGGCCATACTTTTATCCAGCCACCTTTTCGGTTGTTTGACTGCACCCCCGTTCTCGAGCATCCCGGATGCTTTCCCGGATCCCTTGACAGGATTCAATTGCTTCTCACCTCCACCACCCATGTAGAGCTGCATAGGGGAAAGCAACCTTCTTCTCAGGGGTTTGATCTTGAATTCTCCTGTTGACATGGCGAAGTACTTTTCCTGCTGGGCCTTGAACCTGAGTCTGCGGTCCCAGGCTGTGACCTTGCAGTAAAATGCCTCCCAAACAGAGATTGCCGAAGAAAGAGCCCCGGCAGCGGACATACCGAATCCTTGTCCAACAGGGAGCTGGAGTCTGACCCTGAGACCCACCTTCCATCCCATTCCATTGTCGGGCAGTATAGACTCCAGAACATGCGTATAGAGACCATCATTTACAGTGAATTCGTTGACTCCTTTCACGTTGAGTCTGAGCTCCAGAGGATCATCTGAACCGGCCTTCTCAGGTGGTTCCAGTGAGGCCATGGTCATGGCCCCGAGAGAAAGATTTACACCTGCTCCCCTGGATCCTTTTCGTAGGAGATTGTCTCCTTCGTCATGGATCGAAAAGAATCCGGTAATATGCCCGGGACAGAAACCGTTTCCCCTCAATACCATCAGGAACTACCCCTCTTCGATCTATACTGTTCCAAAGTCTTGTCCATGATGAACCTTGCAAGGTCCTCCTTCCGTCCTTCTGCCTTGAAGACCTCCTTGGAAGGAGTGATCGTCATTACGGTATTGGTGGATTCGGTAACATCCGAAAGGTCGTTTGCCACCACCAGGTCCATCTTTATATCGTTCATGCGGTCGAAAGCTCTTCTGATCAATTCGGCCTCTTCACCGATGGATTCTGCTTTAAATCCAATTAGGAACGTCTCTGGATTCAATTCTCTGAACTTACCGATGACCTTTGGGGTGGATGTCAATTCCACCGTGATCACATCTTTTCCGGAGGGTATCTTTCCCTTCACTCTCTCAGGTGTGTAATCGGAAATACCCGCTACAAAGAAGCAGATATCGAAATGTCCGGTCCTATCTTGTAGTCCTTCAATTATCTTCAAGAGGTCAGCAGTACCAGTGAAAATATTGCTTTCAATATGAGCAGGTATGTCCTTGACATTCTCTCCGGCAATGATCATGACATCGGCTCCTCTCCTGAAAGCCTCCCTCGCAAGTAGGTTGCCGGTCCTACCAGTAGCTCTGTTTGAGATATATCGCATATCATCCAGGGGTTCACGTGTGGCTCCTTCCACAACAAGGACCTTCTTTCCGGACAGGGGAACGCTTGACACCCCCCTGATGACATTCTCGACTATCTCGTCAATGGATGCCATCTTTGCCTTTCTCTCTTCCAAGATCGGCTGAACAATGCTAATACCCATGGATCTAGCTTTACTCAGATTTTCCTGAACGACAGGATGAGAGGTACATGGTATTGTGCATTGCAGGCACTAAAATCACAGGAATGCCAGTTCCTATAGCCGTTGTTAGAAAGGTAGTGACAGTAGAATCATCTATAGCATGGACCATCTTTCCAATGGTATTTGCCGTTGCGGGAGCGACAAGGACGAGATCTGCCCTCCCGGGAACATCTCCACAGAATTCAACATGTTCAACCATACCCGTGAGATGAGTGACCACAGGATTCCCAGTGGCGAATTCAAGTGAGTAGGGGCCGACTATCTCTGCTGCCTTTTCTGTCATTACAGAATGAACTTCCGCTCCATGACGTATGAGCTCCCTTGATAGCTTGACACATTCCACGGCGGCAATGGATCCTGTGATGCACAGGACGATCTTCCTACCCTCCAAGGAAGTGCTCTTGGCCCCTCGTATATCACCCGCTGGGTGCATGGGGGTCCAATGGTGCAATGTATATATTACTTTAAAGTCGTTGATATGGGATCAGGATACTTTAATAGAGTCCTACCCCTTTCATATTCCAATAATATTGGGGGTGCCTCTGATGGAAGGGGAATTCAATAGAAGGACAAGTTCCTTGATCCTAGTATGGATGATGCTGGTCCCGATGCTTCTCGGACTGTTCATGATCGCGGTCGAGAATGTTTCCGGGTCCATTAGGTATGTAGGACCAGATTCGACATATGATACACTGCAGGAGGCACTGGATGATGCTAATTCCGGAGATATCATAGTCATAGCCGAAGGTAATTTCAACGGATCGTTCACATCTGATAGGAGAGATATCCTGATCAGAGGGAATTCGACTACGAATACTACCCTTATACTGAGCAGTTCCGTACCATCCATCTTGGATGGCAACGGTATCAGGATAACCAGATTGACGATCACGAATGGAACCCTGGCATTAAGGGGGAGCAACGTGAGGATCACTGATGTAAGAGTGACTTCCGTGAATGGGTCCCTTGTGTTGGAAAATGGTACGGGTTCCAGACTGGAGATGATAGAGATCGGAAACCAGGTGGAATTAGGAATACATCTAAAAAATTGCTCCACAACATTCATGGAGAATATCGAAGGGAGGGGTATAGATGGGATCGGTGTCCTCCTGGATCGGTCCACAGTGGTTGATATCAAATGGTTCAACCTGACAATCTCCAGTTCCGGAACCGGTCTTTTCAGTGAAACCACTACCGGTATTATCCTGGACAAGTTCGATATCTCATCCACGGGATCATCGGTCGTAGGGGCGGGGTTTTCGAACTCATCATCTATTAAGCTGAGGAACGGAACAATGGAGATCAATGGAATAGGTTTCGACATATACTCCAGTTCCAACCTGGATATCAACAATGTATCCTTCATGACCAAAGGTAATGGTTCTGTCGGAACCAGAGCAGATCTCACAACGAACATTCGGTTCTTCTTAAACGATATCTATGTGATGAAAAGCTCACTGGGTATCAATCTGAGCAACAGCGGTCCTATCATCTTTGAGAACTCTTCGATCTTCATTACGGATAATGGATGTGGTCTCTATGGCATATTCACTACCCCTATAGATATCAGGAACGGTACGATCACTGCGGATGGAGATGGATCCTGCGGTATCAAACTGAATAATAGCGACGACCTAAAAATGAACAATATGGATTTAAATTCTGATGGAGAAGGGTCGATCTCCCTTTTGATCGCCGAGTGTTCATCTATAGACCTGCAAGAATGTATCTTCAATTCAAAGGGAGTAAGGATCTTCTGGTCTGGTACAGAAAGGCGATACAAATGACCTATTCGTATATGATCTCAGGTTCAATACCATGGGTCGTGATTCATTGGGAGCTAGCCTGGACCATGTAACCGACTCCAAAATTTATGGAAACCAGTTCAAAGTTGATGGGATCAGGTCCATCGGGATCACGGCCTTCGGATCCAATCTTACACTTGCAGGTAACTATTATACAACATTGAATTCTGATAGTACTGGTGCCATTCTCTCAGGTGATGAGGTCATTGTATCCAATGATACAGCTTATGTGATGGGGAGATCCTCAACAGGTATCAATGCTAAGGATCTGACAGACCTGTACATCACCTTGACCGACATCGATTGCTCTGGAGCAGATTCAGTAGGATTGATGGTTAATGGATTGACCGGAACCTACGAAATTGCAGACTGTAAATTGAAAGGTGATGAAGACACTGGCACACTTCTCGATGTGGACGATCCCGCATCTCTCCTGAAGGTTAACAACACAACCTTCAGCTCAAATTCACCTAGGACGGTTGTAAGGGCAAGGACCCTGAGAACTGTGATGGAATCATCTTCGATAATCGGATCTGGAGAGAGTATGGTATTGATAGATACACCCTCCTCGGAGATATCACACTGCTCAATTAATTCATCTCTCCCGATCAGGGTCTTCAAGGGGAATTCCACAATAAAGAACAGTCAATTAGGATCCAGCTCCCAGAGCCTGGAAGCGTTCGACGGATCATTCATCCATGCCATAGATACGAAGCTCAATGGTGTCCTTGTCGATCCAACCTCTATTGTAAAGGTATCAAATACTCAATTCATCAAGACCATTGACAGGTTCGACAATCCCCTTGAAGGTGTTGATCTTGCCTTCCAGTCGGATGGTATAACCTTGTATGCAACCTCTCATTTCAATTCTACTGATCCCATGACCAATATCGATGGAATGGCAGGTCCGATCCTTGCAGATAACAGGATCTATTCGGGATCTCCCATCCCTGTTTATCTGAGTAATATTGTGATGATCTACAAACAAGGAACCTCGAATATAGATTGGGAGGGCCAATTTATGGTGAACACTTCCATACCGGGGATCCTGAGCTTCACATCACCGGATATAGATCTTCCCTTGGTTGTAACAGGTATGCTGGTGACCCCACTTGATACCAGGGAGGAGCTCAGACTCAGTTGGATCCCTAATGAAGATGATACTCTTACTTACCGTGTTTTCAAACTCGATATGGAAGACCTTTCAACCTGGGTCCAGGTTGGTGAGGTGGACCACCCCCTGGCAACATGGACCACCAATGGGATGGGGCCAAGGGAAAGGGGTATTTTCAGGATCACTTCATGGGATGGGACATGGGAATCGAAACCATCCAACATTGCCACAGCTGAAACCAAGGATTTCACACCTCCGGATGCACCTTCTGGTCTTGATGTCCTCTCAGTAGACCAGTCCTCGATCACGATCTCATGGGATCATCCGGGATCGGATGATCTTTCAAGGTTCGATATTTACCTCAACAGGACAGGTTCCACTGAGATGGTGATCACAGGATCTACTGGTCAGGACAATAGAACATACTCGCTCACAGAGTTGAAGTGGGGGACAACATACCGGATGCAGGTTCAGGCTGTAGATTCATTTGGAAATCCCTCACCCAGAAGCTCAGTCTTCGAGGTCACAACAGCCCTGATCCAGGTTTCAATAAACGTTGGGTCGGTGTATTCAAATGAGGGGCCTCTTGCCGATCTACCAGTTTTCAATGGATCGGTCTCTCTGGTATCATTCAACGGAACAGTTGTTGCAACCGGTGTAACTGATTCCTTGGGTAAGATCAGTTTCACGGGTTTAATTCTGGATGAGTTCTATACTGTTCATATCTCTCCACCTATCGACAGGATAGGCGAGCTAAACGAGAGGTCTGGATACTTACCCATGGTGTCAGACACATTCCAATTAACAGAAGAAACACCAGATAGAACAGTGAATATTACACTTCCCTACCATGTAATATCCCAAACTGGATCTGTCCAGATATATGTAATCTATGGAGAAGGCCCAAGAGATGGGCCAGCCTATGAAGCATATGTAGTCCTCCTTAAAGAATCCGGTGAAGTCGTTGAAGCTGGTCAGACCGATGCAGATGGTGAGATGACGTTCTCTATCCCTCGACTACCCTTTAGGGGAAGGTTCGAAGTAACACCTGCCCAGGGGATAGCCGGGGACATCGAGACAAATAGATCTGGTTACCTTTCCCAGGTTACGAACTTCTTCGAGGTGACACCCAGCAATTCGGATTTCGGTCAGTTCGTGGTTGCTCTGATCTACTATGATTATACACCTCCACCCCAGGAATTGATGATCGCCACTTACATTCCCAAAGGAGACATTGTTGACCTGGATGCTGATATCTTCATAAGGTTCTCTATGCCGGTCAATACCTCCTCGGTGGTAGCAAATGTGAAGGTTGTCCCTGCGTTATCCGGTCTGGAATACATATGGGATGCGTCAAAAAGGAACCTGACCATAAAACATGATAGTTTCCTTCCAGAGAAGAATTATACGGTCACAGTGCAATTCGGTGCAATGTCGAGGGATGGAACAACGTTCCCTGAGAATTATACATTAAATTCCTGGTCCTTCAGGACTGAGAAGGAGGAAACAGGCGGAGGAGGAAATGAGATCTCTGAGCAGGTCCTCATTGTCATCATTATCGGAGTGATCGTGATCATTGCAATAATCGGATTCTACCTCTGGTCCACCAGACGGAGGAAGGATGACGAGATGGATGATGAGGATGTCTATGCCCTCTCCGATGAGGAATACTATGACGATGAAGAAGATGAATACTATGATGAAGAGGATGAGTTCCTGGATGAGGAGTTCGGAGACCTCCCCGAAGATCCTGATGCTGAGGAATACGAGGAAGAAGAATATCCTGAAGATGAGGAGATCGTTCCCGAAGGGGAATTACCTGAAGAAGATATCATAGAAGAGGAGACCTCCTTGGATGAACCATTGGAAGTTGAGGAGGAACCCTTTGACGATGAAGAAGAGCAACTTTCAGAAGATGATGAAGAAATGATAGAAGATGAGGAGGAAGCTCCCATAGAAAAGCCCAGAAAGAAGAAGGGGAAGAAGAAGAGAAGATGATATCAAAATACTGTTTCAGGACCTGAACAATAATTTGAATTGGTCTAATTACTGTTAATAGTATTATTAGATGTTTGAATTACTAGTTGATTGATTGAATATTACTCTGGATTCTTCTTTTATTGTGTAATTACAGGATTATAAAAATTGTAGAAAGATATAAATACTATTCTCATTAATATACACCATCCTTAACAGATTTGATAAGTTTGGTGTATACAGATGAGAAATCAATTCCTCGATTCAATCATAAAGAATGGTTTGACCTTTACATTTGATGAAGCTATAAGGAATTCCAATCTCACAAGAGAATCACTATATGTTCTTCTTCATCGAATGGAAAATGAGGGGATCATAGAGAGAGTTGAAAGGGGAGCATATGTCATAATACCAAGGGGAACAGAAAAGGGAAAATTTTCACCTCATGAATTCTTGATCGGCAAATTGTTGATAGATCCTTCAGTTATTTCGTTCTGGAGTGCACTTAATTATCATGGACTGACAGAACAGATTCCAAGGTACGGTCTTCATTCAATCTACAAAAAGAAAAAAAGACTCTAATCCTCAAGTTTTTGGGATCACTTACAGGATAATCACTGTCGATGAAAGAAAGTTATTCGGATTAAAAAACATCTGGATTGAGCAGGAAAAGGTCAAGATAACCGATGTTGAAAAAACCATTACTGATTGTCTTCACAGACCGGATCTATGCGGAGGTATCATTGAGGTAGCAAAGGGACTCAGGGAAAGGACCTTCGACAGAGAAAGGATCGCAGACTATGCAATAAAGATGGATAATACTGGTGTCATCAGGAGACTTGGTTACCTTTCTGACCTGATGGGGCTTGGTATTCCCTTGGATCCGATTGATACAAGGAATTACCTGTCCCTTGATCCAACAATGCCTGAATCGATAAGAAGGTCATCTAAATGGAGACTGATTGCGAACCTTGAAGATGAGGATTTATTTGGTGAATGAAATGAAAGATATCGAGATCAAAAAGATCGCAAGGAGCAAGGGGGTTCCCATATCTACAATCGAAAGAGATGTAGCACAATCATTGATACTTGCATCACTAAAGGATGATAGATTGATATTCAAGGGAGGGACCTGCCTCCAAAAAATCTACATCAAGGATTACAGATTCTCAGACGATCTGGACTTTACATTGACAGAAGAAGTCACCAAGGATGAACTGGAATCGACTTTCAGTAAATCATGTGAAAAAGGTAATGAATTGAGCGGAATAGATTTCGAACTTGGTGAATTCGTTGAAATGAATAACGGACTTAAGGGGAAGATTGATTTTAGAATGGTATGGAAAGGAGGGAATCCTACCAAGATCAAATTGGATATATCTGACCATAAAAATGAATTGATCCTGATTCCCCCAATAATGAGACCTTTAATGATTGAAATGGAAGAGATCAAGGGAAAGATGATTCCCTGTTATGATCTTAAAGAGATTATAGCGGAAAAGGTGAGATCCCTTTTTCAAAGGACAAGACCCAGGGATCTGTTTGATGTTTGGTTTATTTCTAGAAATATTGATTTATATTCGATAAGATCATTGATTAAGGAAAAATTCAACTTCAAATCAATTGAAATGAATATTGATCTATTCCTAATAAAAAGGGAATATTACAAAAGAGCATGGATGAATTCTCTCAAACATCAGATGAGGGATGTGCCCGATTTCGATTCGGTTTTCAATGATGTGACGGAAGAACTTGAAAAAGTTGCTATATGATCTTTATTCAGGGTTCTTCTTTCTTCTTCCCTACCTCAACCAGTTTCAATGTATTCAGATAAGCGAGGAACTTGGACAGTCTCGGATATAACGGCTCCACCTTATCTCCATGGGCCTCTCTAAGGATCCTTCCAATATCTCTGACATCCCTCTCCCCATCGATACAGTTCCAAACGGTCCACCCTTGAGAATCCAGTTTGATCTTCCTGGTTGTCCTCAACCTCAGGACCTTGGCAACCTTCTTGCCTCTTTCGGACTCGTAAACGGGAGCAATAAGGAAATCTCCTTTCCTTTCAAGGTCCATCAACTTGAATGGAACCGCATCCAACAAGTTCTCTATCCTGGGATCCCTTTTCACAGCTTCTTTGATAAGAGAGGGACGGTCCTCATCGTCCACATCGATCTTCATGTCATTATATAGGGCCTTGAAATGGTCCACTCTCTCCCCGATCATCTCATGGTCCGGTCTGGCCCACCAGGGTCTATCCTTCTTCTTCCCTGGTCCTTCTTTCTGACCACTTCCTCCTTCCCCGGAGATTTGAATCACTTCCTCTTGAACATGCCGGAAAGGACCTGTCTACCCTGTGAAGAGGTGAGACCTCCCAGGTGTTCCCTGATCACCATATAGACAATAATGAACATGACGAACAGGAGACCGAACATCCCCGGTATCGTGCTGGGATTGCTGAAAAGAGCGATGGCTCCGGGGCCTCCGATGATTATGATCAGGGCCACAATGACTCCAAGAACGGCTTCTCCGGCAACGAGTCCAGCAGCAAACAATAAACCCTCATTGAATGTGGATTCCTTGTTCTCCTTGACAAGCTTGTCAGCCTGTTCCTTGGATAATCCAAGGGTGTCGAACAATCTTGTCTTAATAGAGATCCATCTCTCTGCTATGAATCCCAGAACTCCTCCAAGGAAAATGGGTGTCGTTAATGTGAAAGGTAGATAGATCCCAATGGCAACAGCCATTACCGGAAGCTTTCTCCATATCAGGATCGCTGCAAGAACACAGCCGATTGCGAACATGAGGTAATTGAATTCCATCTCGAAAATCGCAAATACGGTTGAACCCATGATCACAGCCTGAGGGGATGGAAGCGAAGGAGATCCAATACCATAGGCTTTTGCAAGGAGGGCTACAATGAACGGTATGGCTATGGCTCCCACGCCAACTCCCAGGAACCTGCCCCACTGGATCCTGATAGGTGTGGCACCAAGGATCTGGGCGGTCTTTAGCTCCTGCATGGAATCTCCTGCTATTGCCGCTGAACAGCATACTACCGCAGCAACGAGAATGGTTGCTCCCATTCCCTCTGGACCAGCCAGGTCTGATATTCCCAGTGATGAGAGCAGTATCAGGACAAACGCTGTTATCACCAGGGTAGTGATGGTAACTGACGAGATGGGATTATTCGAGGATCCTACTATTCCAGCCAGATATCCTGCAACCGCTGTGAAAAGGAAAGTTGCAATGAACATGATGAAGGTTAGTATGAGGGATGTTATCGGTTCATGGGTAATGAACAGATAGATACCGAATACAACTATGAACAGTATCGCAAGATAGATAACTGAAACATGGAAGTCCCTCTCGGTCCTTATAGGAGCGGGAGCATTGGCATCTCCCTTTCTTCCACCCAGAGTCTGAGTAATTGATTGTTTCAGCTGGGGCCACATCTTGATCAGAGTGTAGATCCCGCCAGTAAGAACAGCTCCGATTCCTATCCATTTGGTCTCATCGAACCATAATGTATAGACTGCATTTATTGGATCACCGGCTGGCCAGCCTTTAATGAATCCGATCAGAGGAATGCCTATGACCCATCCAATGATACCACCGGAAAACACGATCAGAGCTATCTTGAACCCGATGATATAACCCACACCTAAAAGCGCAGGGGAAACATTGACACCCCCGAAGAACCTGACCCGCCCCATGTTCAGAACACCCTCGACCTTCTCCTTCCACAAGGCCAGTCCGGATTCCGCAGAGAGCTTCATGAAACCGCCTATCCCTGCGGCTATAGCTATGTAATAGATACCTCGCCCACCCTTCTCCATAGCTTTCAGGACTTCTGCAGCTGCCACACCTTCAGGATATGGGAGGTCAAGGTCATCGATGAAGACCTTTCGTAGCGGTATGGTAAACAGAATTCCGAACAGACCTCCGATAAGTGCAATGATGATCATTATTGAAAGGTTCTGGAAGGTGAACATGTCCTCCCATCCACCTGTACCTGTCATGGCATGAATGACGACCATTGCAGGAAAAGTGAAGATTATCCCCGCAGCAAGGGCTTCCCCTGCAACACCAATGTTCTTGGCCATATTTATCTCTAAAATATTTCCCCTGAACAACTTCAGAATGGCCAGGGCGAATACAAGTGATGGGATGGTTGCGGAAACGGTCATACCGACGAAAAGACCAAGGTAGGCGTTTGCGGCTCCCATGACGATGGTGATAGCCAGGCCCACGAGTATCGCCTTGGTTGTGAATTCCGGAATGTCCTGGTCTGCTGGAACATATGGTTCGAAATCATCATCCATTTTATATCCCCCTACTCTCCCCTTAGTTCCAATATCTCATAGAATTCATATTCGACCACAAGTGAGAAAGAATTGCCGTTGTCCGTGAAACCTATTACCCCAATCCTTGGTGCCCACATACCTGCATCCACCATTGTCACATCAACAGCCCAGGTCTCTCCCTCATAACCGCCATCCAGGAGCATTACAAGATCAGCATCATCATTGGTAATCATCACAGTAACCGTTCCCTCATTTCCCTGTGGATTGGAGGCACTCCCTTCATCGGTGATGTTTCCCTCAAGGTCAGAAACGGAGAGCGAAAACGTATCAGGTTGGTTATCGTATCTTCTTATCCTTGGCCTTCCGGCAAGGTCCTGTTCGTCGGACCAGGTAAGTGTTGCCGAGATGTTCTTTAAAAGTTTACCGCTCAGATCGATCTCAAAGGTCTGACTCGCCCCGGCATTTAGGTCACCGGAAAAGCTCTCTGTGGTCCTGTTAATGGGATAATCCTTCAGAATATCCGCAGATAGAGAGGACCTGCCCTGCTCTCCCTCAGATACGTTGCTGCCGAAGACCAAGGCAGTTATGATCATCAAGAAAAGGACCCCGAAACCTACAAAGGTTATCTTCTTATCATTGCTGTTCATGGAACCACCACGAGAACCGTATACTGGGGCTATAACAGACCACGGTTATCGAGGAGATTCCTTATAAACTTTGACCGAGGGGTTCCCCTCAGCACGCTTTCAAAGTTCGGGTTCTCGAATGAGTTGACAAAGGTAAGGATCAAGGAAGAGCCTTATCACTCCTCGCCATCATCCCATTCACCATCAACCTCGGTATAATCGATATCCATCTCCATTTCAGCCTTCTTCTTCTGGGACCTGATGAAGAACAATCCTGCTATGATAGCAAGCAAGATCACAAGGACCGAGGCAATGATGAAGATCAACGTGAGGTCGGTCCCGTTGTCGGTTGTTCCATTTTTATTTTCCTTGATCTCAATGGAGTATTCCTTGAAATGGGCCTCTGGCCCTTCCGGTACACCAATGGTTACCTTCAATATTCCCTTCATTCCGGTATCGGGAAGAATAAGTTCCACAGACCATATACCAGCAGGATTTACCGTTGAAAGCCACTCCCTGTCTCCTATGGTCACCTTCACAACGTATCCTGCAGAGTGGTCCACTGTACCGAAGATCCTGACACTCTGACCAGTATTCCATCCGCCCTCGGGCTCTGGTATCAAATTGATGGAAGTGAATGAATGGTCCATTGAATAGCTGGTTCCTGTTGAGAACTGGAGCTGGAATGATGAGGTCAACGGCTCACCCTGTGATCCGTAAATACCAGGAGCAAGGCTCAAGGTATAATTCTCAGAAGCTGCAAAGAGTGCTTCAATGATCAATTCAGAACCGGACACCCAATGGAAGGATATTCCGGTCACTGTGGGCGATATATCCAATGAGCTCTGCACAAGCGACCTGTTCTGTGAAACGCCGAATGAAAGTCTGACCTGGACATCCAACGAAACATCCTCTGTTATTGTGGGAGAGAGGACCTCTATGGTTATCTCAGGAGGCAGTACCCTGAAAGATGTGGTGTTCCCCACTGGGAACATGGGATTTCCTCCCTTCTGCATAAGGTCATCAGACACGGTAACGCGATATACAGTGTTCCTATCCAGGGAGATGAAGGGATCAAAAGTGACGGTCTTGTTCAGATTTGATGAGGTGAAGATCCCGGTCAAAGGAGCGCTCATTCCTTCTTTCACGACTTTCAATACATCGGACCAATTTCCTGGAACCATCGGTTCTATTGTAAATGAGAATATAATATTGGTCTCAGGATCCACATCAATGGAACCCGGTAACGGAGAAACGGAATACCATCCTGTCAGAGGAAGAATGGATACCTCCCCAATATTTTCTATACCTCCTGGAACGATAGTGATCTCCCTTTCGAATAGGGAATATCCCATATTGGTCAAGTTGACGATCAGTTTCGCAGTAAGGGACAGTGTTGAAAGATCAATGGAGATATTCAGGTTCCCCTCATCATCTGTGTAACCGATCTGATCTTGGAACTTGACCTCGAGACCTTCCAATGGTTTACCCTCAAGAAGAACCTTACCCAATATGTAAGATAATGGGAGCATAGGTGTCGAGACCCTATAAACAAGGTCCTCCCAGAGGACTGGTTCGCTACCATTCAGTGCTAATAGTCCGTCATCCACAACAAGTTCCATATCACTTTCAAGAGGGAGATTACCCTGGACCCTAACAAGATATGAATCCTGGACCGATCCTGTTTGAGGTGGGAAAAGTGGCACTTCAGAGATCCTTTCCCCATCTTGGAGCACCCATAATGAAACTACAAGTGTCTGGAAATCTATTGGTTCAGGCATGAGCAAGAGGAAGTCGGATGATGGATCAGCAAAACCCGGAGCGTTCTCCTCGGTAAGTTGAACAATAACCGGGGGATCATCCTCGAACAGTTCAATGGAGAGGTTTCCAGTCCCACCTTCCGGTATGAGTGCAATATCGATCCTGGGTGAATGGTGATCTGCACCAACTCTGAGGTTGACATTTCCTGACCTTACTCTTTCAAAGTATGCTACACCTGTGGAATTGGTGGTCATATTCATTTCATCCTGGGAGAGAAGGGATGAGATCACTTTGACCCATGCACCTTCGAGAGGGCTACCATCAGATGTGACAATAACTCTCATGGAACCGTGGGACAAAGGATCGATCGAAATGTTCCCCAGGTCCAGATCATCTCCTCTTCTTACATCAATATCATAAACAGAGACTCCATCGTAAAGATAGGAATTATCGATCCTGAGATCATGGAGACCTGGGATCACGAGGGGAAAGCGAAAGGTACCATCTGAATCAGATATGGCCGTTTGGTCCACTAATTCCACAGAGATGCCCTGAACTGGCATTCCAGATCCGGTCTCCAGTATCCTTCCTTGGATGATCCCGGGCCTGAGCTCTGTATGGAAATCCACATCCATATTTCTCCATAATTGGTTCCATCCACCCTGGGACCTGATACTCCTTAGTATGAAAAGGATATAATCCGAATCATAATCCAAATGTTGATCAGGAACGATCCTTACTTTGTCGTTCTCTGTCCCTACTGCAATTATCGAATAGGGGACCGGAGTTCCAAGGCCATCCTGGAAAATGTAATTCGACTTGGAGGT
The DNA here is from genome assembly GCA_963807965.1 of uncultured Thermoplasmatales archaeon. Taxonomy (GTDB): domain Archaea; phylum Thermoplasmatota; class Penumbrarchaeia; order Penumbrarchaeales; family Penumbrarchaeaceae; genus Penumbrarchaeum. The sequence continues at coordinate 189,844 of CAWEDU010000009.1, forward strand.
AATTGAGGATGGGTCCATGGTCGTTTGGAAGTTGATCAAAACCCCTGATGTGACATTTGCGGTTTGAGATCCTGGGGGAGGAGTTGTTAAGAAAGGCCATGGTTTTTCAGTTAGATTGAACTCAAGGACGGTCATAGTCCCTTCGACCACGATCCCATTGTTCTCAGAAACAGTTGAGGAAAGGTCAAGGAAATTCTCCCTGGTTCCCTCGATAATGATATCATCCGCCCTTACATTATTATAGACCACTTCACCGGCACTATCAGTGACCTTTACCTTGTTGAATGGGATCGGTGGAGGGCCAGGTGGTTGGTCTAATGAGACTGTTACATCTTCTAACGGTTCTCCGGAGGTCTTGTTCAATATCCTGACCGTAACATCTCCGGTTGCGGTCGGTGTCATCTCGAGAGCGCCATCAGGAACCTGGACCTCATCTCCCTTTTCAATGTGGTTTGTTAGGATGTAAGATCCTTTGGAAACATCGAGATAATACGTCCTGAAAATAGTTACAGAATATTTATCCAGGAAATAATCAGCTGGTTCGGCTGTGGAATTTGAGTCCACTGTAATATTGAAATGACCTGTAGCATTGGTGGTCCCGTTGAAGTACATCGTATAAGGATTTGAACCGGCACCATTGGGAGTATTGATCGTTCTACATGAAACCTTGATCCCGGAGGTCCCATTGACTACATTGCCGACAATATAAGCATCCCGTACATTTATCGGTACGTCATTATGACCTTCAACGGTCATTATCATTGCCGATACGGCAGTAAGGACTATCATGATCATTGCGATGACCGATATTGCTTTCATATCCATCTTCTCACCTCGATTTCTTAATGAAACTTAAAATAAAAATGGCCGCAGGTGATCACCTGCGGCATGATAAAGAGGATCATTCCTCCTCTTCCACTTCTTCCATCTCATCATCTTCTTCCAACTCGAGTTCTTCATCGTCTTCCTCTTCGACCTCGATGTCCTCATCATCCGAGTCATCCTCGAGTTCCATCTGGTCCTGGTCCGAGAAGTCGTATCCGCATTCCGAACACTCCTCATCCTCAGGTTCAAGCATGGAACCGCATTTTGGACATTTATAGGCCTGCTCTTCGAACTCGGCTCCGCAATGGGGACAGACAGTATCGTCGTCACCAACAAGGTGATGGCACTCGGGACATTCGAACTCCTCTTTCAGTTCTTCCTCGATATCCTTCTTCCTTGATTGGGCTATAAGGAAGACCGCCAGGATCGCTATGAGGATGACAATGGCCCCAATCACAATGAAAACCCAGAGTATACTATCTGGACCACTTGAATCATCCTTCACGACCTCTAGGTTCAACGGGAACTCATCCAGCAGGACTATGGGATCCTTTGAGGGATCGTATATCTTTACCAAAACCTTGTAATCTCCTCTAGCATAATCTTCGGTATCGAGTGTAACCTGCCTGTCCTTCTCTCCCTTGGCTAGAGTTACATTCGCTTTTTCCACATAGATAACGGATCCCCTCACTTCTTCGATCAGGATCGCTACCTTAATACCTATTCCCAGAGGGTTTTCCAGAGTTATTACCATCTTTGCTCCGGCCTTTACTGTCTCAGGCCATTGTGGGAAGGGATTGATATCAATCATCACGGGGACCGTGGTGAAGTAAACAAGGAAATCATCCTTTATCATGGCACCAGAACTGGTTCCGGCCCCATATTTTCCAGGTGATAGACTGATCAGGTATTCTGTACTTCCCATGAGCCTGTCATGGTCAATTTCGACCTTCTGGTCATCCAAGGACCATGTGAAGCTGAGGTTACCTACCGCATCACCGGACAAGACCTCCTTCAGTTCAATCGCATTTTCAATTTTTGCTGTATCCATTGAATAGTTGGTAAAGAAAATGGATATCGGTGTGTCAACCGGAACATTGTTCAGTATGTTGGAGGATGGGGTCTGGAGAATAACCTCGATGGGTTTGAACTCGGTCTTTATCTGGACCACTTCACCCCTGGGGAGTGCGAAGGACCCGTTGATATCCTTCAGTTCACGGAAGAACTCATCCTGGAATTCAGCACCCACTGACAGCGTGTAGATCTTGTCGTTGTCAAGGATTTCTACCGGGTCCACAATGACCGTCTTTCCATCGTCGGAAACCGAGATGTTAAGGTCCATTTCCGGATTCCTCAGTGTGAAATTGTCCACAAAGGTCTCCATATCCGAATGGTCAAGTGATACCTTGAACTTGATAGTGAAGGTGCCGGTGACCGGCATCCTCCCTTCATCGTCCTTGGGATAAAGGACCTGGAACCAATCGGGAAGTCTGGTAAGTTCGAAATCCGCTCCTTCTCTGGATCCTCCAGAGTTGAGAGTTATTGGACCGTACATCCCTGTAGAGAGACCAACCTTCGTCCCATCAGCCCTTACTGTTATGTTCATCAAAGTGAAATCGTTGTGTTTGATAGGGATGGCAAAGCCGCCGTTCTCCGAGGTGGTCCCCGTGGCTTTCACAACACCGTCTTGAAGAACCTCCACTTTGACTCCACCTACTCCCCTTCCCCTTGTGTTAACGGTCCCAATAACGGTAGAGTCCTTCAAGGCCTCGGTCTCTACAGAAACAGTGAAGTCTCTCCAGAGTGGATTTCCCCCGCCAAGGGTTGCAACACTCTCATCGATGAAGATCGTATAGTTCATGTCATAGGCCAGGAAATCCCTGGGAACAAGTGACCATTTTGAACCATCTCCAGGTGTTGACTCGATATCAATGGCCACCTCATCATCATCCTCATTAAGGATCTTAAGATTATCAGTGGTCATTGTATCTGGGTTCATATTGAAAGACGGACCCAGTTTCTCCTCAAACTCGATCTGTATCTTGGAGTCAACAGGGATTATTGTCCCGGGAGAAATATCGATGGTGAATTCCGTCCTTGCCTTCAAAACTACTGGAAGTTCTTTCTCATAGATCTTCTTAGTGACCATTACCGGATCAATGGTCCCATTCGTGATGGTCATTGCATCATTTTCATAATTTGGATAAGTGACTTTGAGACTGGTATTCCTTTCCACCAATATCTCATTGAATACAACCTTGCCAAGCAGGTCAGTGGTCTTTGATTCCAAAGTGGCAGAATGTGTCACCGTTGCACCAAAGAGGGGAGTGTCATCCTCACCAACAATGGTTATGATGGCTGACCTTACTGGCCTCTTGGTCACATGAAGTCCCAAAACATCGATCGTCTGTCCTCTTTCAACCTCAATTCCAGAAATACTGTTTCCTTTATACAGGTACTCATCATACTCATTTGATTCCCCAACGGTCGGACCGCTGACAGTGATCGTATGTCCGCCCACACTGGGAAGGACCGAATTGAACTGATAGAATCCATTGATTAAGAACTGGGGTAAGCTCGAATCAAGACGGATCATTGATCCTGCTGGTGCTGGATCCACGGTACCATTGATGGTGACCTGACATCTGAGGACCCCGGGGGCAAGCTGGGTGGTGAAATTGAACCTGAAGGTCCTCCAAAGCTGTGGATATCCTGTGGTGTTCTTTACAAGAGGTGTAACTATTATCTCGTATTCGGTATCGTATTCAAGATCCTCACTAGGCCATATTTTGCAGATACTTGAGGTGGGCCATTGGTAAGTGATATTCACCTTCTCTCCTGAGACCTCCCTGAGGTAAAGAGTATCCATATCAACCGATGTCTGGTCAATATCATCGAAGAACTCTACAAACACATCATTTGGAACTCTATCCTTTTCCACAGGAATTCCTGTGTTCATTTCCGAAGAAGGAGCTGAGCTCCTTACAAGAGGGTTCTCATCGATGGTCAATGTATAATGTGTAGTGCTGTTAACAAAAAGGGGCAGATATGCTACATCGCTTCCATTCCCATTATTGAATGTGAAGTTGTCCTTCGTGATATACACCTTCACAAGGTTGTTCTGACCCAGGTAGCTATCAAGTCCCAATTGCATATTGTCAAATCGTGCGTTTCCTGAAGCATCTGTGTAATTTCCGCTCTCAAATGAATTATGCCAAACATGCTTATCGAATCTGAAGGATACTCCTTCAAGAGGTTGTCCTGAACTACCATTCAATATGGTCATACTGATGTTTCCGAATACACCCTTGTGATAACCAAGAGTGCCGTTTGGTTTAATGTAAAATATAGATGCAGGCCATGGGTCAGGATTTGTCACCGGAATGCCCAGAGCACCTCCCGTCTCGTTCCATCCATAGCAATCATCCAGCGTGAATGTCCAGGGTGCGGTCGTATCATGAGTTGAGATATCTAAAAGAGCTGAAAAATTCCCAGGGGAGGTTGCATTCAAATATATGGTAGCTGCAACGGGTGGTAGATCTGTTGGTGGTGGACCAGGATCCTTACCTGTAATATTCAAACCGTATACACTTGGGACACCATCCGGATTGGAAATGTTCAAACCCTCTATCCAACCGCCAAAGGACCTCCATATTGCCCTTGTAGGGAACCCATCTGCTTCAACATCCTCATCTGCTATTAATACCATCGAGCTTAACAGGATTGTAAGAACCAACCCCATGACCATGACCCTTTTCATCTTCACACCTTCCTTTTGGTAATTACCTCATTCCTTCCCCTTTCAGTTTTTTTCTCCTTCAAGGGACCATTTCGAATGAATGACGTTACTTGAAGTATACATTATTTAAGGTTTCCGTTGGAATTCTCCGAAATATATCAAATTTTCCGTTAAAATGAGATGAGTTCTTCTCAATTATGTATAAGTCCAGAGATAAGTTCAAATATATTTGAATATATTCAATACTTATGAACACAAATGGTTCTGGTAAGAGAAAAAAATTTTCCATTGACCAGGATTATCAAATAATATTGAGTAACCTTAACATATTGAAGGATGAATTGAGGATATCAATATTAAATATTCTCAATAGGCATGAGGGCAAGGGTTTGAGCTTCAGTTCATTATCGAAAGAGACCTCGATCAGGCCAACCACCCTTGCTTATCACCTTAAGGTACCTAAAAAATGCAGATCTGATCCAAAAGGGATTCAAACAGGAATCTGAGGGAAGGGATTACACTTGCTATACAATCACCGAACGAGGATCGTCCATTTGGTCCTTGAGGGAAATGGTCGAGATGGGGATTGACCATAGCCCGAATGGTACCCATCCTACGGGCATTCCTGACTCGATCAAGGTCATTCCAATGAGTTCGGGGTCCATGATCATTGATCTTGTGGAGATGAAATAATGACATCGCAAGTAAAGCAAACAAGTGAGGTAAGGCTTGCCAGGAGCCCGGACCATAAAAGCCATTATATTATTGGAGCTGTCCCACAATGGACCAGGGATGATCTAAGACTACATTTATATAACGAGGTCATTGAGGAAGAGGGGGGGTCCATTTTTGTTACAACAACCCAATTGATCATTCCAAGAACAGCCCTTCCAAGGATATTGGAGGTTCTAAAAACTGCTGCTAGGAACGATAGCAAGGTCGTTGTTCCTGAGGCGAAAATATTCTCGGACCTTACTGCAGCTATCGATGGAAGTATACAGGAACGAAAAGCTGCTAAGAAGAAGGTCCAAAAGATAAGAAGAAAATGAGGGCTTTTAGGAATAAATGTGAGAATTCTTCTTCAACCAGTTAAACTGGATTCTACTGAATTTCGGATCGTATCTATATCAGCCGGTTTTTCTAAGAAATTTAAAATACCCAATTCCCTGACCCTATCCTTGACCGATTCGTCAGCTGTGAGGAACAATATCCTCTGGTCCTTTTTCTGATCAAGTATCTTTTCTGCAAGATCGGTCCCGGACATAATTGGCATCCTGTGATCTATAATGATCAGATCCGGAAGGGGATCGAGTGTCTGATAAGTCTTTAAAGCCATTTCACCGTTCAGAGATTGTGCAACCACCTTATGGCCCATGTCTTCGAGAATAATGGCCATAAGCTGCTGAATGGTCGGTTCGTCATCCACTATCATGATGTTGGCCATATTGAAAAACCCCTTCGTCCTGCAAACACTGTGGTTGATTGCGTGATGCATTAATTAAAACTATCCATTTATTATCGTTACTGATAATCGCTCCTTTCTTCTGGGCCCAATATCACAAAGATGTGATCTCTTCCTTGATCTCCTTGTCAACCCCATCTATTAGAGAAGAGAAATCCTTGTTATCCATCTTGGCCATTCTTGATATTGAGACCCTGCACTTTGCAGATCTGATCCTATCCACTGAAACCCCTCTCTTTACAGCTGTTTGGGCAAATTTATCGAATAAAAGGATCGATCTGAGCATTCGTACTTGCTTTCCTTCGGGACAATAAGAATCCACTTCATGGAAAGCATTCTGCTGGAGGAAATCTTCCCGTATCATCCTTGTAGTCTCAAGGGTGACTTGCTGAGAAGGTGGAAGAGCGTCCGGTCCAACCAATTGGATTATCTCGTTCAACTCCGATTCTTCCTGAAGAAGGGCCATTGCATCATTCCTCATCTTCAACCAATCAGGGGATATGGAATCCTTCCACCAATCTTCGACCTTATCAAGGTATAGTGAGTATGATTTCAACCAATTGATGGATGGAAAGTGTCTTTTGTCTGCAAGATTGGAATCCAGAGCCCAGAATACCTTGACTATTCGAAGGGTGTTCTGTGTGACGGGTTCCGAGAAATCTCCACCGGGAGGTGAGACTGCTCCGATGACGGAGATGGAACCCTCCCTTTCACCAGTACCAATACATTGAACGGAACCGGCTCTTTCATAAAAGTTGGCCAGTCTGCTAGCGAGGTAGGCAGGGTATCCTTCCTCACCAGGCATCTCCTCGAGCCTACCGGATATTTCCCTTAAAGCTTCAGCCCACCTTGAAGTTGAATCAGCCATTAGGGCTACATCATACCCCATGTCCCTGTAATATTCAGCAATTGTGATCCCGGTATAAACAGAAGCTTCTCTGGCAGCAACAGGCATATTCGATGTATTGGCGATCAGGACGGTCCTTGACATCAGAGGTTCGCCGGTCCTGGGATCTTCTAGATGAGGGAACTCTCTCAGAACATCGGTCATTTCATTCCCTCTCTCCCCGCATCCAATGTATACGATAACATCTGCATCGGACCATTTGGCAAGTTGATGCTGGGTAACCGTCTTTCCGGTTCCGAAACCACCAGGGATAGCAGCCGTTCCACCCTTTGCAATTGGGAAGAAGGTATCTAAGATCCTCTGGCCAGTCACAAGAGGAACTGATGGATCCTTCTTTAGAATGAAAGGTCTGGAAGCCCTCACAGGCCATTTCTGCATCATAGATATTTCATGTTTTCCATTCGACCCTTCGAGTGTGCATACAATTTGATCTATATTGAAATGACCCTCGGATTCAATGGATGTTACCTTACCTTCAAAGTTTGGAGGGACAAGGATAATATGCTTCAAAGTGGAAGATTCCTGGACCCAGCCAACACCATCCCCACCCTTGATCCGGTCGCCGAGCTTCACAGAGGGATGGAAGGGCCATTTTCTATCATGATCAAGAGGTCTGACGTTCACACCCCTGGCTATGAAATTCCCAGTCTGTTTCTGAATGGATTCCAGAGGTCTTTGGATACCATCATATATCATCGACATCAATCCCGGACCAAGCTCCACTGATAGGGGTTCTCCCGATCTCACAACGGTCTCTCCGGGAGCGATCCCGGCGGTCTCCTCGTAGACCTGGATGGTTGCAATATCTTCCTCAAGGCCGATTATCTCTCCCATGAGCTTCTGATCGCCCACATAGACCACATCGTACATCTTGGAACCGCGCATACCCTTGGCTTTCACCACAGGGCCTGCTATCATATTGATGTAGCCATGGTCCTTGTCATCTGTTTCCTCGGTCATCCGGTCACCTCCTTAATGATCGTCAATCAATGTTCTCCTGGAATTGAATGAACGTTCTTTGATGGGTCCATTCCTATGGCCCTTTTTATTAATTCTGAAGCCCTTTTGTCCTCTTCCTCACCGGGAATTATCACCGTGACAGGAAGCATGTCTCCGGTCACTCTCCTCTCGAAAAGCTCCCTGGAAAGGACCTCCCCGCATTCTTTGGTGAGGATCATCACACCTGCCCTTTCCTCCAATTTCTGGGCATACCATCTTTTAAGGGGGTCATTGTCTCCGCCCTTCTCATGGATGAAGATATCGTTGATCCCAGCCAAGGATAGGCCAAGGGCGATCTCTTCTGATACGGCTGCACAGATCCCACCAGCCACTATAATGCCCCCTCAAGAACAAGCAGCTTTTTCGTCCTTTCAGCATCCCAGCCCGAAAATGATGCCTGGTAGATAATACGAAGATTCTTCAATTCCATTTCCTTTGAAAAAAGATATCTGATGGTCGGTCCGATACTGGAACCATAGGAGTGGGAAAGACCTTTGACACCTTCAAGGACCACTCTGTCAAGAGCCGTCTCTAATGAAGTAATGTCTGTGGGATCGATATCTTTTAAAAAAAGTTCCATATGGGTCCCTGATAGGATCGATATCACCTCCCTGGGGCCAGAGGAATCAACCATCTGTTCCAATGCTGGCCTACCAAGGATACCACCTCCTGGATAGAGAGATCTGATAGTGGCATCTCTTTCAAGGTCCGTTCTCTTTGATCTCAGTATTGTATGGATATTGTACCGATCACAAAGGATATCGTAGAATGCTCTTATACCTCTCCTTGTTGTAAAAGGGACACCTTGAATTGAGGAAAATACATCCAGACAATATCGGTCAATAGCATCGTCTATCTTGAAGAGGTGTATCTTTTCCTCATTCCTTACGACTTCAGATACCCTCTTGGCCACTGGTAATCCACCAATGACCTCAAGTGCCGATAATAGGTCCTTGGATGAGAGCATCTGTCTCTCTATGTCCTCATCTATCCTTCCAACGGGAAAAAGCGGTTCCTTTCTTTTTCCAATATACCTTAGGATCCGCTTCAATTCCTCTCCCTCTATTCTTGAGACATATGCTTCTAAAAATGGCCTGATCGAAACTGGAGATCCATCAACCATTGAACCGATCAGATCATGAAAGGCAATGATCAACGATGCATCTACATCCCTGAATGTGTCGTTTGACATACCCTGGACAAGATCAGAAGAAATTGATTTTGAAAGGATTTGGGGAGAGCGGATCTCAACGAGGGGAAGGACCTCATCTTTCATAACATAAGGATTACCAAGGGTAGATAATCTGGAATTCTGATATGCAAACTGTCCTATCTGGATCAATTTCCTGATACCCATCACCGCTCCGAAGGTTATCAGGCCAGCCCCAGCAACCCCAACAGCGGTCAGGACGGATGCCGGCATACCAAGGACTTCCACCAATCTGTTTCCTCCTCACTCTCCAAAAAGGGTCCTCGCTATGGTTTCCCTGATCCTCTCTTCATCTTTATCGAGTATTCCAGAGAAGGTCATGTTAACCACCTTTTTCCCGTCTGAAGCCACCGCAATGAACCCTCCGAGGAGATCCATATCATTTGACCGGGACACAATTCCTGGTTTCACCTTGATTCCGTTGATCTTACCTTTAACCCCGGATCTTCCGGATAGGACCTTCATATCGATATCCCTGACTGGATATACTGATATCTCTTCACCAAGTGCCTTAGAAGTCTTCTCGTACATTGGGATTAGATATGTAGCAAGTTCATCTTCCTCCATATCAGAGAACTTCTTCCTTACAAGAGAAATTGTCTCCCAGATCAGGTCCTCCTTTGCACTAAGGAGAGCCTGCCTCGCTTTTCTCTTTCCGTCGGATAAATGGACGTTCTTGATGTTCTCCAATTCCTTTAGAAGCTTCTTTTCCAATTCTATTACCTCATCCTTGACCCGTATCTCCTCGGCTTCTTTGATCGAAGATACCTTGGTACGTGCATCATTCAAGATATCATCGACCTCGGAACGAGATTCTTCCTTTATCCTTGTGATCAAATCCTCTAATCCCAATGGGCAGACCTCCCTGAGGTATCAGAGCATTCCCGAAGCAAGCAAGAGGAATATAGCCACAAGGAATCCGAAAATTGCCATGGTCTCTGACATTACAGCGAATATCACTCCCTGGCCGAAAACCTTATTGTTTCTTCCAAAAGCAGCCGCTGCGGCCGAGGCAGTCATACCCTGAGGAATTGCAGAAACGCTGGAGAAGGCGATCACTATCCCAATTGCCAATGCTCCCCATCCGACAAATGGTTGTTTAAGGATCGCAAATTCTGGTCCTCCTGTAAGTCCGGTAAAGTTCAGGACCAGAATCGATATCAGAAGACCATAGATCCCCTGGGTCATTGGGAGAGCTTGATAAACTATCAACCTTCCGAACTTATCTGGCCTCTCTGCTGCAACTCCCGTAGCTCCAGCTCCTGCTATTCCGATCCCAATCGAAGAAGTGATAGCAGCAACACCCATTGCCAACGCGACCCCGATGAAGACAAGCATCCGATTCTCCTTGACAACAAGGGAATCCTCCTGATTGTCAGGATCGGTGTATTCTAGATACTCCCTTATGTTCGTCATTCCATCTTCATCTTGGTCCTCGTTCGCATCGTTTGTGGAATTATCCAATCCATTGGCAGACTCCCAATCATCGTCCATTCCATCCATATCGATGTCTTGATAAGGCGTCCTGTCCGCTGACGCGTGGCTTGCAACTGCAACCAATGCGATCAAGGTCAAAGTAATGATCCCGATCGCTATCTTTGGGTATCTTTTCATTTCAAATCCCTCCGATCTCTTTGTATTTGTATAGAATATAATCTAAGAATTTGGATCGATTATCAACAAACACCATCATCACCCCCCGGTCCAAGACAGCTTTGAGGCTGGCCAGTATAGAACCTTTCCATTCCAAAAGGTTCAAAGGCCTTCCCTCCACCCTCAAAGAACCTGCCAAAGAATTCCACGAATTGGAGTCTAAGGGAATGAACCGCAGCCCCGAGGGCTTGGAGCAATAAATTGAAAACATGAAGGAAGACCAGGAGAATAAAAACGATCGGTATCATAATTGCTCCTCCTTCAGATAGCATCCTGCCAACGATGTTGAAGGCCATGGCAAGGCCGAAGGTTGATAGGCCAAGGGCCAGAATCCTGGTATAGGATATCCAATCACCAACGAATCCTTCGATATTGAACAGGACCATCCCCTTTGCATCAAATGCTAAAAGAATGGTTCCTATAACGAACGATCCACCTCCTATCATGGAAAGTAATGGATCGAGCTCCCACCAACCAATAAGAAGGGCTCCAACAAAGATCACACCTCCAACCTGGATGAGAACCCATGAGATAGTACCTTTGAAAAAACCGAAGACATCCCTCTTCACCAGCTTGTCTATACCATAAAGGAGGATACCCAGGTTCAACTGGAGGAGACCGATATAGAGGGATATTTGGAAGAGAAGCATTGGATCCTTCAACGTGTCGTAAGGTAACTCGTAACCAAATAGAACGAACGTGAACAATGGGGATCCAGGAGATCCTAAGAATACCCTTGGAATAAGGTCCCCGAAGAAAGCCCCCATCCATATTCCAGCGATCGTTGTGGACAATCCCATGAGAAAGCCCATCCAACCGGTCATTCTGATCGTTTTATTCCCTTTGGAGAGGAGTATGATCAGCGAGGTTATCAGCATTATCAATATCCCATACCCAGCATCACCGAGCATTAGACCGAAGAAAAGGATGAAAGGGACCGAGATCCAAAGGCTTGGGTCGATCTCATTATATTTTGGAACAGCAAAAGTGGTTGTCAAGGGTTCGAACATGCTTCCCAGCCAGCCATTGTTTAGTTTTGTCGGTACTTGATTATCCTCAATTTCCTCAAGGATTGGTGATCTGTGATCAACGTGGAACCTCTCTCTACACCTTGTTGTAAGTATGTCAAGAAGCTCATTCATACGATCCTTCTCGATCCAACCTGTCAATCTACACGTATATCTTGTCTTCTTCATTGAAGAACCAAGAGATGTTCTTTCCAATTCAAGTTCCACAAGCTCCAGATAGGCCCTGCAAACAGGAAGTATATGCAAGGCAAGATCCGATCCTGATGACCTTATTTCACCATACCTTGATTCAAGGTTGCTCCTGAAGGTTTCTATCCTTGGTATGAGCCTTTCAACATTGAGATTGAGAATGTCAAGATCTGCATTATTCCGCTTCAGGATGTCCTTGAACCGATCGACATCGATGTTCATCTCGGTGAATATCCGTCCCCTTAGAGCTTCGGACATCCTTCCCTCCTGTGATCGGGAGTAAGTGATCCGAACAGAATGGAGACCTTCCTTTCGGTCAAGAAGGGATGCTTGAATATCCCCACCGATCCCTTCCACTGTCCTCTTCAGTTCATCGAATTGTCTGGTGGTCCCGATCCTGATCCTTACCCTGCGGAAAGAAGATATTGTATATAGGTCCACATCAAGACCTGAAAGAGAGGTCAACCGGCTCATCAACTCAGTGATCTGGTCAATATCCTCTTCAATCCTTTTTAATGAAGATTCCAAGGGTCCAGTTCTTCTTAGAGTAGAGGCTACCCACTTCTCTGCATGGATCTTGATATCTCCCGTGGGTTCCCTGAACAAATTATTTTTTCCACCAAGCACCGCTTTAAGACCTTTCAATGTCGGCTCCAGGGGGGAAAGAAGATCGTTTATCCTTTCGAGCCTAGAACGAAGGTCCATGAGGATCGGATCGACCCCTAGATCCTTCGATGTATCGATATCAATGGACTGGATCAATCTGGAAGCTTGAAGGTCTTTCAGGACCTTCTGGAGGTCGTTCCTCATAAGGAATACCTCGATCCGCTCCATTTTTTTGGGATACAATGTCAGACCGTCCTAATCTTGAAAACTATCCATGATGGTTTCAAGGACCCTGAAAACGGCACTATCCATCCTACCCTTCGCTTTGTTGCTGAGGTCCTGGGCAAGGGCGATCCCATCATTCCTTACTCTTGAAGACTCCTCCATGGCTGATTTCTTGACCACATCAAGTCTCTTCTTTCTGGAAATCTCGAACTCTGAAAATGTTCTATCCCGGAAGGTCAACGCTTCCTCCTCCGCCTTTCGGATCGATCGTTCTGACCTGCCTCTGGCCTCCTGAACTGAACTCTCGGCTGCCCTTTCTGCATCCAAAAGTTTTTTTAGATCCCCCTCGCCCATTTCAGCATCACCGAAGCCTTTTTTGAAACCGATTGGGCTTAATCCATCGTATTACTTAACACTTATTATATCCTAATTACATGGACTGAGGACATATCGTCCAACCAATGTCCCCCCCATCCATAATTATTAAAACTTATTCATCCATTATTCTTAAAAAAACGAACCAGGGATGGAACATTTTTAAAAGGGGATTGTTGATTTGGTTAAAGGGGGTATCCAACAATTGGCCGGTTCCGCAACGGATGATCCAAGATTATTGAAGCTCGATATGGTCATTAAGAAAGGTGATATGATCATCGGCATGCTCGATAAAAAAGGGATCCAGACCGATCTGTACAAGGATAAGTTCTCCAAAGCTAGAAAGGACTTGGAGAATGGGAAGATCGAAGAAGCGTTCATTCTTGCAACCGAGTGCATCAAAGAGATCAAGGACCTCAGAGAAATCCCCACTGATAAAGGGGTTAGCGGCCGTGTTAGGAAAGGAAAAGGTGTCTTTGCCCTTATTAGAGATAATACCGCTGAAATGGAAAAGAAGATCGATGAATGGAAGATGATAATCGATGGATGGAGAAAGAAGGGATATATGTTCGAAAATGACGACAGCCTCTTCTCCAGATCATTCGATCAGATAGAAAAACGTTTCATTTCAATAGGTGAGCAGATCGAGAAGGCTGAGAGTATCAGAGGACGGATATCTAGGCAAAAAGAGGAATTCTCACATGTGGGGAAGAGCTACTTAAAAAAATTGGATGACATCGAAAGAGCCGTTTTCAGACTTGATAGGCTTGATGATATCGACAGAAGGCTCAAATCCGTCATATCCTCATTGAAGTCTGTTGACGAGGATTTCAACACCCTAAGGACCAGGATCAACAGGTTCAAAAGGAAGGGACTGACCACATCCTCATTGGAAGAGATGATCGATAATGATGAGGATCTGGAGTACCTAAATAGACAGTTCAAGATCTACGAATCCAACATAGATTTCCAAGTAAAGGAGAAAAACAAACTAAGGACCATTAAGGAAAGTGAGATGATCGACATGGTCCAAGGCCAGATCACTGATCTTGAAAAGATCATTGACGATCCGTGGTTGCTTGATCAGGTAGTAGAGAAGATGCAGGAGATCGAAAAGGCCATCGAAAAAGCTAAAATGAATAACAAACGCCAGGAAGAGGAAGCAAAGAGAAGGAGTGAGATACGAAAGAGCCTTGAAAAATACAGGTCCGAGGGATTCAAGGTAGAAATGGTCGAGCAGCTGCTTGATGACGACATGAACCTCCTTGAGGAGGAATATGACATATTCATCAGACAAACCGCAAGATTGAAGAATTTAAAAGAGAAGCTTTTCAAACTTGATGCAACAGGTTTCGAAGAGGATGTATCGACCATTTCGGACAGGCTGTTCGATCCCACTCACATTGATGAGATCGAAGGAGAACTTGAGGAGCTGAAAGAAAGGATATTGAACCAGAGGATCAGGTCCCAGAAGATAGAGAACTCAATTAAGGAATGGACAGGAATGGGGTTCAAGATCTCAAAACTGGAAAATGCTTTAAGGAATGATATCGAAGAAGCGGAGAAGGTCTTTGAAGATTATTCGAACAGGATAAAGGAATTGATGGAGTACGAGGCAAGGCTCAAGGAAATGAACCCCAGGGATATTCAAGATCAGGTTCACAGGATCAATCTGAAGATCAAGAATCCGGAACTTATCGAATCCATAAGAAAGGAGATGTCAAAGATACAGATGGATGTATCCACACAGGAAAGGATCCGACAGAAGAGAACGGAATTGAATACACTTCTTAAGACCTGGAAATCCCAGGGTTACAAGATCGATACGATCTTAACAAGCACAGGTAAAGAAAATACGATAGAGGGACTCGAAAAAGTGATATTGCAATACACAAGGGCAATTGCATCACTTGAATCCTTCAAGAATGAATTCCCGATGTATGAGAGAGGATGGTTCCCTGAGCTCGAGGCGGATGTTAAGGTCAATATGGACGATCCGGAGAATTCACACATTACCCTCAAGAACTTCACTGAACTGAAATCCCTTGTTAAAAAGGAAGAAAAGAAGAGGGGAGAGATCTCAAGAAAACTGACAGAACTTTCCAACAGAGGAATAGATGCATCCAGGATCAAACCATATTTAACAGGAGAGTCTGAAAATCTGAATGTTGAATACGAATCTTTCAAGGACAAGGTGAAAAGGCTCTTGAAACTCAAGGCCACCCTTCTGAAGGAAGCTCACAAGAACGGGGACCAGGAGCTCGAGATGTTCGCAAAGGGAATGAACGATCCTTACCAGATAGAGGGATATGAAAATCAAACCTCCAATAAAGGTCCTGATGGACGGATAGTACTGATCGATGAAAACGAAGAGAACATTCATAACATTCTGATCAAGGCCAAGGAATTATACCGGGAAGATGATCTGAATGGGGCCCTTGATCTATTTGAAAAGGTCACCTCCCTGGACCCGGAGAACAAGGAGAGCAATTTCTTTAAAAAGAAGGTCATGCTCAAATTAAAGACGAACCCTCAAAAAAGACCGAATGAACCATCAAAAGAGCCAAAGGAAGATAAAAATGATACAACAGAAAATGGGTCAGAGGTGAAAAGTTCAACCCAGGGAGACCCGAAATGTTTATCATGTAAGGGGACAGGTAGATGTGTCTGGTGCGATGGTAAAGGCAACTGTTCCACCTGCAATGGGTCCGGAAAGACATTCGGTGAGGACTGCCCGACTTGCAAAGGTACAGGCAAATGTTCTGTCTGCAAAGGTTCAGGTAGCTGCAGTTGGTGCAACGTTTCATAAGGAGTCGTTTGCTTGAGATACACAACAACCGCTGTCCTTCTCTTATTTATGATAGTGCTTATAAGCCCGGTGTCGGCCCAATGCTGTTCTGATGATCCAACAGATATGGTTCCATATTCAGAGGAGATCTTAACCATCGATGCACATACTATCTGGAATGGAGAAAGATTTGTCAATGGTAGCTTATTGGTGGAAGGGAACCTGGAGTTGATCGATTCCGATCTTATCCTTTCCGGTGAGGGTATCATAGTCCTTGAAGGAGGATCGATCATGATCAAGAATTCCTCTATCGGACCCTACCTAAAGGAAGCCGGTTTCTACATTGAATCATACGGTGATGTGACCGTTGAGGACTCTTTACTTACCGGATGCCTTGACCTTTCCAACGGGTATTTTGGAATATATGCAAAGATGGGAAATCTATCCCTCGAAGGGGTAGAACTTACAAGGTCTGGCATGATCCAAAGCACAGTGGATGATGTGAGGATCAAAGACTCCTTGATCCCTGGGATCATCGCGTCATCAGGGAATGTGACAATTTACAATTCCACAGTCGATGGTCTAGGAACCTCTATTGCAGGGAATGGAAAGCTCGAAGTAGCAAGGACAAAGATTACATCCAACCTAACCTTCTCGAATTCCATCGCGGCCATCTCATGCGAAAGCGGAACACTTTCCATAGAAGATGTACAGATCAATGGAACGTATGGTGGAGGCCTATACGCACTGGGAGCCACTGTTCACATTGAATCTATCTTGATGGACCTTCCCAATTCCCAATACGGTCTGAAATTCATCGAAAGTATTGGAGATGTTGTTGATGGCGCAAGTATCTTAGGTTCTGATACTGGGATCGATGCTTATCAATGTCCGGGAAATTTGAGAGTGGAGAACACATTGATAAGAGACTCTATACAGGGTTTCGTGACCTCCGGTCCTGGTATGGCGATACTGTCCAACGTTACCATTGAAAATACAATATACGGGGTGGTATCCTCCAGCCAGATCTCGATCATGGATTCCAATATCATCAATGTTTTAACCGGGATTATTTTGGACGATGGAGGAAGATTGCATGAAATGGACTTCACAATATCCAATTTCTCCCAATGGGGAATACAAGTAGAGACTTGGAATCCAGCGGAATTCCCTGATGTTGATTTCTCCCCAGGAGCTACTGCTATCTCCTCGATCTGCATGGTAGGCCGTATCCCGCTCATAGCGAAGGGACCTTCGGGAGAGATCATCGAAGGTGCTGAGATCGGGATCAATTCCACTTTGGGGAAAATCACCGGATTGACAACAGGAACACTTAGTTTGATATGGGGTTATCTTGAACCAACTGGTACGGTCAGGATCATTGAATATGAAGTGACCGGAAGCTGGGGGAACGCTGTTGAAAACATAACCATCTTACCGGTTGACGATACCACTTTCGAACTGATACTTCCTATGACCGACATATATATCATTGATCTCGATAGAGATGACGACACAGCAATTATAACCATCACAACCAATGGTTCGATGGCCGAGGATGTGGTGATCACACTATACCTGGATGGAACCTACAGGTATTCCCAGAGTGTCTCTTTGGAAGCAGAAGAGAGGATCATTGTGGAGATCCCTATTGGAAGCATGGAAGAAGGAAAGCACCAATTGAAGGCCACAGCCAGGTCAAATGATGAGTATTCTGGCCAAAACGGAATATTCCTCGATAATAATGAAAAGGTCATTACCGTAACCAAGAAAGATGAAGCAGGAGACAATTGGTTACGTATAATGGGTATTATCCTGATCGTCGTTGCCGTTGTATTCCTTTTCGCAACCTTGATGTTAAGGAGAAGAGACTAAACTTTAATAACGGACCTATACATCCTCCCATCCATGTCTCGATCTGACTCCAAGGATATCGAATATTCCACGGTTAGTGAGGTTTCAGGGCCTCTCATGGTGGTGGAAGGGGTCGAGGGTGCAATGTACAATGAAGTGGTAAAGGTCAGGTCCCCTGATGGAAGGACAAGGTTGGGACAGGTCCTTGAGGCCCATATGGACAAAGCGGTCATTCAGGTCTTTGAAGGGACAAAAGGCATTGACACGGATGTCACTGCTGTCAGGTTCACTGGGGAGACCATGAAGATACCTGTATCCCCCGAAATGCTTGGAAGGGTCTTCTCAGGAATTGCAAGACCAATAGATGATGGCCCTGCTATCATTCCAGAAAAGAGGAAGGATATCAACGGTGAGCCCATAAATCCAACAGCCAGGGAATATCCGAGGGAGTTCATCCAGTCGGGAATTTCAACAATTGATGGAATGAACACACTCGTCAGAGGACAGAAACTTCCTATATTTTCAGCATCCGGATTACCCCATAATGATCTTGCTGCACAGATAGCTAGACAGGCCAAGGTAAGGGGGACCGGTGAGGATTTCGCAGTCATTTTCTGCGCCATGGGGATCACATCGGAGGAAGCAAACTTCTTTAAAAGGTCCTTTGAACAATCAGGTGCCCTCGAAAGAGCTGTGCTATTCCTGAACCTTGCTGATGATCCATCCATTGAGAGGATCATTATCCCAAGGATGGCCCTGACCACAGCCGAATACCTTGCTTTTGAGAAAGGAATGCACATCCTGGTCATCCTAACGGACATGACCAATTACTGTGAAGCCTTAAGGGAGATCGCGGCAGCCCGGGAAGAGGTTCCAGGCAGAAGGGGTTATCCCGGTTACATGTACACGGACCTTTCCCAGATATATGAAAGGGCTGGGAGGATAGAAGGTAAGCAGGGATCGATAACACAGATCCCCATCCTTACCATGCCTGACGATGATATCACACATCCCATACCTGACCTGACAGGATATATCACTGAGGGACAGATCGTACTCTCAAGGGATCTGCATCGGAAAGCCGTTCGACCACCAGTGAACCCACTGCCCTGTCTATCTAGGCTCATGAAACAAGGTATTGGTGAAGGAAGGACTCGAGCAGATCATGATCAGGTATCCAACCAACTATATGCCGCTTATGCTGAGGGTGTAAACCTCAGAGACCTGGTAGCGGTGGTGGGTGAGGAAGCACTTACAGATAGGGATAGATCATATCTTCATTTCTCAGATGAGTTCGAGACTCAGTTCATTTCCCAGGGCCCTGAGGAGGATAGGTCCATTGATGATACGTTGACGATGGCATGGAAACTTCTCACGATCATTCCAAAGGAAGAACTAAAAAGGATCGATGAGAAATATATCGAGAAGTTCTATCTCAAAATTTGATCAGGTCTGTCCAGATCTTCCGCAATGCGGGCAATGGATGTACAAGCTGTTTCCTGAATCCAGGGAGGACCTCTCAAGTTCGGTCTTGAAGGTCTTACTGCAAAAGGGACATTCGATCAAGGCAGTTACCATACCGGGTACTGGTACCTTCCTGGAAACGGATTTTTTCTCCTTTGGAACCTTCATTTCCGGTGCTTTAGGGATGGGAGAGGCAAAAACGGTCTTTTCCTTGGCAGTTACTTCCTTCTCGGTTTCTGGCCTATGAGCCGACTTAACTGTCACGATCGGAACAAGATCTGCGATCTTTGGTTCGGTTTCATTTTTGGTAGACCTGGAATGCCCCCCACTTGACCATATCTCTTCAGTTCCCCTGTCTTCTTCCCCACCCTGACCCATCCACAAAAGCTTTCGTCTCAATCTCCTCTGTCTTGACCCTCTAAGAAATGCTACTACCAGCACTACCAAAATGATCAATATGGAAAGGGGAGCCATACATAAAAGGAAATTATAAATGTCCTCTGTCCTGATATCTCCCGTGTCCTTCTCATCGATGATTATTGTTAGATTGATGATCCCTGATGCTCCGGAATCATCACTTACCCGAAGCTCCACTATGAGGTCCTCACCGGAGATAGTGCTTCTCCATGTGGATTCCACACCGGTTTGGGTAGATCCATCCGGGAATGTCCATTCAAATTCGATAGGATCATCGTCAGGATCATATGAAGAGGATGCATTGAACCTGAACTCGTCCCCCAGTCGGCCCTTGGTGGAACCTACGACTCTCCCCTTTGCGATAGGTGGAAGGTTCCCTCCTTCAAAACTGGGATAGAAAATCTTCTGCAGTGTTGGATCACCCTCATTCCCATTGCGATCCACTGCAGTGACCGCTACCCAGTAGGTTTCATCCTTATCCAGGTCCTCTAGGGAAATAATGGTATCGTTTCCCTTCGATATGGTAATGAAAAGATCGGAACCCACCACAGGTACTGGTCGTCCCTCTCCCAGGTAAACGTTGTAATGATGCAGGTCGGTTGCAAAGGATGGTGTCCATTCAATTTCTACCCACCCATCCTCAACAACGTTCACAGCTATGCCCATGATCGGTTCTGGAGGTTCCGTATCATAAGGATCAAAACCTTCACCCACGATCATGACATCATCTATCATCCAACCTCTACCCTCACCATCGATCCCGGATGATACGGCAAACCTTATTGTCGAGATGGCACCAACCACAGGTCCCAGGTCGAATCCGATCTGATACCAATCCCTGTCTCCCTGGAATCCGTACTCCCCTCCCAGTGGTCCGGAGGAATCCGGGTCCAATAGCCGAAGATGCGGAAGGTTGGGTTCGAGAGTGATCCAATTACCTTCACTCCCCATTCCTTGAACGACACCACCGCATGAACCCTGTTCACCAAGGAAACCAAAACTGTGGATAATATAGAGATAGGCCTCATTCATGTTCACAAGATCGATCGTAGGACTGATGATCCCTGAAAAAAGTTCACCTCTGAAACCCAACACTTGTCCTTCACCATCTGATCTTCCAAAATGAAGGTCCTCACCTCCGGAAATGGTGGGTCCGTCATCTGCTATATTGGACCATCCAGAATCACCAAGGTCTGTGAAGGAGCTCCAGGAATCGGATCCGACTGAAAGATCATCATAGAAGATCGGGTCCATGGCATTAGCGGTCAGTCTGTAGTTCTCTGTCTGGATACCTTCAACGGTCAGGTTGATGAAGACCTCGTACATACCCTCTGTTCCAGGTACCCAATCGATGAAAAGGTCCTGGATCCTCTCATTGGACAGGTCTATTGTATCGGAGTAGGGACCCCAACCCTCTGGGCCCGAGATCTCCATTGATATCTCCGTCCTGGGTGGTATGGTCCTTCCTTCATTGGACACCAGAAGATGGACTTTGACCGCCTCATTTGTAGGAAGATAGGAAGCCATTTCAGGAGGGGTGATGAATTTTACCTCCACCATGGGTCTGAGTTCTCCATTTATTTCTACTATATCGATGAAAACCCCATTATCCATCCTTCCATCAGGATCATCTATCAGTAGAAAACGCAATCTCAGTTCTTCTGAAAGAACGATCGATAGATCGATCTCCATATCTATCCAGGACCCATTGGAGCTCCCTGAGTGTTTCATCACAGTCGTCCAGGTATCATTATCATTTCCCAGCTGGACAAGAAGTCTATCATTTCCTCCTCCATCACCTGTCCCGTTCCCCTCATCTTCAACCAGGTCAAGATCGAACCATATCTTGTATGAAAGGACCAGATTGTGATAGTTCCCCACACTCTGATCGGGTATCCTCAGAAAGGATAAGGTCCCCTCCTGGTAAGTCCCGTTCAGCGGGGAGCCGAAGCATCTGTTCCCTTCCCCTGAGGACTCAGGACCTGGATTCCCAGTAGAACCTACTCCTGGTGTTCCCACTTCCCATTGATCAAATGTCCCACCGTGAATAAAACCGCCATCGGAATCCTCAAGGTCTTCAGAAAACAGCAGCTCCAGAGAATCCTCTCCCTCAACCGGTCCGGAGACCATAAAATACATAGATAAAAGGATCACAGCCGCGGTCATTGAAAATATCATTGATCTCATTCAAGGTTCACCGGATGATCTGGGTAATGGAACAATCAGTTTGGATTATATAAACTCTTTAGGAAAATGGACATCATCATCCAACCAACAACCTGTCTTCCAGGGTCAACATCCCTTTGACGGCTTTCTCCCTTATATGGACACTTATTATATCCTCTCTGAAACCATTCTGGTCCGGGTCCAGGAGAACTACTCTTCCACCGGATGCTTTGACCAAATTTGGAAGATGAGCTACAGGAACCACCACACCAGTTGTTCCAATAACAAGCATGTCAGTTCCCTCCTGTGCGATCTCCCATGCTCTTGTGATCTTCTGTGTTGGGAGGGATTCTCCGTAGAAAACGATATCAGGCCTTCGATATGCTCCACATTGGCATAAAGGTGTTGGGGGATGACCATTGTATTCATCGATCTCTTCTTTGTAACCACATATGGGACAGTAAACCTTCCGGGCATCTCCATGAACATCAATTACATCAACAGATCCTGCCAACCGGTGAAGACCATCAACATTCTGTGTAATTATTGTGCCAGCAATTCCCTTTTCCTGCAATCTGGCCAGCGCATAATGTGCCTCATTCGGTCTGGCATTCAAAGAAGCCGATATTAATTCTCCAAGGAGAACCCAGGCCTTTTCAGGATCCTGCCTGAAGGTATCAATATGACCATATTCTTCGGGATCATACCTGGTCCATATCCCTCCAGGTCCTCTGAACGGTGGAAGGCCCGATTCAACCGATATCCCGGCACCTGTCAGGACCAGGAATGGAGGATGGTCAAGAAGGATATCTACTGCTTCAGAATAATCATTATTCATTGAAGCACCTCAAGGGCATCAGCACTCATAGGGTTCATCATGAGATCAGCTAGAGAATATCATCATCTGCCCGACATCCAATGGAACGAAGATATTTAACGACAAGGTATGGAAATCATAATATTTTCCTGAATGTCTTGCCCTACATACTTGATCAAAGATAGAACAATAGATCAAAGCCGGTTATCACTTTACTCAACGTTTTCCAAGGATTGTACGAAAGGGGCAATGGTTTAATCCTATGGAATGATTCATCGAAAGTGACCTGGAGGTTGTAATATGGACAGGAAGGAATACATCTATTATTCTTTCATGAAGAGGGTTGTATCTGACGGATTCATATCCCTGGATGAAAGTGGATTGATAATGATCCTCGAAGAGAGGTTGGGACTTTCGGATGATGCCATGGATGATATCATGGGAATGATAGAGGAAGGAGCGGAACCTGATCTCAAGGAATTGGAGATTTTATCGCAGGATACCTCGGATCATGACGTGGAGAAGGACATCTACGAGAGGGTACTAAAGGAAGCATGCCAGGATGAGGACATACATCAGGATGAACTGGATGTTCTGGATGGTCTGGCAAATATTATGAATATATCCGAAAGTGAGAGAAGGTCAATCTACGAGGAAGTTAGAGAACACCCCTCATTGTTCGGTCGAATGGGTAAAGCACTCAGGATCGATGAGGTCTGATGGTGCTTTGATATGCATAACTCATATAACGAGGAATTCGTCTCTGAGATTATCGACCTCCATCAAGATCTAAAAGGTGATATTGAGGCGAGATTGAATGAGTTCAGGGAGATCTGGGCATCAAAGGATGAGATCGCCATTCTGAAAGAACTGTTCTTCTGTATACTGACACCACAGTCCAAGGCGACAACCTGTTGGGGAGCAATCAAGGACCTTGAGTGCAACGACCTGCTCCTTCATGGCGAATATCAGCATATATTGGATGTTGTGGGGGTCGTACGCTTCAAATACAAAAAGGCTTCTTACATTGAATTGGCCAGGAGCAGGTTCTATAAAAATGGGAGAATAACGATCGTTTCTGAACTCGAGGCTTTCAAAGATCCCTACCAGGCCAGGAATTGGCTTGTGGAGGAGGTAAAGGGATATGGGATGAAGGAAGCAAGTCATTTTCTCAGGAACATCGGACTTGGAGAGGAACTGGCCATTCTTGACAGACACATACTTAAAAACCTCGTCAAGGCCAATGTTATCACTGAAGTACCATCATCTTTGACAAAAGATAAATATCTTAAGATAGAGACAGCCATGAAATCATTTTCTGACTATATCGGAATAAGGCCATCCCAACTGGACCTGATGCTCTGGTATAAGGAAGCTGGAACCATATTCAAATAAGGGTGACATCATGAATGACCATGATATCGATAGACTGATCGGTTTGACCAAAGATATCATTGAAAGCAAGGAACCGAACAGACTGCAGATGATCTGTGAGATGCTGAAAGAACAGGTCCATCATTATGATTGGGTAGGATTCTATCTTGTCGATGACCTTGATGAGAGGATGCTTGTCCTTGGACCTTTTTCAGGAGAAGCGACTGAGCATGTTAGGATAACTTTCGGGAGGGGAATTTGCGGACAAGCAGCCGAGACTGGGAAACTCCTCCTCATCCAGGATGTGACAGCTGAGGACAATTACCTCTCTTGTGGTGCAAATGTACGATCCGAGATCGTCCTTCCAGTATATTCCAGAGGTAGGATAGTGGGCGAACTTGATATCGATTCCTATCAGTATTCTCCCTTTGATAACAACGACACCAAGCTGCTTGAAAAAATCTGCACCATGGTAGCGGAACTTCTATGATATCATCTTGAGATCGGGACCACACCATCAAGGATCAGTTTGCTTTCATCAAGATGAAATGATATTGGATAGACCTCAATCCCGGTATCGATCGCATCCCAGAATGCCCGGGCAAAATCAGGGTCTGTTGCATCATTTGGAGAGAAACTGTCCGATCCTGGAGATAGAACCAGGATCATCAAGGAAGCCCTATGCCCCAATTTCTTAAGCTCGATCAATTCCCGGATATGTCTCGTACCTCTTGATGTTGGAGCATCCGGAAAAAGCGCCGCTCCATTCACCGAAAGAGTACATCCCTTCACCTCAACGAAGCAATAAGAACCATCATCGAGGGAAAGGCGGAAATCTATTCTGCTCTTTCCAATCCTGAATTCCGGTTCGATGGAAGTGATACCATTATATGGACTAAGATCTGGATCCCTCAGGACCTCTTCAGATATCTTTCTATGATATGATGAATTGATCAGAATCCATTTCCCGTCCACCATCCCTGATACAAGGTCCCATGAGGTAGTCCTACCGGGTTTTGTTGCCTTTTTCACCCTTACAAGGTTTCCAGGGAAGATGACCTCCTTTAACCTTCCAGGATCATGGACATGGACTTTTTCCCCTTCAGTTATCGATCCATCTTCTTCAATAATATCAGCTATCATGAGGAAACGATTGGGTCTGGATATTACTATAGCCTCCCTATCCCAGACGATCTCAGTGATCATGGTACTCGGTCTCTTCCATAAATCCAACATACCGATCTCGAAGATAAATAGATACCTTGACAGTTTAGACCACATCGCGATTTGGTTATCAGAAAAAGTGTAAGTGACATACCCTAATGTCCATGAAGGGATAAAGGGTAAATACACTTCCATGCATCAAGCGCAGGGAGGCTGCATTCTTGGCCAGTGAGACCCTGTTCAAGGTAACCTACGGGATGTATATTGTCAGTTCCAGAAAAGGTGACGCCCTGAACGGACTCGTGATCAACACTGCCAACCAGGTCACCTCTTCTCCTCCATGTATCTCGGTTTTTATAAGCAAAGAGAACCTGACACATGATTACATACTTGGATCTGGTGTTTTTTCCATTTCAATATTAAGACAGGACACTCCATTGAAATTCATAGGAAAATGGGGGTTTAGATCCGGGAAGGACATAGACAAGTTCCAGGATACAAGATACAAGATCGGGGAAACCGGTGCTCCGATCGTTCTTGATAACGCCCTTGGGTATATGGATATGAAACTCCTGGACCATTTCTCGGTTGGAACTCATACGATCTTCATAGGACAGGTCATGGAATCAGAGATCATTGATGATGTGGAGCCTTTGACCTATTCTTACTACAGGGATATCAAAGGGGGAAGGTCATCAAAGAATGCACCAACCTACGATGGGTGGGGGGATAAGGTCTCGAATAGGTCTAAGAAGACACCAGCGAGATATGTTTGCGGAAAATGCGGACATGTATTCGATCCCAGGGTAGGAGACAAGAATTCAGGAATAAATCCAGGCACTCCATTTAATGAAATTTCAGGTGATTGGGTATGTCCACTTTGTAAGGCAAAGAAGGAAGAATTCAGCTTGCTTGAATGATAAGGGGAATCTTAGAAATAGTATAATGAGTAGAGCTAAGGTAGGAGAATATAGAAATGATATCGAACAATATGTTGAATGAACTGAACAAACAGGTGAACGAAGAGCTCTATTCGGCGTATCTGTATCAGGCCATGGCGGCATACGCTGATGCCCAGGGATACAAGGGTGCCTCTACCTGGCTGGACACCCAGGCACAGGAAGAAATGCTCCATGCCAGGAAATTCTACGATTTCATCCTTGAAAGAGGAGGGAAGATCAAACTTATGGCAATAGCAGAACCTCCACAGGAGCACGGAAGCCTGTTGGATATCTTCAAAGCAGCCCTTTCTCATGAAGAGCACATTACCGGAAGGATAAACCATCTTGTATCAACGGCAAGGGATGAGAAGGATTATGCCTCTGATAATTTCCTTCAGTGGTTCGTCGCTGAACAGGTCGAGGAGGAGTCCACAGCACAGGATATCATTGACAAACTGGTCCTCATCGATGGACATGTCGGGGGATTGTTCCAGTTGGACAAAGAGCTTGGAATGAGGGTAACAGCTCCTGCACAGTGATATTCATCAATGGAACTATATATTGGAGTTGGAATGGTAAGGATTATGGAAGAGACCATGAAGGTCTCTATCAACAGGATCGAGTAAATATGAGGTGTTAGAAATGGATCTAGGATCCTACAGTAAAAAGGAAATGATGATGGCTGCTATCAAGAGCGAGATCGAAAGCAGGGATGTTTACCTCCAGCTGGCGGGCAAGGTGGAAAATGGATTTCTTTCGGACAAGCTGAGGTTCATTGCAGAAGAGGAGCTAAAACATAGAGATTATCTTGAATCCATATATAAGATGGAATTCCAGGAAGATTTACCCGAACTCCCTGAGAACTCGCCGGTACCCCTACCTGAAATCAAGGTAGATAGACCGTATGTCCAGGCTTCGGATATAATGGCCCAAGCAATGGTAGCAGAGAAGACCGCTTCAGAGTTCTACATCTCTCTTTCAGAGAGGTTCGATGATGAAGATGTGAAGAAGACATTGCAATATCTTTCAAAGATGGAGATGGGGCATTATAAACTCCTCGAGATCGAAAAGGAATACCTCGAATCTGAAGAAGACTACGAAGTAGAATGGGAAATGATGCATGTAGGACCATGAGACAAATGAACATGTTCTTTTCACGTGAAAAGATCCTATTACATTTCCTTGAACTTCCTCTCATCGATCGCTTTCAAGCACTTCTTGCAGAAATCGTAGCTCTTCATGTCCATCTCGGAAATGGACCTTGAATCATTCATGACACAGCCTGGGCTACGGCAATGAAATAGACTCAACAGATGTCCCAGCTCATGGGTTGCAATTGTCAGTACCCTTTTCCTGAGCATATTGTTATCTTCTTCCTCACCATAGTAGCTGGGCCATAGTCTCATTATTGACATTATTCCCACCCCAGTAATGAGGTTGGAATGACCGAATACGAAATTATAGCCCTTCATATAGATATCAAAATCTCCGATACCCAAGATGAAATCCCCTCCTCTATGCCTGTAGGAAAGGTTATCCAGGATAGTATCTACAAAATACTGGTCCCTGGCTTGATTGTAAGCATACCTGGGTATCTCCATTTCTGACCCTATCCTAACATCCATATCCGTGAGGACGCTTAGGAAGTTCTTCAGCATGGTAAGTAGCTTCTCATCACCCAATCCGATAGGTGTAATTGTTACTCTCCTCATAATCCAATCTTGATTAATTACATCATATATCAGCCTGTTCATGGATTTTCATTTTATCCTATAGAAATCGATAGTCCAAACGGGTCCATTTCCTTTATTTATGATGCCTTCAATCAGGTATCGGTGAGATGATGGCAAGCATTAAAGGCACAAGGACCGAGAAGAATCTTTTAGCTGCTTTCGCTGGGGAATCACAAGCAAGGAACAGATATACGTATTTTGCAAAAGCAGCAAAAAAAGAGGGTCTTAATGCAATATCTGAGATATTCCTTGAGACTGCCGAGAACGAAAAGGAACATGCCAAACTGTTCTTCAAGCATCTTGAAGGAGGGATGGTGGAGATAACCGCTTCCTATCCTGCTGGAATTATTGGAACAACTCTGGAGAACCTCAAAGCCGCAGCATCAGGTGAGAATGAAGAGTGGACCAAGCTCTATCCAACATTTGCATCTATTGCAGAGGAGGAGGGGTTCCCTGATGTGGCCAATTCATTCAACATGGTTGCCAAGGTAGAGGTAGAGCATGAAAATCGATATAACACCTTGATCAGGAGGCTCGAAGGCGAGGGTTTCTTCAACAGGGATAAGCCCATCAAATGGAAATGTCTGAACTGCGGCTATATCCATGAAGGAAAGGCAGCCCCTGAGATCTGTCCTGCCTGCAAGCATCCGAAAGCATATTTCGAACCTTTAGGTATCAACTATTGAATCTATCAATTGGAGATCAGTCCAATACAAAACTTCCTTAACAGGGCTTTGATAAAAAATAAAGCTCTCCTTATATGGGATCCATTATACTGAAGGAGAAATGAGAGATATCTGATATTTGGGAATTTATAGGAAGATCATTCGGGCAGAGATATCGGGGGACATATTATGGAAGAGATAGAGGTTTTAAGAATATGGATGATTCCCTGCCCGATGATTAATGATCCCTCTAATAATTATTTAAGCACATTGGGATCATTATCATATTGAGTACTGTTGTAAAAAAAACGATCATAATAAAATATGAAATTAAAAACTGTTTATTCCAATTTCAAGGATTCAAATTCCCTCGATACGAGTTTCCGTTCCCTTTCCCCCAGTATCTCCAGGTCCATGGAGAAAATGATTATGCAATCCTTTGTTGTCATCACTCTGTCATTGAGTACCTGAAGGAGGTTCAATGCTCGATCGAAATTAATATTTGTCAGTATATATTCAAAACCCCAAACCAGGATCGCTGATTTCTTGTTGTTCGCCACCGCTGACTGCACCATGATCAACAGCTTCTGAATATTCAGGGGGGAGATGCTTGTATATTCCTTTACAGGAGTGGAAGTGAACCAGATGATCGGTAACTCCTTCTCCTCGACCATTTCCATGAGGATGTCTGGATGCTTTCTGGTAAAAGCCATCCCTGTATACCCATTGTCAAGGAGGGTCTTGAATACCTCAACACTGCGTTTTGCATCTATCTCCTCTGCAAGGTATAGGCCACTATGCTTAACAAGAGGTTCGGAAACCTTGGAAGGGATCTTCCTCTTGGTAGTTTCTTTGGGTATTGACGCCTCTATCGCCGAAAGAAGATCACCTATATTGAAGGGTTTTCTCATCCCAACTATCCCCATCTTCAAGGCCTCCCAAACAGCATTGTCATCTGCTGAAACAAGGATGATCTTCGTTGAGGGGTCCTCCTCAATTCGTAGTCTAGCTGCATCCAGGCCCCCCATACCAGGCATTCTGTGATCCATTATTACAAGGTCCGGTTTTTTATCGAAGTTCCTGAATTTTTCAACTGCTTCTTCACCTGTTTCAGCTACATCCATTACATTATAGCCCCTCATTGATAGAACATCTCTGTAAAGCTGCTGGATCATCTCCTCATCCTCAACTATGAAAACGTCCATCATTCAAAGCAACTCCGATCTGTATGACCCCATTGCATCAATGGGTTAAAAATATCATCCTTCGGTTATTCCATCCCATGAGAGTCTTTCACCCCCCCTCAAGAAAAAGGTTTTAACCGATCACTGATAAAGGTCCCGGAGTCGTAAAAATGATCGGACCTGTAACCTCGGACCATATGGCAGCATACTTCTCCGAACTCAAGGAGGAAGCCCACCGTGCTGCTGAGATTGCAGTAAGGTCCAGGTTAAAAGGTATAGACCCTACCAAGGAAGTGGAGATCCCATTCGCGGATGACCTTGCTGGAAGGGTTGAAAAACTTGTCGGCCCTGAAGGGGTTGCAGAAAGGATCAGGGAATTGACCCCCACAATGTCCAGAGAGAAGCTCCTTCTGAAGATCGCAGAAGAAACTGCCGTGAGGATGGTATCCGAGGGCCATAACAAGCAACGAGCCCTGGACCAAGCAACGAGAACAGGTTTGGCAATTCTTACAGAGGGTGTTCTAGTAGCTCCCCTTGAGGGGATAGCAGAGGTGAAACTGGGAAAGAATGCAGACGGTACGGACTATGCAGATCTCTTCTTTGCAGGACCAATTAGGGCAGCCGGAGGAACAGCACAGGCATTGTCCGTCCTGATAGCCGACAAAGTGAGAAGGTCCCTCAACATTGGAGAGTTCAAGGTCACCGAACAGGAGATCTCCAGGTATGTGGAGGAATTCCAGTTGTACAAGAACCTCCAATATAAACCTTCTAACGAGGAGATAGAAAAGGTAGTTAGGGGCTGCCCAGTTTGTGTAAATGGGGAAGGTACGGAAAAGGTAGAGGTTCAAGGAAACAGGGACCTACCAAGAGTACCTACCAACCAGGTGAGATCAGGGATCTGCCTGGTTATTGCAGAGGGACTGCTGCTCAAGTCAAAGAAGATATTGAAGATCACAAAGGCTCTGAGATCAAGGGTTGGGATTTCCTATCAGATCTGGTTATTAAGAGGAAAGATGACGAACAGATCTCTGATAAAACATGCAAAGAAGAGGAATTACTGGAACAATTGATTTCAATGAAGGACCTTGATTCGGATCTCACTGGAGTGATCCCCACGGATACGGATGATGAAGGTAACTATCTGGATTTCACATTCGATGAAGAGGAATCATCGGTCCAGTTGACAGATGAGGGTATGGACCTGAAGGTGGAGGCCACAGTCAAGTACCATCAAGGACCTGATCGCAGGAAGACCGGTCTTCTCTCATCCCTCAAGACCAGGAGGATTCCGCCTCAGATACGGGCGTGGAAGGACCTGTGGTCTTGCCTCTTTAGGGGTAAGTCCCTACACACTTTTCATTACTGAGAACTTCATGGCAGTTGGAACACAGATCAAGATAGAAAGACCCGGAAAAGCTGGTGCTGTTACCCCGGTCGATTCCATTTGCGGACCCACGGTCCTTCTGGATAATGGAGACCTTGTTCAGGTCAATGACAGGGATACTCTTGAAAAGGTAAATGGCAGGATCAAGCAGATCACGGACATAGGTGAGATCCTTATACCATTTGGGGAGTTCGCCGAGAACAACCATATCCTTATCCAGGGTTCATTCTCTGAGGATTGGTGGGAAAGGGAGGTTGAACTGGCCCTTTATCTCAAGGAAAAGGATTCAATGGATGATCCATTTTCCGAGGCTTACGAACTGGAAATAGAAATCAACAGGATAAGAAAGAAAGAGATGGAACCTTATGCTGCATCGAAGTGTCAGGAACCCCTCCCATCAGAAGAAGAACTGAAAAAGATACAGAAGGAATGCGAGGAGAAGGCTGAATCCAAGGTCAGGGATCACCTGAAGGATGCCGCTTTGAGGGCAAGGTCGATAGATAGGGAACTTGGTAGCATTGATATTACTCCCTGACATCCCACAAAATGGTAAAGAGGCGATCCGGATAAGCGAGGAACTGGGTGTTCCCCTTCATCCAAAATGGACGCTTCTCTGGCATGATATCTCCATTCAGGACCTGAACCGGTTCCGAAAACACATAATTGACACGGGAAGGATCGAGTCAGGGATCTCCATCAAGGAGGACGTTGATATCAAAGAGATCCTTATAAAACTGAACTGCCCCCACCTGGTAAGGGATGGGAGATTCATCCTGGAAGATATGTCTGCTCCTATTCTCAGATGCTTAGGTTTGACATCGGACCTGAAATCATGCCAGATACCCGATGACTTCTCATCTGCAAATAATGTCATGAAAGCTGTGAACCTACTGGCGGGTATCAGGATAATGGAGAGGTCACCCACACGTATCGGTGCCAGGATGGGGCGTCCGGAAAAAGCTGATATCAGACAGATGAAACCTCCGGTCCATGGTCTATACCCAATTGGCAATCAAGCAGGACCTCAAAGACTAATTAAAAAAACATTCAACACACTGGTAGAAGCTAACTCCCAACCAAGGGAGTGCCCACAATGTCACAAAATTGTTCCCTACTTGCAATGTCCGGATTGTGATCTGCCGACCATGACCAAAGGTGGTGTCCATAATTCCAGAGAAATGATGCAGCTCAACACCAAGGATGATGCCGAGAGGGCTTCCCGGATCCTTGGTTTTACATCAGTTGATACACTTCCGGATATGAAAGGTGTTAAAGGTCTGATATCAAAAGAAAAGATCCCTGAAAGGATTGAAAAGGGTCTATTAAGAGCAAAACACAATGTGTTCGTATTCAGAGACGGGACCATTAGGTACGATATGACAGACATTACCATGACACATTTTAAACCATCCGAGATAGGTGCCTCTGTTGAAAAGCTTAGAGAGATGGGGTATCTCAAGGATATATTTGGGGAAGATCTCAGCTCAGATGATCAGACTCTGGAGATCAAGGTACAGGATATTGTAATCAATGAAAAAGGCGGAGAATATCTACATAGAATTGCAGATTTCATTGATGATGAATTGGAACTTCTATACGGGGAAAAAAGGTATTACAATTCAGAGAAGAAGGAAGATCTCATAGGATCACTTGCCATTGGTCTCGCACCTCATACATCCGGAGGAGTCCTTTGTCGGATCATCGGTTTTACTAAAGCGTTGGGTTGTTTTGGGCATCCCTACTACCATGCCTCAAAAAGGAGGAACTGTGATGGAGATGAGGATGCCATCATGCTCCTGATGGATGGATTGCTCAACTTCTCCAGGAAATTCCTCCCGGAAAAAAGGGGAGGGCAGATGGATGCTCCCTTAGTCCTATCCATGAGATTGGACCCCATGGAGGTCGATAAAGAAGCACACAATGTCGATGTGGCTTCAAGGTATCCTTTGGACTTCTTCAGAGCCACATTGAAAGGTGCCAAGGTAAATGATTACTGGATGTACAGGATGGATACCATCAAGATGAGATTGAAGACCACCATGCAATATGAAGGATTCAAGTTCTCGCATGATACAAAGGACATCAACTTCGCTCCGATAATATCCGCATATAAGACCATAGGTATGACAGAAGAAAAGATCAACAAACAGCTGAACCTTGCAAGGATGATCAGGGCTGTTGATGAGGACGATGTTGCAGAAAGGGTCCTCACAACGCATCTCCTCCCTGATCTGATCGGAAATCTGAGATCGTATGCTCAGCAATCATTTAGATGCACGAAATGTGGGACAAAATACAGACGATTGACGTTAACAGGAAAATGCAACAAGGTCCTTATGTCTCCCAAACCACATAAATGCAACAACAAGTTGATATTGACAGTTGCAGAGGGTTCAGTTAAGAAATATCTGGGTATAGCACAATCCATTTCTGAGGAATACGAAGTCTCAAACTATCTTAAGCAGAGAATTGCTATAATGTCAAGATCAATAGATTCCATGTTCCCCTCGAGATTCAAGAAGACCACCCTCGAGGCTTTCATGTAGAATGACCATCCCCTCAGGATACTGTTTCATTTTTAAACCGGTCATTTAAACGTATATATCTCGAAAGTAAGGTCCGATTGATGCATTATCAGGATCAGGGCCGTTTCACTACCGGGCTTCCATACCATCTTTCGGCATCTGCCAGACCCTGTACCAATTTGGTCGGATATATCCCGAAATTTCCCATCCTTGAATGATACCAGTTTCCTCCAGTCGGAAAGCACAAGGAACCTTTCGTTTACAGGATCCCATACCGCAGATTCGAGGGAAGGTTTTTCATCCATGATCGACCAGAACCTCTTGAAATAATCCGATCTATCCGTGAAGGTTCCATCGGTGTAATGGACGCATCTGGCATCCCGTCCAACAAGCAGTGCCTCACTTCCGGAGGGATCCCATTGGATATCGTAATACCAGGTTCCGTTCGTGATTTCATTGCTTATCTCAACGAGCCTGTCGTTGGCATAGTTAAACACATATCCGTTGTAATCCGATACAAGGGCCTCGGATCCATCGGGTTTGAAGGCTACCTCCTTCAAAGCAATATTGATAGAGGGTCTGAAGAAATCATCCTGTAGAAGGTCAAGCTCGACATTGGTGAAATTATCCTCATCGAGGTATTTTACTGCGTAATTACTTCGGACAAGTATCGCATATTCTCCTGATGGGTTCCATTCTCCGTTTTGCACACGAAGGTCCGGGATTCCCCTAACCTCTCCTCCATCGTAGATGGCAGACCCATATTGACTCAATAACAATGCTTCCTCTCTGATGGGATGCCAGATCACACTTTCGATGTGTGTGGATCGATCCGTAAGATGAGAAATATCCTCTATTGTCTCGCCGTCGGTCCTGTAAAGAGATCCCGCCTGTCCGCATATCAAGGCGTATGATCCGTCCGGTTTCCAGCTGATATCGGTCGGATATACACCGTAATCAAAATAGGTGATAATGGATCCTTTACCGTCACCATCTTCTGATCCACCAAGGCATCCAGAGACAAACATGGAAATCGTAATCGACAGTAAACATATCGACACACCCATCTTTCGATTCAATTACACCAACATCCTCCCTGGAAAAAGATAGGAATCTCATAATCCGTACCGTCCTTGTAAATGTAAGCAATATCTGTCAAACCATCTTTGTTGAGGTCCCCTGTGCATAGACCATTGCTCATGATCCAGCCTGTGGGATCATACTGTCCCACATACAGGTTTATATCCCCTTCGGGAGAATATGACCCATCATTCCTCTGAAGATGAATAGAAGAACCGATGATCAGATCAGGTCTTCCGTCACCGTTCATGTCCGATATTTCAGAAGGAATACGGTCTTTCCTTGAAGACGAATCCTCCGGTTGGGAGATATCATATGACAGATCCAGATCCGCTACGACATCCATTCCCATCACACCGTCGTTCATGAATATTGTGTCACCCAGAAGGAGATCCACAAGACCATCTCCGTCAAGGTCCCCAGACACGGGGGAGCCCAATGCATCAAAACTCATCTGTGGATCTTTCGTGAAGGTTCCGTTCCTCTGCTGATAATGGAGTCGATTTCCGGCAACAACATCCAAAAGACCATCGTTATTGAGGTCGCATACCTCCAAGCCTCCATCCATTCCTGTAAGATTGATGGGTTCCAATGTTGAATGTTTATGGAAAGGATCGGAAAACAGTATTGAAACAGTATCGCCATAACCATCGCCGATGGAAGAATGACCTCCCATGACCACGATATCATTACTTCCATCAAGGTTCAGATCCGCAACCTCAAGATCAAATGGTTGGGTCATTAGGGGTATGATCTCATATTCCACATCGGAAAAGGAGCCGTTGCCGTAACCTTCAATGATTCTAACATCGTTGGAATTCCATGAAGCTACAATGATATCAGGATGCTCATCCCCTGTAACCTCGGAGATCTCGATACAGTGAGGACCTCTTCCGAATGAACCGGACCAACATATGGTTGGTCTTCCGGTCACTTCATCCATCAGGAAAACATGGATAACCCCTTTTCTACTCTGATCCAATATCCCTCTGCTTTGATCCTTGACCCATACCGATCCATATCATCGGTATCGCCCTCAAAATCCGCCAAAACCAGATCGTCAAGACCATCATGGTCCAGATCGGCCATGACAATATCCATCGAACGTGATAGATGATGTATGGTATATGCAGGCCGGTTTCCGGAGAATATTGAACCATTTCTCCCAGTAGAAAATCCTCAGGAAGTTCTAGATCATTGGAAAACACTGTTGTATATCCGCTCTCCGCCCAATCGGAATAGTTCAGGTACAATGACAACGGTATCCTGTCATAGTCCAGCCGGAAGATCGCCGAGGTCCTTACAGTCCTACTGGGTGGAAGATCATCATTTCCGGTTATGTTTATCTTGTTGATTATCTGCAGATCGGATAATAATTCCTCTCCAACGGAAGTTGTCATTACTAGGTGGGTATGGCTTATTGAAAGGTCCATATCCATCTCGTTGCTGATGGTCACCTGTAAACTGATTCTTACATCAAATTCTCCAAGGTCTCTTGTCATGGAATCCATATTAAAGGTAAAACCGTCACCGACACCAACATCCATATCATCTTCCATACATCCGGTAAGAACAGGGATAAGGACGATAATGAGAGGGATTAGCAACATGATTCGGATTTTATCCATTTTAAAGTCCCTTCCTGATTACCGATCAGGTTTCCAAGATAAAATAGTTACGAGAAATCTCTACAATATAACTGAAGGACTTCTACCATATCTTTCATCTATTTCCGAGAACTTAACGGAATTCCGGTTGAAATAAAAACTGAAGGTTTTTTTTAATAAAAAAAGACCCGGAAGTCATCCGGGTCCATTTGGGTAATAGTCCTCTATCAGAGACTGTTGATCTCACCGCAAAGAGGACACTCTACACTATCCATACCCTCAGAAACAGGGATCTCGGAACCGCACAAAGAACAGTTCATCATACTACCAACAGAGGATACCTCTGATGATATGGGTGACTCAGGCGCGGAAGGACCAGGAACATCATCACCAAGAGATGGACCATCAGCTACTGGCGAAGAGGGCTCAGGAACCTCCATATCCTCAAGATCAGGCTTCACATCATCTTCATCTGATTCACCCTCAGAAGGAGCCTCAGGAAGAAGATCATCAGAATCTACAACATCAAGCTGGAACTCAGAGGCCTCATTGATAACAGAAGGCAAAGCCCACTGAACTGCCTCAATAGCAGGAAGATCGTTCGTGGGAACACCGGTCAACACCTCGAAACGCTTGACATTACGACGGGTACGACGCAGACTGCGACGGGCATCCATACCACTACGATCAACACGCTGCTTCATTACAAACAATAGACCTGATACAGCAAGACCGATAACGATCAAAATGAAGATCACAAGAGCGATATACCAGGGTAAAACAGAATTGTCATCCTGCTCCTTCACCTCAGGATTCAAAGGAGACGCGTCAAGAAGGTCGCTGAAACCATCACCATCAGTATCAGGGTTCTTGGGATCGGTCTCATTCAGATCAAAATCGATCAGACCGTTCTTGTTGATATCTTCCTGGATATCCAATAAACCGTCATTGTCATCATCATCATCATTGAAATCAGGAATACCGTCATTGTCAGTATCCATTGAACCAGGATCAGGGATCACCTTGACCTCAAGGGAGATTGAACGGTTGGATATGCCATCATCAACATGAAGCGTGATCAAATGATTGTTCTGGCTGAGACGACGCTCGAAAACGGCATCAGTTCCAAGATAACCATCCTTATCAGAATACCAAAGATATTTCAGATCATCATCATCAGGATCAGTACTCGAAGAACCATCGAAAAGGATCTTCTGACTCTCAAGATAGTTCACCTGCTCCTGAGGATAGGTGATGATCGCAACAGGATCACGGTTGCGACCTGCAGGCAACACATCAATGGGAAGGTCCTCAGAATAAATGTAACCGTTACCAGCAGTATCCTTGGCTCGCCACTTGATATAGTTCAAAGTGCCCCTCTCAAAATAGATCGGAGGAGTGGAGATCTCGATGCTATCATAGCTGCCAGATATATCAAGGACTTCCCAAGGACCGTAGTTAGATACACCATCATAAGAAATCGAATACTGGACGGAAGATGCATCGATGCCGGAACCGGAATCGGTCAAGGTGATCCCACAGACTACATAATCATCATCAACAGGGTCAGCGGGAACTGGAGACTTGTAGGTCAAGGGAACTGTATCGACCTTCACCTGGAAAGGATCCGACACAATGTAACCATTCCCTGAAATATCCTTGGCCCGCCAACGGATGAAATTATCAGGACCCTCACGGAAGTTTAGGAATACCTTGACAGTTACCTGTTCACCCTCATTACGGAGATTGGTGGGCTCCCACGCGGAGAAGGTCATACCTCCGTCAAAAGATACAGCATACTCGACGGTACTACCACGAACACCGGAACCATCACGGTCATTTATCACCATCTCATAATTCACAGTATTAGTATTCACCCAGGAACCAGGAGCCGGATCAGGAACACCAAAGGTCGGAAGGTCCTTGTCGTAGAACACGGTCGCCACCTGGGAAGGACCGTAGTTGTGAGCGGAATCAACGGCCCATACATAGATCTCGTTCAAACCCTCAACAAGACCATCGAACACAACCTGGGTATTCTCAGTGAAAATACCTTTATCAGTGAAAGCACCGTCTGCGGTGGAATACATATAACCAATAACATCAGAGGTCTCATCGAAGGTCGGATTCCAGGATATGAAAACCTCAGGGTCATTGTCATAACCCTCTAAAATGTCTATATCAGAATCAGCACGGATCACTATCTCTTCTGGAGGAAGAGGGAGATCGATATCGACAATATAGAAGAAGTTCACAAGACCAGCAGCATTTTGGGAATCACCCTTAAGATCTACAAAAGAGATATTGAACTCTTCCCTGCCAGCTACCTCCTGGGTCCTATAAGTGAAATAGATGTCACGACCGGAAGAGGAGGTGTTGATGAACACATTACCTACATTGTCGGTCATACGGATGCTGAAAAAGTTGTCAGGAGGACTCGTGGTCGTTCCCTCATACACGGCCCGCATACCGGTTACCTCGATCTTCTCATTCGGACGAACGAAAGAACCCTTGGTCAAAACACCGTTGAACTCGCTGATCACGGTCAGATCACCATAGAAATCTACATCGTTCTCTACCTTGAAGATCGAAGGATACGACAAAGAGGTCATCTGATTCAAACCTGCAGATACCTCAACAACAAGGTCCATATACTCCTCAGTGGGGATCATATCGCTGAAGGACAGATTGAAGTAGATGTGCATACCGTCATTGTCATCAGGATTGAACGAACTTGAATCGATCTCAAGGAAATTGTTCGGATCGGAACGCTCACCAAGGATCATCAAACCACGATCCCAATACAATGATATCTGAGAACCTTCAAGATCACCACCATGAAGAGTGAAAAGAATGTTGATGTCATTGAAATCGTTCAGATTCCAGGTATTTCGAACATAACCCTGGAAATGATACACCTTCGTCGCTCCCAATATGTTACCATCAGGACCATCTGCATCCAACACAGCGAAATCCTGAACCTCGATCTCGGTCTTCTCATCATAATAGAGATAGGTCAAACCGGACACAGGAGGATTATCTATATAGGATCCCATGGGAACGGTTATTAAAAGCTCAGAGGTTCCATCACCATTGTAGTCAAGGAACATGAAATTGTCAAGAGCACTATGTGCAAAAAGGGCTTCCTTGAAACCACCTGTGATGATTACATCAGGCTCCTGAAGGTGCATATAATAGACATTGTTGAATAAGTTGTCAAGGGAACTCGAATAGATGATCCAGTAACAACCATTTCCATTTGCTTCAATTCCATTATGAGAATGGACCATCAGCTCATCACGACCATCACCGTCCAGATCGGGAAGACCCTTCACACCAAGGTCGACTTCAGGATACGGACCTCTGATCATGAGATCGTAATCCAGAATGGACCTCGCACCTGTGGGGAAAAGCTCATCGCCATAAAAGAT
This sequence comes from uncultured Thermoplasmatales archaeon, assembly GCA_963807965.1. GTDB lineage: Archaea > Thermoplasmatota > Penumbrarchaeia > Penumbrarchaeales > Penumbrarchaeaceae > Penumbrarchaeum. Next base: position 229,656 of record CAWEDU010000009.1, read on the forward strand.
GAAGATACCACCTTTCAGATCAAAGAAACCCATGGGTGCACAGGTTATCAGGTCATCTATGCCATCTCCATTCAGATCAGCGACTGCAACACGACCCAAACGGAAATTGGTGAACGAGGTAATGTTAACATGGGAGTACTCGAAAAGATCGATGGTCTCGGGAAGTCCGGATCCACCGAAGACAACTTCCACACCACCTGCAAGGACCCCTTCATATTGGATACCATCCGAGCCAATTATGATGTCCTTGTAGCCATCACCGTTGATATCACCAAGACAGAGGTCTGTATTGGCAAAGCCAGTGGCATTGACGCTGTTTTCTATAACGTGGGAATAACCACCCAAAGACACATTGTATTCGCTCTCCATGGAATCGGAACCATCGAAAACATACACACTACCCTCGGGTGCCTGAACAAATGGGACACTGAATGCCTGTCCAGGGTAAACCTCCCATTCGGAAACTGAGGGATTACTTACTTGACCGAGATACCCCAATAGATTGTAAAGTCGGAATTTTGTTGTCAATACCGGTTGTTCCAATTCAATGGTATACGGCTCATTTGTCACGTAAAGGTCAAGATCTGCAGCATGGTATCCGCCAATGCTTTCGTAATCATTGCCAGACCAATACTGCATATCCTTGCATCCGATAAGGGTCCTTGTATTCGTTGCATAGAACTGGTAGATCCTAAAGGCTCCAACGAAGACCGGATCTTCCCAGGTATACTCCATGTATGCTCCATCGGTTCCCATACCATTGCACCATATGAAGGCGTTCTGACCGGTCAATATTCCATCATTCCATTGATCGATGTTGTAGGGAGCGCTTCCTGAACCCCCACCTCCACCTGCCTTTGCATCATAGGCAATATTGGTATCATAATCTACCGGGCCAGCAACACCACCGCCTCCACCACCTGCAGTAGGGGGGGACCATGGATCGACCTCGGAGATCACAACATCATCATAACCATCACCGGTCACATCACCAAGCTCCATATCCCAACCAAAAAGATGGTCCTTGGAACTGCCTATATACACAGTATCAGCATCGACCGAGGAGATGGAACGGTCCCAACCATTCTTGCCAAGGAAAAGATACACCTTGGGATAATCCTCAAGAGAACGGTCCTCTATCCAGAGATCGGGAACCATGACGGCATCCGCATAACCACCCACAAGAATATCGGACCTTCCGTCATTATCAACATCCCCCACCTTGATCTTCATTCCAAAATAGGACCTCTCCTCGGGATTATCTATCTTGACGTCAGCATCAGTATACCCAAGGACACGGTTCTTGGAACCAGTGAAAAAGATGAAGACACCGCCTCTGGATCCATTGTAACCAGGAGCACCAAGGACCACATCGTCGTTTCCGTCACCATTGAAATCTCCTCTGGCAGAGGAATAACCGAGTTCATCATAAGCAAAATTCCCTGCAATATACTGCTCCAGGCTCTCTGCCTGAAAATCGATAACATCGGGAAGCTCGAATATCTCATCATCCATGGCAATTGTGGAATCTTCACTATCCTGACCTACTATCACCATCGGGACAGACATCAGAATGGCCATAAGGATCGAAGAGAATATGACTTTGCCCTTGCCTCTTTTAGATAAGTTCCCCATTTTCTCACCTCTATGAAACTGGATCAGTAATACCCGCTACGAATATCATCTAATCTGGAGCAATAAATCTCATAAGGGAGATATAAGGAGCTATTGGAGGGGATTTTCCCTTATATTTATACAATTCGTATGGGTCAATCCCCATTACTCCTCTAAATGTATTAATTATAGGTCTTTTTTGAAATTATACCCCCTTTGTGCGGGTCTGGAAATTCTAATACTATGTTCTATTGTTCAACAATTTCCAGAGAAGAATGATCTTGTAACTTCCTTTCATCAATTCAAAATCGATATGGAAGTTCAAGACCATTATAAAAAACAGGCTTCGCCTTCGGTTTTTTACAGTCCTTCGCATCACAGATACAAAGGCCCAGTATTTGATTAAATCAAATGTCGTAACTACCTCCCATTACTTCCAATAAAAATCGGAAGTTCGACACACAGCTAAATTAAACCATTGATCCAATATTTCATTTAGCGTGTCTGGAAATTCTAATACTATGTTCTATTGTTCAACAATTTCCAGATAAAAAAAAAGGCCCTCCGAACGAAGGGCCTCAACCACAATCCTCACAACAGCTAAAGATTGTTGATCTCACCGCAAAGAGGACACTCTACACTATCCATACCATCAGACACCGGGATCTCGGAACCGCACAAAGAACAGTTCATCATACTACCAACAGAGGATACCTCTGATGATATGGGTGACTCAGGCGCGGAAGGACCAGGAACATCATCACCAAGAGATGGACCATCAGCTACTGGCGAAGATGGCTCAGGAACCTCCATATCCTCAAGATCAGGCTTCACATCATCTTCATCTGATTCACCATCAGAAGGAGCCTCAGGAAGAAGATCATCAGAATCTACAACATCAAGCTGGAACTCAGAGGCCTCATTGATAACAGAAGGCAAAGCCCACTGAACTGCCTCAATAGCAGGAAGATCGTTCGTGGGAACACCGGTCAACACCTCGAAACGCTTGACATTACGACGGGTACGACGCAGACTGCGACGGGCATCCATACCACTACGATCAACACGCTGCTTCATTACAAACAATAGACCTGATACAGCAAGACCGATAACGATCAAAATGAAGATCACAAGAGCGATATACCAGGGTAAAACAGAATTGTCATCCTGCTCCTTCACCTCAGGATTCAAAGGAGACGCGTCAAGAAGGTCGCTGAAACCATCACCATCAGTATCAGGGTTCTTGGGATCGGTCTCATTCAGATCAAAATCGATCAGACCGTTCTTGTTGATATCTTCCTGGATATCCAATAAACCGTCATTGTCATCATCATCATCATTGAAATCAGGAATACCGTCATTGTCAGTATCCATTGAACCAGGATCAGGGATCACCTTGACCTCAAGGGAGATTGAACGGTTGGATATGCCATCATCAACATGAAGCGTGATCAAATGATTGTTCTGGCTGAGACGACGCTCGAAAACGGCATCAGTTCCAAGATAACCATCCTTATCAGAATACCAAAGATATTTCAGATCATCATCATCAGGATCAGGTACTCGAAGAACCATCGAAAAGGATCTTCTGACTCTCAAGATAGTTCACCTGCTCCTGAGGATAGGTGATGATCGCAACAGGATCACGGTTGCGACCTGCAGGCAACACATCAATGGGAAGGTCCTCAGAATAAATGTAACCGTTACCAGCAGTATCCTTGGCTCGCCACTTGATATAGTTCAAAGTGCCCCTCTCAAAATAGATCGGAGGAGTGGAGATCTCGATGCTATCATAGCTGCCAGATATATCAAGGACTTCCCAAGGACCGTAGTTAGATACACCATCATAAGAAATCGAATACTGGACGGAAGATGCATCGATGCCGGAACCGGAATCGGTCAAGGTGATCCCACAGACTACATAATCATCATCAACAGGGTCAGCGGGAACTGGAGACTTGTAGGTCAAGGGAACTGTATCGACCTTCACCTGGAAAGGATCCGACACAATGTAACCATTCCCTGAAATATCCTTGGCCCGCCAACGGATGAAATTATCAGGACCCTCACGGAAGTTTAGGAATACCTTGACAGTTACCTGTTCACCCTCATTACGGAGATTGGTGGGCTCCCACGCGGAGAAGGTCATACCTCCGTCAAAAGATACAGCATACTCGACGGTACTACCACGAACACCGGAACCATCACGGTCATTTATCACCATCTCATAATTCACAGTATTAGTATTCACCCAGGAACCAGGAGCCGGATCAGGAACACCAAAGGTCGGAAGGTCCTTGTCGTAGAACACGGTCGCCACCTGGGAAGGACCGTAGTTGTGAGCGGAATCAACGGCCCATACATAGATCTCGTTCAAACCCTCAACAAGACCATCGAACACAACCTGGGTATTCTCAGTGAAAATACCTTTATCAGTGAAAGCACCGTCTGCGGTGGAATACATATAACCAATAACATCAGAGGTCTCATCGAAGGTCGGATTCCAGGATATGAAAACCTCAGGATCATTGTCATAACCCTCTAAAATGTCTATATCAGAATCAGCACGGATCACTATCTCTTCTGGAGGAAGAGGGAGATCGATATCGACAATATAGAAGAAGTTCACAAGACCAGCAGCATTTTGGGAATCACCCTTAAGATCTACAAAAGAGATATTGAACTCTTCCCTGCCAGCTACCTCCTGGGTCCTATATGTGAAATAGATGTCACGACCGGAAGAGGAGGTGTTGATGAACACATTACCTACATTGTCGGTCATACGGATGCTGAAAAAGTTGTCAGGAGGACTCGTGGTCGTTCCCTCATACACGGCCCGCATACCGGTTACCTCGATCTTCTCATTCGGACGAACGAAAGAACCCTTGGTCAAAACACCGTTGAACTCGCTGATCACGGTCAGATCACCATAGAAATCTACATCGTTCTCTACCTTGAAGATCGAAGGATACGACAAAGAGGTCATCTGATTCAAACCTGCAGATACCTCAACAACAAGGTCCATATACTCCTCAGTGGGGATCATATCGCTGAAGGACAGATTGAAGTAGATGTGCATACCGTCATTGTCATCAGGATTGAACGAACTTGAATCGATCTCAAGGAAATTGTTCGGATCGGAACGCTCACCAAGGATCATCAAACCACGATCCCAATACAATGATATCTGAGAACCTTCAAGATCACCACCATGAAGAGTGAAAAGAATGTTGATGTCATTGAAATCGTTCAGATTCCAGGTATTTCGAACATAACCCTGGAAATGATACACCTTCGTCGCTCCCAATATGTTGCCATCAGGACCATCTGCATCCAACACAGCGAAATCCTGAACCTCGATCTCGGTCTTCTCATCATAATAGAGATAGGTCAAACCGGACACAGGAGGATTGTCGATATAGGATCCCATGGGAACGGTTATTAAAAGCTCAGAGGTTCCATCACCATTGTAGTCAAGGAACATGAAATTGTCAAGAGCACTATGTGCAAAAAGGGCTTCCTTGAAACTACCCATGATCATAACATCAGCGGTTTGTAGTTCCATGTAATAGACATTGTTGTATAGGTCGTCGAGAGAACTCGAATAGATGATCCAGTAGCAACCAAGATCGCTATTATCCACACCGTAGTGGGAATGGACCATCAGCTCATCACGACCGTCACCATCCAGATCGGGAAGACCCTTCACACCAAGGTCGACTTCAGGATACGGACCTCTGATCATAAGATCATAGTTCAATATCGATCTCTCCCCGGTCGGGAAAAGCTCATCACCATAAAAGATGAAGATACCGCCTTTCAGATCAAAGAAACCCATGGGTGCACAGGTTATCAGGTCATCTATGCCATCTCCATTCAGATCAGCGACTGCTACGCGACCCAAACGGAAATTGGTGAACGAGGTGATGTTCACATGGGGGTAAACGAAAAGATCGATGGTCTCGGGAAGTCCGGATCCACCGAAGACAACTTCCACACCACCTGCAAGGACCCCTTCATATTGGATACCATCCGAGCCAATTATGATGTCCTTGTAGCCGTCCCCGTTGATATCACCAAGACAGAGGTCTGTATTGGCAAAGCCAGTGGCATTGACACTGTTTTCTATAACGTGGGAATAACCACCCAAAGACACATTGTATTCGCTCTCCATGGAATCTGAGCCATCAAAAACGTATACTCGGCCTGTGGGAGCCGGAACAAAAGGAGCACTGAATGCCTGTGCAGGGAAAACCTCCCATTCCTGGATCATAACATTTGATCCTGAAGTCATTCCGTAAAGCCGAACACTGGTTGTTTTACGTGGTTCAGTTAGCTCGATCCAATTATCATGGAGAGTACCGGTTTCATCACCAGAATCATGGCTATGATCTGTCTGCCATTCCTTTCCATCATACCATTGGACCTCACAGGAATCGAGGCAGTAACTTGCTGCAAGAACTCGCCACCTTGTGTAGTAGGCCACCATTGCTCCGACCCAGACCTCATCTTCCCATGTAAGTTGAATCCAACCACCACTAGTTGTCCAGCAGTCATTGTAGGTGCCTGTTTTATCCCCATTGTTCAACCTATCGGCTCCCCAAACACCTGATCCTCCTCCGCTGTGAGAAGCTGTTGCATCCAATGCGATATTGGTGTCGAAATCAATAGGGCCACCACCCCCGCCTCCACCACCTGCACCGGGAGGGGTCCATGGATCGACCTCGGAGATCACAACATCATCATAACCATCACCGGTAACATCACCAAGCTCCATATCCCAACCAAAAAGATGGTCCTTGGAACTGCCTATATACACAGTATCAGCATCGACCGAGGAGATGGAACGGTCCCAACCATTCTTGCCAAGGAAAAGATACACCTTGGGATAATCCTCAAGAGAACGGTCCTCTATCCAGAGATCGGGAACCATGACGGCATCCGCATAACCACCCACAAGAATATCGGACCTTCCGTCATTATCAACATCCCCCACCTTGATCTTCATTCCAAAATAGGACCTCTCCTCGGGATTATCTATCTTGACGTCAGCATCAGTATACCCAAGGACACGGTTCTTGGAACCAGTGAAAAAGATGAAGACACCGCCTCTGGATCCATTGTAACCAGGAGCACCAAGTACCACATCGTCATTGCCGTCTCCGTTGAAATCTCCCCTGGCAGAGGAATAACCGAGCTCATCATAGGCAAAATTCCCTGCAATATACTGCTCTAAGCTCTCTGCCTGAAAATCGATAACATCGGGAAGCTCGAATATCTCATCATCCATGGCCATTATGGAATCCTCACTATCCTGACCTACTATCACCATCGGGACAGACATCAGAATGGCCATAAGGATCAAAGGAACAACATCTTCCTAGCACTGCGTTTTGATCTATTTCCCATGCATACACCTCTTAGGAATCATCAGGTCTCATCATTATTACGCTGATAAATAGACCTGGACTGAATAAATCTCATCAATTTCCATATAAGGAGCTGTTGGATTGGTATTTCCTTATTATTAATATTTTATCCTTAATAAAAACCGTTAAGATGAGATGAAACCATCTTTCATTCGAATATTTCTCCTGGACCTCTTGGAGATCTCCGGATCATGTGTAACAACAATTATTGTCTTCCTCATATCCTTGTTCAGGTCCCTGAGGATATCAATGATCACCCTGGTGCTCTCACTATCCAGCTCTCCGGTAGGTTCATCGGCCAGTATCATTTTTGGATCGTTTGCAAGAGCTCTGGCTATGGCCACCCGTTGCTGCTCTCCTCCGGAAAGCTGTGAAGGAAGGTGGTCCTTCCTGTTCAACATCCCCATTTTATCAAGGAGGTTACGTGCCTTTCCCCTCCCCTTTGGACCAAAACCTCCTGCTTCCTTTATCGGCAAATAGACATTCTGAATTGCTGTGAGGGAAGGGAGGAGATAGAACTGCTGAAAAACAAATCCGATCTGTTCAAGCCTAATTCTTGACCTTTTCGATTCACCCATTGAGGTAATGTTTACATTGTCTATCAGAACCTTTCCTGTTGTGGGAATATCAAGAGCTCCTATTATATTGAGGAGAGTCGTCTTTCCTGATCCGGAAGGGCCCATGACCGTCAGGAATTCTCCATCCTTGACAGTGAGATCGATATCATTGAGAGCCTTTACAGGACCGGAAGCCATGTTGTAGATCTTCGATACTTTCTTAAGAGTGATCATCAACAGGTTCCCCAGGTATTGTCCATATGTTCGTGTCTGATATCAAATTATCTATTACCAAACCTTGCCAGACCATCCCTTATGCCAACTGTTGTTGATCTAATCCCAGGCAGGATGGAGAATAGTGATACAAATCCTAACAGAAATCCCAAACAGAGCATTGCCAGACCCGGAGTGAGAACTGAGAATGTCATATCTACGCCATAAAAGGAGCGAAGTCTATTATCCAATAGAAATGAGATGATATATGCGGGAAAGAGGCCGAAAAGAGCTCCCAAGAAGGAGATCATAAGTGAATCCTTGAGTATTTGAAGGTAGATCGTCCTTCTCGAGATCCCTATCGCTCTCATAACTGAGATCTCTGCCCTCCTATCCTCCACATCAAGTACCATTACGGAAGAAAGAAAGAGAGAACCAATAAAAAGTGTGGTCAATCCCACACCATAAGAGAATACCTGTAAGATCAATACTTCCTCCTCTAGCCGATACAATCTTGATTCCTTTGATGTTACTTTGAGACCTGGAAAGAGGCCTTCAAGGTAGATTATAATCTCACGCTGAGATGATGGGTCCTTCTTAGTCTTATCTAGGTCAATATATATCGCATTGACCAGATCAGTTACATTCCCTGAAGGTGTTGACCTTCTATCATTTCCGGTCAATTCCTGGAGCTCTGATAAATGGAGGATCCCCATTCCGGAAACAAGCTCCCTGGCCAGACCACTTCCTATGATGGAGGTCCCAATACTTCCTGATATTGAAAGGGATGCCAGTAGTGTCCCATCCTGGCCTACATAATAAACGGTGTCACCTTCTTCAAGATCCATTTCGTCCATGATATTGTCGTCCAGGAGCAATTCCGCTGTCCACATGTCCTTAGAAATAATATACGGATCCGCTTCTTCCTTGAACCATCCATTTAGCTTGATCCTTTCCGATCTCACAACCAGCTCCTCATCGGAGATCAGGTCAGATGCCAGTTCGGGAACTAAACCAACCAAACCCACCTCTATTTTAGTGAAATCGGAAGAGGATGGAGCGGGACCTCCCCCGGGAGGAAAGGTTGGTCCATTTCCGGAAGGAGGTATGGCTATTTTTCCAATAACAGTCAACATGGGCATTACACCAGAAAAATTACTTGGATCAGATTTTAATCCATAGGAAAGATCGTGGGCATTCTCTATGGTTGGTTCCAGACCTATTGATGAAACAACCAGATCCCTGGGTGAATCTTCCAATCTTTCATTAGATGCCAACTGGAGACCATACGTGACAGAAGCGAGGGAGAGGACCATTGCAAAAGATATTGCAATAGCCGAGATCGTCAGCAGATTTCTCTTCCATCTCTTGAAGAATACTGAATATATCAGCTGATATCACCCCTTAGAGATTCCATAGGTGGTCTCCTGACAGTCCTTATGGCTGGTATCAAAGCTGAGATCATGGATAGAAACAAAGCTGATAAAATCACCGAGAGCAGTATTATTGCGTCCAACCTGAAAAGGAGGAAACCCTCAGGAAGAGAACTGAATCTATTTTCAAGGAAGGTATTCAGTAACCACATGGATGATGCACCAAATAGTATTCCAGAAAAAGATCCCAACATATAGAATAGTCCGGATTCCAATAATATCCACTTGAAAATCTTGCTTGAGGGTATCCCAATTGCCCTCAAAATAGCCGTATCCTTGGACCTTTCCTTTGCAGATATCATAAATATCGTTGAAGTGAAAAAGAGACAAACTATCAAGGTCATTCCTATAACGAATATTGCAAAACCATCGATGATCAAAAGGAAATCCTGTATCTCTTCGAGGACCTCTTCCTTAGGGACTATATCAACAATATCTTTGAAAGAAAAATCATCGGACCTTGACCACTTAACAAGGTCCGAAGAGTCTGTCTGATCATCATAACCCAGGTACTATCTCGGAAAGAGTATCCTTTTCCAGAAGTCCTTTGAGATACTGAAGTTCTCCAAGATGGATCAATGCAGAACGCGATAATCTTGAGAGCGTATCGATATAGGTTCCTTCCACCCGGAAATTGAATGTAATATTATTCTTCAGGGATGGCGTCAATGAGATGGTATCACCCACCTTTACCTTAAGAGAGTCCATGAATCTTTCTGAAAGCAGGATCTCCAAGGTCATAGAAGATTCTTTTACTGACCCGGTTTCTATATATTCTTCCCTGATAGGGTCCCCACCTGTCTGGAACCATTTCCCGTCAACCAATCTGAATTGTTGGAATCCTGATTCAAGTGAAGGCTCTATACCCATGATCTGAACCTCTCCAATAGTTTCCTCTGTTTCAAAGAACAGAGCATCTGATAATCGTGGAGATATTCTGTCCGGTTTATCGGGAGCTCCATCCAATTCTCTTTGTACTGACCAACCTTGATCGAATCTCTGAAGATCTGTCAAAAGGGGATGAAGGTCCTCGGGTACTACGTAAAGGTCTACACCTATCTCTTCTATGGACCTTCGTGAACTCGAACGGATACCCATGGAAAGACCTGAAAGTATCATGACCATGGCAATGGACGCTGTTATGGCCATAACCATGATCGATGTTCTTAATGGATACCTACGAGGATCTGATAAGAAAAGCACATAGGACATATCACGGTTTATATTATAAGTTTTGAGAAATAAAAAATAAAAAAAAAAGGTAGAGGGAACAAAGCCTAATAATTCGGCCTTGTATTCCTCTCTACCTTTCTTCTCATCGCATCTTCCTCTTCGGCCTCTTTCCTATTCTTGAACTCCATCCAAAGGATCAGAACGATCCACAGAGGGACAAAGATCAAGGCCAATGTGAACACCACAGAATAAACGGAGTTCATCATCATGGAATTGGCCATCTGTTCGCTGAGATATGGTGTGATCCATCTGAAGAAGAAATTGATCACCAGAACGAGTTGGAATCCGAACCCGATTATTACCATAAGGATGAAACCCATGATATAATAGCTGTTAATGACCGGGGTCAAACTGAACTCACCTGATGCCTTCTCCTTGGCATATTTTATGATATCATTGAACCTGTGAGCACCGTTATGAAGCTCCAGCATGAAAAGGAATGACATGGCGTAAAGGTACATCAGTTCCCATCCACCCCACGTCAATTCCTCGATATCAAGTAGAGCATTGTTGTTGAATCCAACCATAGAGATCCCGATTACAGTCGAGATTATCCCTACCACATAGAGGGTAGTTGGTAGATCCTGGCTCATCCAGTTCATTATCTTCAGCGATGTTAGGAAGTTGGAGGCCATTAGACCTCCGGTTATTAGGACCGCCAGCACGATATAGATAACAACGAACCATATCATGCTGGAATCCGAATATACCTCCCATCCTTTATAGAGAATGGGAGAACCGAATATAACGATCCACATCCACGTAACGATACCCGTTATCGGGATCCTTGTCGTTCTTATCGGGTTCCAGCGTGTTACGAATTGGGATCCAAGCAGGAATAGGCCCCCTGCAATGTACATGATAGGACCGTAGGCCCCACCAAAATCCCAACCAACGGCAAGTCCCATGAATACGAAGGACAGCAACCAGAACAATGTCCCAAGTGCCCACATGATAATGGTCTCACCTGCTTGCAGACCAATCTCGAAAGGCACGAGGTTTTCCAACTCATCTCGGTATTCTGCCACTTTCCTCACCTCAATAGTTCCTCGCCTCCATCAGGATCTGGGTCAATGGTGTTGCTGGTTTCCAATCAAGGACCTTAACACCATATCCTCTCAGTTCCTGCATTAATATCTCTCTCTCAAGTCTGAGAATATCGTAGGCGGCCTGATTAATCTTTTCACCTTTCTTCTGTTTGGCCATTATCTCAAACTCTATGGAGTTGGGAGATATCATCGTCACATCGAACTCCAGCATCATCATCATTGCAACTGCCTTCCTAATGGAGTCATCCTCCTCAAGGTTGGTAATAACAATGACAGGTGACTGCCTTGGCATATAGGGAATTGCCACTTCCACAATACCGGAAAGTGGAATATCTCCCTTGGCCTCTGCGCCAGCCAGAGCTGTCAGGAGCTCAAATAGCTGCTTCTGTCCGGTTCCCTTCTTTATCGTAAGCACTTTATCGGAATACACCACCATCTGGACTGAATCTCTCCTCTTCAGGAAGAAATTAGCCAGCGTTGCAGCGGCTCTCGCTCCGTATAGATTGGCATTATCCGAATCCATTCCATACCTTGAAGCTGTCCTGGAATCGAATAATATCGTAATATCGGAAACAGAAAGCCTTTCATGTTCATTGACCAGAAGCTTTCCAGTGGATGCATAGGCCTTCCAGTTGATATCCCTGAAAGGATCTCCCGGCATGTAGTCCCTGATCGCAAAGAACTCAGAACCAGGACCTGGCATCTTGACCCTCATTTCCCCGGGATACATCTTTGGCTGTTTTGATTTGATATACAGCTCCTTGACATCCCTAACCTGCGGGAACACCGTCAGGTCGGATTCGAAGGCCACGGTCTTCTCCTTGTAGAACATGTTCAAGGGGTCATGCGTCCTCAGGGTGATCGGGCCTACACTGTAGACACCTTTGAGGGGACATTTGATGGTGTATTTGAGCCTGGTAGCCCCCTTGGGATTCAGATTCAGATAGGTATAATTAGTACCCTCCTTCAACTGAATCGTACGGGGAAGTTTATCCCTAACTTCCAGGAAGCCTGTTTTTCCTCCCTGATTAAGGATCCTAAGCTCCACCTTCACTGTTCCGTCCTCAAAGATCTTCTCCTGGGACATCTCCCTGTCCGCCGTTAACCTAGTTGAGGTATTGGCGAACACGCTGACAGTGGTGTAGACGAGACCCGCTATGGCTATCATCACCAATAAGAGATTACGGGTGGCCAAGCCTAGCAATGTCGCTATTATTGACATGCTCACGATGGAAGCTGCTTTTTTCGTCCACATATTCACACCACTTTCTTTTGGTCCATGGACGGTTCCATGGACATACTCTACCTAGGATCAGACCGCAGGTACAGGTACCTCAGCCAGAATCTTGTTGATGATATCCTGGGCCAGCACACCGCGTATCCTCGGTTCAGGTTTAAGGATTATTCTGTGGGCCAGTGAAGGCATTGCAACAGCCTTTATGTCATCTGGTGTTATGTAATCCCTTCCCTGAAGGACAGCCCTTGCTCTTGATAGTTTGAAAAGAGCAAGCGAACCTCTTGGTGAAGAACCTACTACCACCCTTGGGTCCTCTCTTGTCCTGTACACGATCTCCACGATGTAGGTGAGGAGAGCAGGGTCCATATGGACCTTCTCCACAACCTGCTGCATGGCTATAATCTTCTCGGGAGAGGTTATGGTGTTGATATCCACCGCGTCCTTACCCCTTCTCATCCTACGGATAAGGATCTCCCTCTCATCCTCTCTTGAAGGATAACCCATTGACATCTTCTGCATGAACCTATCGACCTGAGCCTCAGGAAGTGGATATGTTCCTTCCTGTTCGATCGGGTTCTGGGTTGCCATCACAAGGAAAGGCTTAGGCAACCTGTGGGTTACACCCTCAATGGACACCTGCCTCTCCTGCATAGCCTCCAACATGGCGGCTTGTGTCTTGGGAGGTGCCCTGTTTATCTCGTCAGCCAGGATGATATTTGCAAATATCGGTCCAGGTCTGAACTTGAATTCATTATCCTTTTCATCGAAGATATATGTCCCAGTGATATCAGTGGGTAGCAGATCAGGCGTGAACTGAATACGCCTGTATTTGCATCCCAGAGCGTCAGCAAAGGTCATAACCATTAGGGACTTTGCTGTTCCCGGGAAATCCTCGAAGAGGATATGGCCGTCTGCCAGGATCGAAAGCAGAACATGCTCTAGCACATTCCTTTTTCCGATAATGGCCTTTTCTACCTCAGCTATGAGGGCTATCGAGGTTGCCGAAACACCCTTGATAGCTCTTTGCACTTCCGGGGATGTCCCGGTACCCTTTTTTGGGGCTGGTGCGCCCGCGGGGGGAGCTGCTTTTGGGGCAGCCCCGGGCCTCGGGGGTAGCTGCTGAGGGGGCGCTCCCGGCGCCCTCGGTGCTGGTTGGGTTCCATCCGGTGTCATTTCTCATCACCTTTTTTATTTAATTCCATCCTTGATCATATATTCTGGATCTTCTTGATCTTCTCCATTAATCTGGAGATCTCCTGGCTTGAATAGATACGCTCCTGATTCTGAAGCAACTCTATAAGGTCAGGATCTTTGACACTGCTCATAATGGTCCTTTCATTTAGAGAGGAAAATTCTTCTGGACTTAAACCTCGTATCAATCTAACTTTCTCTCTAAGTGCAAGACGTAATTTCGTTGTTTGAAGCTTGCTATCATTCGGAATTGTCTTCCTAGGAACAAGCAGACTAATATCGAACTGATGCACCCAGCTTTCTTTATCCTTTATAAGTAAAGCTGCAAACATCAGCAGGAATCCGATAGAAATCACTATTGGATACGCATAATATGGACTTGATGTCAGGAATCCAGTCACCTGCATTGTTCTGTAAACCGGTTTTAGCATATGACTATCAACGGAATGCCTGGATTCATCTATCAAAATCAGATTCGTCTCATCAGGATCCGCTGGGGAAAGATGTTGTATAAGATCTAACAGGAAGTTCATATTGTCATAATCGAGTTTGGATTCACCCCTCATATCATCAGTAAGCCAATCGAAGGTGTCCACCTCTCTATCGGACCAGTAGTCAGGTGAATTGTCAGCAATATTGTTCTTATCTTGCTTGTCTTCCTCTGAGATATCTCCTGTCTCTCTCAATATCTCCCTGTCCTCATCGATCAATCCATCTCCGTCATCATCTTCGCCATTTCCCTCCGGATCGAATGGAAGGTTCACATCATATCTGATATGATTCAACATGTAGAGATCGTTCATGAAAACAGATGGATCTGAGATGAAAACGATCGAACCAAGCTCGGTGATCATCTTATCCGCTTCCGGATTGAGTTCCCTAACCTTGTATTTCTTGGGTTCGCCATCTGCATCTTTGATAGATTCAGAAGATTCTCCGGTTACTATATCCACCGCTCCCGTACCATCATCTGCAACAGGTATCTCAACACAGAATTGAATCTCATTACCTACCGAGGATACCTCATCTGCGTTCTTACCTTCAAGATCACCGCTGGGTATCGAAAGTATACCATTGTCATCCATGTCAATAAAGGATTTGGAGGATCCAGCAGCCCAGATCCAGGGTCTAACGGATGATGAAAGGCCTGTGGGTTTGTATGTAATAAGTTCGTATGACTGGAGATCCTCATCGATTATCTCATCTCCATCATTGTCGATCCCATCAAGCCATTCGATATCAACATTCTCGTGACCCTTCCACAGTATCTCTCTATCTCCTCTGGGTCTGAAAACGAGATCATCGTCAATGGGATCTTCATCAATACCTTCGTTTTCCTCATCGACTATCTCATCATTATCATTATCCCGGAGATCGCCATCCAATCTGGAATTGTCCCTGTCATCATCATAGTTCTTCGATGAACCTGTGCTATCATCCTCATCTATCCTACCATCTGCATCCTGGTCATCATCCCAGACTCCATCACCATAAGGATCGGAGAGAGACCAGTCTTTTACACCGTCAACGTTGTAGATATCGCTCCCCATATGAGCCTGAACGATAGTATAATTTGCATTCCGATCAAATCTTTCGTCGTAGAATTGACCTCCGAAGAAGGTTACACCATATTCCTTGGCAATCTGGTTTGCATTCCCGAAATCGTCAGCAATAATGGCATGACCACCCCTAGCCAGGAAGGAATTGAGTGCTCTTATCTCTTCCTGAGTATATTCTCTCTCGATCCCTATTGCCAGATATATTGTGTCCTTGGGATCAATAAGGTCCCCAAGTAGGATGGTTGGAGTTGAAACAATAGAACGTACCTTGTAATCGTACACACCATCGTTCTCTCCTCCTCCAGTGTAGAATATGGACCCACGAACATGCCTGTTATATCTTTCCACATCCTTGACGAATTCACTGATATCACTGTATCCATCCTCGAAGGCCGAGAACTTTGGATCAGCCTCAATAACTCCCGTTGCGGTCATTAACAATGACCCGAGAGGATATATGATGAATATCAGCCCCATCAGGTACCTGCTATACCAATGGCGATTGCCTCGTTCCATTTCATAGGTATGACTTCCCCCTGTTTCAACCGTTAGGTCCGACGACTTCGGTCTCTACTACATCCTCATCAGCAAGCTCCATCTGTCTGAGAGCGGCTTCCTCGTCGAGTATTATACTATCGAGAGAGGTTTCCACCTGCCTCAGACATCCAATAGCCTTCTGTTTATGGTTCTCTCCTATAACGTGCTTTGAATACCTGGCTTCTTCCAAGATATCCAAGAATGCATCCAAGCTCCTTTCATCAATAGGTAGAGCTGTCCTGACCGCATCCTCAAACTCCCTGAATGTGTCAGCATCACGTCTCATGAAGCCGTATCTTCTCAGATGAGCTCCAAGTTTCTGATAAGCCTTGAAAATGATATAAGAGTAGGGATTTCCAGCCTCAAGTTGATCAGCTGCTTTCTTGATGATCTTCTTGAGTGATTTCAACCTTCTCTTTCTCTCGATGTATCTGTAGAAGAAAAAGAGGCCAATACCTCCTAGGATCAATACAACGAGGATAATGAAGATGATCAAGGCAACCGGTGCAGGAGTTGGAGGTTCAGGCACGTACCGATGGTAGGTACCTATCCTTGTCTTCGAACTTGAAGTGAAACCCTGTTTACCAACGAACTTCACTTCAATTGAGATGTTTGAAGAATCCTGGTCTGCTGGAAGTGTGAAGAAATTCCCTGTTGCTGTATCTCTGAGCTTAGCAGTGAAGTTGAAATGGACCCTTCCTCTGATATCCGAAATTGCTCTGGTGGTATTGACATATGGTCCCATGCTGATATTGAGCCAAACCACACCAAAGGTAACAGGTTCTCCGCCAATATCAGATGTCCCTTCCAGAACCTGGAATGTGAATACCAGATTATCGACCTTGTTCTCGTAGATATCAAATCTTCCATCCGGAATCTTGTCCTCATCCTTGGGTCCGAAGTAGATCTCCTTCACCCTGGTTGAGGACCATACCTCAGCAACGGTCCTGTTGACAGATGGTTGATAGAGAGCAACACCTTCGGAACTGATCTCTGGTTCGAACTCAACAAGAACCTCGACATTTCCAACTTCCAGTTCTGAAACAACATTTGGAGTTTTGATCTCGAAGAAACCATCGAACTCGGGAAGGTTCGGATCCTTCTTTGTCCTACCAGTTCCTAGCTTGAAGATCTCCTCACCCTGTTTGAGATATGCAGTGACCGTTTGGCCTCCCACACCTCTGTTAACTGTTTTCCCTCTATACATCTCAAGTAATTTTCCAGTGATCCTGGCCTCTGCGTTCCTAACAAGAACGTTTGGAACCTGGTCCAATTCAACCACTGTTTCTGAGGTGATTATCATCTTGGTCGGATAGGCGACCATATCCATGTAGGCATCGTTGGGAAGATATCTGATCCCCCCAAGGCCGTATGGGAACTGTTGTGAACCATCGAATTTTGCAACTATCCAAACTGATCCCACAGACATGATCTCCTCTATGATGTGATCATTGAATGTGAATTTCCCTATGGAGTTTGTCACAGCGGTTCCAATAGGTGTTCCAAGACCACCACTGACCTTCAAGGAATTGTAATTTCCTCCCCAAGTCTCAAGGCGATAAAGTTTGATTGTCCTGTTACCGATACCAACCTGTCTGTCATCCTTAAGGAATCCTGAAACACTGATCGGTTTTCCCTTGATGGCAATGCTGGCATTGACCTCCAATGTTGTGAATGAAACAACCGAGAATGGTTGCCCATCATTATCCACCATGGTAGATGAATCATAATAATTTGTGAAATACTCAGGTACCGAATGTTACCCTAAGTGGGACCGGACCCAGAGCATGGTTGGCAGCAATGGGAATATCCTTCTCGAACCTGCCGTTTGAATCCGTTCTCAGTTCAAAGGTCTTCTGCCATGTCTTTCCAAATCCCCAGTAAAGGGTGATCTCTTGATTAGGCACACCAAGGACTATTGCCCCCGTTGATTGTGACATGTCCTTGAGAACACCTCTGATCCTGGCCACATTCCAATCATAGACCTTGCCGTCAGCACCAACGAACTCTTTCCTTGTAATGAAAGTGATAAGTGGTTCCCCGTTGGGACCCACCTCCTTTTCATCATTGACAGAATTCTTGTTCTGGTCCATCCATAGGTCCAACTCCGTTGTCGATCTTACAATGAATGTTGTGGAATTGTCGGAATTCGTATAGAACACCTTATCGTCCTGGTATGGATTATCGTCGAAATTTGTAGCAACTGTAACATCCACCGGACCTAAAGGTTGGGAACCTGCAGGTAATTCATATTGGAGCGAGAACGTTCCATTATCATCGGTGATGAACTGCCCTGACCAGATCTTGTAGAATGGTTGAATGGAATCGCCCCATTCAACATTGAACCGGTATTTTGTCCCGTAATCGTATCCTCCAATTTGGAGCCTTGGACCTTCCTTCTGGTTCTTCTCGTAATAGAGCCTGTCCACAATTGATCCATTTATAAAAATGGTCGATCCCCTATAGACCCAGGTCACACCATAGTTCGGATCGATATTATCGAAAAGTACCTTTGTAGGTCTCCTCACATAGATCGTTGTTGTCGCATTACTGGGATCGAAGTAATAATTATTCGTCTGGTTGAATCCAGGGCTGAATTCAACAGTGATCTTATGTGGTCCTGCTGTTGCATCCCATGGCACCGTTTTTGTGAACTCGAAACTTGAGAAGAAACCGGTTGTCGATGGCCTTGCCTCTGCATCAAACAAAGGTTGTCCGTCCCAGAACAACCTCATGGTCTTCTTTCCCATCTGGGTCTCATCAAAGGAAATGTCTGAGATATCTCCACTTATGGTGAACTCTTCTCCAACATCCACCACTGCATGGGATGGTTCTACACCAGTGATAATGGTCTTTGTCTTGTGCCAAATCTCAACACCAAGCCTCTTCTCGAAACCCTTCCTTGCAATGAAAGCGTAGGGATCTTCATCGATGTATCCATCATTGTCATCATCGATCCCGTTGAGGATCTCCTCATCTACACCTTCAGGGTTTCCATTCTTGGTTATTCCAGGATACCCGTCATCAATAACACCGTCATTATCATCGTCCAATCCGTTCCTCCAAAGGCTTGAAGGTTCTGGAGTACCCTAAAGGAAGTACCTTGGGACGACCATCGTCAATGCTCTCATCGATACCCTCATCGACCATTCCATCCCCGTCATTGTCAATACCATCGGAGATCGCTGTGTCAAGGTCTATCCAATCCACATCAACATCGATATCGTAACCGATCCTGACATCATAACCGTTAGTGTTGTCCCAAACAAGTGAATAAGTTCCTGAAGCCGGCAGGGAAAAGGTTCCAGTTCCATTGGAGGTATCCGTTGATATCCAGGTAGTGGATACACCATCGAAATATCCGAAATCCAACGGATGGTTACCGTTTGCATACCAAGAATATGATATGTCGGATTCTCCCCTGTTTCCAATGTTCAGGAAATAGCCAACACCCGAAACGGCATTCATACCTGTGTCCATCAGATCTGGTCTGTCGATCGCGATCTGATAAGAGAAATTGGCTGTGTCAGTAGATTATTACTTTTCCATGAAAGGATGTAGGTATCCGTAGTTGTAATTGCAATAGACCCTGTGGCCGAAGCCTGGTTTGTAACATACTGAGTAGGGGTCATTGATCCTCTCTGGAGGGACATATTGAAGGTGCTGTAGAAAGGTGTTGTCCAGTTGTTCTCTGCCCAATTATATGTTAAAGAAGCTCCTGCTGGTAAATTCCCAAGGTAGACACTATTCGTACCATTGGGTGAAATATCCCAATAGTATTCGGTCTGCTGGTCAGTGATCTGGATCTCATAGGAAAGACTGCATACTTCAGTGCTAGAACTGACAAACTGGAAGGAATAGTTACCGAATCCTGATATCACATATTGACCAGATGCACCTGAGGAACCTGTTAGGAATGTGTCAGGTGTCACTCCATCTGTGACCACAAGGGAAAAACTATCTGTCCTGTTAACACTGAAATCATAATCGATCAAAGTTCCATCTGCTAAGGAACCAAGATCAAGAGTTCTTGTGGCACTTGGTTGTACGGTCGTACCTGACACCATATAATGGGATTCATACCTATCATTACCAATATCCTCTCCGATCTGGTATCTTCCATCATTGTTCTTGGAGTTGCTTCCATCATGGTATGAATCAGGACTCATAGCTTCTCCATCACCATCGTTGTCGAGGAAATCAGCAATTCCATAAGGAGTCTGGATCCACCCTCCAGTATTCAAATTTGTACCAACATCTTCCCCGGGTTGATAAATGGTGTCCGCTGCGAAACCGTTGGATCCATCAAGGAATGAATTGGGGGATCCCGGTTCTCCATCTCCATCATCATCAAGATAATTATTCTGCTTCTCCTGAGAATCACCATCATCATCTGAACCTATCTTCTTATCGTATAGTACATTGTAGATATCCTGTGTAAGATTGTAGAACCTTGCTCCATCAGTGGTCCATACTCCCTTATACGTAAGAACCAGTTCCACAGGATTTGCCGCAGTGGTGGAAATGTTTGCATACATTTGCACCTGATCTGTCTGATTACCATTCTCATCATAGTTCCATAGGAAGTTGGAAGGCATCGAGAACCTACCAGGTGTATAATTTAGGTCCTGATTATCCCACTCGGTCATCAGGTCTGCTGTGAAAGCCCATTCGGTTCCATCTGCCCAGAGAAGGGAGACGAACTCCTTCATCACTGGAAGGTCACCGGAGTTCCTTTCACCGTCGGAGTTGTTATCCTCAAGCAGAAGACCTTCGAGTTCAAGCTTATCACCGTAGTGGACTTGCTTCGGTGCTTTAAGGATATAGATAAGGGTCGATGTATTGGTCGCTCCTCTGGAGGGATCTGCATCGACTGGATCATATGGCCATGGTCGTCCCTCATCAACATCACGGAAGACCATGATCGGGGATGTTGCAGGATCGATATTGAAATTCTCGGAGACAGTGTAGCCTTCTGGAATGTCAATATCGCGGTCTTGATCAGTTGGAAGACCCAGATCATATTCAGAGGTCAGGGTTTCCATTTCATCAGCCATTTCCCCTGCAGTGGTAACTATCATGGACTCCACTGCGACGACAAAAGAAGCGGCTAACATGGTAAGCAATACGAGCGTTACAAGGCTCTTTCTCATGGTATACCTCCAATGCTCCAACCTATCTGGATGATAGCATGATAGGGTGGTTCCTCACAGGGAGTGGGCGGGATTGTAGCCCCTAACACCCGCTCCGTATTTTAACCTTTGTGTGTTCGCCAGACACTGGATTATCAAATGTCTGGACAACCTTCCTTCGATGCTTATCAGTCCTGAATTATTGGATTGACTGATGCGAACTATTGATATGGGTTTTTATAAATATATTTTACTCATGTGAGCCATGCTGTATTTATTCTTCATGGGTTGATAAAAATATTAAAAAAGTCCTTCCAGTCATTAATCACGTAAATGGTACTCCACTATAGTTCTTTGGAATTGGTATACCCATTTGTTTGAGGATCGTTGGAGCGACATCTGCAAGAGTTCCAATTCCATCTCTTAATCTCATATCCTTCGTGATATGGCTGCCGATATGGATAAGATAAACTGGATTTGTGGTATGGGCAGTAAATGGGATCCCCTTTTCTTCATTCCACATCTTCTCTGAATTACCATGATCTGCGGTAACGAGAAGTTGATAACCATTCTCAATAGCCACTTTTACTACGGGTCCAAGGCACTTATCAACTGTCTCTATCGCCGTCACAGCAGCATCCATTACCCCTGTATGACCCACCATGTCAGGATTGGCAAAATTCACAATACCGAATTCGAAAGACCGACCTGAGAGCTGTTCTATCAATCGATCCTTTATCTCCTCTGCTGACATCTCAGGTTGAAGGTCATAGGTAGGTACTTTGGGTGATGGGACAAGGATCCTCTTATCACCGATGAAAGGCTGTTCACGACCTCCGCTGAAGAAAAAGGTCACATGGGCATATTTTTCCGTTTCCGCTATCCGAAGTTGATTCAGACCTCCACGAGATATTACATCACCTAATGACAATGTGATCCTGGTTTCAGGAAATGCCACATGGGTGAACACGGAATCGTCATAGTCGGTCATTGCAATGAAATGTGGTTTGACGACCTTTGGTCTGACGAATCCGTCGAAGAACGGGTAAATGAAAGCTTTGGTTATCTGTCTGGCCCTATCCGGTCTGAAATTGAAGAACATCAATGTGTCATCATTCCTCACAAGTCCAATTGGCTCCCCATTTCCATTAACCATCTGAGCTGGTCGAATAAACTCATCTGTTTCACCCCGTTCATAGGATTCCATAATCGCTTGTTCTGGGTCCAGGAATGTGTTCTCTTTGGGGATAACATAGTATTGGAAAGCCTCCCTGGTACGATCCCATCTCCTATCCCTATCCATGGCAAAGAAACGTCCCATCAAAGTGGCTATCTTAATTCTACCTCTCGGATCCATTTTCCTCAAACGTTGTTTCATTTCCCTGATATCTTCCAGGCTTGAATCCGGTGGTACGTCACGTCCATCAGTGATGATATGCAGCCTTATCCTTTCAAGACCATTGTCCAGTGACATTTTCATAAGTGCGTACAAGTGATCGATGTGAGAATGAACCCCTCCGTAAGAGGTCAGACCAAGGAGATGTAAGGTCCCTCCCTTACTTTTGCATAATTCCATTCCTTCAAGGATCTTCTTATTCTTGAAAAACGATCCATCCTTGACCGAATTCGATATCTTCACAAGAGGTTGATGAATAACCCTTCCTGCCCCCAAGGTAAGATGGCCAACCTCGCTGTTGCCCATTTGTCCTTCTGGAAGACCGACGAACTCACCTGAGGCTTCTATCAATCTCCATGGGTACTTCTCCAATAGTTCATCGAAAACAGGTGTGTCTCCTACCTTAACAGCGTTGTATTTCATCTCATCCGAATGACCCCAACCGTCGAGGACAACAAGAAGAAGTCTTTTTGTTAGGGGAGCCTCGGTCATGATTCTTACCGGGATGGTCATTCTAGAGAGGGGATTTATTGGTTTTGGTTGCAAGACTTCAAACCAATTGGACCATAATAAGATAGATTGGGATCGAACAAAGAGCACCGATACCAATGGTAACGAAATTGACGGTGTTATTTGTCAGAAAACCCATCTTCTGAAGAGTTGCCCCAAGGATGCTATCTAGCTGACATCCGAGCCAACCTATACTTGTAACCAAGATCACGGGTATGATCCCTGCTGAAAGAGTATGCGGGAACCAGGTTACAATAAGATCAGATACGAAAAGGAACCCAAAAAGTGAAATGATCAAGGCCCCAATGAATGCAGCCGTATTTCCCAGAAATGATACACCCCCATCTATCCCTGGTCGAACCTTTGTCCGGGGTGAAGTTATCATTCTGGGCACATCGGATAGGATGCCGATCTCGCTCCCAAATGTATCTGCAGTAGCTATTGCAATAGCTGAAATGAACATGAATCCTGACAATCCGTCAGCAACCGAATCCAATGGTTCGGCAAGAAAAGCTATGATAAGTGGAACTAATCCATTTGCAAGGACATTCTTCACACCCCTTTCCCCACCTTTACCTTCTGAGATCCCCCTTTCCCTCTTGTAATTATATCTCCAGACCGTCACAATGTAGGTAATTATAAGGAAGAAAAGTAGAAGAAAGAACCAGAAAAGATCAGTATAAAGGATGATGACCAGACCTATCAAAGAAGCTAGGACCGAAGCCCTTGAATCCAGCACCTTTCTTGAATATGCATAGAAACCAAGCATACCGCACAAGGCGAAGGATATGAGCAGAAGGACCCTGTCCACATCTGGAATCAGCCAAAGAGCTGCGTCGGACATCCCGGGTAGAAAGGGATTGTTTATTAATTGTTTTCTGAAGAATGACCCTTACATGTTATTTATCCTTGATGCGTATTCCCTAATGTGGACGATGACGAGGACACTTATTCATTCCAGAAAAAATTGGAAGGTGTTAAAACATTTGATTTTGGCGGTTCAGCCGAGGTGAAAAGGGCCGAGGGGGCCGACTGGATAGAACCTTCGTTGGATGCGAAAGTTTTCGATCTTGAAAAAGTGACAGAAACCGTTAAGGTCCAAGGATTCGAACTGAATGAACCCCCTCCTCCGGATGAAGATGCTGTGGAGAAGGCCCTGAAAAGGTCTGACCCGAATTCTGATTACAAACGAAATAGCAAGGAACTTGGTATAATCTGCCCCATCTGTTTTGGGAAGGGTAAATGCATCGAATGCCGGGGAACTGGACGCAGAAGACTGATATTGAAATGCAAGAACTGCGGTGGTTCAGGAAAGTGTCCTGAATGTGAAAGGGATATCGAAGTTAGATGTCCTCAATGTAGCGAACCGATCTCCAAATTTTCTGATACATGTAAAAAATGCGGCCTGACCCTGGTTTGTCGGAAATGTGGTACAAACCTTCCTGCAATGGCAACTAAATGTCCCTCGTGCAAGACCGATTTCAAATGCAATAATTGCAAGAAGGCATTTCCGACACAGTTTTCGCTTAGGTGTCCCCATTGTAACCATTGGAATGGGTGAATGCTCTAATTTGAAAAATTGATTGAAACAATCCATGTGATTGAAACCTATTAATAGAGGGTTTGTTTGTAGGGCCTCCAGGTGTATTATATATGGTAATGCCGCAGAACCTTCTTGAGAAAAACCTAAATGAAGAGGTTGAGATCCTTTTAAAAGATGGTAGGTTGATCAGAGGGAATCTAAATGGATATGATGAATATATGAACATGGTCCTGGAAAGTGCCGAGGAAGAAAAAAGAGAGGAGAAGAAAAGGCTCGGCACCGTGATCCTAAGAGGAAATAATGTAGTTTCAATCACGCCACTTAAAAGCCAAGCGGAATGATCGTGCAAACCACTGGAGTTATTCCGTTCTCAATACATTTATCCACAACTTTCATCATGTCCTCCAAGGTTTCGTCCAATGGAGTCCCGAGTAGTGCGTCATTTGTCCCTCCCTGAATAATGCAATGATCAGGGAAATGTATAACTACCTCATTATCGAAACGATTCAAGATACCGTATAGAGTGTTACCAGCTATTCCTCTGTTTATGAACGTCTTCCCTGTTACCTGTGTCAACCAGTATGGAAACTGATGCGGGGAATCCGTTTCAAGGTCAACGGGTCTCCCGTTCCCAGTAATATCATTCCTTACCGGAAATCCCTGAGTATGAGAATCTCCAAGGCATACTACCACATCAAAATCATCAATGTCATCGAAATATTCTTTCATTAATACATCTGCCAACCTTTTCTGTCCATCAATGTTCAAGTGGGCATTATCTCCAATAGCATACCCCGGATCGAGAATATCCTCCCCTTCCCCCCGAGAGAAGAATTTGTATAGATCGACCACCGGAACCGATCTATTATTACATTCTTTCAGGATACTGGCGTTCATCCTCCTTATGAAAAGGGAGGTCTTCTCCCGGAAGGTTTCTGCGTCCACGATCCGTCTTTTTCCGGTATCGATCTCCATGTGATAGGTTATCTTCTCGTTAATATTAATCCGTTGGGCCAAATGATTTTAATATTCCTCTACTTTAGGGCATCTCCCGCTTTTTATTGAGTGCCCCGGTAGGGTAGCCTGGATATCCTGAGAGCTTGCGGAGCTTTTGACATGGGTTCGAATCCCATCCGGGGCGCCAATGACCTATCGCACAGTGATAGGTCCTATAGGTGTGTCTTGGGATTCGAACCTTGGTCCTGGAACCGCCATAACTATTCTGCGGTTCCAGGTGCGCTGAGCCGCAAAGCGGGTTAGCTGCAATCGAATCCCATCCGGGGCGCCAATGACCTATCGCACAGTGATAGGTCCTATAGGTGTGTCTTGGGATTCGAACCTTGGTCCTGGAACCGCCATAACTATTCTGCGGTTCCAGGTGCGCTGAGCCGCAAAGCGGATTAGCTGCATCGAATCCCATCCGGGGCGCTTGATTTCATTTTGATTTTAAACACGCCCCTTTCCCGCTGATAATTCCGTTCGTCGATCAAATAAGTTGTGGGATTATCAGCTATAGATGATCAGACACGATGAAAAATTATGAAAGTTAATTGAAATCGTTTTTCATCTCAGGGGTTGGATCTTGCTTTTTGTAGATTATATTACGATCCCACCCCTCCCATCCGGGGCGCCAATGACCTATCGTTTAGCGATAGGTTCTACAGGTGTGTCTTGGGATTCGAACCTTGGTCCTGGAACCGCCACACTTTTTCTGCCGTTCAAATAACAATGACAGAAAGCTGATGGACTAATGGTTCAAAGTGGGATTAATCCAAGGGTGTTTATCTTTTCCAAACACCGTAGAAGTAAGAGGCGACAAGGACCGGAGGAGGTTCATTCAGAATCTTTGAATAATCAGTTATCTTCTTCTGGAAGAATTTATAATCCAGGTCCTTTCCAAGAAGATGTTTCACCATTATTGCAAGATTGTATTGATCGTTTCCCGATCTCCTTACATTTTGAAGATATTCCATATAGTCTCCCTTGTGAAAGAGGAGGTCCATGCATTCTTCAACCCATATATCGATCTGCTTCCGATGATCTTCCATTTCAGAGGTCCTCTGGTAGAAATCACCGTAATGGCAGAGGTCCCCTGTAATCACAAGTGCAGTGGACCCATCGATCTTATCCCTTATCTTTTCAGCATCTCCTATGGATCGATTCATCCTATCATCAAAGTCCTTGTATGGAGACTTGTCGTCCGGAGGATAGAGAGCCTCCACTTCAGGGAGATCCACATCGAACCTCCTCTTCATCTCATCCATCACATGGAGAAATGTGTCAATTGAGAACTCATCGGATGGTCCTTGATTCCCAGAATGGACTACTGCAAGAGCGATAACCTTGTCCTTTTTTGAATCGATAAGGGCCTTGACGGTCCTGATAACCGGGTCAAGGGATCCTTCCAAAACTGTATGAGGAAATGAGAGGACCCCTCCTTTTTCAATTACATTCAGAACCTCTGGATCCTTCTATCTTTGAGTTCCTCTATCCTCTGAGCTATTATGTTCAGCCTTCAATTTCCTCTCATTATTATAGAACCCTTTCCATGAAAAGGTCCCCTTCTCTACCATTGGTAATTTATTTTCTTATTGATATATAATACCCTTGTCAACTTATTCAATTTCAGAAGTAAGAATTAAAACATCCATGGGCTTTGATATCATTAGGTTACAATAATCTAAAAAGGATTATATAGGTTCTAACAAGTTGAATAATTCAATGAGGGAACTCCACTATCACACAAAAGGAAAAAAGGACCTGATCGGTGTTTCACCTGTGATAGCGGTCATATTGATGGTTGCGATCACTGTGGTCCTTGCCGGAGTTGTTTTCATATGGGCCTCTTCATTTACCAATCAGGCCCAGGGGGAACCTTCATACTTCCATGTGAGACCCTCCCTGACTACAACTGGTGGAATCCATCCGGATCAAAAATTGACCGTTGAGATCTTGAATGGAAAGATCGAATGGGACCAGTTCAGTGTAAAAATAGATGATATCGAACTCAATGCTACTGCCAACATCGATAATGCTGGTGATATGGAGATATTCGATGTCCCTCATTTCGATTTTCCTTCAGGTGGATTGCTTCTCCAGGTCGGTAACCATTATACTCTGAAGATCATCTCATTGGATCAGAACAAGATCGTTTTCAACGATATATTGATCTGTGAACATCAGTAAAATTATTCTTTTTTTATATGTCCCAATTACAATTTGGGATATCCCATCTATATCCCATTTGAATGGAAATAATGCGTTAACCTTTAAATAACAATTACCCAAATGGTTCATTTGTGTCGGCATGACTGACACGGAGGACTAAACATGAAGGCAATGAAGAAGAACGATATGGGCGTATCACCCGTCATCGCTGTGATCCTTATGGTTGCGATCACCGTGGTGCTTGCTGGTGTGGTATTCCTTTGGGCACAGAGCTTCACCGATGAAGCGGCGGTGGAGTTGAGAACATGAATGTAAGGGAGCAATTGATGACGATGCTATAGGACGACTGATGATCTCTTACTATTGAGGTTATTTCAGGAACAATGATTGGGCTGATTATAAGGTAACAGTAGATGGAAATCGTATACGATACTGCAGCTGCAATCCTAATGCAGTCACTGGAACATCTGCTGCTGGTGAATCAGCTGTTTATTGGACAATCGCATGCTGCTGACATCCACTTTACAGCTGGGACGAATCAACTGTGAAAATTAGTTAATATTGGCTGAAAACAAGGTTGTCTGGGAAGACGACATCATCGCAACCGCTTAAGCGATGAACCATCAAGGGACCTAAACGGTCCCTTATTTTTTTATTAATTTTATCATCATAATTCTTTTATTGTAATTACTTGCTAGGTACTTATGATGAGAAAAATTATGCATGGTAACAAGGGTGTCTCTCCGATACTGGCTATAATAATTCTCATTGGGATTACACTTGTCGTTGCAGGTGTGGCCGCAGTATGGTTTTTAGGGTTTGCGGCAAATAGCGATGATGGCTCTGATGGAGCAGGGTTCTATGTTTTCAATGTAAAATTGGACGGATCCAACGACAATATTACATTCTCTATTACCTCTGGAAAACTCCTCAATACTACCAATATGGTCCTTAGGATCGATGGAACAACAATACCGATACCGGTATTGAAGATAGGGGCAGGTACCAATGTGGAAGTTGATTCTGGGATGGACCTTGTTATCGGGTCCTACTACAAGGTCAAGATTACTGTCAGCAATTCATTATTCTATGATAACGAACTGGTGGCAAGACCTTAGGTCCTTCTCTTTTTTCCAATACTTACCCTTTTCTTGATACTATCCAACCGGTCCTCTTTCTTGATGAATGTGGTCCTGGTGGACATTATCATGATCCCGGAGACCAGAGAAATTGAAAATGACAACATTTCGAAAATTCCCATTCCAATGATTAGGACCCTTCCAAAGGTATTCTGATCTGATAGGATCCCTGCAAGAATGAATCCTATCCCTACGAGTAAGGCAGCTATGGATCCAAGAAAGATGAGGACCACAGACCTTCCGTAGTTGATGCCTTTGATCGCATAGTAACCCCCTATGGTCTGCCCGCCAATAGCCAGTGCAAATAGAATTGATATCACGGTTGTGATCAAAGCTAAAATGAACAGGGCAACAAATAATATGACCAAAAAAACAAGGCATAATGCTTTAAGGGTATCCTCCCCACCATCCTCGGTTAAAGCTGCATAGGCCAGGAAACCCATAAGGATCGTCAGGCCCAGACCGCCGAATGCAGTTATCATCGCAAGGATGAGGTTGGGAATTCCAACTATCATTGAGATGAGACCGAAGGTCTTCCTTTTCTTCACACGGGCCTCATCGTTGTCATATTCCTGCATCCCTTCTTCCTCCGACCAGGATTAGGATCCGATCTACCATAGAATACCATTGCCGTATAAAGAATCAACACTAATAGGAGAGGGATCATACACCAAAATTCAATTTGACTTCTTTTCAAGGTCCTTTCTTGTAGAAATCAGACAGGCCATCCAATCATCTGCAGCCCTTCTGGCAGATTCTATGGTTTCAGATGAAACCTCGGCAATTACGGATATTCCGTCTATGGTGGTCTTGATAAATTCATCATCATCCACCATCAGGGCCTCTCCTGCGGTCTTTGCATCCGACTCGGAATCAAAGGTGATGCTTATCTTGAGCCTGGTCGGCACTGTATTACGGGACTTTTTCTCTGGAATATCACTTGGTCCCAAGCTGTTCACCCACCATCTTGTCGCACATCTTGAGATAATCCGTCTGTTTTTCTCCGATGAAGGACCCTCCGGCTGCTACATCATGGCCTCCACCTCCTCCACCAAATACCTTTCCAGCTTCCCTCATGACCGCACCAAGGTCCAATCCTTTCTTGCAGAGAGACCTGTTACCACGGCTAGAGACCTTGACCTTACCATTTTCTCCCTTTGATAAAGCAAGAACAGGTTTGTCGTGGTCGAATAGATAGTTATGTGAAAGTCCCGCTATGGTCCCTGCAAGGGTATCCTCCTCTACCGTCAACCATTGGATATGGTCCATGACGATTAGTCCGTCCTCCAATGTCTTGAGAAGAAGGATTTGTATGGTCCTCTTCTGATCGAACCTGTCCTTCAAAGCTTCCTCATAGGCCTCCATTGAACCCCAAACCACGCGGAGGCCTTTCCCCATCTCACCCCTTCTTCCACAAGTGTCAATGGAATATGCAAGGTCTTGGATATTACCGTAGATCTTGGAGAAAAGGTTCTCCCTGAATAATTCATGTATCGTATCCTTGGAAACACCTTCCTTGAGAAGATGGACATATACAAAGGATTGTAATTTCTTGACCTCATCCACCTTCAGGTCCTCGAGTCTGCTTGCCGGATCGATCCCAAGGTTTGATAGTAGATCCTTTGTGGATTCTTCATTCCCGGATATGTGCTTGATAAAAGGATCGTTTGATGTTAGAATGGCTTCCAATACCGATCTTCCCGAGAATGGCATGCCTTTGATCGACTGAAGGTAGTCCCTCTCTACAGCCAGGTTCCTTATCCCCAGATTCAATTCTGAATACTGGGGAACATGCTGCCTATCCGCCAAAGAACCGGCAAGTGAGAAGATGCACATGTCCTCGTTTCCTGGATCCAAAGCAAGCGCCAACATGAAAGCAAGAGTTGAACCAGAACATCCTGAAGTCCCATCGATCCCATGGAAACGTGGATTGATCTCAATAAGGCCGCTTCCATCTATGATCGAATAGGGTCTCTCCCGGTCTATCACATTATGGTGGTCCAGGATTATTCCCCTGGAACCAGTTTCAAGCAATCTTTCTGATATCCTGTCAGCTTGGGCAGAACCCATATCCGCAAGGATAAGGAGTTCGAATCCAGGATCCATTTTCTTAATATCCTCATCGGTGAGAACATTTGTCATCGTGGCATGGAACTTCTTCCCACATCGATGGACTGCTCGGGATAGGATCCCTGCAGATGATATTCCATCCCCATCGTAATGTGACACTATTCTGATCTCGCCTTTGGTGGAATCCACGAGAGCTCCGGCTTCCCCGATCCTTTCGGTAATCGATGCGGGTACCTTCATCCACTTAAGGGGATCTTCCATCCTTCACACTCCATTATCAGGAGGAAATAATGAAAGAGGCTATTAAAAGGCTATGTCTTGTTTTACTCGCCTACAATCAATTTTGCATTGTGAAGCTTGTAGGACCATCCTTCAGGTAGGACACCCTTTTTCACATAATATCTGGCAAGTCTCCTGATCTTCGCCTCTGTCAACTGAAGTTGTCTCTTGTTATGAACATCCCTATGATTCTCACCCATATGCCTGTGCATTCTGACAGCTCGTCTCATAAGGTTTATAATGTCCTCAGGATAATCCATCTTGATCTTGTTCTGCTTAAGGATATCATACATGGATACTCCAATGGCTGTCTTAACATCAGGGACCCCGTGGGTATCTCGTAGAACGATACCTATCCTGGATGTTGAATAACCTTTATTGTAGAGATCGATAATAAGTTTCTCAATGGACTTCCTGTCCATCTCTATCCAATCTGGTCTTGCAGTCCTGAACGGCTTTTTTGAAGAGGATTGACCCCTCTTTCTCGCATGCATCCTTGCCATGACGTAACACTCCTTAAGCGGGAGGTCCGATTAAGGTTCTATTATATAAAATTAATTAAAATATTTCGATCAGGAAGATAGAAAACCGTATTGAAAAGATAGATTTATATAGTCATATAATCTATTGTAAGAATATATAGGTTGACATATATGCTTGGTAATGAGCAGAGAGCTAAGATGCAATTCAAGTACTGGGACCTGAGGAGAAAAGGCATGACCCAGTCAGAGATCGCAAGGAAGTTCGGGATAACCAGACAGGCAGTCAGCAAATCTGTGAAACTCCATGAGAGAGATGTTATGTACAGACTCCTTGAAACTGCACAGACATCCAGTATCCTTGTGGAATGGTTCGATGCCTCAAGAGGGATCCTGATCGGAATAACTCCTCAACTTAACGATCTTCCCTGTTTAATATTGATGGATGAAAGAGGGAAGGTCCGTACCTTCTTCGACCAATCTATCAACACAAGGAGGGAATTGGCCTTATCCGTCCTGGACGATCTGAAAGAGAGGATTCACACCTGTCTTGGAATCGATATCAGAGAGGAGACATCCTTCAAGGCCATCTTAAGGTCCGTTTATAAAGGTTAGAATGGACCAGAGCAGAGTGTTCCTTATTATTTATAACCCACAATGAAATTTAGAATCTCTATAAGGCTTATTATGGTTTATTTAGACCAATTAGCTCTCAATATGGTTTTATAAATAATTAATAGCACTGATATATATTTTAAAAGGACTATATAAGTAGAAACAATACATACAAATACAGGAACTATCATGATCGTGATTAAAGGTTGTTGAAAGCCTGAAATGGATTTAACAAGAGGCGATATCATTGACAGATGTATCACTAGCATCCATGGAAAGACTGCTAAAGAAATTCGACCCTTCAATAAGGGTCAGTTACCAATCAAAGGAGGAGCTCCGGATCAGTATCGAAGATTATGGTCGAAGGATCTCAGAGATAGCAGTCTCCATCGCACGACATTCGAACAGAACAACGGTACTTCCCCAGGATATCGTGGCAGCCAGGGAGCAGCTCATGGTAGGGGTTGGATTCCATCAGAACCAGTTAGGAAGGTAGCAGTGATAAAAATGGATGTGGAAACCCAACAGGTCAGCAGTGACCACAAGAACCTCATCGGGTCAAAATTGGACGACCTTGGTGCAGATAGCAGATCGATAGAGAAGGTAAAGAGAAGATACCCCATGAAGGTAACACCTTATTATATGGACCTTGTCGAAGAGAAGGACGACCCTATTTGGAAACAGTGCATTCCGGACATCCAAGAACTGGAAGACAGGTTCAATGAGGAGGATCCTCTGAAAGAAGAGGAGAACACTCCTGTACCCTTCCTAGTACATAAGTACCCCGACAGGGTCCTCCTTCTTGTCAGTTCGAAATGTGCTATGTACTGCAGGTTCTGTACGAGGAAGAGAAAGGTCGGAAGATTATCCCAGATCCCTATGGAATCCGTTTTAACTGCGATCGATTACATACGGGCGCATGAGGAGATAAGGGATGTCATAGTTTCCGGTGGGGACCCATTGATGAGGAACGATTCCGAAATTGAACAGATACTTGAAAACCTCAGGTCCATCCCACACATTGAGATCATCAGGATAGGGACACGAATGCCCTGTGTGAATCCCAGAAGGATCACTCCTCACCTTGTGAAGACCATTGCGAAGTACAACCCGGTTTATATGAATATCCACTTCAACCATCCCAGGGAGATCACTAAACAGACTGAGGTAGCTTTGGCCTTGATAGCCGATGCTGGCATCCCTCTTGGTAGCCAGACGGTCCTTCTCAAAGGAGTAAATGATGATCCTGAGACCATGAAGAAATTGATGCTTACCCTTTTAAAGAACAGGGTAAGACCGTATTACATCTACCAGTGTGATCTGGTAAAGGGTGTCGAGCATTTCAGAACCCCTGTGGAGAAGGGTATTGAGATCATGAAAGCGCTGCAAGGATTCACATCAGGTCTGGCTGTGCCTCATTTTGTAATTGATGGACCGGGGGGTAAGGTTCCCGTCTCACCAGACTACGTACAGGAGATCACTCCGGATGAGGTCATAGTTACCAATTACCTTGAGCATCTTTTCAAGTATCCTGGGACCAGAACAAAGCCTGAAAAGAAACTTTTAAACAAAAGAGTAAGGAAGGTCGGCATCGCTTTCAATCTGAAGAAAGAACCTGTTAAGGGAGAAAGATCGGACAGGTATGCAGAATATGACGATATTGGTACCATAGATGCTATCCGAAAATCCCTTGATAAACTTGGATATGATGTTGTACTCCTTGAGGCGGATCAGGGTTTCATGGAGAGGTTGATCGAAGCGAATGTGGATTTCATCTTCAATATAGCTGAAGGGGTACAGGGAGAGTCCAGGGAATCACATATACCATCTATACTTGAGATGATG
Organism: uncultured Thermoplasmatales archaeon; assembly: GCA_963807965.1. Classification (GTDB taxonomy): domain Archaea; phylum Thermoplasmatota; class Penumbrarchaeia; order Penumbrarchaeales; family Penumbrarchaeaceae; genus Penumbrarchaeum. The sequence continues at coordinate 263,884 of CAWEDU010000009.1, forward strand.
AACATTCCATATTCGGGATCAGGTGTCCTTACCCAGGCTATCACACTAAACAAAAGTCGTAAGAAGGAGATACTCAATTATTATGGGATCCCCACTCCTAAATTCCAAGTATTCAGGTCCACGAACCAGAAGCTGAACCCCTCCCTAAAATTCCCGCTGATAGTGAAACCCGATGCAGAGGGTTCGAGTGTGGGTATAACGGATTCGTCTCTGGTCCGGGATCAGGATTCCCTCAGGAGAGAGGTAAGTAAGGTCCTAAAGATGTATAAGCAGAATGCCCTTGTCGAGGAATATCTGAACGGGAGGGAGTTCACAGTAGCACTTCTGGGCAATAACAGGCCAAAGGTACTTCCAATAATTGAGATAGATTTCACTCATCTACCTGTTGAACTGAACAAGTTCGACTCATACGAAGCGAAATGGATCTATGACAATCCATCCAATATCAATGACCCGATCATTTGTCCAGCTGAACTTAAACCTGCTCTAAAAAAGAAGATCGAGAAGGTTGCAAGGGATACATTCGTATTCCTGGGTTGCTCGGATCTTTGCCGGATAGATCTCAGACTTGATGCGAACGATACTCCAAATGTGCTTGATGTCAACACACTTCCAGGCCTCATGCCCAATAGAAGTGATAATTCAAGGTTTATTAGGGCCTGTTTAACAGACGGGATGGATTATGATGATATCATCTCTTCTGTAATGGATGCTGCATTGAAAAGATATAATCTTTCAATGGGGTGATACATTGCGAGTACTCTTATTGTACAGCTTGGTGGATAATCCTGAGAAAGTCAAAGAAGGACATCTCATCTCCGACAATGATATTATCAATACTGTTGGATCGATAATGGGATCCCTTGGAAATGAGAACGAAATCATTCCCTTGAATTTCTCATGCGACCTTATCGGCAAATTAAAACGGGATTCTGCAGATATCGTTTTAAATCTTTGTGAGAGCTTTCAGGGGGAAGCTTTAGCTGAACCATGGATAGCGGCATATTTCGAGCTTATGGGAATACCATACACTGGGTCCGGGCCGCTCACTCTTTCCCTTTGTCTGGATAAAGCCAGGACAAAACAGGTTTTAAAAGCGAACAATCTTCCTTCACCTGATTATCAGGTATTCCATGCAACATCCCAGAAACTCGATCCAAGACTTAGATTCCCTCTTATTGTCAAACCTCTTCATGAGGATGCAAGCATTGGGATAGACAAAGGATCTGTGGTTTATAATAAATTGGAGCTGTTCAAGAGAATAGACCATATCATTGAGATCTTCGAACAACCGGCCATCGTGGAGGAGTTCATAGATGGAAGAGAGATCAATGCTGCAATAATCGGCAACGGTTCTGACATAATGGTCCTACCCCTCTCTGAGATATTGTTCGAACTGGATCCCACTTCTCCGAAAATCGTTGACTTCGATGCGAAATGGACTGAAGGTTCGAAAAGTTATGAAGGGACAAAAGGGGTTTGTCCAGCAGATCTCCCTAAGGACATCGAAGTACTTACCACATCTGTCGCCAGAGATGCATTCAGAGCACTTGGCCTGAAGGATTACGGGAGGGTCGATATTAGGATCCGTGATGGTAAACCATATATAATTGAGGTCAATCCAAACCCCGGCATAGGAGAGGATAGTGGTTTCTTCAGGAGCTGCCGCCAGATAGATATGTCATATGGTGAAATGATAGAAAGGATCCTTTCAAAGGCCGTTACCAGATATGGACTCAAAACCCCACCCAAGGGAAAAACTTAAAATTTTCGATTCAAGGAAGGGTGGTTTGGTCTTCAGAGAGGTAGGTCTTGAGGATATCGAGACCATACTTGGATGGATGAACGATCCTGTGATTGCCAGAACCATGGATGAACCTGAGATCCGGCTCACAAGGGAAGGCCTTGTCCTTAACATGCTCCTGAATAATAATGACCTTGATATGATCTTTGAGACACAGGGTGGTAAAAAGATTGGTTTCGGTTCGATTTATGATATCTCCAAATGGAACAGGACCTGTGAAATTTCATTTCTCATAGGAGAAAAAGACCAAAGGGGAAAGGGTCTGGGTGGTATCTTAATCGAAGGAATACTCAGATTGTGCAAGGACCGGATCAAAGCAAGAAGGGTCATTGCCAGGGTTGTGAAGGAAAATGAAAGGTCACTGAGGATCCTTGGATCATCCGGCTTCAGAAGAGTGGGTGAACTGAGGGGAAGTCACATCCTGGATGGAATTGAAATGAACGAGATCCTTCTGGAACTTGTTTTCGATAGGGATCATCAGACGGTCTCAACAGGGTGACGAGGGAGAGGTCAAGAACCTCTGAAATTCAACATCCCTTCCTTCGGGGTCCTTGCAGAAGAAATGGTAGATGCCATACTTCTCGTTGGTCTTAGGAAGGCCTACAGCTTCTACTTTGAACTTATCATAGAATTGGTCCACTTCACCATTTGTATCAAAGTAGAATGTGATCATTCCATCGGTATCAGCATGATCCCTCTGACAGAATCCCAGGAGGAGGTTTTGATGTTGGAAAATGATGCAGTCCGCTTGTTCCAGCCACACATCCATACCGATCCTTTCCTTATAGAAATTAATTATCGATGTGAATTCTTTTGTCCCAAAGAAAATGATCCCTGACATACTACAGGTATTCTCTTTTACTGTATATGTTATTCTTGAATGACCATTGAACTGGAAAGATCTCTCTCCCTCATCTTGGAGATTCTGTTATTATTTGAAAATGACCACTCGGAAAAGCCGCCATATCAAATCATATAGGACCTGGACGCTATCGATGTCCAGGTCCTGTCATGTTTTGATCACTCCTCATAATCCTCCTCTTTCTTACCTCTGGATGTCATAAATACCAGTAGGATGATGATCGCTATTACCACAATGATACCTATGATCAGGTAAAGCAGCCAGGAGTTGCCATTTTCCTCATCCTCACCTTCTCCATTTCCATCATCGTCATCTGTGTCATCATCATCCGTTGGTTGGTCGGCGGGTATCGAGATGCTAACCTCCTCTGTCCTCACCCCCTGGCCAATATCATTTACAGCCACAACCTGATATCGGTATGTCTCATTCTTCTGGATATCCGCATCCTCGAATTCAGTTACAAGTCCCAATTCAGCAATGTTTTCCATGGGACCTGTTCCTGTACCTTTGAAAATGACATATGCGAAAATGGCATTTCCTCCGTCATCCTCAGGTTCACCCCAGCCTAAGGGTAACCTTGCCTTCTTGATATACTGCGGAAAGGTCCGTGGGAGCAGATGGGGCTGTTATCACAGGTATAATTATCTGAACAGAGGGTGACATCTCACCTTCTCCTATCGCATTGAACGCTCTCACACTGTAATTGTATTCGATACCCCTTTGAACATCCATATCCACAATGGATGTCCCGTCTGCAATTGCAATGAGCTCCATTACTCCAGAACCGTTGTCCCTGAAAACGTAATATCCAACCACTGGCCATCCGCCATCTATCTCAGGTGCATTCCATCCCAGTTCAACCTGGCCTGCAACCTGAACAATTGTCAGGTTCGTCGGGATGCCTGGAACCGTCTCACCTTCGAGTATGACAATTGATCCATTGAGGTTCAACCAGTTCGAAGGTCTAAGTATCACTGTTTCACCCGGGCTAACGGTAATTCCACTCCTTGTTGCTGTTGGCAGAAATCCGGTTCCAGGTCTATCGGTCCCATTCCACACATCCTCACTCATGACATTTGTACTGAATTCCACATCGAACGTGGTAGGCCCTCCACCCAGATTCGTAAAGATAAGTCCATCATATTCCGGGGTTGCTTTCAAAGAATGGATCCCATCTCCATGCTCACCATCGTCACTCAATTCTGCACCTTTAACACTAAATGTCCGATATCTGGGTCCGTAATTATGAATGAGTCCACCATCATATTCCTTTGAATCATCTGTGGAGGAATATATCATCTCTCCACGGTATGGATTTCCATCTGGGTATGAAATCTCTACCTTATCATCCGAATCAGCGTTTACATCAGCATTCTCTACCTGGAAAGCTGATGTCCCATTGTTCAGGATTGACCAGTTGTATTTGCCAATATCTGTTCCAGAAATATGGGTTGTATAATTTCCAACTGGAAGATAATATGAATCCGGAAGGTCACCAGGTCCTCCGAAGAATGGTAGAGGGGCTGCATCTGGTATTCCCCAGAGTATATCACCGTTTTCATCCACGCCCGAAGTGTTTCCATTCTCATCCTCTATCTCCATTGTGGCAGAACCTACAAGAAGATCGAAGATACCGTTAAGGGAAGTTGGAATGGTCCTGTCACCCACGATATCACTGTAAGGAACAAAACCAATACCAATATCATCGCTCCAGGTTGAACCATCTGGCCATTCGAAGGACCAGTCCCAATATGTTCCGGACCTGTCAATTACAACAACTGGTGGACTGTCATTGAAATCATCTGCACTTTGAGCCTGATCATTTGCTGATTCAGGATCTTTGAACTCCTCTCTATTTGAATCATACACGTAGAAGTAGGTCTTGCCATCTCTATCCTCATATGCATAAGGAACTACAGCATGACCTCCGCCATCTATCAACGACATGATTCCCAGATCACCTGAGTCAATTGAATTTTTCACAGCTTTGATAAACAATCCCATCCCGGTATAATCAGATGATGGGATCAATCCATTTATCAGGGTTGCGAGATATGAATGAAGAATTTCCGCACTTATCTGGCTTCCCTGCATAATCTTGATATGTCTATGGAATTGCCCATCCCTTGTCAGCTCGTCCCAATCGGAAACGGTCTGGCCAAAATCATCCTTATCCTTTCTTCCATGATATTTTTCAAGGGCTGCAGTGCTCATTCCAAAGCACTCCCCATCTTCACCAATGTCCTCAAATGCTGCAGCATAAAGGATAGCTGCAAAAGGATGTGGAGCAAAGGGTTCTTCTATCTCATATCCAAGGCAACCCCATCCATCCCAGGGTGTCCAATATGGTAGTCCTATGCATACCCAGAGGTTAAGATATGCCTGGTTTCCGAAAACATCCTTATATATACCTGATCCCCAAGGGTTCCATGGATAGCTGTAATGGTTAGTACCTTCATTCTGGAATCCAATTCCATGATCATATTGCCACTGTGGAACCGGGAATATTTCGATCTCGTCAACCGAAGATATCTCCCCCATTGATGTTCTAGGAGAGATCTGATGGGTTCCATTTGGAAGGTCTTTATAGATAGTGAAAGTAAAATGATGGTCAGGATCAGGAACATCTAGAGTTGGATTTCTGGGAACAATTGCAACTACCTCTCCTCCAATAATGATCTCTGCTCCTTTGAGGTTTGTACCATGAATGGTTACATCGGTACCTCTCCATCCTGTATCGGGTGTGAACGATGTTATTTCCGGGGGAATTGGATTTACTACAACACTGACCCTGTCAGTATTGAAAAGGAGGGGGTCACTATGCTCAAATCCATCCGTAACTTTAAGCTCGAAGATGTATGTGACCTGATAATCCTCCAGATCCGATGTAAAGATCGGTTTCATGGAATACCTATCATTCAGAGCTGCGATCTTAGCGGAGGGTGATATCTGGGTCCAATTGTAGATAAGTGTATCACCATCTTGATCATATGACGCCGATCCATCAAGGTAAATAAGTGTTCCTTCTGTCGCTGTCTGATCAGGCCCTGCCATTGCAATCGGAGGCCGGTTGAACGCGATTGTATCGAATATGTAGAAAGCATGATTGGAAACTGCGACCTTGTTTGAATACCCAGAGGCAGTTATGGTCACTCTTATCCTTGCTTCATATGTGTCTACTGCAGGGGCCACCCAATTATAAGGGATCGCCCAATTTGAAATATAATGAACGATCAGATTGTAGGTTGAACCATTGTTGGTGGAATATTCAAGCTTGAGACCTGTGATCGAGGAGTAGCCAGTTAAAGACCAAACGATCTGGTAGGTCTCTCCGGACCCGATAACAACTCCACCATCAACAGGAGGGCTCGGATTGATCAAGGTAACAGAAGGTATATTCGAGTTCAGGATTATCGTATTCATTCCCGAACTGACATCCTCGTCAAGATAATACCATTCTCCGTATTGAGAAATGACTCTAATCTTGAGTTGAGTTGTGGCAATGGATGGGACTGTCCAATCCTGCTCGAAATCATTGGCAGTTCCACTGATTATACCATGCCAGGTAGATCCACCATTTGTGGAATAATCGATCTGAACACTGGCTATCACTTCCTCTGGATCAAGGGAGGTCCTCCATTTGATGGTGTAGGTCGTCCCTGCAACCAAGGTTACCCCACCATCTGGTTGGATCAAAGTTACTCCAGGAGAGACTATATCGAACGTGTCGGTCATATCGGTTGCTAGAACGGTGAAATTACCATTTGACATCGCCTGGATCCTGATCTGGCCGTATCCGCTCTGGATATAGTTGGGGAGCGTCCACCAGATATACCCCATGTTCGGATCATACCAATCATAGAATGAGGAAAGGGAGCCCCAGGATGACCAACCGGAGCCATCATCGATCCTCCAATCGATGATCAGACCGGATACCATTTCATGTGGGTCGTATAGGTTCCATTTCAAGTAATGATACCTGCCATAACTCACAAGATCAGGAGAATCTGTTATCGTCATTGAAACCCCGGGTTCAATGGTGAAATTGGAATCCGAAACATCCTCTGCTATTACGGTAAATGGTTTAATAAGTGAATCGACCCAGACCACTTTGATAAGACATGAGGTCGAATTGAGATTCGGAGGAATCGTCCATTCGATCCAACCGTAACCGTGGGATGGACTATTGGTGATCGTGTCGATATTTTCATAGAATTCCCCTCCCGAGGTTGAATATGAAACAGCAATAAAACCACCTGAATTGGAGATCGTCCATCTGACAGTAAACTGACTTCCAGCGATCAGGGTCTGCCCTCCATTTGGTGTGAATACCGATATGGTCTCCTTCTCCGCACCTACATTGGACAGTGGAAATATTGAAAACATCAATAAAGCCACCAATCCCATGGCAAAAAGAGAATATCTGTTCGTGTTACTTCCAAGGACAGATCCTTTACCCTCTATTACGGACATAATACTACCCCAGAACAATGTACTTGAAAGAACAATATTTGAAACTTTCCAGGGGGAATAAAAAAGAACACATAGATCGGAGGAGGGTAGGTCGATGGATTTCTCATTATTGATTTGGTAATATCTTTCGGTCCATGATGGCTTCATATTTTTACTGGTCATGTAAAAGATTTATTAGGACAAAGCCATATGATTTGACATGGGCCGATTCTCTCCCGCGATCTTGATCGCGATATCAATGTTGATGATTCTTGCAATTCCATTATCTATTGGAGAGGGAAAGGAGACCCAGGATCTGAATATCAGGTCAAGGATATCTTCAGATCTTAGTTATCAGGGAACCTCTGATAATGGAATGGTCTCGTATATCATCCAATTCAAAGATGGACCAAACTCAAATGACGCCGAATTCCTCAAAGATATTGGATTTTCGATCAGAAGAACCTTCAATGTGGTTCCTGCAATTTCCATCGAGGGCCCTGAAGGCTTACTCCAGAAGGTTCTGAAAACGATAGGGTCACCTATGTTGAAAATAACGACATTGTGATCAATGATATGGAGATGGGAACACATGTCATCAATGCCACACAGGTCTGGGCCTCTGTTATCGACGGACCGGGTGGATTCGATTCACCAATAACAGGAGAGGGTGTTACGGTCTGTGTGGTGGATACAGGCATTGATGCTGGACATCCCGATCTCGATTATGGTGAGAAGACAATTCACAACATGTTCGATGCTGGAAACGGAATATGGGTTGAGGCAGAGAATACTGATACCAATTACGGACACGGCACCCATGTTGCTGGAACTGTTGCAGGCAATGGTGATGCTTCGGCAGGTGCCAGAGCTGGAGTTGCCCCTGGTGCAAACCTCATCGGTTTGACAGTATCATTGCCGGAAGAGGCAACCTCAGACCTTGAAGATGGGTATATCCAGGGTTTGGAATGGGTATATGAACATTCAAGACCGGGTAACAATCCTTACAACATTAGAGTAGTGACCAATTCCTGGCATTCCACGGTAGAGGAATATGATCCCTCTACTGTTCTTACCCAGATAATCGATAAGATAACATTCGAAAATAATGTTGTTTCAACCTGGTCAGCCGGGAATGATGGTCGAGATGATCCTGAAGGGAATGAATTGACAACATCAGGTCAGGGAAATGCTCCGATCGGAATAATGGTGGCTGCTTATGAAAGGGATGGATCCGCTGTTACGGATTTCTCTTCCCGAGGGAAGGTTGGATTGAACCATACTTACCCCGATATCGGAGCTCCTGGAAGGAGCATCTGGTCAACCGCTGCCAGAAGGACTGTCATTAGTGGTGGGTCCTATATCGGAGGAAATACAAATCCGTATTATCTGGCCATAAGCGGAACCTCCATGTCCACGCCACATGTTGCAGGATTGGTTGCACTATTGTGGGAAGCAGCTCCCTCGATGAAGGTTTCAGACCTGCATGAAGATTATTCTGGTCCTGATGTTGAGGATTGGTATGGAGATCCTAATACCAGAATCCATGAAGCTGAATGGATCCTCGAGGCATCTGCAAAGTTCCTGCCGCCAACTCCTGAAAGTGGAAATGTTGGTGGGGACAAGAACTCTACCGGATGGGATGGAAAACCCGTAGATTATGTCCAGGGATATGGTATCGTGGATGCAAGGAGAGCTGTAGGTATCGCATTGACCCTGGAAAGACTTAGGGATATGTGTGCAGATCCCAGCAAGATCGATGTTAGGGATGCGATCAAGGCATACGATGAACAAGGTGTGAAGGGGAAGCTTAGATTGAATTCTACCCGGGCTGAGGTGAGCTGGTCTGGTGAGTATTCCAGGTACAATGATCAGGACATGAATCCACTCTCCCTGGTGAACCAGACGAAATATGTGGAGATACCGAATGGAGCGACTTCTGCGACAGTGACCATGATGTACTCCGGGATAGATGCGACACTCCTCCAAGGAGGAGATATCGCTTTTACCATCGATATAAATGGTGATGGGAATCCGGACCATGAATCGAGATTATCAATGATCGACGGAGGACCTGATGTAATGGATATCCAGATCGGAAATGAGAAAACCTGGACCTTCGGGATCGTCGGGAGAGGTGTGAAGGTCCCAAGACCATTCCAGGGCGTGAATTACGTGGAGATGAGAATCGAATATGACATCAGCATTGTATTCGATGTTGAAGGGAATGGCTCATATTTCACCAGACCTCTGAATGCGGTCTTCGCTCCGATCTTTCCTGGAGAAATCACAGAAATGGGTCCTATGATCGAGACCTACAGCTACGAACTGAGAGGGCTGGAGTTGCCTCAAGAGGAGGTATATTCCGAACAGAAAGAGGATCAGAACTTGACATGGTTGATCCTTGTCATATTGCTGATCGCCGCAGGTGTTGCTGTATTTTATTGGCGGTATAAGAAGAGGAATAAAACATCATCCGAGCCTCCGCAATAATGTACCTCGTCCATGATATTCTATTAATACCTGAAAAATGTACATATGACGATGACCTCCTTTGAAAAGGCCAGGGTTGATATCCGGAGGATCAATGATAATGACATGTTCTCCAAGTTGAAAAAGAGCCTTGAGGCCATCAATTATAAGGAGATCGTCAAACCTGGAAACAAGGTAGTTATCAAGGTCAATGCGACCCATTTTCATTATCTCCCCGGAATCACCGTAACACCGGAACTCGTCTCACATTTTGTTAAGATATTGAAGGACCGTGGAGCAGAGGTCATTGTGGGAGAAGGAGACCTCCAGAGAGTCTGTGCGGAGACTGCCCTCCTCGGATGTGGCATACAGGATGCAGCTGTGGATGCCGGAGCCGAGGTTGTCAATTTCATGAAGGATGAGTTCGTGACCTTTCCCCTGAAAGGTAAGGTATTCGATTTCAACGAATACAAGGTCCCTAGACCATATGTTGATTGCGATGTCTTTGCCTCAATGCCTGTTTTTAAAACACATAAATTGACAGGGGTCACATTGACACTTAAAAATCACTTCGGATGCGTCCCGGACGATCTGAGATTGAAATACCATGGGGTGATCGACCAGGCCCTGGCTGATTTCTGTTTGTTGTTGAAACCCAGATTGATAGTTATGGATGGTAGAATAGGTTTGGAATCAGACGGTCCCATCGCTGGTCTTCCAAAGAACCTTGGATTGTTGCTTACCGCCACGAACGCTGTGGCAGCGGATTCGGTAGCCTGCAGGGTGATGGATATAGATCATCGGAAGATCAAACATATCATGACAGCTCACGAGAGAGGCTGCGGTCCTGTGGATACCAAGGAAATGGTCCTATCCGGTGAGAAGATAGAGAATGTGAAGGACCCATTCGAGCCTGCTAATCCTGATACAATTTCCAATCTTGAGAAATGGCTCAGTCCTCATCCTGTCCTTTCTCGTCTTGTATACAGGACCTTCTTTGCTCCTGCAAAGTGGGTATCATGGAGATACAGGTCCATGACCGGATATAAGACTGAATATGTGAAAAGGATCAAGGAGAGGGGCCTTTGGGACGATTACGAGCACCTCTTTAAATAGGACCTTTCAGAGCCCAAATCGTTAATTAGGAAAATCCGTTATCCACTCAAAAAATGCCACCATAGCTTACCCCGGTGTTTCTTTCCCCGAAAGAAACACTTGGTAGATTGATCCTCTATCGACCTTCGGTCTCAATCGGATTATAACCCCCAATCCCCAATTAACATCTCACCCACCTACGGTGGGGTTCATTTCTCCGAAATGAACGGCCCTATTGGGGTTTCCCCGAAAGAAACACTTGGTAGATTGATCCTCTATCGACCTTCGGTCTCAATCGGATTATAACCCCCAATCCCCAATTAACATCTCACCCACCTACGGTGGGGTTCATTTCTCCGAAATGAACGGCCCTATTGGGGTTTCCCCGAAAGAAACACTTGGTAGATTGATCCTCTATCGACCTTCGGTCTCAATCGGATTATAACCCCCAATCCCCAATTAACATCTCACCCACCTACGGTGGGGTTCATTTCTCCGAAATGAACGGCCCTATTGGGGTTTCCCCGAAAGAAACACATGGTAGATTGATCCTCTATCGACCTTCGGTCTCAATCGGATTATAACCCCCAATCCCCAATTCATACCTTACCCACCAACGGTGGGATTTCTTCCTCTGGAAGAAATCATTAATGACTTTGAAATCAAATTTCTCTTAACCTGGGCTTCAAGCTTTTCAATAATATCGAACTGTTTATTAATGAGATTATTATAAGGTGGTTTTGAAAATATATGCCACCATAGCTTAGCCCGGTTGAGCGGCTGACTTGTAATCAGCAGGTCGAGAGTTCGAATCTCTCTGGTGGCTCCACTTTTCACCCCTCAATGCGAAGCAGTGAGGGGTATTGAGGTCTTGGGGGATTCGAACTCTGAAAGACCTTGAGACTATGGGACGATTACACCACAGGAATAGTCTCAACGGTAAGCAAAATCTTCGATTTTGTGAAAGTTCGAATCTCTCTGGTGGCTCTTTTTCTTTTCAATCTTTCCTTATTGATACCTTAAAAGAAATAGTCAGAAAAATCTATGATTTTTCTAAGATCAATTCTTATCTGCTTAGGACCACCACCATCGAAATTCGATCCTTCGGATTCGATCATAAGAGGTTCGAAGAAAGAAACGGATAAATACATTCTCGGAATTATAAAACAAAATGATCGGAGGACGCTTCAACTCAATGAGTGAGATCAAGAAACAGGCTTTCTTACTCATCATTCTCTTCGGGATAATCAGTCTCCTAGGAGACATTATCTACGAGGGAGCAAGAAGCGTAAACGGACCTTATCTCGATACATTGGGTGCCAGTGCTGCCGCTGTAGGCCTTATTGTCGGAATTGGAGAGCTCCTTGGATATGCAATCCGTTTGATATCCGGATATTTTTCCGACCGGACAAAAGCACATTGGTACTTCACTATATTCGGATATGGTCTTCTCATCTCCGTTCCCTTGCTTGCATTTTCAAATCTCTGGCAGGTTGCCGCGATTTTCATCGTCCTTGAAAGGATCGGTAAGGGAATAAGGAGCCCTGCAAGGGATACTTTAGTGTCATACGCTGCAAAACGGGTAGGCACCGGATTTGGGTTCGGCATTTCAGAATTCCTGGACCAGATCGGTGCATTCATAGGTCCTCTGATCTTCACGGTCTTCTTCTGTACTGTTAGGGTCTGCCGAAAAGTCTATCGGGGATTATCAGAAAGGCTATGCACTTCTATGGTTTCCATTCTTGATCTTGATGATGGTATTATTCGTGGCCTTTTATCGGGTAAAGGACCCGAAAAGACTTGAAAATACCCAAACAGAAAACAAACAAGGAGGAATACCAAGGGTATTCTGGTTTTATTCGATATTTTCATTTGCTACCACTGTCGGTTTCATCAATTTTGCCATAATAGGATATCATCTGAAGGTCTCAGGCCTCCTTTCAGATGCACAGATACCTCTTCTATATGCCCTGGCAATGATTGTTGATGCAATTTTCGGCATCATCATCGGAAAATTATATGACGGGATCAAGAAAAGAAAAAATGATGAACATTCGGGATTGTTGATACTGATCATTCTACCGATAACCACCGCATTGATATTGCCGTTCATTTTTTCACATATCATAATTGCGATCCTACTCGGGGCATTCCTTTGGGGAATTGTGATGGGATCCCATGAAACGATCATGAAAGCTGGAATAGCAGACCTTACTGCAACTACCAAACGGGGAACCGCTTACGGTGCTTTCAACGTGGTATATGGGTTGGCTTTGTTCCTGGGAAGTGTAATTTCCGGATTCCTATATGAGATCTCCATTACACTTATGATATTTACTCTGGTGATCATTCAGATCTTCTCCATCATTTTGTTTTTTGTAATGAGGAAGGAGATCGGTCCTGCCAGGTGACCAACAACTTAGTGAAAGTCTCAAGCGAATGCGAGTTTCCTCATATTGTGTGAGAACTTGATAGATAGTATTACGGGGATCCCCTTGAAACAGATGTGCTTGGTGATCTCTCCGTCATCTTCCATCTCGAGTTCCAATACCTCGATTTCTTCTTCCTCCGCCTCCTCTAAGATCTCCATCACAGTGATGGGGGATAGCTTCAGCTCGTCCGGATGGATCTTGTCGAGAACCTTCCTCATCTTCCTGACGAGTCTATCATTTTTTTTCCTCTTAGCTATCATCTTAATCAACCTCCTCCATCTCCAAAATAAGTTCGATCGCCCACAGTTCCTCATTCGCATCTTCCACGAACTCCTGGAGTTCGGGATGATCCGTTATCAGGGCAGAGAGTTCTGCCCTCATCGCTCCAATGTTTTTTGCTGAACTCATCTATATCACCTCTCAAGAGAAAAAGTCGATCCTCATCGCCAAGGAAGACTTTTTCTCAGGTGAAAAATATATTGTATTGAAAGTATTAAATAAATAGCGACAATTATACTTTAAAAATATCATTCACTATTTTGATATAATTAAATTTGTCATCAAAATATGTTCTTTGATAATTAATATTTTAGATTATATGTTCTCATTCAACCATAAATGTTATTACAATATTTATTAAATATATATCCTGCAATCTATAAAAAAAACAATTATTATTATTTCGTCCCTTTCAAATCAAAAAGAAATATTAATGATCATGAATAATATTTGTATTTTTATTCTTCAAAGTAATTCTCCCCGGGTCTTCTGGCATTAAAGAATATAATCATTATGATTATGAAAATCCCAATAACGACCAATGCAATGATCAACCATTCCGAATTATCAGATTCCTTTCCACCGTTTTTTTCTTCATGATCTTCTTCTTCGTTACCTTCATCATCATCGATCGGTTCGGAAGGGATGGTTAGGGAGACAACTGAGGATGGTTCACCATTTTCAAATTCATTATAGGCAACTATCCTGTATAGATATTCGTTCCCAGAGATAACCTCCTCATCGAGGAAATGGAGATCAGAAGTAAGACCGATCTCTTCCCAATCTGGCCCTCCTGATTTCCTTTGGATGCGATAACCAATGATCGGCTGATCTCCTGTATTGGCAGGCTTTGACCATTGCAACATAACACCTTTTGCCACAAGAGTTGTTGTTAGATCCTTAGGTATATCCGGTTGTGAACCAATGACCGTGAAATTGAAGGTAATATCATCTCCAAGCATATTGCCAGCTAGGTCGCAGAGTGATCCATAGATCCTAACCTGGTATTCTAAATAACCTTCCAACGGGAAAAGGATATCAATCCTTCCTGTGGAATTTATTTTAGCAATAACTTCCACGTCCTTTCCAGATGTTTCCTTTACCTCAACCTTGAGGCTCTCCTTATCGATCCTCTCGCTGAAGAACAAACTGACAATATTGTTCTTGTCAACTACTTCTCCATTTTCAGGTGAGCTCCCTAAGAAAATAGGAGCAGTCGCATCTAGTTCAAATATGGTTGGTTCAATCAATGTTCCAATGTTTCCTGCTTTGTCTTTGACTTTAAGGTAGATTTCCTTGTATCCGTCATCATCACTAAAGTTGAAAAGATAGGTTGTGTTGAACCCTATCCATTCTCCCCATTCGATATTATCTGTACTCAAGCACATTGATTCCAGACCAGACCATTTATCCTCTGCATCTATCGAAAGAATTATCTCGCTTTTATTGGTAATCTCTAGGTTATCCTCTATAGTCACGTTGTGAATAACAGGGCCTGTCCTGTCAACGTTCAAGGTGAATTCTTCGGTTGTTCCAATATTACCCAGGATATCTATGCCGTAATATTGGAAAGTAAATATGCCATCCTCGAAGATGTAAATTATATCTTCGAATATTTCCCAGTCCCCCTGATCATTCCTGACCATTATCTTTGAAATGTCATTATCGATTGAATAAAAACTGGTAGCAACATCGGAAATATACCAACCATTTTCACCAGTATTACCAAGAACATCTGTCCAGATCCTAGGTCCTGTTTGATCGATCTTGATCGATCGATGATCATTCACATAATTACCAGCAGCGTCTTTGACCTTCAGAAGAACTGTTTTCCATCCATCTCCCTGTTCCAATTCCCAGGATTTTTGGTTCTTGCACTCCTCCCAATCGGACCAGTTCTGGCCGTCATTCGAAAAGCACATTCCATCCAGACCGGAGAGATCATCGGACAGGTCCAACTCCAGAATTACTGTGAGATCATTGGTTATTGTTTCCCCGGCATTTATCGTGAAATCAAGGATCTCCGGTATTGTGCTATCAATATAGATCCTGTCCGATCCGCTCATCCTGCTCTGACCATATCCGTTTCGGGTGAACACTTCAACCTCAAGGATGCCGTCATTCGGATCAATAGTTAGGACAGTTGAGGAATTGAAGGGCATCCAACCTACCTGATGGCCCTGGTATTCGAACCTCATCTCCAAGGCCCCTTCTGATTCAATTGTGACAATGATGGTATTATCCGATATGAACCTGGATCCGTTCCTCTATATCCACCCTGGGATTCTTCGGGAAATGATCCACCCTTATGAAAGGGTCTCCGAAGAGGACCTCGTCCTCTATCCACATCTTTTCACCTAAAGGATGGGGTTCGCTCATCCTTAACTCCTTATCATAACCCACATCTTTGTAATGAAAATACCCCATTCCGAGATAGCTTCCATCCTTCCAATCATGATATACAGTATTGAAAGTAGTCCCGTATGACCTTGTGCAACCCAGAGCTGCCAGTCCATAATCGGTATTGAATGCATAGTTCACGACCAGATTCTCTGTCTTGCTTGCGGAGAGCCAGTAAGAGCTGCCTGCGAAGTCACCGGCATGGCATCCCCATATCAGTGTGACCACACTTCCTTTGGTGTCCTTGATCATATAACTATTTGCTCCTGTTACCTTCGCACCTGAATCAGGATCCACCTGGAACTGATGATTTCCTCCACCTGAATGGGACCATATTGAGGTTATCTCATGACCCTTATCGAGGTATTCGATATATTCCGTGGCATTGGTAGTAGCTTCCCCACCTCCACAATCAAGATGGTCGCCGTATAAGTGGTTTGAGATGATGGTTTTTAATAGGTCCCATCATGTTTAGACTGGAGCCCGTAACAGTAGTCCATGAACAGGAGTCCCTCTTCAGGATGATCCATCTCTCCCGTATGATAGCTATGGTCTTTTTCAAACCACTTGTTAAGCATATCGCCAACAAGTGTAGGGGATCTCCAGCAGAGTCGGATATATCCCTTATTATCACCCCATCCGTTCTCCCTGTATGATACCTTGATATCATGCCATCCTTTCGTAAGGTCGATATTTATTCTTTCTGATTTCTGACTCCATGGAGGTGATGTAGCATCGTTAAAGAGCTTATCACCATCGACCTCGATGATGACCCCCCCTCCGTACAAGATCTCCAATATGTAATTATCATCCCTATCTGAATTGAACCTGGCCTTCCCATTTGATGGAGAAAAAGTCATCGGAGACAGGTGAAGGAGGGTCCTTAAGAGTAAAATAATATTCGATCGTCTCCCCTGTCCTTGTCAAAACCTGGTTCTGGAAATTATTATCTCCATAGAACGTGGCCCTTAACCCGCCAGAGGAACTGGATCCGGATGGTCGAAGATGGTCCGCTGGAATTGTTTCAGATGGGGGTGAGAGGAAACTTGTCCAGATCTCGGGGCCATCATTTTCGCCCCAATAATGGTAATTATAGAATCCGTTGGTATCATTGTCTTCGAAACTTCCGTCTAGGTCCTCATAGAATATCGGAACTGGGAGTGATTCAATGATCCATCGGCATGGATAATCTCCCACATTGCAAATGGCATATCTCCGACCAAAATAGCTCCAATGATACTCTCATTCTCCCAGAGTGAGATGAGGTCCTGCCTAACCGCCTCTGGAGTGTTCCATGAATCTGATATCTCGATGAAATCCACTTCGTTTTCTGCCTGGATGTCCGAGTAATACCTGTCCAGATTATTCCCTCACAATGGATAACACATCATCATCGACTAGAACGGCTACCTTCGAAGTGATGAAGACTTTCGTCCAAATTTGGAAATCAAGGGAATTTCCATTTTCGTCCTGGCCTTGAATTCGACCGAAGGAGGACACCGTCATCCCCGTTCATGAATACGGTTTTGGCCATATCCTTGGATATCCCGATGGATAACTGACCTTTGGCCTTCTCACCACCAACTACATTGACTTTACTGAAATCTGGATATTCCGTAACATAGATGATCTCCCTGCACAGAGAATAATAGGTCACCGAGACCGAATTCAAGGTGACATTTATCCCGACAAATTCCTCCACGGAGTAATTGAATTGAAAAGAAGAACCCGGGGAGCAGGAATGTTCATCTCTAATATCCTTGATATCGATCACTGCCTCATCAATTGATCTTGGATCAGGAATCCTGGATTTCCCAAAAGCCGACGTTTTTAAATCTACATTTCCATAACATCCAATTCCACTCGCTCTAATTACGGAGATGGAAGAATTGGAGGCAATAACAATTAGAATAAGGAGACAGATTGAAAGTAATTTGGATGTTACCTCGATTATGTTTCTCCTCATAACGACATAAAATTGGTTTATTTGTTATTTATATACTTTAGTGTAGATATGTAATGACCATATTTGATATATTTATCTTCTAAATTGCGATGTATGGCCTGAAATAGATATATAGAATAGATTTAAATAATCCTTCAAATGAAACCATGATGCTAAGGTCATTAAAGTGATATAATTCTACATTAGCTCCCCTTTCAGAGATACCATCTCCTTGATCAGAGGGACCTCCTTTCCGGAGAGCTTGATGGCCTCTTCAGCGATCCTTATCATCCCCCCGCAACATGGGACCTCCATTATTGCAACAGTTAGTGATTTGATCCTGTTCTGCTTCAGGATCTCCGAGAGCTTCTCAATATATGCTCCGGCATCATCCAGTTTAGGACATCCCATGGCAACCGTCTTTCCGTGTATCAATTGAGAATGGAGATTTGGATTCGCTGCAGCAACACAATCTGCAAGTAGAAGAAGATGAGAATTATCGAAGAATGGGGCTTTGGGATGGAGGAGATGTATCTGGACTGGCCACTGCCTGAGCTCTGTGGTCCTGAAACCACCTCCGATTGATCCATCATCAGTTTCCTCGATCTCCAATCTCTTCATCTCCGTTCCAGGACATCCACAGGGAAGGTCCTCTTCGATCTCAGGGACCTCGATACCCTTTTCGTTCAGGACCTCCGCAGCTTCGTTGTAATACTTTGTTTGACCGTGGTCCTTGAGATGTTTCAAATGGGCCTTTATGACATTTGGTCCACCTTTGATTATATTCTCCATCGTCAGCTTCTCGCTGTATTCCTGTCCTTCCCTCTCAATTGTTGAGATCGCACCTTCAGGACAGGTACCGATACAAGCGCCGAGACCGTCACAGAAAATATCTGAGATAAGATGGGCTTTTCCATCGATTATCTGGAGGGCTCCCTCGGGACAGTCAGGAACGCAGATACCGCAGCCGTTACACTTATCGTGGTCGATATTGATTATCTGTCTTAGGACCATGTGAACACCTTGCTATCTTTTTGATACCAAGTGCATCTTGATATTAATAGTATGAAGTATCCAAAGAGATACCACTAATTATTGTGAAAAAAATCTGCCTTGATCGGGATTGGAGATCCTTCCGATCATATCATGATGTGTCCGAGCCGTTTCCAGGAAAGAAGACCATTATCATTGTTCCTTCCTTGTAATTGCCCTTCATACGATCCTCGAACCAGATCCTTCCCCCATATCTCTCAATGATGCCCTTAACCAGTGAAAGACCCAATCCCTTTCCAGGGACGCATTCGGAATCGCTCGTCTTCCCACCCAGGACCCTTTCCTTAAGGTCATCAGGGTACACCCTTGCCATTATCGGTCATTTTCAGCAAATAACCAGCTTTTTCACCAAACTTCCAGTTACTTATCTCAAGTTGTATCTCAACAGTAGGAAGGTCTCCACCAGAGATGCTATTCCTGAATAGGTTTGCCAGAAGTTCGTCTATCAGCTCATCACATTTGACAAGTATGGGTCCGTCCCTTGCTTCAAGTTCCATTTTCACCATTTTTTGGGGGAACTCACGTTTGACATCATCGAAATTTGAATTGATCCTCTCCTTGAGATCCGCCATACTGAGATCTTTTTCGGACCTCTGGACCTTGGAGAGCCCCTTGACCTTCCTTATCATCTGCGTTGATCTGTCAATTGCATCCTTACTTCTCTTCACATAATCTCTGAGTGGATCGTTATCTTTCATTCTGTCATCGAGTATACTCAGGAATCCCATAATGGCCGTATTGATATTTGCCATATCATGAGAAAGGACATCCATGTAAAGATCTGTCTCCGCCTTTGACTTCTTTAGTTGCTCTTCCAGATTGAGACGTGATGTGATATCCCTTCTTACGCCCTTCACTCCTTTGATCTTGTTCTCCTTGGAAATGAGGACCATGGATACCTCGTAAAGTTTTTCCTCTTCCCCGATCCATCTCCTTTCCACACCCATAACGGATCCGCTCCGGAGGACCTCCTTTAGCATTCTGAATAGCTGGATGTCCTCGAAGCTCTTGTGCATCGGTAACCCGATCTCAACATTGTTGCCGGACTGCCTTTGGAAACTGGGATTTATTAGGGATAATCTGGCATTCTGATAGAAGACCACCGTAAGACCCTCAAGATCTCTTGATTTCTCTATTGGTTCTGACAGGTCTGCCTGGAAGAGCCCCTCATCTACATTTTCCAAGATATCTAATGTCCTCTCCCTTTCCTGACTGATCTCATGATTAAGGAAAGAGTTTACGATCGCCAGTGAAATATTGGCCCCCATGAACTCTAAAAGGTTCAGGTCCCTCTCGGAGAAATGTCCGGGATTCTCACTAATAAGGGCGATTATTCCTACAACCTCACCTTCTGCAGTTACGGGAGTCACTACAGCACTCCGGTAACTCAGGATCTGGACCACTCCTTTGGTGGACCTCTGGTCCTGAACAGAATCCCGTATTATCATTCCCTCTCCTGTCTCGGCAACCACACCAGTGACATGGGATCCGAGGTGGATCTTCTGGTACTTGATTGCATATGATCTGTCAAGGTTATAGGTAGCCCGGAGAGTTATCTCCTTGGACTCCTTTTCCATGAAATATATGGCGCCTCCATCGGCTCCAAAACCGTCACATAAGACATTAAGGACATTTGGCATTAGATCGTCTGGGGAGGTAAAGGAGCTAACTACCCTGGCAAGTTCTGTTCTTATCCTTAACTCCTGCCTTAGCCTGGATACCTCTTTCTTGAGTTCAGTGACCTTCTTCTCTTCCAAATCGGATTCGACCTCGGTCCCTTCGCCGTCCTCTGTCAAGTAATCGAAGAGAGAACAACTATTACTTAATAATAATCCAATAAGGATTGCAATCCATAAGTTTGTGTTCACAGTTCAACCAAAAACGATTAAACCATCCCCGACAATGAAGGTCCATGGAGCCGAAGGACTGGTTATCTTCGAGAAAGAGCAAGATGATAATTGCTGTGGCATTTGCCGCTCTTTTTATTGGAGCGGGGGGATTATTCCTCCTACTTAGAGGACCTCCTGCACAGAAGGGTGTCGTTTATGACCCAAGCTTAGAGCTCCCCGCTGAATATGGCATTCTTATGGAGCAACCAGACGATAATGAGACAATGATGTTCTCAGCGATGCTTTCATCCCTTGCGGTAGACTCCCATAACTCCTATCATCCAATGTTCATCCTCACCGAGGATGGACTCCTTGATGACCACCAGATGGATTCTATCAAAAAAATGGGGATGGATGATCTTCCATTCCTACTTTTCACCAGAGATCCATCAACTGAACCCCCTGCAGCCAGGCAGGTAAAAAGGATCGGTGGGATCTATCCGATAAACGGGGAAATTCTTGCTGATTTCATGGGTTTTTCCGATGTATTAACCGTTGCAACCTATGAAGAAGCTCTATGGGCTTCCACCATAGCCAAGAAGGAGAACAAGGTCCTGATCGAAGGACCCCGGACATACAGAAGCCAGGAGGAAGCTTGGTCACATCTAAGGTCCCTGGGTGTTCCTTTCGATTATGTTATGGTCGTAAATCCTCTCGATTACTCTGTGGAGGCTCTCGGTAGTTCACCCGGATATGATAGGTTAGATGATCAGTTCCACATACCTGCCCTTTCCGCTGTTGCAGGTGAGGTTGCTGCTTACCGAGATGCATATGTTATGACCACTTATACTCCCTCTCAGGAAGATATTGGTGATATGGACCTCGTTTTAAATCAAAGAGCTATTGGTTATCTTCAGGAGCTAAGATCAAAGGTGGAGACATATGGGATCCCATCTTATGTTACACTTGTAGGCTCCGCATCCGCTATTCCACAGTTCCAGCTCCCGGATCAGACGAATGCTGATCCCAACAATGTGGAAGGGGATCTTCTTGTAAGTTCAGATGTTGCTTACGGGTTCCTCAATGATGACCTGTACTACATGGATTCAGCAGTTGGTAGGCTGGTCAACCTGAATGTCCAGGGAATGTCCAATCAGATAGTCCGAACATTCCTCTACAACGATCATGAAGATGTCGTTTCAATTGATTACACAGCTGGAACACAGCAGATCGAATGGATGAACCATGGCACTTCCTTTTCAGGTTACGAGATCACCTATGAAAGGGGCCAAGTCACTCCTGCAAGGTTCTGGTGCAAAGATGCTGTTGATGAGGGTATGACCTACGATTATATCGGACCTTCCAATTTCGGCAGGGATATCCTCCTGGGTGACGGTGTCGATCCAAAAGGACAGGAGGATATGAACGAAGCGTTGGAAGCTTCAGGTTTCGTTGCTTACAGGGGACATGGCTCCGAGTATGGATCATTGTCCATGGTACCATATGTTGGTGGAGATGAAAGGGCCGTTCTTAGAGGTGAAGAGGTTGCAGGTCTCTTCCTTCCACCTCAGGTAGGTTTCTGGGTTGCTTGCATGAATGCAAAGATCCATGGTGCAGGTTGGTGGAAACCTGCAGAACCCATTGAGATCGAAAAGACATTTGCTCTTAACTATCTGTATGGGGGGGCTGTAATTGCCGGTGGAGCAACTGAGGTGAGCTTCTCGAATATCGCCCAGGATGCAACATCAGCTCCTGAAGAATTCCTTCCAGGTTTGATCAATCCTAATTGGGGTGATGATAATTACGAATGGGATTTGAACGATGCATGGTTCGCCTTCTTCTGGGATGGTCTGCTCAACAACGAGGAACTTTACGGAACTGCCGGTGAAGCTTTGAGGTGGGCTGAGAACAGATACATCAATAATCCCATTAGAGACAAACCTGTTAGTCCTTTCATTCAGGACCTGAAAGATCCAGAATGGCAGGGGGGTCTTCTTGGAGCTCACTGGAAAGAAGTATCTATGTTCGCTATATACGGTGACCCGGCTTTTTCACCTGCAGCCAACAGACCTGGTGAGAACTCATACAGACCATGGACAAATGGTCCCGATGATACAGGAGAAGCTTGAAGTTCTGAATCCATTATGGTTCCTTCAATTCAAGATGACCTTTCTCCCTTACAAGTATAACAGGGATACCTCTTTCCAGCAGTTTATTCCTTAACCGCTTATCATTCGTTACAACAGGCCATCCTTTATTTACAGCCAGGTTGAAGATGGGAGCATCTCCTCTTCCCTTGATGTCAACGTTAACATACCGCCTTGATAATTCAAGAGCTGCTTTTATTCTCCAATCATTTCCCCTTCTGGATAGGAGCTCGAGCTCTCTGACCACTGATGTTGGTACGACTGGTCTTCTCTCCGGAACAACACTTGATAGTTCATGATCTATGTTTATGCCCACCTGAAAAGGTGCCATCAATGCATTGGCATCAAGTATGACCGGTAAGAAATCAACCTCATCAGGTGATGTGACCGACGGGGTTGATGTACCTCGTCCATTCAAATTCTCACCTCTCAATCGATTATCCCGTAGCCGATCAATCTGAACTTGTTGCCAACTCGTCTGCTTATGGCAACCCTCTGACCTTTATCAGCGCAAACGGGCATCTTGAGGTTCATCTCAACTCTGTTCCCCTGAGGTGAGGTAACTATCCCAACGGTGGTTGCGGTACCGATATTGAGCATTAGGACCTCATTGGTCCTGATCTTCTCGACCTTGACCTCCTTGTCGAGACCCGCAAGAAAATCCATTAGGTTCGTTTCAAGTGTCAGCTTGTCAACGACCTCAGGTAATGTCCCTGGAAGCCCTACAACAGCTCCTATCAGTGAATCCGATTTCGTCAAATTGGGATCAAGATTTGTCCCTACAGCAGCAAGACCTCCGGGTTTTAGGACGTTTCTAACCATCCCACCGGCCATTATGGATGTTACTGTGGTTTTTATTGGTGTGAACATGAATTTGGAAGAACCCTTCTCTTCTGTCTTGATCCCAGGTCTGATCTCTATCTTTGTTCCCTTTTCGATACTACCCTGAAGGAGACTTCCACCCAGAACACCTCCATTGAGCTCTTTGTAATTGGTTCCCGGTCTATTGACATCAAAAGACCTGGCAATATACATTCTAAGGGGAAGTTCCACCCGCTCATGCTTGCTCTTTATCCTATCTTGAATTACTCCAACAAGCATGTCCAAGTTTGCACCATGGTGTGCGGATACTGGTATTATCGGAGCATTCTCAGCAACGGTTCCCTTAACGAAGTCCTTGATCTGTTGATAGTTCTCCCTTGCACCGTCGCTTGTAACGAGATCGATCTTTGTCTGAACGATTATAACATTATCGATTCCAATGAAATCAAGTGCCATCAGGTGTTCTCTTGTTTGAGGTTGAGGACACTTTTCGTTGGCAGCTATGAGCAGGAGTGCTCCGTCCATTATTGCGGCACCGGAAAGCATTGTTGCCATTAACGTCTCATGACCAGGTGCGTCAACGAATGATACGGATCTGATGTATTCGCATTTTCCTCCGCATTTGGAGCATTTGGTTGATGTCGAGAAACATTCTGGCTCTTCACAACTGGTGCATTTGAAGATCTCGGCATCGGCGTAACCCAGCTTTATGGTTATGCCTCTCTTTATCTCCTCGGAATGGGTATCAGCCCATACTCCGGATATTGCCTCAGTTAGTGTCGTCTTTCCATGGTCAACATGACCAACTAGACCGATGTTCACCTCTGGCTGGGTCTTGACCTTCATTTGGTTTCCTCTTCCTGTTTAAGCTGCTCTTCGATTGCCCTGGGGCCGTAAGAGGTCACCTTCATATTGATCTGGACAATATCTGCGGATATCGTATTGCCTCTTACGAATTTCCTCCTCCTCTGGCCATCCGTCTTCGGGTGGAATCCTATCCCACCTGAAAGGACAATTTTCTTTCTCAACTGACCTGGAAGGTCCCGTCTCATCGGAAATCCATCCTTGTCAGCTCCACCTGTGATCTTCAGCTTGTAACCCGGAAGTGTAACGAAGAGGCCATCGAACTCATCCCCTATTCTCATTCCGAGAAGTCTGTTGGCATGCTGACCGCCCACAACAGTGTTGTAACTCTTTCCATTCTTGATATCAGCGATCACGGCCTTGAACTCTACCATTGGTTCTCACCTCTCCCTATCATCCAAAGAGATCAGATCTCTAGGATATTCTTTGCAATTTCCTTTCTCACTTCATCGTCCATAGGGATGGTAACCGAGTTCTTGTACCTCTTGTTATCATCATTGGTGAAATACCCTCTGGAAATCGATATGAATTCCGTCTGGCCACCATTACCCAGGACCGCCCTTTTCCTAGCTATCTCAATGAAGTTATTCTTCCCAAAGGGAACGTTCTTAAACTCGATGGTTTCAAAATCAACCATTATCTTTCCTCCAGCGAAGTGAGGGGAGTATCAAGTTTCCCTATATAACATTTTGTTCCAACCACCTTGTGACTATGACAATATTTCAGCCTCCCTTTCGTTGTAACAGGTCCAACAATGTTTATATCTGGATGCTACTTTCCACCAAGCAACCTAGGCTCGGTGCAGGTGGGGGAAAGAATAATCTAGGTTGCACTGATATATGTATCAGCTATTTCCCATCAGGGGTGAACGGTATGAAATGGAGTGATCACACCCGAATCATGACTATAGCAGTGACATTGATACTGATATCTTCAGGTCTATTACTGCTAATGAACAACACAAAGGCAATCACATTCAGCGGAAACCATGCGGTTATCAGCGATAACAGAGATCAGGATAGAATGGACATCGCTGCATGGGGGACGGGAGATACTGCGGAGGTTTACATCGCATACGAAGATTACTCCGCAGGACCAAGTAATCCGCATATATTCTTCCAGAGGTCCATCAACGCTGGGACAGGTTTCCAGGCAGCTCAGGACCTTCTGGTAGATCCGGATGGAGATGATAAACAGCTGTATCCGGCACTCGATGTGTACGTATACAACGATACAAAGACCATCGCACTCGCATACCTGGACAACTCACCAGGAACAACATCTATCGAGTTCTACATCATGGTCCAAACGTCAACCGATGGAGGAAGCAGCTGGTCCGCAGCGGTGCAGGTCACCGACGATGCACACGCCGGATACCCTAATAATAAAATAAATAACATCGACATCGCTTATGACCACAAAGGCAACATCTTCGTCGTTTGGCTCGAATCTGGTACAGCCATGATGGCCTATTCGACGGATGGTGGCACTACATGGTCTGCACCACAGCAGGTCAAGGACCACCCAAGCCCGGAAAATCCTAGCTATTCTCAATACCGCCCCACAATAGCAGCTGATGGGGATTACGTGATGATAGCATGGGATACGGATGTTCATTTCAAGAATGATGTTTACCTCTCAAGAGCTCCAACTTCAAGCCTTTCAGGATATCCAGCACTGAGCTTCGAAACACCACAGAGAATTCCTAAACCCATCGTATATCCAATGTACAGGACATATTCGCCAAGACTTATCGCCCAAGAAGATTTAGCCTACATCGTATGGTGGGACTTCTCTACAGACCCAAACGGAAACGACAACGGGGATACTTCCATTGACAGACCATGCATCAAATTCTCCAAATCAACAAACGGAGGAAACACATGGGGAGTCGGAAGCCTCGACAACGTCATAGTCAACGCTTCAACACCAGACGGATGGCACTCACAACCTGACATCGAAGTCAGCGAAAACGGATACATCGCAGTTTCATGGATCGACACCACACTCAAACACAAGAACATATACAGCTCAGTATCAGCTGACGGAGGAGCTACATGGTCAACACAGGCTAGAGCTAACGACTACGATCCAGCAGCGGAAAAGTTTCCCCCAAAGGTCGCAATCGACAGCTCAAACACAGTACCACGTGGCTTGGAGAGCAAGAGCGTCACCTACTACTGACCTGGACCTATTCCACTCAAGGACCATCATAAACCAACCACCACTGCCCATTACAGGACTGTCACTCATATACGCAGAAGAATTCGACGCAATGGCAGGATGGACCATCAACAAAGAACCGGACTTCAAACAATACAACATTCACATCGATACAACAGAAAACTTCATACTATCAGAAGATAACCTATTCAAAAATTCAACCAACCAAGGATTGAACCTACAAGAATTCACAAACCTGATACCAAACACCGATTACTATCTCAGAATTGAGGTCGAAGACCAGGAAGGACTCAAAGCTGAATCTACAGAACTACACTTCAAAACACTACCCATAAACCAACCACCATCATTCAACATAGACCTCCCTACAATATACCTCGACGAGGACACTTCACTACAAGGAGCACTCAACCTATCACACTGGGTTGAACAGGGATGGGTCTCAGATGACAATTACGCAGGACAAACAGAAATTCAGTTCGATATCATTCCAATATCAGATGAACCAAAGGTCACAGCACTGTTCAGGGACAGAGGAATACAAAACCCATACTGGATACTCGATATCAACACAAACACACCTAACTGGGCGGGATCAGAATTGTTCCAGTTCGAAGCTACAGACGCGGGAAAAGATGGAGGATTCGGGACACCAGACGACAAATCCTCACTCTCAGAACCATTCAACATTACAGTCAACTCAACAAACGATCTGCCCATATGGAAAACATACCAGGACCTTAACACAAACCAACAGATACAGATCATATCAGACCAGAAAGAACTCATACTCAAACCAACAGAAACAGGGTGCATTGAAAGACAACTATACAGATTCGCAATGATAGGGTCAGACATAGACGGGGACTTCATCACCTACACCATATCAGATGACAGGATCAGCATAGAAAGGGACCTGGTAAGACCAGACGTCAAATCCATATTCTCATTCACACCCACAAACAATGACGTGCCAGAAATCAATTTCACCATCACAGGAGACGACGGAAGAGGAGCCACAAGGACCATCAAGATATTCCTGCCGATACTCAACGTCAACGATGCTCCATTCTTCATAACCGTGGATGAACAAACAGTCGAGGGAAACGGAGACGAAGTCGACTTCGCAATTGAGGAAAAAGGAACATTCTCATTCAACGTGACTGCTGGAGACATTGACCACGGAGACAAACTCACACTCAACTCCAACAACGATAGAGCAGATGTCAAAGCCAACAACAACACACAATGGACAGTTACATTCACTGCTAAAGAAGAAGATTCTGTAACAGGAGAAGTCAGTTTCCAGCTGCAGCTGCTGGACCTGCAGAAAACCGACCTGGTCTTCCTGAACGTCAACGTACAGATACTAAACATACAGGACCGACCCGAATGGATCAGAGGGAAGGACAGGATCACCGTCACATACACCTACGACCTACAGGACAAAAACGAATGGGGAGGCAAAATGGGCGGATCGGAGATCAGAGCCGAATGGGGAGAAGATGTCACTTTCGAAGGATTCGCAACTGACAAGGATAACGATCCGCTGACATACACATGGTGGTTCTCTACTCAGGACGAGAAAGGCAACTGGTCAGTGGAAGGTAAAAAGGTAGATTTCGCTTTCCAGCCATCGGAAGGAGGACTCGAAGATCCACTAAGAGAAAAGTTCAGGATCACTCTCACCGTTTCAGACGGGAAAACTGAACCCATACAATACTACAGAGAACTCTGGGTCGACAAAGATGACGACAACGATAATGACGGACTCCCAGACGCAAGAGAACTTTACTTCTGGGGAAACCTGTCACACAGCGGGGAGGAGGACGAAGACAGTGACTCCTACACCAACGCACAAGAAATCGGATTTGAGATACCAAGATACGATAGCGAGATGTCAGGCGTTTATTCCATCAACACCAACGAGGTCAACCCTAAGGATTCAGAGGTCTACCCTGGGCAGGTCAAACCGATCGATGAGGGACCAGAAGAAAAGGAGGAAGAAGATCCCCTTGGTCTTCCACCGTGGCTATTGATCACCCTTATTGCGGTGGTTATCATTCTCATCCTTGTTGCTGCAGGTATCTTCGTTATCATTTCGATGTCGAAAAGGCAAGAAAAGAAGGACGAAGAGGACATTGATAGAAGGGTCAAGGAGATGGATCGCAGACAGAAAGAGATCAGTGGTCTTTACGGTGGTACAAAAGGTGAAGAATTCGAAGGTCCTGACCAATCGACGCTCAGCGACCTGAAGCTCGATCTGGGAGGTCAGGTTTATCATGAAGAGGGATCCGGTGCTCTTGCAAAAGGAAGTGTGAAAAAGGGAAATCTCGAAGAAGAGGAGAAGAAGCCAGAAGGACCGAATTGGGAATCTGGAACCGGACCATTGTTCGAATCGTCTGCTCCCGCGATGACCTTTGGACAATCACTTTCCAATGATTTTGTGGATGATCCCGATACCCTTGTTCAAGATGTGGATGAAAATGACCTGAACGCCTCAATGGATTCTTTGCTTGATGCAGCCGACCATTTCAATGAAGATGATGTGAAAGATGCCGGAGGAAAGGTCATGGTTGGAGCGACCAACATGGAGGACCAGATGAAGCATCTAAAGGGTCAAACCGGTCCGGGTGGACCAAGACTTCCACCCCCTGGACAGGAAAGTCAGCAATATGACATGCCTCCTGGACAATTACCTCCCCAGATGAAAAGCGCACCTAATCCGGTCGCACTTCCAAAGATCGGGGAAGAGAAAGATAAAGAGTGATAGTGTCGAATAAGGACCTGTTATTGGCAGGTCCTTCATTTCCTTAAAAAACCATAGATACCTCCAATCTTATACATGGCCATGAAAGAAAGGATAGTGATTGCCCTTACTGGAGCCTCAGGCTCCGGATACGGCCTAGAACTGTTGAGAGGGCTCGATAAACTTAGATCAGCAGGTGAAGTCCAAATCTCCCTTATTTTTAATGATGGATCCATCAGGATATTGAATGTGGAAAAGGGATTGAGCATAGAAGACCTGAAGGACCTGTCTGACCAGGCCGTTCATAGTTCACAAATGGACCATGATCTTGCTTCAGGGTCCAATGATTTCAGGAGCATGGTAATATGTCCCTGCACTTCTTCAACGATGGCCAAGATCCATTCAGGGATCGCGGATAACCTTACAACCAGATGTGCTTCTGTTGCTTTGAAGGAAGGGAGGAAACTCATCATCGTCCTTAGGGAAACACCTCTATCCACTCCCATGTTAAAAGCAGCCTACGAATTATCCTCCTGGGGAGTTGTCATCCTGCCTGCATCTCCTCCTTTCTATGGAATGAAGAACCCCACAGGTGTCGATCTGCAGATGACGATCGCCGGTCGGATCATGGATATCTTAGGGATCGAAAATGACCTTTCCAGAAGATACGCCCCCGAGGTGAAACCGTGAATGATGGGTCCATCCCGGACCTTAAAAGAAGCTTCATCTTCCTTCCAGGTGTTGGATCCGCTACGGAAAGAAGGATCTGGAAAAGTGGTGTTCCGGATTGGGAAACCTTCTTAGGAGTGAAGAAGGCGGGTCCTATTTCCGAGGACAGAAAAATTGAAATGGACAACATCATCAGGAATAACATTTCAAAATTGAATCAAGGGGATCTATTCCATTTCTCCCAACTTTTCCAGGGAAGTGATTCCTGGAGGCTCTGGAACACCTTCAGTGAGGGGGCAGTCTACCTTGATATTGAGACTACCGGAACAAGAAAAGGTACTCTCCGATAACCGTTGTAGGAGTCTACGATGGAAAGGAATACAAGACAGCTGTAAGAGGGAAGGACATATCAAGGGATCGGATCAAAGAGATCCTTTCAGGGGCAACAATGATAGTTACCTTCAATGGTGCATCCTTTGATCTTCCCATGATAGAGCACCAGTATCCAGGTTCGGTTCCGAGTATACCTCATCTGGATCTTAGATTCCTTGCAAGAAGATGCGGATTAAGCGGTGGGTTAAAGAATATTGAGATACAAATGGGGATCAAAAGACCGGATGACGTGTTGGGCATGTCCGGAGAAGATGCAGTAAGGCTCTGGAGGACATATGAGAGGGATTCTAACAGGAATGCCCTTAAACTCCTCTTGAAATACAATATGGAAGATATCGTGAACCTGGAACAAATGTCAGAGGTCCTTATACAGGAGATCAGAAGGAGGGAGTTCAATGAAATTCAATAATCTCATGAGAGTGTTCATGGTTTTTGTATCGCTGGTCCTGGTCCTCAATTTCCTTTCATCGACTCCACCAGTTAAAGGGCAAGGATACGAAGGGGTCCGTATTAAAGATGTAGAAATAACGATCGAGAACAGGACCGGTATGTTCTTCTTCCTGTTCCAGGTGGAAGGAACTGCTCCTCAATGGACGGACCATGTCAACGTGACATTCGGATATTCCAACTCCACAGCAAGAGAGACCCTTGGATTCTGGATCGAACCAGTTGACATGATGCTATTCGGAAATGGGATCTCTCTGGTCCCAACTGGAGATGGAAAGGAAAATTGGACCTCATGGAAAATGAAGATCGGATTGAATATTCCAATGAACGAAGACCCTGGAGCGGTCCTTGCCCTGTTTGCAGGTCTGTTCGGTTTGAACATTTCTGGATCCACCCCCTTGAATGGACTGCAGAATATTACAAGTCTAGAGGACCTGGAAACCCTTGAGGGTGTGGATGATATTCTTAACCTGACAGGTCTGACAAATATCTCTGATCTAATGGATCCAGTGGAATTGTTTAAGCTGTTAGCTGAAACAAAGGTACTCATAATTGCAAGAGGAGTAGATAGTGAGGGTATATTTACAGAAGATGACAAGGACATCAAGTTCGATCTTATAGGGGCCATATTCGAATTCCTTGAATCCGAAGGGATAATCGAAGGTGAGACCAACATTCCAGATGATATGGATGATTCCACAACCAAAGGTAAGGAATCGGATAACGGAGATGATACGATCCTTTACATCATGCTTGGAATCTCCATCCTACTTCTCATCGGGATTATTGTCCTTTCATTTTATGTATTCACCATGAAAAGAGAAGAATAAACCATGCTTCAAGGGTTCTATTATATAGTTGCCTTCCAAATCAGGTAATGGGGGATAGACTTGAAGGGAATCTGGCAGAGATCTTGTTTCATGTTGATAACTCTAATCCTTCTGGTTTTCACATCATTGTCACCCATTATCCAGGATGTCTCCGGTTCTGAACCTATAGAGATCACCTTCGTGGTCAAGGGAACCGTCAGGAACAATAGGACGCATGAAGAATTGATGAACTACTCCGTAAGTGTTGACAGGGAATTCTTCATCACCAAAGAACAAAGAACTGATAGAAACGGGAGTTACAGGTTCATTCTCCCACCTGGAAATTTCACGATCCATGTGCACACACCACATGGGATCCTGGTCGGTCAGCTCGATATATTCGTATCAGAGGAGAGGGCCAATCAATATGATTTCGAGATAGATCCCAAGGATCCGCAAAAATCGCAATTGAAAGGGGAAGTTGTAGATGATGTGGGAGAAGGAATTGAGAATGCAAAGGTTTGCCTTACCCAAACAGATCCCTACTGGACCAATACGACATATACAGACAGGAATGGAAAATTCTACCTTTCCGTCCCTTCTGGACAATATAGGTTGGTGGTGACCTATGATGGGGAGGAAAGGGTCAACAGGAGTATCACCTTTGGATGGGCAGCCCAGGTCGAAATTGAAATGGAAGTGGACCTTTCCGGTGAGAGACCTCTTATCACACAAGAGGATCTTACCGAATTCTTCCTTGATAACTGGCAGAACTTATTGATCCTTTTCGGGATTCTGGTCCTGATCCTTTTCGTCTATTCTGCATTCATCTGGAGTTTGAATTTCCTGAAAAGAAGGGAATACAAATGGCTGGAAAGCCAGTGGTTCCTGTCCCTTTGCAAATTCATCGGAAGATTATCCATACTGGGAGTCATCCTGATTATAGGAAGACAGGTTGCCAGGATCTCCCCTGAAGTGGATGAGTATATCTGGTCCTGGATGCCCGAAATAGGTGCTTCCATCGTAGGGGTTCTCCTTGTCCTTTTCATCCTGAGGGTCCTGCTGAATGCTGATCAAACCTTCTGGGAATATATAAATAGAAGGAAGAGTGAGAAGGGCGGGACCATCATCCCTCACCAGCTTATCTCCATGCTTGAGATAGTCACAAGGTATCTCATCATATTGATAGCAGTTACAATGGTGGTTCTGCTTATCCTTTCCGCATTCGGACTTAGCCAGTCGATATTCGAAAGAGTGGCTGACTTCCTATCCGATAATGCAGGAAAGATCTTCTTCCTTCTGGCACTTATCGTTGTTGCGGTCCTTTCGAAGAAATTCATAGACATTTTCTTCAACGAGTTCTCTAACAGGTCGACCAAATTAGGTCCACAGGTAATGGAGATGTCACGGAAGGGAACCATGGGATTGATCTATTTTATAATCGGATTGATCTTCATGTTCACCATCCTCTCCATTGGTGGATTGGGTGACATTGGACAGACTTTTATCTTGGTCATTTCCATGATAGTGGGTCTTGTCGTTTCCTTCGCAGCTACCGGGTCCATTGGGAATATGCTATCAGGTCTTGTCCTGGTCTCCATAAGACCTTTCAACGTAGGTGACAGAGTAGAGATAACTGGAGGAACCATCGGATATGTGGAGAACCTTGGTATCATGTTCACCAGGATCAAGGACCTTGAAGGTAGGCAGCTGGAGATACCAAATAACAACATTTTAGCATCCTCGATAACGAACTTCACAAGATCTGCAAAGGATGGATATGCGGTTTCCGTAGATGTGACATTGGGGTATGGTATCCATCCCAAGACCGTAAGGTCCTTGATGAAGAGGGCGGCCTTGACATCGCCGGGGGTCCTCAAGGATCCCACTCCCAAGGTACTGGTGAGAGCTTTTCACAATCATGCGGTGGAATACCGAATCAGGGCCTATGTTAATGATGCCCAGAATATGCTCTTCATAAGGTCATCGATAATGGAATCCATGCTAACGATCTTCCATGAGGAGGGATTGGAGATCCTCAGTCCTCTTTATCATGTGAAAAGGGATGAAGACTCTCCTTCTTGCGAGGAATTGTCAGAAAGATCTACCTATCATTCCGATATGGAGAAAGAGGACGCTTCCGGTCTATCAATGTTCGATACACTGCAAGGGTAAAACCTTGGGAATCCGATCTTAGAGTAACGTTCTCAAGAAGGTAACGACCACCGACATGGACCACAACCGTAAAGGCTATAAACGAATCCAGCTTGGGAAATACCGAAATGCCGATCGTCAGACATGGAAGAATGGACCTTCACTGGTGTATAGATTGCAACGTTCCACTCATGAGCAGGGATCCATGTCCTGGATGCGGTAAGAATACCGTTGTGGTGAAGTATACACCGCCAGGAGACGTCAGACCAGCATTTCCACATGATATTGAAGAGATATGTTCACTCGCCGATAGACAATGGGGACCTGGATCTGGAAAATCTCTTTCGATAGAATCGGGACCTGTTCTCTTGAATCCCTGCCCTGCTCCGGATAGATTGGAAGAGGTCATTTCCAGAGGTACCGTGATCGGATCGATCCAGTTCTCACCCCCTAAGAGAAGGTCTTCCCTTATCATTAGAAAAGAAGCTGGTCTACGACTTTTAAATGGAGGTTTCAATCCATCCAAGGGTTATGTGATATGCGATCCATCTGCGGTCCCTTTCATTCTGGAAGGGAAGAATCTCCTTTCTCCGGGTATCATTGGATGTTCGAATGATATTGAAAACGGTGATGAGGTCCTTGTGTTGAACACAGAGATGAGGATCATCGGATCAGGAAATTCAAGGAAATCCTCTTCTGATATGGTTGGAACAAAGGGTATGGGGGTCAAGATAAGATGGTCGGAAGAATTGGCTATCTCCAGTGACCTGTATATCGACGGATCAGAATATGATTGGAAGGGGATCTGGGAAAGAACAGTGGAAATTAATTCATCACTGATAGGGTCCCGTGTCAATACTGCTGTCAATTTCATCAAGAAGGTCTCATCACGATCCCAATTGCCTGTCGCCGTCTCATATTCCGGAGGAAAGGATTCCCTTGCTACGCTCCTCCTCGTTCTGGATGCCGGGATCAAACCGCATATCATGTTCATAGATACAGGGATCGAATTTCCTGAGACCGTAGACCACGTACATGCATTGGTTGAGGATCTTGGTCTGGAATTCCATGAAGGACACCCTGTTTCGGGTTTTTATGAAAACCTCCCAAGGTTCGGACCTCCCGGAAGGGATTTCAGGTGGTGCTGCAAGACATGCAAACTGGGTCCCACCACAACCCTGATAAGAGAAAATTTCCCACAAGGGGTCCTCGCATTCATCGGGCAGAGGAGATTCGAATCTGATTCCAGGGAAAGAAAAGGGGCCGTATGGACCAATCCATGGGTCCCTCTCCAGAAGGGGGCATCCCCTGTTCAGGACTGGACAGCATTTGATATCTGGCTATATATATTTGAAAAAGGAGCGGATTACAATCCTCTTTATGCAAAAGGATTCCAGAGGATAGGATGTTGGTTATGCCCGTCCTGTGATCTTGCAGAATCCTCTCTAGTTGACTCGACAGAGGTAGATACCTCAAGGTTCGCAGAATATCTGGAATTCAAGAGGTTGAACGATGGAAAACCCGGGGAATGGATCGAATATGGATTCCACAGATTCAAGAGACCACCACCTCATATGAGGCATCTGGCAGAAGAACTTGGTATTACAGTTGATCTGAAAAAAGGTGGTTCGAGGATGGAAAAAGGATCCGAAGCCCTTGTGGAAATGGTCGAAGGATTCGGATCGTGTGTGGATGGAATATCTCAAGAAGGGGTTCTCTCAGAGAACATCGATCACAGCAGACTGAGGATGATGTCCAATATCCTTGGTGTGGTCAATGACATCGAGGGGACAGGTGGGTTTGAAGTCAGACCTACCGGATGGAAGATGAAGAGGGCTGGTATTGAGGCTTATCCAGACGGGACCTTGGTAATAAGGGGACCGGACAAAAAAAGCATTGAGAAATTGAGAGATGACCTGTTTTCTGTTCTGAAGCGCTCTGAAGGTTGTATCGGATGCATGATCTGTGCAGGAAGGTGCCCATCAGGCTCCTTAGGATCGGATGGGAACGGACGAATAAAGATAGATGGATCAACATGCAACCACTGTGGCGCTTGTTTAGGACCATGTCCGGCTGAATCATTCGGTGGTGACCCATACGACATATAACTGCTACTAACGCCGTTCATTACCGCTAATCTTTAATAATCTGGCAATTATGGGCTCGATCGATGCCCCAAAGGCTGTCATCGTTCCTATTAGCCATTGCTCTTCTTCTTGTATTGGCAGCAGTTCAACCTTCAGGATCTCAAGGTTCAATGGATTGGTGCTTGGAGGATGGGGACCTTTTGATCCATTTCACATATGATCCCAACCTTCTCATAAATGATGATGGAGGATTGGATCCAGGGATTATAGAGATCCGATCCCAGGGTGGGATCTCGATCGGACTCTCGGATGGAACAATGTTAGCCGAAGTTGTTGATCCAACCCCAGGTTCCCCCTTGATCCCATGGTTTGCAACGACAATCGCTTCCAAAACAGACATCCTATCAATCCATTTGATCGAGAGGAGTAGTAAGGGAACACCAGCTCCATCGGGATTGATGAACATTCCAAATCCTACAAGCCATTGGGAAGGTTCCGAACCATTCGTTCCATGGCAGGGTGATCGTATCTATCCAGATAACCGTATCCTTCTTGAACCTATAGGGTACAGACATTCTAATGGAATGTTGGTTCGTGTCTATTCTCTTTGGTTCACACCTTTCTCCCTTGATGCAGAGGGGGATATGGTCATTATCACCTCTGGAACCCTGGATATGGAAATATCCTCTGTTATGACAGAACCAACATCTTCAAGGGTCCTGGGAGATGCATCACAGGTACCAGGGACGCTGACAGTGCACGATGGGATCGATGTCTTACCTGAATATCTGATAATTACAGATACATCAAATGTTGAACCTCTGAGGAAACTATCAGATTGGAGGAATAGGAAAGGTCTTGCGACATCCGTTGTGGAGATCGATATGATACTGGGCAACTACAGTGGTTCAGCGGACGAGGCGGACCTGTTGAGAGAATACATTAAAGATGTGAGAAATGGCTGGGGTAAACTGAAATATGTACTGCTCGCTGGTGATTGGACAACGATCCCGGTAAAGAGAGTTAAGGATTCCGACCCTACTGACTGGGATGATGGTTGGATCCCAGCGGATTCCTACTTCCAGTGTCTTGATGGGACCTGGGACCTCGATGGTGATGGTCTTTTCGCAGAGGTTGGGGACATGGAGGATATAATTCCTGATGTGGCCCTTTCCAGATTGGCCATTGACGACCCTGAAATCTGGTCAAAGAAGGTGGATCAGATAATCGAATATGAGATGGGGGCTGGTATTGCTTCCTGGTCAGATCGGACCGTTCTGATAGGGGCCAATACCCATAATGAGGGGGATGGAGGTCAGTTCTCTGATTATCTGAACGATAAGTATCTCTCCGAGATCTATGGAGAGACGGTCAAGCTCTATGAGGATCAGGGTACACTTTCATGGTCGACTGTGGATGAGAACATGCGTGCTGGAGCATCTTTTGTTCAATTCGTTGACCATGGCGGCCCCCTGGAATGGTGTGATGATTATGGCGCAGGGATCGTATACAGAGATCGTGATGCCAGATCCCTGGATAATTCTCTTGAACTCCCTTTCATTTCAGCCCTTGCATGCCTCACCACATGGTTCGATGATTCCTCGGGTTGCCCCTACAACAACTGGGAGAACTGTCTTGGAGAAGCATTCACCGAAAATACAAATGGTGGTGCAGTTGGGTATGTGGGATCTTCCAGAGTTTCTGTTGGGATCATTAACGCAGACAGATACCTGCCTTATGACAATGGTTTGATCGAAGATATTGCACGACAGATCGGTGGTTCCGGGAATCATATGCTCGGAGATATTCACACCCAGGCAAAGACATATTATGCCGAGGTATGGGGAAGCAGTTTTACAAAGGAGAACAATCCGGAGGTCTCCCTTTGCTGGCTTGAGTTCACCTTGTTGGGTGAACCTGCCATAGACCTGTGGACAGAGCCTGGTGGAGGACTTGTTTGTTCTGTCGAACATGAGGACGACTTGGACCCTCACATTGTTGTCGCTGTCACTGATGAACAAGGTGCTCCCATAGAGAATGCCAATGTATCGTTACAGAACTTTGAAAGGGGAGTGTTCCAGAGGACTCCAACAGATATTGAAGGAAAGGCTGTATTCGATCTAGTATTGGATTGGTTCTGCGATATCAATCTGACAGTTACAAGACATGATATGGTCCCCTACACCGGTTTCATAAGGATCTCGGATGTGATCCCTCCGATCACGGAACTATCAACCTATCCCACAGAACCCGATGGAGAGAATGGATGGTTCAGAACGAAACCTGTTATCAGGCTTACTCCCAACGAGAGAGGGACAGTCCATTATAGGATAGGAATGGGCCCTCAAGAAGAATTGGACCCGAAAATGAATTTTACTCTTCCGGAGTTGGAAGATGGTGATAACCAGATCCATTTCTTCTCGGAAGATAAAGCAGGCAACCTTGAGATAGAACAGCATATATCAATAAAGATCGACACAATTGATCCGACCTTCACATACGCTGTAAACCCTCCAGAACCTGATGGGATTAACGGATGGTACACCACCGAACCGATGATCTCGGTTTCGGGGGACAATATCTATCCTGGTTCACAAGAAACAGGTTATTTTGATATGGATGGGATGACATCTACCTATTCATCTCCATTCTACATCCCGGAGGGGGAGCATTCGATCTCCCTAGTGGTCAAGGACGAATCTGGAAGGTCTTCAAATACCACGGACCTGCATTTCAAAGTCGATATTACATCTCCCACGACCCAGCTCGATCTTGATCCTCCCGAACCCGACGGTTCGAACGGTTGGTATGTGACTACTCCCAAAGCTGAATTCTTCCCTTCTGAACCCGGATCACTGGTCGAGTACAGGACATCACCTAGAAATGGTTTTACTGAGGTCCAAGGAGAACTCCTCCTTGATGATGGCGAATACTGGTTGGAGTATAGGTCTACGGACCTATCAGGCAATATGGAAGCTACAAAGAAGGTCCATTTGAGGATCGATACACGCCATCCCTCAATATCTTACAGGTTAACCCCCCCTCTCCCAGATGGTTCGAATGAATGGTACGTGACCATTCCGGAACTCTCATTCCAATGGACCGACCGAAGCAGTGCTACTATCTTTGCAAACATCGATGGAGAAGGATGGAACGAATGGAAGGGGTCAAAGGAAGTAGCCGAAGGAGAGCATCAGATCGAGGCAAAGGTAGTGGACCTGGCCGGTCTTGAAAGTGATACAATTGTCCTCAACTTGAAAGTGGATACGATCATTCCAGAAACCATTCTCACAATCAGAGGTGCCAAGGAAGGGGATTGGTACACCTCCATTCCCTCGATCTCACTTGAAGGTGGAGAAGGTGCAAGGACATTCTTCAAATGGTCCGAAAGTGATGATGATTACATCGAATACACCGGTCTTTTCTATCCCTTTATCGAAGAGGGGATCTTGGAGCTTGTTTATCAAAGCATTGACCAAGCAGGAAATGAGGAGGATGAGAGAACTGCAATTATCAAGATCGACCGTGTTGAGCCTAAACCAGGGCTTTCCTGGTCCTTGACAGACAGTGGGACCATTACAATGGATTCATCATCATCAAGGGATGGATCGGTCCTCTATTACAGGTTCCTTGTTGATGGTAAGATCTTAAAGGATTGGTCAGAGGATCCCCTTTTCACAGCAGAACTCAAACCTGGATCCCACACAATAACCGTCGAGGTCATGGACAGTGCAGGAAACCTAGCCAGCAGGTCATCAGTGGTCGAAGTGAGGGGACCACCCTATTTATGGATGATCAGCGGGACCATCATGGTGATCATATTGGTTAGTGCAATTATCTATCTCCTTTTCAGGAGAAAAGGACAGCAGATAGACTACACTAAAACAGACCAAAGGGATCTCCAATGGAACGGGTCCGGCTCGAATGGACCAGATCATCGGATCGTCCTGACAGCTGAAGAGATTGAAAAATGAACATCTATTTCTTACTTAGGGACCTAGTGAACTCACCGATCCTCTTTGCCCCTTCTATCAGGTCTTCTCTGGATGCCGCATACGACATCCTGAGGAAGCCATCACCAGCAGATCCAAAAGCTGAACCGGGGGTAAGAGCCACATGGGCCTTATACAGGAGCATTTCAGCAAGGTCCATGGATTTGAATCCAACATCCATCTTGAAGAATGCATAGAAGGCTCCTTTAGGTACTTCGCATGAAATTCCGTCCATTTCGTTCAGTAATGGTATTAATAGGTCTCTTCTGCATTTAAATTCCTGCCGCATCTTCCCAACACATTCATCCCCGTTCTTGAGAGCGGCTATGGCCCCCATCTGAATGAACTGAGGAAGGCAGGTCAATGAATGTTGTTGGAGCTTGTTTACCATCTTCACCGTCTCTTTCGTAGCAACTAACCAGCCAATTCTCCATCCTGTCATCGCATAGCTCTTGGAGAATCCGGAAACCGTAACAGTCCGATCCAATGCGTTTGGTAGGGAGGCTATCGAATGGTGTTTATCCTCGTAGACAAGATTCTCGTATACCTCATCCGAGATGATCAGAATATCCTTCTCCTCTGCGATCTCCAGCAACTCTTTCTGCGTGTCTCTAGATACGAGTGAACCTGTAGGATTTGAGGGTGTGTTGACAATTATAGCCTTTGTCTTTTCAGTAATGTGGTTCCTGATATCTACCGGATCCCAGTACCATCCATTGTCATACTGCATCCTTACGGGAACAGGAGTTCCTTTGGCAAGCGTTATCATTGGACCGTACGACACCCACCCTGGATTGGGATAAATCACCTGTTCTCCTGGGTTAATAAATGTCTGGATCGCGATATACAGGGCTAACTTGGTAGGAAGGATCATGATATTCTCTGAATCACAACTAATACCATTTCTATCCTTGACCGACCTTGCAACCTCCTCCCTAAGCTCTGTTATCCCGAAAGAGGATGTATAATGGGTCAAACCATCGTCCAGTGCTTTCTTTGCTGCTTCGATGATATGATTAGGAGTTGTAAAATCAGGTTCTCCGAGGGTAAAAGAGAGTATATCGAGGCCCTGATCCTTCAATCGCTTGACCTTGTTTGAAAGCATCACGGTACCTGAGGGCTGGACGTTGCGGATCCGCTTGGAGAACATCTTGGCACCAGGCCGGTCAACCAAGTGGACATATAAAAAGACTCTCCACGGTATACAGAACCTGCTATTGTAACAACAATTGGAACCGTGGTCATGGTATAATCAGAGTTGGCGGACTTTTCCATGAATTATTGATTGAATAAAAGCTTTCATGGAACAATGATTCCACTTGTAAATTCCTCACGTCAAAATTTAAAAACAGCGTAATTTCAAGGTCCAGCTAAACTAAACCGTCGATGTAATATTTCATTTAGCGGACTTTTCCATGAATTATCGATTGCATAATAGTTTTCATGGAAAAGTAATGGCAGGAGAAGTTTTACCTTCTCCTGCCAGCCCAGTCCCTTGACGCTGACATGGTTCCGTGAGGAACCCGGGAAATCGTCGGGAACCGGCGACCAGGAAGTCCACTGAGCCTTGAGGCCATCACCCTCTTTCAAGGCTCCAGGGGGACCCGGAACCTTTACGAAGGGTATCGAACCTTTATCCCGAAGGATGAGGTTCTAGCGCGTCCAATGTGCCTGACCTATTCGTTCCAGATCGGCCTCCATCCGGAGATGGTTGCCGGCCTTTTCCGATAGGTTGGGATCCATCCTTTATTTCTTTGACCTTCCGAAGAAGGTTTTGGGAAATTCGGGTTGTTTCCCGGGCATTCTTCTCCTTTGTTCCTTCATCCGAGGACGAAGGTCCTTGGGATCGGAAACCTCCAATGGGTTCCTTTCTTCCCATCTCTTCCTCCCGAAAGAGGGAGAGGGGGTTTCTGGTTCCCATGACATCATTCCTTTCTTTGGGTTCCTTCCGGGGAAGGTTCCTTTGGAAAGGGATTTTGTCTTGGAGGGTTGGACTTGCCTGTCCTTCTACCATACCGGAGTATGGTAGGTCCCTTCTCCTTTTAAGGTCCCCGAAGGGACCATTCCCGCATAACCTTTCTCTCAACGACCCGAAGGTGGTTTCAAGTGGGGAGGTGCGAATCAGGACAAGGGGCAGGTCCAATGATAGTTTAGTATAAGAATAAAGGACCGAAGTCCCATATCCCCGACCGAACTATACTTCCAAACTGAACGGACTTTCGTGAGAAAGTTCATTCAGATCCCCTTTGTGGCGCCAGGGATCGCTACCGATCCGGACAAAGTGGACCGTTGGTAGGCGACCTTTACTGGGCAAATTCACCATATACACAGGGAATATTTAATATTTTTGATACTTTTCCAGTGGAAAAAATAACATTTTTACTATTAATGGCCATATTTGTTACTTCCTGATAATTGTAGAGTAATGAGTTGATTTTCCTTGAAGAAAGATACTAATCTATACAATTGTCATCCTCTTTCAGGAAGATATGGATCCTCCATTGGAAAGGCTGGTAATTAGATATAAATGGATTTCGAATTTTTGTTCCCCAATTTTCTCAAGATCCCTTAACCTTTAACAAGTTTCAAGGGTTTGGTGGACCGGTCTCTTTTTCAACGATCCTCGCAGTGATAGTGGATAGACCGGATATCCCTCCCTCGATCAGGTCTCCGGGAAAGGAGGGGCGATCGAGACCATCAAGCCAGATACCAACCAGATCTCCGGGAAACAGGGTGACATGCCTGCCGATCGAACCCAATGCTTCCTCGATCGTCGTTATCATATCCCGGGTTGACATCTCCAGAATCTCCTCCTCATTGACCTGGAGATATGCCTCCAATCCATA
Source organism: uncultured Thermoplasmatales archaeon (assembly GCA_963807965.1). Lineage (GTDB taxonomy): Archaea > Thermoplasmatota > Penumbrarchaeia > Penumbrarchaeales > Penumbrarchaeaceae > Penumbrarchaeum. Next base: position 306,670 of record CAWEDU010000009.1, read on the forward strand.
GGGATCACCTATCTTCTTCATTGGTAGAAATTCGGAAATGGTACAAAAACCGTCTCTTCCTGATATTACTGGATCCCTAAGGTGCTTCAGCATGTCGGTCTTTTTATCCTTTGTCAGATGATGGTCTATCATCACTCCCATTCCGAGTATGGACCTCATCAAGGTCCGGGGATCTCCAACCGTTCTCTCTCCGATGGCGATCCCAAGCATCATTGAGAAGGCCATACCATCCTTTCCTTCAGGGATAACGGTATCGGACCCATCGAGAGTGATAGAACCTTGAGGTTTGAGATAGAAATCACACAGACCATCTCCGTTATCGCTCACCACGCAAACGACCTTTCCAACGTCCACTTTGTAGCGGTCCATGATAAAATGGGGCATAGAGGCGAAATGTCATCTATTGATTTACAGTTTGCTGGAGCAACACAGGACAAGGGTAAAATATCGACCCTCGTATAAAGCCGGGAGGTTACAGGATGGTCCCATCATTGAGAATTGATGCAAAGAAATCAAGAACCCTTGATGTCCTCTATGGAGGACAGACCCCAAAGAAGGTTCCAAAATTCATGGAAGATATTGCCCACTGCCTGGAGAGACCGAAGGAAATGTACAAATTGATCGGAGGAATTATTGAAGATCCGCTCCTGAAGGAATCCAGGATCCACCTTGCCAGGGTTCAGATAGATTCGGAACTACATATGAGGGATGATGTGGATTATCATACCCGAAGGTTATGGATCGTCCAGACCATTGAACGGATGGCATTCGGAGGCCTGATGATAGATGGCGAGAAAGTAACCGACAACGAGGACGATGATGAATAAGATGAGGAATACTATTTCCTACAACCAGTAAGGTTCCATAAGATCCTCGAATGCTGATGTTGCAGCTATTGCACCCTCACTTGTGGCTGTTACTATTTGTTTCAGACCACCGGTAATATCCCCCGCTGAATAGAATCCTGGTACATTGGTACGCATCTCCCTGTCAACTTCTATGAAACCTTCCTCATTGAGTTTCACTCCCAAAGCGACTCCAAGTTGGGTCTGGGGTATCTCCCCGATTGCAATGAAAGCACCGGAAATGGGTATCTCTTTGATCTCATCGAATCTTACATTCTTGAGTACCACAGTCTCCAGCATCTCGTTACCTTTGAACTCTTTCACAACCGTGTCCATGATCAGTTCGATCCCTAGGTCCCTTACCTGGTTCTGAAGAGCCATCTCTCCTCTGAATTCCCCTCTCCGATGTACAAGTTTTACCCTGCATTCTATATTATGAAGATAGATAGCATAGAGAAGGGCGGTTGAACCTCCACCAACGACCACGACCTCCTTACCCTTGAAGAAGAATCCATCACATGTAGCACAATAACTGATCCCTTTACCACTAAGGTCATTTTCTCCAGGGACTCCAAGCTTCTTATGCTCTGCACCAGTAGCAAGGATCACAGCCTTTCCTTTGATATTGCCTTCAGGTGTTTCCAGAAAGAACATCCCTTCCTTCCTTAGGGAAGTGACCTCGGAATACTCCATTATCGTAACATAGGTTTCTGCATGCTCCCTCATCCTCATCGCAAGGTCCGGTCCTGAGATCTCCTTATCTCCTGGCCAGTTCTCGATCGATGGGGAAATCATTACCTGACCACCGGCCATCTGTTTCTCCAGGATCACAGTCTTCAGTCCAGCCCTTCCCGCATAGATACCTGCTGTGAATCCCGCTGGGCCCCCTCCGATTATTACCAGATCGAATTCTTTTTCAGTCATATGTGATCCACTCCGCATGTAGTATTCGCATGATATTATCTGTTATCCTTTATCTCTATTTCCAGAACCTTAATATATCCATCCCTAAATAGGAAGGGGATAAAGGGAGATGCCAATGAGACATTGGTATTGGCACAGGTGAAAAACATGAGACCAATTCTACTGACCCTATCCATCACGGCCCTAATGTTGAGCATGGGGGGTTATTTCATTACAGAACCTCAGGAAGATCTAGGGTACTGGTTCCAACCAGGACCCTCAGGATGGGGACACCGAGATCATCTCTGATATTGTATCCCTGGTAGCCCCTGAGATGAAGATCAACGACCAGGTCCTCTACGATTACGAACTTTTCGCTCAAATGTATTCAGAGAACTATACATCCGGTGAATGGGAGAGATATACATTCTCCGGAGAGGGCAGTTTCCTTCAATACGTTGATGAGATCACAACCGTGGAAGATGGATTCGGGACCCAGAGGAAAGCTGTAAGGTTCGGATACGAGACTAAAGCCAGCTTCAGGGTCAAGATAGAGAGGTCCGATGCTGATCCGGTGACCATTCCAGGAAACCTTGATGTGGAGAGGGCTGAATTCAAGAACCTGTTTGACAAGCACGCATTGAAAGCAGTGAACTCCGGCATGATAGCGATCGAGAACTTGGGAACCGCCTTCGGCGATGTCCCAGCAAATGTCGAATACAATGCTGATCTTAAGACCTACCCAGTTCCAAGCTATGAACCGATAGAGACAATAGATGAATCTATTTACGGGGATGGCAGGACCCTGAGGTTAACCTCCCAGGGCGCATATGAAGGAGACCCTGTCTACGATGAGGACAACAGGATCTACAACTGGACGGTGGATGGAGCCTACAAAGTAAAGGACCATGACACCTTAAAGATCAATGTTACATCGAATATCTGGAACTTCTTATTCTTCGAGAGGCATTTCTACATCTCGGAAGATTCCCCGTTCCCATTAAAAGGAACGACCAGAACGAATACCAGTGCATACTGGGATGAGGGTGAATTCTACCTGATCCTGGAGACCAGCAGAGAGATCAAAGATGGTGATCTCGGCCTCCAGACCGGTGAGAACCCGATCCCATGGGGGGAGAGCTCCGGGCATGAAGATTACAACATTGCACACCCGGCTGGAGAATATGAGAACTGGGAATATGGACCTGCTGATGGATCTGACCTTGACAGGTCTTCGTTCAACGGATGGACACAGGAAGATGCAATAGATTTTGCCAAGAAGAGCTCTCCCGAATTGAATTCTTTCCTGGAAGAGTTCGAGTCAAAGGGTAAGGTCATGATCGAGGATTCTGTTTTTAATATATCCAAGGAGGACCTTCTTGGAAGGAATACCACACAATGGTGGAATCTCACCTTCTCCTTTGCTTATGACCTGGATGAGATGATAGATTATTATGAAACTAACGATGACTGGCCCCAGTGGAGGTACAGGATCCTCGTCGCCAGGTCGGATGACCAGAACCGACAGGGAACCACAGTATCAAGGTTTATCTCCAGGGATGAAGGGGACGAGCGGTTTGGCCGATTGAGAACGAGATGGGGAAGTGGAGTGATGAAAGATAATCTCCGTCTTAATTCAAGGATCTTGACCCTTACCCATTCAGAGAAAATCATGAAATTGGATCCTGATGTCAAGGCCAATGCTTTCGATAACGGAAGGATCAGCGAAGGAGTGAAATATTCATATGGAGTCATAACGGTCAATGAGGATCAGAACCCTGGTTTGATCCTCCTTGAACAGTTGACTGGCATATCCACACCCACAGCAGATTCTGCTTTCGGCATCCAGAACGACAACGTCTGGGAATCCGGAAGCACATTCTCCGCAGCAGTGGATGCAAATACAGGACAGATGCTATACGTAACATCGGTCGAGGGAAGTCAGCTTGCCGCAATATTCGGCGGTGCCTGAAGAATGGTTGTGAAGGAAGATGGACCCCAGAAGGAAACTGTTGTTCGCACTTATCGCTTCGGCGATGTTACTCAATATCGGATACGGGCTCGTGAACAATGGTGTCCGCCTTCCCCTTCTGGATGATCATAATACAGAGAATTCAAATGATATTTTGGAGGGATCATTCAGTGTGAATGATCTCAGGGAAGGATCCTCCTTTACTTCAACATATAATATGACAGTGGATGTGGATATGGGAACAGAGAAAGGATCCTTTTTCCAAGAAGGGTACGATACTCAGGACCGTATCCCAGAGATCGCTCACGAAGTCGCTATCCGGGACCTATTCACTTCTCCATTCAAGGAATGAAACTCAAGACCTCTCCTTTCAGGGAGATATGATCAACACAAGGAAAATGAATATGGACGATTTCGGACTTCCCTTGGTCGAGGAGGTATCCTCCCAGGTAAGTTTTTCACGCCCCAAAGGGTTCGGATCATCATCCGACATAGAAAGCAGGGTGGAGCAGTTCATGGGACTCAGGATGGACCTCATATGGAAGGCCTTGATCCCTACGGATGGTCTGTTCAATTCCTCCTCTATGGGTAGTGTCTCTATTCCAGTGGACCTTCAGGAAGCAGGGATCAACAGAGGGGAGATCACCCTTACCTGGGAGGTCACTTCGATAGAGGATAATCTTGAAGGAAATCTCCTTCATATCCAGGGGCGGTCTGAGATCTCAGAACCAGGTTCTGTAATGCTTGAACTTTCATTCCAAGAGGGCAGCTCATGGCCCAGATCTATGAGATTGCATCTTTCAGGTCATTTCTGGACAGATGATGGACTGGCCCAGGTGGAGGTCATCATGAACGATGAACTCCTATCATGGTCGATGGGAGCAGGTGAGGTCCTTCCATTTATGATCTATTACCCCTACGGACCATCTCCACCAACCTCATATTCTGGTAACTTGCTTTTACCCAGGGAAGGTTCTGAAACCAAGTTCAGGTCCGTCCCCGAAGAAGCACTTCAGACTTGTCTTGAACAGGGATCCAACCTTAAGGAATATACTAACAGGAATGGATGGGATGGCCTCTCCCTGATAGAATCAGACTATTACAGGATAGATGGTCTTGAACCTGCATGGATATGGAACATCACACTTTCCACCGATCCGATCGATGGCATCTCGAAAACTTTACAATTCGAGGTCGGAGTGGAAGGGGGTTTGTTGGTAGACCAAAGACGATTCCATCTTATCGGAGAAAGTTCAGGGAACAGTCCTATTCATCCGGACCCAACAAGAGAAATGATAACCCTTCATGATAATGAGAGGGTCATTCAGGATACGGACCTTTCCGATCAATTCTTCAGAGGTGAAGATTATTCCAACTCCTACAAGCTCGATATAATCAGGAGAGGAACAGCTTGCTGTGATATCGGTTCAGTCCTCTTTATGAACATGCTAGGCGTTGAAAGAGCACATGTCCAGGACCTATTCATATCAAGCAGTATCGATAGAAAGGATCCTTCGATAATGTACCTTGCAGTGGTGGATGGTTCAACTGGAGAGCTTATCTCTACAACAGTTATCGAGGGAGCAGCTATCCCCCTATTCAACGCCTACGGATTCGATCTTGCCTGAATATCATAGACCTTCAGATGCTTCCATCAACCTTCTGATGTTACCACCGATATCTCTGTTATTCGCAGAGAAGACCTCTGATCCTGCAACAGTGATATTTGCACCAGCCTTGATGACGGGTCCTATGGTCTTGGAGGATATTCCACCATCGACCTCTATCAAAGTGGAGGCCCCCCTTTCTGAAATCATTTCCTTGAGTTGTTCGATCCTGTTCATAGAAGAAGGTATGAATGACTGCCCACCAAATCCGGGGTTGACGCTCATTATCAGAACGAGGTAGGCCTTTTCAATGACCCATTCTAAAGAGGTCAAGGAGGTTCCTGGATTAAGTGTAACTCCAGGTTTGGCTCCGGATCCCTCTATCGATTGGAGGACCCTGTCAAGATGATTTGTGGCTTCCACATGGACGGTGACTATATCTGCACCAGCTTCCGCGAATTGGGAAGCATAGAGGTCAGGATCCGAGATCATCAAATGGACATCAAGTTCCAGATCGGTCTCCTTCCTGAGCCACTTTACAAGAGGAAGTCCGAATGTGATGTTGGGGACGAAGTGACCATCCATAACATCAACGTGAAGCATGTCCACACCTGCCTCTACAGCTTGTTCGATCTCCATTTGAAGATTGTGACTGATTTGCTGAGAGAATTGAGGGTGAGAGCCTTACCATGTTATCGACCTCCAATGTCCGAGGATTTACTTAAAAGGGTCCTACTTCCAGGGTGGCCTTCCTGCTGTTCTTGGACCTTCTTGTTTCGACCACTCTGAGGTTCCTCGAGGGAGAAAAAGAGGTATCTTTTTTCACCATATTTCTTCTTTGGACCGCCGAATACGATCCCCTTCTATTCAGAGGAATATCCTCATCTTCCGGTTCCGGTTCATCTCTATGCGAATCGTACCTGAAGTAGGTGACGATTAGTATGGCAAACGCAACCATAACAAGGAATATGAGAAGTGCCCAGGGAAAACCATTTCCGTCATCATCCTCATTTTCTTCTCCCTCATCGATGGTGAACGGATCCGTTGGATCGTCCGAACTGAAATCTAAATATTCACCACTGCCGATATCTGCGATCCCTGAAACTTTCATGTATAAACGGTATTCTCCTTCCTTGACAGGAGCCTCCATTTCTCCGAAGAAAGCTCCGGTAATATCATCCATTCGAAATCCCTGCATCGAAGCGATTATCTCCAACTGCTCCAGTTCCTTTTCATCCAGCCAGGATAATTGTTTCCATTGGAGCTTTACCAATGTTGTATTCCCTTCAGGTCCTGATAGACTGACCTCATAGACTACACGATTCGAATATGCATCGAGGGACCTGAGACCATCCATCCTGGATACCACCAGACCGGGACCTAGTATAATCCGATCTCCTGTGATACTGTAAGGTATCTGAGGTATGATGAGACCGCCCTCAGGGGAAAAGGTAGTGTATTTATCCATTCGGTAAGGATAATGCTCCAAGGCATCGGCTGAAATAACTCGAAAATAATGGCTACCATGGAACTCAGAAAGGTCCACCTCTATGACCATAGGTCCATAACCGGATGATATCTCGACCTGAGGAGGAATGGACCAGCCATGGGTATCCCATGACTCATCAAGCTCCCGAGACACCCCCCATATGAGAGGTGTGGGGCCTATTCCTCCGGTAACTCCCACCATCACATTCCACCTATCGATCTTCCCGGGGACCGGATCCATAGAGAGTATCTCCACACCTGGAAGCGTGGTTACCTTCCTTTCCTCAATAATATCCCCTTCTGGGAATGACAAGTTAACGATGATATTTCCCATCCCCACAAGCGGAACAAGGTCGAATGGAATGATTTGTCCTCCCTTTCTAAAATTATGGATGGAATACCTCTCCACCGTTATCCATTCCTGGACCTCCATGATTATTACCAATTCTGTTGGAGCATCTTCCCCCCAATCCAGGCTGATCTCAAGGTACCCTTCCTCCGAAGCTTCCAATACGAGTTCTTCATTAGTGAAAACGATAGATCCGTCAATTTCGGGCTCTTTCACAGTGCCGTTCAATACCTCAAAAACAGAATGCCATTCAAGTAACTCATCATCCCTGCTCCTTGAGATCAGGGATTGTGGAGAGATCAGTGGATATCCATTGTCGTTCAGATCATTCCAGCTCCCATCCGGAACCGTAGCAAGCGATACAGAATGATAACCTGGCAGGAGTTCACCCTCGATCCGGACCTCCATTCCCCATTCTGGAAGGTAGTCATCCTTCTTCCAGGATGTTATGACCTCCTTTCCATCTACAAGAAGCTCTATCTCCTCAAGATCGACCGCACCTGCCACAGTTGCATTGATCACAAGTGTTCCATTATCATAGTATTTCTCCACAAAGAGACGTGGAAATGCCATCATACAGGCTGAATAGCATATTCTTACCCCCCTTGGAACAGTGCCCGTATCCGAAATTGGACTATCCCAGAGCCCTTCCGTGTCTCCCAGATTATCCTCATGATATCCTTTAACCGATTCCAGTTCAACTGTAGCAGCGAAGGTGGACCATGGGAGCTGAAGAGATGGGGAGTATAGATGGTCTGCAAGGAACATGGATCCGTATAGGTGGTCGTCAAAGGCTCCTTCCAGATTGGCCACATATCCGAAATCATTGGCAGGTCCATATTGGAGGTTCTGACCGGATGCCCTTGATAGCTCCTCTCCGATAATTGAAAAGGAAACATCGTCCGGGGTCTCCGTTCCTACATTTGGAGCACCCCAGGTGTAGAAGATCCCCTTTGAACCTGAATGGAAAGAAATGGCGATTGAGAAGGGATACATGGAGGCCAGATCATGAATGGTGGACGCTCCAGCAGTTGTCAACGGGATTCCATCAGTGCTGGAGCTTACCCCGGCATACTCGAATGGATAGTCCCTGTTAGGGTCTTCACCATTCTCATCGACCCTTGAAAGCATGTCAAGACCATATGGATTTACAACAGGAAGGATCGCAATGTTGATATTATCAACCAGTCCGATAGCTCTACCGTCCTGCGAACGATAGGAATCGAGAAGATGCAATGAGAATGCAAGGACAGCTTCAGCTGAATCCGGTTCATCTCCATGATGAGCACCTATTAGCATGACCCATGGTCTTTCTTCATATCTATCCCCGATGAATAATATCGGTATTACTCGATCTCCAAGGATCTCCCTTGTTCCAAGAAGATCTTGAGCGGTTTGATATTCAGCGACATCCGGATGATCCTGAGCAGCCTGTTCCAAAATGGATACGATCTCATAACTGGAATGATACCCTGCTTCGATCGTGCGAACATCAGAGGTCCTTCCATCACATTGATCAAGAAATATTGGAAATGACGAGAGCAATATCACAATAAACAGTGAGGTTCCCTTCCTCGAATCCATACATCCATATTCTTGTGAGGGTATAAAAGGGATGGGTCGGACCTTCTTATAAAAATCATTAAAGGAGTATATTCATTAGAGAAATGAAATCATGGCCCCCCTCCAGGGGAGGCCGGGCGGAGGGGTTTTGGACAATGGGCAAACCCCTCCGCTAACAACGCACTCAAACAGGAATGATAACGCTTCGGTCACACCCTGTTAAATCGAGAAAAATTTGATGTTTGTTAAACTGAACGGGAAAATGCCGGTCTAAAAATAGGGTATATAAATAATTTATGCCGGTTTGACAATCCATTGGACTCAATGGTAGTATTGAAATCCAATGGGAGAATTACCTAACAGAAGCAACTGATTGGGGGGATCTTCCTGATACATGAAGAAGAGATCAAGGGTCTATTCGGCCCACAGCTGGACATGATAGAGGATGATGCGATAAGGGAGAAAATTGTAAGGGCCTGGTCATTGGGATGTGAAAGGGGAGGATGGGAAGGAGTATCGGACCTCATGGAGATGCCTTTCACTCTTCTAACCGAAACTCACGACATCAGTTTCATTGAGCATACAATCGCTGTTACAGAGGGGGCGATAGGTCTAGCTCTTGCACAAAGGGAGACCTATGTTTCAATGCCATACAAGATAGATATGGACAGGCTTGTTGCGGGGGGCCTCCTGCATGATGTGGGAAAACTCCTGGAGATAGAGAGGGATGACAATGGTGGATGGAGGAAATCCAGGTCCGGGAAGTGTGCCAGACATCCGATCTCCGGTGCGATACTGGCCTCAGAGGTTGGACTTCCCGAGGAATATATTAACATGATCGCCTGCCATGCAAAAGAAGGAGAGGGAAGACCCCAGGTGATCGAAACCATCCTGATCCATCAAGCCGACTTTGCCACGTTCAACCCCATTGTAATGAAGAACAGGGATGGTCTCATAGAGTGAGGTGTTGGAAATGGGTTCAACCATTCTTCAGAAAATACTCAAGATCAAGGCAGGTAAGGAAGTAAATCCTGGTGATATTGTTGATGTCTTTGTGGATTCAAGGGTAGCCAGGGATTTTGGAGGAGCGAACGTCGTCAAGAACCTGGAGTCCAATGGTCTGGTCCTTGATGATCCTGGCAGGACATTTTTCACTTTCGATTGCAATCCAGGAGGATCGGACCAAAAATATGCTGCCAACCAGCAGATATGCAGGACCTTTGCCAGACAGAGAGGAGTGAAGGTTTTTGACATCGACATGGGCATCGGCACCCATATTGCAATGGACGAGGGCCTAATAAGACCAGGAGAGGTCTTCGTTTCCACGGATTCTCATGCAAACATCATGGGTGCTATAGGTGCTTTCGGCCAGGGGATGGGCGATGTTGACATTGCTGCAGCTTTTTCCGAAGGTAAGGTCTGGTTCAAGGTCCCAAGAAGTCTGAGGATCACTCTCAATGGCATACCCTCACCTGATGCCACACCCAAAGATGTGGCTCTCAGGATGCTCAGGGAACTCGGAGCGAACGGTCTTTTAGGTTATGCTGCGGAGATCAGAGGAAATTACGTTGACAACCTCTGGCTTTCTGGGAGGATCACGATAGCTTCCATGTGTACTGAGATGGGAGGTATCATTATTCTCTTCCACCCGAATGAGACCATCCTCGATGAGCTGTCTCTGGACCATATCGATCTGATCGATCTTACACCCGATGAGGATGCCCTATATGATAAGGAGATAGAGATCGACCTCAGCGGTCTGGGACAGATGATATCAAGACCGGGACATCCGGAAGATGTTGTGGAGATAGAAGAAGTCAAAGGTACCAGGATAGATTCGGCATTTATCGGATCCTGCACAAATGGAAGATACGAGGATATCAGGGCAGCTGCAGAGGTATTGAAAGGGAGAAAAGTGGCTCCTGGAGTTGTACTGAAGGTGGTACCGGCTACCAGAATGATCTGGGAAAAGTGTCTTGACGAGGGTATAATCAGGGACCTGATGGATGCTGGAGCACTTATTGGGAACGCTGGGTGTGCCGGATGTGCTGCAGGCCAGATCGGCCAGAATGGTCCTGGAGAGGTAACGATATCCACAGGTAACAGGAACTTCAAAGGGAAACAGGGAAAGGGTGATGTCTACCTTGCTTCCCCTGAGATCGTTGCCGCTTCAGCACTGGCAGGTTCCATTACAACGAAAAATGATATCCCGAATGAACCGGCTGTTTTCCAATCATCAAAACATGAATCACCAGCTGAGGTGGAATGTCTTAGGAATGAAGGTCCGATGAAGACTATTGTCAGAGGCAGGGTCTGGCTGATCCCAAAGGACAATATAGACACGGATATGATATATCATAACAGGCATCTGACGGTTACGGATATGGATGAAATGGGGCAGTACGCGTTTGGCAATCTCGAAGGATATGAGGATTTTTCTTCCAAGGTCAAAAAGAATGATATCATTGTCACTGGTAAGAACTTCGGAGCCGGAAGTTCCAGACAGCAGGCTGTGGACTGCTTCCGGTCCCTCGGTATCAACCTGATACTGGCCGAGTCATTCGGAGCAATCTATGAGAGGAATGCCATCAATACAGGAATGCCGATAATAACCTACGAACCTGAAGGTGATCTGATATTTGACCAAGATGAGATAGAGATAGACCTCATCAACGGTAGTGCAAAGAATATCACCCGGAATATCAATTTCAGGGTGACACCCTTTTCCAGTGTCCAGCTGAAGATATATCGAAAAGGCGGACTACTGATCAGAACCTGTGAGGAGTGATCAATAATGGGAGAAACATTCGCTCAGAAGGTACTAGCAAACAAGGCAGGGCTGGACCATGTGGTCCCCGGCCAGATCGTGACACTTTCCCCTGACAGATTGCTGACACATGATAACACAGCCGCCATAATCGGAAAGATTGGGACGGACCTGGACAGATACGGTGTATTCAATCCTGATATGCCAATTATTGTCCTGGACCATGTCATCCCGGCAACCAATGAGAAGACCGCCTCCAACCACAAGAAGATAAGGGAATTCGTGAAGAGGTTCAAGATCACCAATTTCTTCGATGCAGGTGAGGGTGTCTGCCACCAGGTGGTGGTGGAGAAGGGGCTGGCACTTCCAGGGGAGGTGATTGTTGGATCAGATTCCCACACATGCTCCTATGGAGCTGTGGGTGCATTTTCTACCGGGATCGATAGAACCGAAGCTGCCGCTCTTCTCCTCCGAGGAGAGATGTGGTTGAAGGTACCCCAATCCATTAAGATGACCCTTTCGGGAAGTCTGGATAAAGGAGTGTTCGCCAAGGACCTTATATTGAAGATCATTGGAGATATATCCGCTTCAGGAGCATCCTATCGATCAGTGGAGTTCCACGGTGACGTTGCCGATCTGACAATAGGTGACAGATTCACGATCTGCAACATGGGAGTGGAGATGGACGGTAAATCAGCGGCATTTCCGGTAGATGACAGGACCAGCCAGTATCTCCGCAAGACCGGGATCAAGGACGATGATTACAATCAGTTATGGGCCGATGATGATGCGCAATACCACTCAGAACATGAATATGAATTGGACGAGATCGTTCCAGGGATAACTTCCCCCCATAAGGTGGATAACTACCATGAAGTAACTGAGCTTGAAGGTCTGGAGTTCGATCAATGCTTCATTGGTACCTGCACCAACGGGAGATACGAGGACCTTAAGGTCGCCGCATCTATCCTGGATGGGTACAAGGTGTCCAAGTCTACAAGGCTCATCATTGCACCTGCCTCCAGGTCAGAGCTCAGGAAAGCTCTGGGGGATGGAACCCTTGACACCCTGATCGAAGCAGGAGGCATGGTACTTCCTCCAGGATGTGGACCCTGCCTGGGAGCCCATCAAGGAGTGATGGCACCGGGAGAGAGAACCCTGTCCACGGCAAATCGGAATTTCAAGGGAAGGATGGGATGCAAGGAATCCGAGATATATCTTGCCAGCCCTGCAACTGTAGCAACAACCGCAATTCATGGAAAGCTAACAGATCCCAGAGAGGTGATCTGAATGACGATATGGAGATATGGAGATTCCATCAATACCGACATGCTCTTTCCGGGTAAGTACACCTATACTTGTTCAACCCCTACTGAGATCATTCCCCATCTGCTTGAGGACCTGGACCCTGGATTCGCAGGAAAGGCGAAGGAAGGGGATATTCTCCTTGTCGGTGAGAATTTCGGCTGTGGTTCCTCAAGAGAACAACCTGTGTTAGGTCTCAAGGCCATCGGTGTCAAAGCGATCATCGGAAGGTCCTTTGCCAGGATATTCTACAGGGCCGCGATCAATCAAGGCCTGATCCTCCTGGAATGCCCTGAAGCTGTGGAGGCATATAGTGATGGGGGGAATCTGGACCTGAATATCGAGGAAGGCTGGATCAGGATAGATGAGGAGGAGTTCTACTTCCCCAGGCTTCCGGATCAGATACTGGCAATTAGGGACGCTGGGGGCCTCCTCGAATATACGAGAAAGAAACTTGAGGAAGAGAGGTCCTGACCTTAAATTCCAATGATTGTCAATAAGTTTGATTATAAAAATATAAGTGATCTTGAACAATATCATTAGGAAGGATTGCTGTAGATCATCCTTTTCTTCGATCGATCCTACCTTTCACAAGGAAGATAATTATCGTGAATATTCCGATAATGAATACCGCAATTAGACCTGGGACAAGGAACGGTATATTACTCAATGTGGTGGGTTCCTTGGTAGATTGGACCATGTATTCCTGTGTAATCCTACCCTGCCTGGATGTTTCCCTATCCTCAACCCATAAAGTAATCGAATGAATGCCATTCAAATCCTTGGTCTCCTTCACAACGAATTCGATTTCCACAGCTTGGTTCGAGGGTACTGATATCTTGGTCTCAGGAATTTCAACCACAATACCCTCTTCCTCCGAATCAGCACCAATTGAAACTTGAGCCCTGGTATTGCCGAGATTGGTTATTGATGTAGTAATGGTCTTGGAATCACCTGAAGGAATTGAAATGTTCCAGTTCGCCTCTTCGAACTGGAGATATGAATATGGCTGGATGTTCACTCTGAAGTAGCTGGTTTCAACCGAACCTTCCTGATATCCGGGGGTATATGCCCAATACCCAGAGATCATGAATGATCTACTATCTGTGACCAATGATCCGAGAGGTACCAAGATGTGGATAACGAACTGTTGTGATGTAATTCCTTTTGAAAAATACATCTCAGGTGGAACTGAAGACATCCAATCTCCTGTCTCTGCACGGATGAAAACCGTACATTGAATGTTGTTTGGAGTGTATTCCGGAAATTTACAGTTGACCGTTCCCAAGAGGGCGACCATCCCATCACTATCTGGATCTACATTTGCTTCCAATTCATCATTTTGAAGGCTCAAGTTCACTTCAGGCTCTCCTGTATCCTGGACAGAATTCACTTGAAGATCAGATTGCACACTACAATCTGCCTGAAAGACGGTGGAAGAAAACAAGATTGTAAAGAAGATCAAAAGGATAGATATTGGTCTGATCGCTGACATTTTTCTCCCTGATATAAAGCAATATACCCAATATTTAATTTTATTCAATGGATGGGATATTGTGAGATCCATCCATTAGAAAAACAATTCACATCCCATGATCGGATGTTATATTATTCATAGGTTTAAATCACAAAATGAGCAACTCCTGACCTGGAAACTTTAATTAGAAGAGATCGAACATATCATGACCATATGCTGGCTTCGACCTGGTTCCGGATTACTCTATTGGTTTGCCTGATCCTTATCATACCAGCTTTGAACTCCATGGAAGGAACACCAGGTATCGAAGGACCATGCAATTTCATTGATACTGATAGACCAGGTAAAGGGACCATTTTCAATAGAACCATCATGATATTGAATGAATCGGGATTCACATCCTCAAATGGTGTTGTTTCAGGTAATGGTTCAATAGGTGATCCTTACATCATCTCGGATCATGAGATCACAGTGTCAAACGGGACATGTATATTGATATCGAACACGACATCCCATTTCCGCATCGAGAATTGCACCTTGACCTCTGATGGAGAACATTCAGATTCCATGATCCACTTGTACAACGTCACCAATGCAGAACTGGTCAATATGACCTGTCAGGGCTCCTCGGACGGGATCCAAATATCGTGGTGTTCTGATATCTCTCTTGTAAGATGTTTGGTAGGGGTTCTTTCAACCTCTATATCTGTTGAGAACAGCACTGGACTAACAATATCATATTGCCACTTCAACAATGGTACGAATGGATTGAATATGTTACATTCATCAGATTCGATCATATTCAGGAGTGAATTCTCCACCCACACTGACATCGGGGTTTTCATTTCTTATTGCACAGACCTGCTTCTTGACACCTGTAGCATATCCGGTAATGGTGGTGTGGGAGCTTCTATAACAAGTACTGAAAAGAATGTCACTTTGATAGGGAATAGTTTCTTTGAAAACCATAGGCAGGGTCTCGATCTGGCCAATATTGACAGCGACCTGAACATTACCGGGAACTATATAAATCACAATGAAAAAGAAGGGATCAAGGCCAAAAACCTGAAGGATCCTGAGATTACCATATCGGATAATCGGTTAGAGGGGAACAATGGATTCAATTTATGGCTCTCTGATGCAACGGGTGTAAAGGTCACAGGAAACCGGATCTCCGGGTCACCATGGGGGGGAATCCTGGGCGAGGGGCTCTCAGGAGATGGAGTCATCATCAAGGCCAATACATTGACTGATAATCTCATCTACCAGATGGAGCTACAGATCGTTTCATCCATTCAGGTCCGGGACAACGTTCTGATAGGAGGTGATCGTGGGATCTATCTTGGATCAGGTTCAGGCGGTAATCTCCTTGAGAATAACTCCTTCGTTCATGTTGGAGGGCCTGGCATATATGTTGGGACTTCTGGCGTGGGAAATACCATCAGAAGGCAATCTCCTTGAAAGCACCCTGGATACGGGGATATTTTTTTCCGGATCATCAGGAAATATGATAGTGTCCAATTCCATTAGGAATTCATCAGGTTATGGAATAGTTATTAGCGGTGGATCATTGAATTTGATAGACAACAACACTGTTTCCGGCAATCAACTTGACGGAGTGGCCATCTTCCATAACCTTGGACAAAATGAGGTCACAGGCAACAGGATAATAGTCGAACGGCGATCACGGGATACAGATCTCAGGTCCGACAAGCGGGACCTCGATCCACGGAAATCTAATCTCCGAGAACGATAACGGCCAGATCTCACTAGTTGAAGTTGGAAACCTTCGGATGACATCCAATGTTCTACAAGGTAACGGTCCTCTGGTCTTCATTGAAAACTCCAATGGTATTCTCATTGCGGACAATCACTTCTATTCTGCCAATATCGTTAAAAAGGATCAGGACCCGGTTGAGATCAAATGGTCTTTCTCCTCAAAGTCAATGAGGAAAAATATTGTGGGAGGCAATTATTCATACGGTAACCTTTGGGATCCTTATAATGGAGAGGATATTGACGGGGATGGTATAGGAGATACCGATCTCCCCTTCGGGCCCGGTGATCCGGGGCCTCTTGTCAATAGACCCTCCACCACCGGATACGGAACCACCGGTCCTTGTCGATCTAACCGAGACATCTCCAGTAACTTTTGAGAAGTTCATACCTACATTTCAGGTCATTGACAACCGGAGCCTTTTCGGAATATCCGTTGTGTATCAGATCTCTCAATTTGACAGATATGGAGGGCTGGTCAGTATAACGGATGAGAAGGAACTATCACCCTATATTGATGGCATATTCAAGCTGGAGGTTCTGGTAGATGGAAGGAGTACTATCTTGAAGATCTCAATTTCCATATCAGATTTCTCTGATAACCTTTTGAGTGTGGATAGATCCTACAATATCTTAGACTCCAGATACCCAGAAATAATCGAGGTATCCCACTCAAAAGCGGTAACTGGAAAGGAGATGTTCGTTCGAATCGGTCTCCATGACAATACTGGCCTGGACCACTACTTCATTGATCATTACATGAATGGAAGAGATGAGAATGTAACATCGATCATCTCTGACCCATTGGAAACAAATGATTACGACGGTTCTTCACTGATAACTATTCCAGAGGATGCCTATGCTTTCAGTTTCAGGGTAAGGGTGGTAGATACTGCTTCCAACATCAGGATCGGAGATTGGATACACATGGATGTTGAGGATACGATCCCACCATCTGCTCGAGACATGAGTGTAAGATCACCCGAAACTGGCCAGGAATTCACCCTTATCCTTGAGATAAATGATAACATTGGAGTGAAAGAAGCGATTCTCAGGGTGCTCTTGAATGATGATCTTGATCAGATGAAGCGTATCCAGGGACCATTCGATGATCAATTGATCTTCCCTATCAATGTCAAGGAAATCTCTTCAACCCTCTCCTTCCTGCTATTAATAACAGATGAAGAAGGGAACGAAGGAGAGCTGAAAGGAGATTATGATGTGATAGACAGGACCTCTCCCGTCATCCAGGACCTGACAAATGAGGGTCCGATCACCGGGAACTCCTACTCTTTGATCCTTTCTTATTCAGATAACAGGAATATCAAAGGAGGTTTCCTGAGATGGTGGTTCGACAACGGGGAAAATTCGAATATCAGTGGTCCTCCTGCTCAATTGACAATTCCTTTTGTCCCCATAGACGCAATTGAACTCCATTTTAGAGTAGGACCGTTTGACTCATCTGATAACATGGGGTATCTTGAACGATCCTTTGATATTCAGGATGGAACAGAACCTGTTATCGACCTGTCCTATGATGAAACCAGGACCTCGACATATCTGACAGTGGAGGTCCTTGCCAGTGACAACCGTGGTGTCAAAGATACCATGCTGGAATATTCATTTGATGAAGGCCCAAGGATGGGAGCTGCTTTAAATGACTCTCAATACAGCATTTTCATTCCCCCTGAAGCCTTGAGGATCTCACTGTTCGCAACAGCAGAGGACCTATCGGGAAACCATGCCATAACTGAGAGGTCCATTGATGTCCTGGACGGTACATCTCCCTCGATCTTAATTTCAGATATTGAACGGGAGGGGGAAAAGTCAAATTCTACCTTGAAGGAGAGGATAACAGAGGGATCGAACTGGTCATTGTATCGATCGAGATAAGTGACGGAGAATTATTGAACAGGACCCTTGACCTTAATGAGAACGGTTCATATTCGATCCTCATTGATGATGAAGCGATCGAGGGGAGGATCAAGGTAAGTTTCATGGTCCTCGATGGATCTTATAATTCCATTCAAAGCGAACCTATGGATTACAATGTAGAGGTTGAAGAAGAGACCTCTGGTCTCATATTCATCATCTCTCTTTTTTCAATACTGTTGCTGATATTGCTCGGGATAGTAATTTTCGTTCCCGGACTACGACAAAGAATTCTTGATTCGATCAGGAAGAAGGAATGAAATTCAGAATTCGAACTCCATAAGAACATATCTTGAGATGAAACCTGCCTTTTCCAGGGTCCTTTTTGAAGCTTTGTTATATTCAGCACATCCTGCAATAGGTCTCCATCCGTTGGATCTGGCCATTTCGACCATTCTCAATATTATATGGGTCCCGTAACTTCTTCTCCTTTTATCCGGATGGACAAACATCCCCACATCGAACCAGTTCCTTGAAGGCAAGGTCCTATTCAACATACCGTAACCTGCGAATTCACCATTTTCCTCTTCAAAGATTATGATCGATCCTTTGTTGATGTAGAATGGTATATCTTCAACCTCGCTGTCATCGAATATCTCCTCTCTATATCTTCTGATCGTATCAAGATCTTTCAGATCCGCAATTCTCTCATTGAGTTTTAGATCAGACCTCTTACCTTCAGATTCAGATAACTCTCTGAACTGGTGTCCAACAATACTTTCTCCACGAGAATTGCTTACACACATCGAGTGAAAAAGGGTATCAAAGGATTGACAGAAGGCCTTCTTGATAGAGAGGTCCTTCAACACATTGGAGAAGATCTCACCTGCCTTTGGAATATAATCAGGTACCACATAGAATTCATAAAGGACATTATCCTCCCCAGCAATTGCATACCCTGCTTCCTTTCCATCCATTTTGATAAGATAGGAAATTGCATTCTTCATCAGCATTTCCAGGTAGAGCTCAGTGGGTTCCAAAAGGGAATCAAGATAGGCCTCTCTGAGGGATTGGATCTCCTCCCTGTTTTCCTTTCGGACAATTTCCATAGATGTAGATCGATATTTTGGTTCAAATCATTTCCCTAGGATCTTAAGATTGGAATAGAATACAATTCAAAGAGTTGAAAAATGGATGACTGAAGTTAAAATATCCTCCTTCAGTTCAATGGTCGAAAACAATAAGTATCCAACTCTGGAAAAGAAAGGTCATTAAAAAACCAAATGGAAGATATTTCAACAATATGGTTTTATTGAAATAATGTTAGAAAATCCTCAACAGATGGACCAGCACTCTTAATGATATGTAAAAGTGTGCTCCCCTTTATTGGTTTATAAGCTGGGATCGTAATTTTAATAGTCTCTTCAGCGATCCTCTTTTGCATCCTAATATGACTTCCTTTCTGTCTAACAACAATAAAACCTGCTCTTTGAAGTGCTTTAACTACCTTCTTATAAATAATGGAGGGAACTTTTGACATGAGAATAACCTCAAATCGTCAATTCAGCCAATTCTCCACCACTTGATTCGAACTGTATCATATAATCTTCGATAGGCTCAAGATATAATTCGATTGCTTCTTTGATATTTTCCAAAGCTTCTTCCCTGTTATCTCCTTCGGAAATACATCCCGGAAGAAAAGGCACGAACACAGTAAAACCACCGTCTTCGGAAGGTTCAAGAACAATCTTGAATATCATTGATTTTTCACCATACATAACATGGCTTCAGTAATTGATATATTTATTGAGATTTACTAATGTTGCCAGTTCTTCTCGAGAGAGGAAGAAGGAAATCACTTCAAGTCCTTTCCATCTGAACGATATTGGCAAATGAGAGGAGCAATTCTAGCACGAAGAGGCAAAATCGAGCAGGAATTCGACACCTCATTCTTGTCCTTTCAGGTCCTCGATCTGTTCGTGAATAAAGTCTTTCAATTCTGAAGTTGTCATACCATCTTCATTCTTTTCAGGAGCAGGAACGCCGTAGAGGTCCTCGTATGATGGAGTATTGTCTTCTTTCTCTTTTTCAAGAGCAGCTCTTTCTTCTTCACCACGTTTGATAGCAGCTTCATCCATTTGCTTCTTCTTTTTTATGAAGAAGAAGATACCAAGAACAAGCAAGATGACGACTATTACCGCAATGATAATTATCAGGAACAATGAAGATGATGAACTTTCTGCCTGGGTTACTTCCACTCTGAATGTTGCCTGATTCGTTTCGATCCCATCCGAGATCTGAACAGAAAACGTGTGAATTATTGCCTGATCACCCTTAGGGGTCCATCTTATCATGCCCGTTTCTGCGTTAAGGGTCATTCCTTCTGGAGCATCAATCAATGAATATCTCAAATTGGGAAGGTCCTCCGAATCCTGGTCAGTGCAGGAGATCTTGAATTTGAAATTCGTTCCAGCTGAGATCTTCTGGTCCTCAATGGTCTTGAATGTAGGTTTGTAGTTGACCCTGAATGACATCACTCCTGAAGTGCACAAACCGTCAGAACAACCGTCATTTGGGATAACTGTCCAGAAGTAAGTCTTTCCTGGATCCAGATCAGAGAGAGTGATGTTTGCACCATCGTATTTTTCTTCATAGATGGCCTCTTCTCGATATCCCTGGACAAATACCTCTGTTTGGTGAAGATATATGTCGTAGGTAATTGATTCTCCGTCAGGATCTGTACCTTTCCAGCTGAGAATTGCACCGGTAGAAGCCCCTTTAGCTCCATCTGATGGACCAATTAACTCCACCTCCGGGGGTAGAGAAGCTAATACCGTGATAGTGAAGGTCCTATTGGTAAAAACAAGTCCGTCCCAGGCTGATACAATTACTTCTAGTTTGAACGGAGCTTTATCGAAAATATGGATGTCAGCTGTCCAGTTAATTAATCCGGTATCTTCATCAATTGTAATAGCAGAATCCGGTGTGGATGAAACGGAATAAAATATTGTATCTCCATCATAGTCTGTTGCGTTCACATCGAAGAGATATGTTTTTCCATGCACAATATCAATATTTTCAGGAAATTCTACCCATGCTGGTCCATCATTGACGTTCAGAACCTCCAATGTGAAGTTATGGAAATCGAACTCATCCGAAAGGTCCCAGACTGAAACGTTCACGAAATAGGACCCAACATCCATTGGTCCTGGATTTCCGGACAGAGTTCCAACTTCAGAATCAATTGAAAGGAAGCCCGCATCGGTATGGAGTTTCCATTTAATCTCATCTCCATTATCGATTTCAAGAGCTTGATAATTCCTGAGGAATGGATCGTTTTGATAGACTGACAGGGTGTCATTTGTGATTATTATTGGAGGGTCGTTAACATTGATTACCTTGATATCGAACTGTCTTGAATCCCAGCCTTCATTTCCGTCATGCACAGATACAGTGACTGTTACAATTCCCACATCATCATTTGTAGGTGTTCCGTCCATAATACCCGAAAGATAATCCATTTTGAGCCATTCAGCATTCGATGAAAGATGGTAGGTTACATTGCCTTGTCCATCATCATTACAGTCGTAGTCCACTTCATAGTATTTTCCCTGGTTAATCTCAAGAAGATTCTCCCCAGTCAAGATCGGATTGGCATTCTCAACAGATATCAAGAACTTTTGCGAAGAGAAATGACCGATATCGTCACTTAGGTTCAAAGCCACAGACGTGATTCCCACATCTTCGTTATCAGGAGTACCAGATAATATCAGAGTATCTGTATTGAATGATAACCAATCTCCGATGATCTCAAATGTCCAGCTTGAAAAATCTGCCAAACCTATATTCGAATATTGAACAGAATATTCTTCGTCCTCATTTGCAATTCTTATTGGTTCTGTTGGTCCTATCTCCACCAGTTCACATACCATGACCTTCGCATTCTTTGTTGGGTCCTTTACTGAGATCACAGAGATATTCTCGAACATCTCGGTTGAGTTTGGAATAAAAAATTCATTCCGATAGTTGCCTGTGTGTAAACCAGTTTCTTTGAGCAGCATTAAAATTGGGGGTTGTATTGTTTTCTCAAAAGTAAGATTGACAAAAGTATAGTCCCTTGTCAGAGGATTCTCATCATGTCCTATCACCTCTATATGCAATGTTTCCTCCCGTTGTATCTTGTTGATCTCTTTACTATGGGTGGAATCCCAGTATGTTTTTACGGAGTCTATTCTTGTAGGGCTGAAGGGTTTGTCGACATTGATATACCTGTAAAAACTTGGGTCCCTGCAGGAAACGACCTCAATATTTTCGAACCACACGAATGTTTCAGGTACCTGAAATTCTCCGCGGTATGCTCCCGTATTGATCCCTGTCTCATTGAGCAAAATTGGGATCCGGAGTGGCATGCTGTATGTGGAGGAGATGTTCACCAGAGCAAAGTTCCGAGAAACCGGATTTGCATCGGTTCCGATAACCTCAATGTAGAAGGTATCTTCAAGGTCTGCTTTGTCCGCTTCAATTGTACATGCTGAATCATAGTAGGTCTTCAATGAGCTTATTGATGTGGGCCTGAATGGGTTATCAATGAAAAGGTGTGCAAACTTTGTGGGATCCTTTCTTGATGAGAAGTTCAAGGTATCGAGGTAGATCGTTCCTGGAGGAATGATGAAAATTCCCCTGTATATTCCAGTGTTGTTTCCCGTTTCGATATAAGCTACTCTTATCAAACCAACTGACCCTGGCCTGAATGTGATATTTACAATGGCAGTATCTTGATGGGAAGCATTGCTGTCGAGACCTTTAACCTCGATGTATATGGTGCTCCCGATATCAGCAACTGTCGCGGGTGTTGAGAATCCTGAGTCGGAGTAGAGATCGACTGAATAGACCTCTAATGGTTCGGAATATCCAAGGCCTGATATCAGGTATGTCTGGCCCACATCATACCCGCCCTCATCGTTATTATTAGCTCCTACGAGGATGTCGTCGTATCCGTCCCCGTTCACATCTCCCGCGCCGGAGACAGATTGCCCTGAACCATCACCTGCAGCCTCGCCAATGAACGATGCATCCGATGAGGATAGATCCACATCCATGCTCCACCCCGTCGACCGACCCAGGACAAGATATGTCTGGCCAGCATTTGACCCACACTCATCGTTATTATTAGCTCCTACGAGGATGTCGTCGTATCCGTCACCGTTCACGTTACCAGCTCCAGAGACAGACCACCCTGAACCATCACCTGCAGCCTCGCCGATGAACGACGCGTCCGATGAGGCCAGGTTCATATCCATGCTCCAACCGGTTGACCGGCCCAGGACAAGATATGTCTGGCCAGCACTTGACCCACCCTCATCGTTATTATTAGCTCCTACGAGGATGTCGTCGTATCCGTCCCCGTTCACATCTCCCGCGCCGGAGACAGATTGCCCTGAATTATCACTTGCAGCCTCGCCGATGAACGATGCATCCGCTGAGGATAGATCCATATCCATGCTCCACCCCGTCGACCGACCCAGGACAAGATATGTCTGGCCCGCATTTGACCCCCCCTCATCGTTATTAATAGCTCCTACGAGGATGTCGTCGTATCCGTCCCCGTTCACATCTCCCGCTCCTGAGACCGAACCCCCTGAACTATCACCTGCAGCCTCGCTGATGAACGACGCGTCAGATGAGGCCAGGTCTATATCCATGCTCCAACCGGTTGACCGGCCCAGGACAAGATATGTCTGGCCTCGCATTTGACCCCCCCTCATCATTGCCAAAAGCTCCGATCAGGATATCATCGTATCCGTCCCCGTTCACATCTCCCGCTCCTGAGACTGAACCCCCTGAATAATCACCTGCAGCCTCGCCGATGAACGATGCATCCGATGAGGCCAGGTCCATATCCATGCTCCATCCAGTTGACCGACCCAGGACAAGATATGTCTGGCCCGCATTTGACCCCCCCTCATCGTTCTTATATGCTCCGATGAGGATGTCGTCGTATCCGTCACCGTTCACATCTCCCGCTCCTGAGACCGATCTCCCTGCCCAATCATCTGCAGCCTCGCCGATGAACGATGCATCCGATGAGGATAGGTTCATATCTATACTCCACCCCGTCGACCGACCCAGGACAAGATATGTCTGGCCCGCATTTGACCCCCCCTCATCGTTCTTATATGCTCCGATGAGGATGTCGTCGTATCCGTCACCGTTCACATCCCCCGCTCCTGAGACCGAATACCCTGAACCATCACCTGCAGCCTCGCCGATGTACGTTGCCAACGAAGCATCGGAGATGTTCAGGTCCATCTCGAAATCAACAAACCCCCTTGTTTTCCTTTCAGATCCTGCATTAATTTGAAAATCTAATGGAAAGAATGAATAAGTTCCTATTAGCAATAATAAAGATAATAGAAATACCACTTTCTTTTGCATTTCGGAGCCTCCCAAGATTCCATGGAATATATTGATCTAAAAGATTTTAAATCTGTCGAAAATAAAAGTGTACCCAGAGCCATAGTCCTTACTTTTTCACTCAGTTTAATCTCTCTTCAAAGAATCTAAAGAGATTCTCATTATTGATATTGTAACAGTTTTGAATATTTTTTCGACCCCATCCCCTACAAAACATACTTTTGTTCTGACATCCTACTCCAATTTTGCGAGATATCCATCCCAAGGACCTATGGATATCATTCCATGAATATCCCTGGTTTCAGAGGAGTTGATACCTGTGCTTTGTTGATAGGGTCCTCCTTCTCGGGATCATCCTCTCTGAATACCTTCAGAACACATCCCATCTCCGATGAAAGGAAATCGGCAAGTGTGTGAAGTAATTCATATTCATTCCTGAGTATCCTGAACTTTTCCTTTTCTTCAGGACCCAGCTTTACAACATCTTTCGACAGACGGCCTACCATCTTGGGGATCGCTTTCTTGTAAGGATTAAGGTCCTGTCTGGACATCAGGGGTTTGATGATCTCTCCGGGATCTATCCTTCCATCTCCCTTTTCGACCTGTTCTAACAATGAGTCAAAGATTCCCCATTTCCAGTCTGCGGCGGTATAAAGAAGGACCCTTTTTGGTTCCATTCCGTTCATCTTCTTGATGCTCTTGAGGTCCTCAAGGAGCTTAATGACATATTCCTCCCTCTTCAAGGATACCTGGTCGATCCTTTCATTTTCAATGGTCGGCCATGAAGCAAGGGAGATGTAACCATTTCCACCTATCCGCTCCCATATCTCCTCCGCAAGATGCGGTGTGAAAGGCTGTAGCATCCTTGCCCACACACCTATCATCTCTCTGAGGAGGGGCCTGTTCTTTCCACCTCTCTTCAGGTACCATTTCATATCCCCAGGTACCGTGAAAAAGATGATGTTGGAGGCTTCTCTGAATCCACCGATCCCCATTGCCTCGTTCACAGAAGCAAGTCTCACTGCCATCATGGAGACCAACCATGGGTCAACATCCGTCTTCGAATCCTGTTCCATATCGAAGAGCTCATCCATCTGCTCGAAGACCTTTTTCATCCTGGTCTTGTAATGGGATACTGTCTCTTCTACCCATTCCACATCCATTACGGAGGACCCCACGTGGCAATAGTATAGCCTCATGGCATCCACTCCATACTTGTCGATCGCTTCCGGTATCGGTTCCGCTCCACCCTTTGTCTTCGAGATCTTGTCCCCACCGGACATCGTCACCCACCAGTGGACATAAAGGCCTCTGGGCCAGTGCTCCTCCTCCAGGATAGCAACATGGTTCATGAGGAAAACAGGGAAATGAACGGTCTTGTGCTCTTTACCTCCGAGGTTGATATCAAGAGGATACCAGTAAAGGAAATCTCTCCTGCACCGAGTAACTATCTCTCTTCTCTCCTCCGGGAAAACAGAGATCTCACCCTTACCTCTTAAAACAAAATCGAAGAAGGCATCATCCATCCATTCCACTTTTAAGGAGCCGTCATTCACATATCCGGAAATGGTGTAATAGGTCGGATAGAGTGTTGAATCGGAAATAGGTTCGATCGTCCAATCCTTTTTGTAGGGAAACTCGGTTCCGAGCCATGAGCCTCTCCTGATACAGGCCCTATCCCCGAACCAATCCAGGACAGCGGGAAGATCCCTTTGATATTCTTCGGGAGATATGTTCATCCTTACCGCATGTTCCTTGGCCTGTTCGGTCCATTCCTTTTTCGAGTAATTGATGAACCACTGATCAGGGATCCTCTTGATGAGAACATTTCCTCCGCATCTACAGATCACAGGTTCAGAGAACTCATGGAATACATCAGCAAGACCTTTTCCTATGAAGTCAACTCTGAGGGTATCCTTTACCTGAGAGACCTTGAGACCGGAGTATTCTACGCATATTTCCATCAAGGTCCCGGAATGGAACTCCTCCTTGTAGATGGCCTTGGTAGCTTCTTCCAGTTTCTCCGAATCGTTCTGGTCTGTGATCTTCATCTCCATGCAGATCTGTCCAGCCGGATCCTCGGTGAACTCCTTCCTTGCCTGTATCAAGGTGATAGGGATTAGTTCCAACACTTTTTCCTTATCAAGACCCATTTCGTTCTTTCCTTCTCTTAACTCGGTCTGAACATCGTTCAGGGCGATCCAGTCAAAAGGTGCATGGGCAGGGACTGACATCACTACCCCGGTTGCAACAGAAGGGTCGACAAAGGTTCCGGGAAGGATTGGCACTTCCTCGCCGGCAGGTGTGGTACAGACCTTTCCAATGAGTTCGGACCCTTTGATCCTTGAAACCTCAAATACCTCTCCCCTTCCCTCCATCTGGTACTTTAGCTTCTCGTAAGCTTCTGGAGATACCACCCATTTCTCATCAAGAACACCTGCTTCGATGTATTCAACATCTGGATGCAGCCACATGTTGGTAACTCCGAAGACCGTTTCCGGCCTCAGAGTTGCAGCAGGTAGGACCCTTCCATCACCCAGCCTGAACTTGAGGACCGTGAACTCCTGGGATTCGGCATTACCACCCTGTGAGATATCTGTCATGGATGAATCCACTGCCACAGGTCCGCAATTGGGGCAATATGGTGCATAATGCGGTTTGGTGATAAGATATCCCAGATCGTTCAGTGTATGGAACTGCCAGGTTATGAAACGCATATATCCGGGAGATACTGTTGTCATGCACCTGGAAAAGTCCATACCGAAACCGAACTTTTTCCAGTAATCTTCGATGTAAACATGTGAGAAGAAATCTATCAGTTTGTCAACATCATGGAGTTCCTTCAGTCTTTCAGGTGGACACCCGTTCTTGAGGAGGTAGTCCATTGTCTTTTTGTCCTTCCTCTCGATCTTCTTTGCAAGGGCAATTGCCGGGATACCAGAGGCATGGAACCCGACCGGGAATAGGACATCGTGGCCGGTCACCCTTTTGTATCGGGTTATCACATCCGCATAGGTGAAACCCCTCATGTGTCCCACATGCAGATATCCGGATATGCCCGGATAGGCGAAGATCAGGAAGAATTTTTTCCCATCACCACAGGTCGGACCCTCCGGTGTAAAGATATCCTCCTGCTCCCATCTCTTCTGCCATTTGGCCTCCATCGAATGGGGATCATATTCCGACATTTACGCATCACCCGGGTGAAAGGATGATGCGGATACACGCTATCATTAAAAGGGTTTTGTGATTGAGCAATATTGAAAAGGTAGTCGGATCGGGAAATGGTTCAGATCTCCGCCTGCCTGATATAGAACGTATTGTTCCTGTTGAAAAGATAGAATCTGGATACAAGGACCCTGGCACCTTTATAGGTGCTACCACACTCCAATATCATTGTCTTGTTCTCTTCCACATCAACAATTAAAGTATTACTGGGAAAAGATCCCAAGAATGGAGATTCCATCTGTATCCTGATACGATGTCTACCGATTTTGACCTGGAAGACCTTCTCATCCCCAGCAAGGATCCTTCCGAATGACCTTCCATCGATGTAGATATTGAAGAGTTCAAGGGACATGAACATCTCCCCTACCCTCCGGACCTTGATATTCCCTTCTCCTTCCTGGCACATTACATCACCAGGTCATGATCCGACAGAGTCTATTTGGGGTTTCCAATCCAGACAGGGAATTTTTACCTAAATATTCCTAAGGAGAAGGGTTGAACTTCAATTTCCCTGGATCTAGCTTTTAGATGCAAATATCTCAATATTATTAGGATCAGATCTTAGCAGAATAAGATTAACCACGATATTCCAGTTTGAAACTCTTCAGAGGAGCCCCATATGTCAAGGATCCCATGGAGATTACATCTACCCATGGGGCATAAGAAGCCATATCCTCGATCCTGATCCCTCCGGATGCTTCAAGTATGATCCTCTTTCCCTGCTTCTTTGCAGCTTCCCTGACAGTTTCGGATGCCTTCATTATCTCATCCGGGGGTATGTTATCGAACATGATGATATCGGCACCGGACTCCAAAGCAGCAAGGGCTGTTTCGATGTCTTCCGCTTCCACTTCGATCAAGATATAAGGCCCGTAGAGGTCTCTTATCCTGCATACACCCTTTTTCACTGCTCCCGGACCTCCTCCAAGTGCGGAAATGTGGTTGTCCTTCAGCATGGCAAAAGATGATAGGTCCCTTCTGTGTGGGAGGGCCCCACCATCCATAAGAGCTCGTTTCTCGAATATCTGGAATCCAGGTGTGGTCTTTCTGGTCCCTGCTACTCTGGTCCCGGGTGATGCTTCTTCCGCTTTTCTGGAAGCATTATTTGCCATGGTTGCTATTCCTGACATTCTAGATATCACATTGAGGGCAACCCTTTCGGCTTTAAGCAACCCAGGGACGGGACCATTTATCCTCAATATCTCTGACCCAGCCTTACATAACCCGTTATCACAGGAATCCACTATGAGCTCCGTTTCGCACCCCTCTTCCTCGAAAAGAAAAATTGCAGCTTCAAGGCCTGATAATATACAATCGTCCTCAGCAATGATGACGGCAGAACCGTCATCTTCGGAAAAAAGATGGGAGGTTAGATCTCCTCCACCGGAATCCTGCCATAGGTAGGACCGAAGAAGCTCCATCTCCTCGCTCGTGAGTTCCAACATGAGTAGGTAATCTATCCGGTATCTGATAATCGTTTTGCTTCGAGGGAAAAACGAATTAATGGTCAGTTAAGACATTTAAGAAAGGATCTGATTACTATAGAACGGTCCGATGAAAGGTTTTTCACCCAATGAAGCATACACCCGACAGATGGGAGATTTCAAGATAATCAACGATCCTGTCCACGGAACGATAAAGCTCTGGGGGCCTCTGAGGGACCTGGCCACAACTCCTGAGATAAACAGATTGAACCAGATAAGGCAGCTGGGTCTCGCCTATCTGGTATTTCCAGGAGCCCACCATACACGGTTCGAACATTCCCTTGGAGTCTCACATGTTGCCGGACTCCTGGGGGAGGCCATCGGTATTGACCATGAAGAGGTTAAGCTTGTCCAGACAGCTGGACTTCTACATGATCTTGGACACGGACCATTCTCCCATACCATGGAGAAGGTCTTCCATGATCGATTGGGTAAAGAGCACATGGCCCTGACCAGGGACATAATACTGGGATCCTCGGACGATTGGACCTCGGATTGGTCCGATACTTTGGAAAGAGGACCTTCCATCCCGGAGATACTGGAATCCCACTGCATGGACCCGAAGGAGGTTTCCTCTCTTATATGCCAGGATGACAATCATAACGATGGGGACCTGGAAAAGTTTGAAGTCCAGGATGGGCAGGCATTCTTTTCTGGTTCGGACTACCTCTACCAGATCATCCACTCTGCACTTGATTCCGATCAGCTTGATTTTCTCTTAAGGGATTCGCACTACACAGGTGTTGCCTACGGCATTGTGGATCTGGACAGGATAGTCAATACATCAATTCTCTACCATGGTGAGTTGATGATAGAGAGAAGGGGCAT
Source organism: uncultured Thermoplasmatales archaeon (assembly GCA_963807965.1). Lineage (GTDB taxonomy): Archaea > Thermoplasmatota > Penumbrarchaeia > Penumbrarchaeales > Penumbrarchaeaceae > Penumbrarchaeum. Next base: position 336,548 of record CAWEDU010000009.1, read on the forward strand.
ATCCGCCCTTGAAGGCATGCTTGTGGCAAGATCATTGATGTACAGCTCGGTCTACTTTCACAAGACCGCAAGAATTGCTGAGTCCATGCTATGTAGAGCTGGGGATGCGCTGTCAGATGAAGCCCTGAAAACCGTATGGAAGATGTCCGACGGAGAGATATTGCGATTCATGAAGGACCAGGGTGGAAAGGCCGGTGACCTGGCATCTCGTTTGAGATTGAGAAGATTATACAAATCGGCTTTCAGGGTGGAATCAGAGACCATTTCAGGGGATGATGAAGATTCCATAAGGACCAGGGAGATAATCAGGTCCCTCTCAAAGGAAAGGGAGAAACAGAGACTGGAAGATGAGATAGAGAGAAAAGCAAAGGTTCCCTCTGGACAGGTGATAGTTGATGTCCCTGATCCAAGCCTGACCCTTTCAGAACCGAGGTTGAAACGGACTGATATCAAGGTACTGGGCGAAAGACCAACTGTCCTATCAACAATATCATCCCTTTCCAGGGCATTGCAGAGAAGAGCACCGATCCCATGGTGTATGATGATATCATGCCCAGAAGGTCATAGAGAAGATGTATCTAAGGTAGCAAGGTCCATAATCGATATCCCCTCATCAGGACAATGAAAGGTAGGCAAGGGCAATAGCTGCTCCTATGGAGACAGCACCTGCGATCATGATCAAGAAAAGGAGAACATAAGGTGCGATAGACCTTTTCTTCTTCTGGAACAATGAGGTGAGGGAATGGATCCTTTTGGACCAGCAATATATTGAATCCAATTCCATAAGTTCTGTCAGAGGATCATCTCCAATGCTTGCCATTATCACATTTGGTTCTCTCATATTCATCCGCCCTGAAGCAGATATCCACACTCGATGCAGACAACGTCCTCGGAATCTACTACGGCTCCGCATTTGGGACAAGCTAATCTTGGTGTGATAAGTGCCAGTTCTTCCATCCTCTTTATCAGGGACTCGAAGATCTTTTCTACATCCTCAACAGAACGGACATTGGTACACATAATTCTGCCATCTTCCATAATGACAACAACTCCGAGACTGTTCTTTGGCCTCCAGATGACACCTGGATAGTTATCTGGATTGTATTCGGTGTTATCCAGTTTCTCTGAGATCTCTTTCAGTCTGAGCTTGGTGTTCAGGTTTGTCGATGCAATTATGTTGTCGATCGTGTAAATGGTCACGCCTATCCCTGCTTGAATGGTGATTCGAGTATAATCTACTTTTGTATGAAAATTGATCAAATAAATAGCCTCTGATTTTCATACATCCGCAAAGCAGAGATGTAAGATCGACGTTCTGTTTTGCTGGGTTTCGAAGTCTCGTTCATTCATTGAATTGACGAGACCTTGAAATTGCTGAACTCTATCCAATCTCTCTGAATTTCAAGGCATGCACAATAGTGCTTTCAATCGACGCTCTATTGTTGCTATGGATCTAAATTCCGGATCATATCGAATTGACGGGAGGAATTTACGAGCTCCTTTGAAAAAGGAGAGACTTACGAAAAAACCCGCTCGCAATTCTCATCTTATACTATGTTGTGAGATCTCGGTAAGTGAGGGTTTTTGTTAATATTATTCTTTTTCAATGTTCCGAAAAATCCGAGAATTTGAGTATTGAAGGATATCAGATGATTTTTCATATTAAAAGGACATTCCAGCAACGGGTGGGTATCTTGAAACTCGTCCCGAATGAGATCCCTTACACGGAAAAGATGATCCTCCAGTTCATCGAGTCCAGATTTGAAGAGGCTGGGGCCAAGTATGCGGTCATTGGTCTATCAGGAGGGCTTGATTCATCCCTTGTATTGGAACTCTTGAAAAGGTCCATTGGACCGAAAAGGATCAAATCATTCTTCCTTCCATATGGCCCACTTTCTGGTCCTGACAGAGATTATGCTGTGATGGCCTCAAATTCCTGCGGTGTCCAAATGGAAGAGATCGACATTACCGACATCGTATCCTCGGTTCCCCTGAATCCTGTTGGGATTGCAAAGGGCAATCTAATGGCAAGGGCCAGGATGTTGATCCTATATACCTATGCCAATAACAACGACGGCCTGGTAATTGGGACCTCAAATAAGAGTGAGCTTTTAATGGGATATTTCACAAAATACGGAGATGGAGCTGCAGATATCTACCCCATAGGGGATCTCTTCAAGACACAGGTAAGGGCTCTTTCTGAAAATCTGGGAGTACCAGCGAGGATCCTGGAAAGACCCCCCAGTGCTGGTCTGGTCACGGACCAGACAGATGAAGGAGAGATGGGTATACCCTATCCTCTGCTCGACCAGGTCCTTAATGGTCTTCTAATGGGCCTTTCTGATGAAATTATCATTAAAAATATTGACAATGACCTTGCCACTGAAGAAGAAATGATCAGGGCTAGCTTCAAACCACCAGTGGATAGGATAATTGTTAGAGGTATCAGAGATCAGCTCAGAGGTTCTAATGCATAAGAGACAAAGTCTGGCCATTCCAAAATTACAATCGAACACGGTGGGAGTTGACCTCAGAGAGAGGTGGTGAACCCTGACCGGGACCCTGGACCTTTGGGTCATACCTCTCCATGTAAGACCGGTGGTATCATATGCTTCCCTCCGGAAAGGGACGATAACCGATCCCAAGAACGGGTTGGACAGGATCAATCTTACAGAAGTTGGCCAAATAGCTCCTCGATATCTACAAAGAAGCAGGACTTTCCATGAAGGTCCGAAGAGCGGACCCGCCATTCCCCTGGGAAATGGCAATATCCAGAGATGGTGTGGAAGTGTTCCAATTGATAGGCCATTTCATAGGACCTTCCACATACAGGTCAATTTTCCAGATTAGGTTCATAGAAGGTTCAGAAGGGAAGGACCTGACCGGTCATATTATCTCCCGACTTGGGGAGAGGTCCATTGGAATCCGATTACTGGACCGATGAAACCTGGTCAAGGTTCATGAAATTGGTTGGAATCTCGAAGAGAGGATGTACTCGAGATCAACAGAACGACTTTGGATACTATTGAATAGTCCAGAATTCAGATATCATCGACATCGATCTCATTTTCCGGTTCCACAACAGATTGTTCCTCAACCGGATCAACGGTTTTTTCCTTGCCAGGCCCCTTTTTAACTACGATAAATCCAAGTATTGCTCCCACAAGAATAATAACAGCAAGTAATGCAACGATTATAAGGATAATCGAAGATCCTCCATCATTTCCTCGGATCTTTTCATCATTGTATCGGAGCTTGAAAGCTCGGTATCCTCCATTATCTCGATACTGGAGGTCCCTTCCAATTACCGTATCCGCTCTTCTCGATTGTCCAGGTAACCTGCCCTTCTGGTACTGAAACAGAAAAAGAACCATCTGTTCCGGTCGTTGCAGTGTATTGATTTCCTCCGGAATCGATGACAGTGACCTTGGCTCCTTGAATCGGGTTACCATCTTTATCCACAACAATTCCACTCAATGTTCCATTGTCAAGAACGTTCACGGTTATCTTGTCGGTTCCCCTGTTCAGGAACTGATCTGTCACTGTCAATTCTATCTCGTATGCTCCAGCTTCATCAAAAGTGAAGGTCACAACCTCTCCCTCGAGGACCTGCTCCTCTCCATCGTAGTCGAACCTCCATTTCCAGGTGGATATCTTTCCGTTGTCAGTGGAACTGGAACCATCCAGAGTGACAGTGGTTCCTTTTTTCACTGTAATATCGTCTCCCGCTACCGCTTTTGGCCTCTCATTGTCGGGGACCTCGACAGTAACAGTCTTGGAATTGGAATTGTTCCACTGGTCGAATACAGTCAATGTGACATCGATGTAACCCTGCCTCTCGAAAGTATGATTGAGATAGGGCTCCTTCGATTATCTTGTCTTCTCCATCCGTGAAGTTCCAGACATACTTCACAATCCTTCCGTTGTCAGTGGAGGAGAGACCGTCAAGAGAAAGTGAATCTCCCTCCAGGAGCTTCGTCCTGCCTGTTATAACAGCTTCGGGATCGATGGTATCCATGACTGTGACCTGAAGAGAATCCGAATGAGAGTTCCCTTTCGCATCCTTCACAGTCAGGGTAACGGTGTAGTATCCGGGTATGTTGAAGAGGAACGAAGCTGTTTCACCATACAGCGTTTCTGTTCTACCTCCGTACTTGAATGTCCACTTATATTCCTCGATAACATCGTTATCATTGCTTCCGGATCCGTCGAACTCTGCAATGTCCCCATTTTCAATCTCTATGTCAGGACCTAGAACGGCAACTGGATCCTCGGTGTCAATGACAGTGACGTAGAAATAGGAATATCCGAAATTTCCCTCGGAATCGGTCACCTTCAGTTGTATCTCGTGTACACCAACCTCAGTGAACCTGAAAGAAACATCCGGTCCCTTCAACACTTCTTCTTTACCCTCATGCTGGAAGGTCCATTTGTATTCAGCGATCGGAGAAAGATCGGTTGTACCCACAGCCGAGAAATATGCAAGTTCTCCCTGATCGATGGTAAGATTCCCTTGTGTAACAACACAGGGGGTGAACTGTCTTCAACTGTGATGGTGATCGTATCAGTATCTGAATTCCCGGCGAAATCAGCTACTGTCAGTTCACAATCGTACACTCCTGCAATATCAAACTGGAAATCGAACTCGGCAATATCTCTAACGACTTCTTCTCCGTTATATTGGAAGGACCACTCGAAATCGGTCACCATCTGATCGTCAGTGGAATCGGTCGCATCGAAGTGATAAACATCCCCGAGGTCGATCTTCATATCAGGACCGGTGTTGGCATTGGGTGCAATGGAATCAAGAAAAATTGGATAATTATCCCGAACATTACCATTGAAATAAGAAATGTCCCCAAATCCATCGGATCCAGTAATATCTTGTTGTGATCCCTTTTTTTTATCCTGGCCGGTATAATCTGACCAAAAATTTCCTCCAGTCGGATAATTCTTGTTCCAACCAGACCCAACTGATGAATCGCTCGCCTGGATTTCATTATTATTGAATTCATTATTCCAGATTGATTTTCCAGTACATTGATCGATTACTAATCCAGCATGATTGTTTTCGAATTTATTATCGAAAATATCAATATCATCAGAATCCTCAAGTTTCATACAATTATCTTGATTGTATAAAAAATAATTATCATGAATATCGATATTATTTGTATTCGAAATTAAGAATTCCTCTGAATTATTATAAAAATAATTGTTCATTATATGTAAATTTTCACTGTATGAAAACATTGTCCGTTTATAGTTATTTAAAAATTGATTATTATCTAGTGTAATATTCATTATATTAAGACCCATTGTTCCAAATTTTATTGTGGCATTGTTTTTAAAAAAAATATTGTCCTTAATGAAAATATTTTCAATATTATGTGTACAATCTATGGGGCGGTCTATTTTTTCAAAATAGTTATTGATTATATTAATATCCTTTCCACTTAACAAGATTATTTGAGGTGTTGAACTATACTCCTTCTCCCCTGAGAAGTGATTTCCTGTAACTAATAAATTGTTATTTTCTAATTTCGGATCATATTTAATAGAGCTTTCAACACATGAAAAATTACAATCGGAAATTGTTACATTATGATTGTATATGAGGATACCACGGTAAGAATTAAAAGTCACATTTTCAATAATAATATTTTCATATGATGATGATAATTGCATCCCGGGTGAGGTGTATTTTGTACTTTCTAATTTCAAATTAGATATTTTAACATTACTGGAAGAGACCAATATAATTTTTTCATCATCTACAGCTAATATCGGTTTTGAATTACTATTACCTTTAATTGTTAAGGGTTTGTTCACAATAATATTTTCTAAATATTTACCTGTTTCAATTTGAATAATATCTCCATCTTTGCTATGATTGATCGCATCTTGGATTCTTGTATAATCACCGGAACCTCTTATGATCTACAATTATTGTCCCATTTAATTTGAGACTATTCTGAATAACTCTTGAGTCGATTCGACTTTCAATGAATATTATTCATTATAACGAACAATATTATGAGAAATAATGAAAATATTTAAAATTAAGTAGATTCATCAATATACTTTTCCAGTTGGATTAGATTGTATCTAATTGTTACTATGGTAAATGCTTCCCTCAATAGATGTACTTTTTGTTCTTCAACTTTATAATTTATGAATGCATAACTATGAAATAATTACTATATTACATATATATTAAATCTCTTCAATAAGATATTTCAAATATCAGATTTAACTCTGTTAAGAATGATAACAATGTATATAAACGTAAATAAAAAAGAAATCCTTATAATAAGGATTTCTAATTTCTTGCTTATTCATTCATAACAGGTGGACAATTTCCTATCACAACATCATCTAAGAGCACCAATTAATGGCCAATCAGCAATAGTAGGTGATTACGGGCGATTTGGATGATCCTATTCCAAATATTAAAGATTGGAAGAGGTTGATCCAATACCATACGGTGGCTGCTCCACTTGCTGTATTGATGGTGTTCGAGATGCCAGTTACATAGAAAGAACATTGTTCTATTTTGTAACCCAAGCCCAGACATAATACCATTGATTATTGTAGCTATGGTTGTATTAGATGTTAATTGAGGCAATATTTGTGTTTGCTATATCGAATTTTACTTCATCACGGTCTCATAAATCCTGGATTGTATTCAAGGTAAATGCGGTATCCATTTGCCTTGTGGTAAAGGTGTATTTGTCCAATCCCATTTTTCAATCAAGCATCTTGATTATCTTGATATGATCTCTGTTAGAAATAAAAATTCAATATATAGATCAACTTCATATTGTGAACCACTGAAATTGAAATAATCTCATCTATTTGGAATGGCAACATAACCTGGATCTTCACCACGCATAAAACTGAAGTGCATTTGTTCCAGGAACACCGTTTGGTTTAGCGCTAACATATTCAACTGATTCAAGGTCTCCATAAATTGTTCCATAACTATGGTAATCATACCTTACCATATCATTTACAAAATTCTTATGATTCATCCAAGTACTCCCTCATCCATGAGGCCAATATCCAACATTTTTAGCTCCCCACATTTTATGTGAGGTAAAAGAATCAAATTGATCGTTTGGGGTAGGGATTTCATAGGCGTAAAGAAAATCTATTGATCCCTTCGAAGTATGAATCCGTTAATTTTCCAATATAAAACGGAGAATCAGTTTGTCCCAGGACTCATCTCCACAGGATGATGTTTTCAACTTCATCCATAACTTCCAACCGTTGGGTCGACATATATAGTGTTAATGTACCTATCACTAAGAGTCTCAACAGCTACATAATGCCATTCACCATCTATTAAATCATCTCCATCAGAATCATGAATATCATATTCGGTATCGTCGTTCCATAGAGTAAAACCTATTTTTCCACCATCTAAGTAGAATACAAACCCATTTTTGGTTTCATCATCTTTATATTTACTGCATATTATATGATCACCTTCTTGGGTCTCAGGGTTAATTAATGATGAAATGACAAAATTTCCAAAATCAAAATCACCATCATCTGGGTCATCAATTTGAACATAATCCTCATCACCGTCAAAATATAGTGCTGCGTTACCACCAATATTATCATCTCTTTCATTAGTTTGGAATGAGCAGCCACCTTTTAACTCACCAGATTTTCCTCTTCCAGAATCATCTGCGACATATCCATTGTCATTATAATTGAAGTTATAATAAGCGATTCTATCATCAGAAGGTCTCACATAATTACCAGAATCTATACTGGGTGGATCTCCTCTAACGATTTGAGGGATAGAAGATATCAATAATAAGATTATTATTAGACTGCTTCCAACAAATAGTTTCCCGGATATTGTCCTTTTTTTCTCGTTTTCTTTCTTTTTCAATCTAATCAGCCTCCTTTTCTATTGTGTCCTCATCTTCCATTTCGACGAAAACATTGCAGATATTATTTGAAAGCGTATTTAGATTTTACTTGTAATACATAATTTTTTATCGTTATTATATAAAGGTTTCTTCTATGAAAAAAAGTATAAAAATTTTAATGGGATTTACCAATCAGAATGATGCAAATGAAGTCAAGCATGGATTTGATAATTGGTCACCTTAAAATTAAGTGGTAAAATATTGAAAATATTCTTTACAACGATAGAAGGACTCCCAGCTCTTTTCAGGAGGCCTTTCCACAGAATTTCATCTCTGATCATTATCGAAACAGGTCATTTTCCTGTTCATCAATAGTATCGGTTCAATCAGGATTTTCGACATCAATGATCTCAGTTTTCTTGTTTTTCATGATAAAGAAGACCGCTAAACCGATACCGATAAGAAGAACGATGACCACAATGATTATTATCAATACAATCGGAGATCCTCCATCACTTTCGGATCTCTTCATCATTGTATCGGAGCTTGAAAGCTCGGTATCCTCCATTATCTCGATACTTGAGGTCCCTTCCAATGATCGGTAACCACTCTTTTCTATCTTCCAGGTAACCTGCCCTTCTGGTACTGAAACCGAGAAGGAACCATCTGTACCTGTGGTTGCAGTGTATTCCTTTCCTCCGGAATCGGTTACAGTGACCTTGGCTCCTTGAATCGGTTTACCATCTTTATCCACAACAGTTCCGCTCAATGTTCCATTGTCAAGGACCTTGATCGTGATCTTGTCTGTTCCTCTGTTCAGGAAATGATCTGTCACTGTCAATTCTATCTCGTATTCTCCAGCTTTATCAAAGGTGAAGGTGACTATCTTTCCTTCCAAGACCTGGTCCTCTCCATTGTAATCGAACTTCCATTTGAAGGATGGAGATCTTTCCGTTATCCGTGGAGGAGGACCCGTCCAGGGTGACAGTGGATCCTTTCTTCACTGTTATATCGTCTCCCGCAGATCGCCTTCGGTCTCTCATGTATCGGGGACCTCAACAGTAACAGTCTTTGAATTCGAATTGTTCCACTGGTCGAATACAGTCAATGTGACATCGATGTAACCCTGCCTCTCGAAAGTATGATTCAGATAAGGCTCCTTCGATTATCTTGTCTTCTCCATCTGTGAAGTTCCAGACATACTTCACTATTCTTCCGTTGTCAGTGGATGACAATCCGTCAAGGGAAAGTGAATCTCCCTCCAGGAGCTTCGTCCTCCCTGTTATAACAGCTTCAGGATCGATGGTATCCAGAACTGTCACCTGCAAAGTTGCCGAATGAGAGTTCTCATTCGCATCTGTGACAGTAAGAGTGACAGTGTAGTAACCGGGTATGTTGAAGAGGAACGAAGCTGTTTCACCATACAGCGTTTCTGTTCTACCTCCGTACTTGAATGTCCAGTTATATACCTCGATAACATCGTTATCGGTGCTTCCGGATCCGTCGAACTCTGCAATATCTCCATTTTCAATCTCAATATCAGGTCCCAGAACAGCAACTGGATCCTCGGTGTCAATGACAGTGACGTAGAAGTAGGAATATCCGAAATTTCCCTCCGAATCGGTCACCTTCAATTGAATCTCGTGTACACCAACCTCAGTGAACCTGAAAGATACATCCGGTCCTTTCAACACTTCTTCATTTCCCTTCATGCTGGAAGGTCCATTTGTATTCGGAAATCGGAGAGAGATCGGTTGATACCTGCTGCTGAGAAATAATGCAAGTTGTCCCTGATTTACGGTAAGATTCCCTTGTGTTACAATCACCGGAGGAGAACTGTCCTCCACTGTCAGGGTGAATGAATCGGTATCCATGTTCCCTGCGAAATCCGAAACCGTCAGTTCACACTCATAAACTCCCGCGATATCGAACTGGAAATCGAACTCGGCAAGATCCCTAACCACTTCTTCTCCGTCGTATACGAAGGACCACTCGAAATCGGTCACCATCTGATCATCGGTGGAATCCTTTGCATCGAAGTGAAACGCTTCCCCGAGTTCGATCGTCATGTCAGGACCTGCTTCTGCTTCTGGAAATATTGTATCAGTGAATATAGGGTAGATATCTCTGACATTTCCCAACACATAAGGAGTATCTCCGAATCCATCTGATCCTGAATCCATTTGCTGAGGACCCATCTTCACATCCTTGTCTCCATTATAATCTGACCAGTAATTGCCTCCATCGGATAATTTCCATACCATCTATGGGAAATGCTGGAAGACTCTGCCTGGATATCATTCTCAATGAATCTGTTCCCCCAAACAACTGCATTAGGTGCACCAACCATGGATCCACCTACAGAATTCTTATAGAACAGATTGTTGTATAACAAACATTCTCTATCATCACCTTCAATATAAAATCCAATGTTGTTATATTTGATAATATTGTCAAATATATGTGGATAATCCCTTCCTCCAATCTCAATTTTCCCGGTGTTGTTTTCAAAAATATTATCATGAATTCTTGTTTTACTACCACCTCCAATGTCACAATCAATATTTTCTCTGAAAATATTATTGAAAATATCACTTCCACTCACTGAAACTTCTTCGCATTTATAGAAAATATTATTTGAAATGTTGCCTCCAATATTATATAATGGCTTGCTACAATTTGAGAATAAATGGTTAGTTATCGTTAAATTATTGATTATGGCATTACTATTTCTTATTAAAGCTGCTCCAATACCTGAGGGATAATACCCCTCGGTAAATGTATTACCGGAAATTAATATATTTTCACATGCATCACTATAAATAGATGATCCGAATTCAATTACACTGCCTAAATTGAGATAATTAACAAAAATATTATCCTTTATTATTAAGTCATTTACAGCTTCAAAATGCATTGAACTCTTAGTAACAATTAAATCTGCTATATCTTATCGTGAGATTATTGTAATTGTATGATTGAAATCCATAATCACCAAGACAGTTTACATTAAAAAGATCAATAAATGAGGCGTCAGCAACTATATTTTTAGACATTGGGTTATTCCCGTCGTTTTTATTTTCTATCGATATATTTCTTATATTGACATTATCGGAGGTAATTAATATATTTAGTTGTGTCCTTCTCAACATGATAGAGAAGAGGATTCCCTATCCCAATCAAAGAAATGGATCTGTTTATTGTTAATAACTCAGTGTAGTTTCCAGAATAAATATGAATGGTGTCTCCATCTTTGCTATGATTGATCGCATCCTGGATTCTTAGTATAATCACCGGAACCTCCTTGGTCAACGATTATAGTATCTCCATTTATTAGAAAATCCAGATTGATCCCCTATAAATTATCTATACTGAATTCGAATTCCCATTAATAGAATTATTAATGGATAATATCAAGAAAAAATAACTAATGATATAATGACCTTTCGCATGTAAATGTCTCCTTTCCTATCTTTGATATTGGCTTAGATAATAATGAAAGTAAATATATAATACTATTCATTTCATGAGATTTTTTGACATATTATTAACATATAATATACATTAAGTAAATAAAAAAAGGGATGAATCCTCCTTTCTCGGAGGATTCATTTGGACAGAGGTATCTACGATATTCAAATGGGATAGCATCTACCAATTACAACATCATCCAACAATCCAACAAGTGGCCAGTCAGGATTATCGTCGTCAAACCATATAGTAAAACCCATACCGAAATGAAGATCATTTTCAGTTGTTCCAATACCGTAATAATTCGTTGTGGAAGCAGAGGATGAACCACCATTACCATCATAGCACATTTCCATTGTTCCCCCATCAGACCAAGCCCAAAGATGGTACCAATATCCGGGAGTAATACGCGATAATGAGAGTGTTGTTATTGTGGAATTGGCAAGTTCAAAATTAAAATCATATGTACCTGTTATATGATAGTAATCAATGTATAGTCTATATCCGTCTGCATCACTGTCACCATTCCAATCCCACTTTTCGACTAACATCATATTATAATCTTCATCTTCGATATTTACCCATAACTCAATATAGATGTCATCCGTTCCAGCATCGACAATCAGAAATCTCGATAATAATTGCTGTATCATCAATAACAACGACAACCATGGTCATTATTCTCATACAGTTGTATAGAATTCAAGAGCATGTGTTCCAGGAGCACTATTCCCAAGAGAATCTGAAATAGCATAAGCCACATTGAATCAGGATTCAACGCGACTCCATAACTGTGGAAATCAGACATGACCATGATGATTTATATAATTCGAATCTTCAGGAACATTCTTCTATCAATCCTTCATCCATCGACAAATAACAAACATTTTCCAAACCCCACATTCTATCCCGATTTGCGGGATAGGGAGGGTTTAATGAGAAGGATGTTTCAAGGGTATAGAAGTAGAGGGAATATTCTATATCTCCCTCAAAATATGAAGTATCTTTTTTACCAATATAGAATGGGTTAGTATTGTCTCCAGGATCCTGGGGGAAATCAACATATTCTTCAACTTCTCCGTAACTACCGGAAAACGGATCCACATTATAAATACTTGCTGTATTTTGGAATATTTCAACAGCAACATAATGCGAATCATCATCTCTAAGATCATCTCCATTCACATAATAGATAATAGCGTTTGCACTATTGTCCCACACAGAAAACGTTAGTAGACCTGCTCCACTAAGATAGAATGAAAAGCCGTTATTATCAGCTTGGGTTTTACTACAGATTATCAAATCAGTCTCTTCTGAAGAAGTTTTAATCAAGGATGAAATGACAAAATTATTACTACCAATATTGAAGTCAGCACTGTGATTTACATGAACATAATCCCCATTTCCATCAAAGGTTAAAGCACCATCACCGTTAATATTATCATCTTTTTCGTCAGTTCCAGCAACATCTCCATTAAGGAGACCTTTTTTTATCTCTTCCAGAATCATCCCACACATAGTATTGATCGTCTTCTTCTTCAATTTCATACATATATATATCATTGAAATTATAATATGCAATGTGCGTGTCATGGTTGTCGGCGATATAATTACTCGAATCCTCTCCAGCATGGAGGAACTGCATCCGTTTACTAGATGGAGATTAAGAGATATGAACATCAATATCCCTATTGCAGAACAACAAAATAGTACTTCCAAGCTATGCACTGTTTTTTCCATTATTCTCTTTTTAACTCTAATCAGCCTCCATTCAGTTATGTCCTCATCTTCCGTTTCGACGAAAACATTGACAATATTATTGATAACAGTATATAAATTTTACCTGAAATAATAAAATTTTATCATTCAGTTTATAAACATTTCGTATAAGGATTATTCAGTTATTGATTTTTGAATGTGGGAATATTGGGGTGGATCTTACAGGTCCATCTCCAGCCAGGTCTCTGTGAAAGAATCAACCAGATCGTCCATGAATGATTTCTTGAACACTATCAAGGTCCTTGATACTGCCTCAGGATCTACAACGAAGTAGCCTTTTCCCCCTTCGACCTCTTCTTCTTTCACCACCTCTTTCTTGATCATCTTCTTAAGGTGAAATGTCAATGTGGATCCCGAGATCCCAAGCTTGATCTTGAGGTCCTTATGTCTTGTACCTGGTTCAAGCATCAGGTGCATGAGAATATTTCTCGGAACCTCTTTTCTAAGGAAAGCCAGGACCCTCTTGTCCCTGGAACCGACCTTTCCCTCGGTGTAATATCGCTTGTACCTCCCTTCCATCTTGGCAATGATCATATCCTTCTTTAAAAGGAAGTGAAGGTGGTATTCCACGACTCCCATGGGGATGTCCAGTCTTCTTGAGATCTCACGGAAGTGTATCCCTGGAGTAGACTCAACGAGAGAGTATATTCTCTTGCGGGTGTCAAGTTCCAGTGGGTCCTCCTTCATCCGGACAGCACCCCGGTCAAGCCATCCTGCTCTTTCTCCTGAACAATGCGGCATAGAGCAGCAGGAGAACGAGGACGTCCGAAACCAACATCAGATCGAAGGCAGCCGCGAAATCCTTGGGAACACTGACCCAATCCGTGAGATACAGACCAGATGCAAGGAAGAGTCCTTTGAGAAGGAAAACGCAAAATGCGGCCGTGACCATGGCCAACCTGGGACTTCTGGTCCTTGACCAAGAGATGTAACCCACCAATGTGAGCACCACGGAAAGGACTATCAGGATTCCCACAAAAAGGTCCTTCATGGCCGCAGCAATATCGAGGGGATCTATTCAATCACCCCCTCTTCCAGGATCCCTGGAACGTCCCATCCTTCTCCAAAAAATGGTCCCACCTACTACAATGATCCCAAGGGCAATTCCCCCGAGCATCAAGATAGGTCTGTCTGACAGGAAATCATCCTCACCGGATATGGGAGGAAGGTCTGGGTCCATGCTTAGTGTCGGATCATGATGTATCAATTGTATATTGCCCTCAAGTGGATAGGAGAACCAAACAGATGCCTTTCCACCATTGATCTCATACCATGAGTATGCAACAGATGAATTGGAAAGTTCCACTCCTCCGACCTCGATGTCATCTGTCCAGGAATATGTACCGTAAGGCCTGTTATCTCCCTTCACCACTGTCAGTGAATGATCATCTTCCTCGATACCGGCCCCATCGATTATACTCAGTTTTCCTGTCTCATCGACAAGTTCCTGCATTACAGCAATCCTGTCAGCGTCCAGCGGTTGGTACAAATCCAGGTCGATATCGAACTTCTGTGAGGGCGGGTCAATTTCTAGATGGTCAGATGATAGGGAGAAGGTCATCCTTGCAAAGGCGGCTGTTGTGGGTGTTCCGGCAAGTCTGAGCTGGAGCAGGCCATAGAGTTTGATATCGAACCCTCTGCTGAAATCAGTGCTTATCTCCCAATCTACATCGGATAGGTCTGTAGAGTATCTGAGATCATCAATATCAGGGTCCCATTTTCCATCATTATCAACATCGTTGAATGCAATGACCTCCAGATATGTGATGGAAGATAGGGTATCATCCCTGAGACTCTCGGGATAGGAGAAGGATATCATGGGTGATGTCATGTTCACCCTGACCTCCATCTTCTTTCCTCTCATCAGGACCTCCTTCCCTGAGATCGAGACAGTTGTGGAGGATACTTCATTTGGGCTCTCGAACATCTCAGGTAAATATCTCTCCATTTGTGGAATAGGACCTTAACACTGTTTCAGAACCCGGATCTGTCGAATATGCCTCGACATCCACCATAAGGTGTCCAGATAATGATGAAACCGATAAGGGTCCTCCGGAGAACGATAGCTCCAAAGTATGCGGACCGATCCCGAGGTCCACAGGGCCGACATTGGCGCTAATACCCTGCCCTATGGATCCATGGAGTCCGTATTTACCACTCTTATACACGATCAATTCGATCCTTATTATGATTGATTCGTAGATCCCGTCCTTATCCTGATCAATTGTGGTCTCGCCCTTGAGATCCCCAAGAGCTATCTCTACAGTTCCCTGTGATCCGGTGTCCGGGACATGGATCAATAGGACAAGGACCATCAGTAGGATCGTGATAGATAGAATGAAGGATCCATGGCCGGAGTTCAGTTTTAACATATTCCTCCTCCAGATACTGTCTTTCCATGGAAGGGGGAGAGTGAATATTTAAGGTTTGTATGTCTAAGATAGAACAGCGATGGTCCTTATTGCGATCTGAAAGCATCATTTGGGATATCCAGGACCTCGATCCCCATGGACCTGACAAGTTCCGGAATCCCATCTCCGGGCCTGTTGTTCAGATGGAGGAGGATCAGTCCCTTACCCTTGCTACTTGAAATATTGTGGAGCAGCTTAAGGAAGGTCTTGATCTGTTCATCGTTGTTGTAGGTTCTGAGTTCGGATAGGTTATCCAGGATCAACAGGTCGACATCATCAATGGAGAGCTTTTCAACCTCCTGATCGACCCGGAAAAGTTTGAAGATGGTAGGCATCTCCATGGGTTGACCTTCCCCGTCCAGGAAGATCTTGGATGGATTCTGCCTGTTCATTTCCCTGCATACATAAAGGACCATATCCATGAAATGGATCGACCTGGTGGATACTCCCCTGTTCATCAATATCTTCTGGACGAAAATGTGAGGTCTTCCCACACAGATGTAGAGGACCCTGATCTCTTTCGATTAAGTAGAACTTCTGTCATGAGGTCAACTGACACATGATTGATGAAGAATGGTGAGAATGATAGCAGGTACTCTGATGACATGTTAAGGAGATCGATGTATTCCATGATCCTTGAGCTTGCTTGTTCCATCATGATCACCCCTATTTGAACCCCACCTGGACAGATAGTCCATCTGATGATATATCAACCATATGCTTCCCTGTCAGATGGTCCGTTCCTCTCATTTTCAGTATCTCTAGATATCTTCTCCTTCCATCCTCATGTTCAACATTGTAAAGGACAATTATCGCATCTGAAGTATATGCGGGCTCCATGGGATAAGGCTGATCGAAAGTTGCCTCACCAGTCAGCAGGGTGACCGCCTGCCAATTCTTCAGAGATTGGGAAAGGTCGAAAACGAATTCTCTATAATGTTCCTTGAGTATACCCCCGACAGCTGTTACCGGATCAATGACTATCCTCTGAGGCATCAACTCGACGATCTTCTCCTCAATGACCCTCATGAGGGTCTCGTACTTGTCATCTCCTGGAGATTTCGATTTGAAATATGGCCCCAGGTCAAAATAGATGATATCCTTCCCAATAGCTTCTCTGTCCACGAAATTGAACCGAGAGGTGAACCTAAGCATCCAGTTCGTCGGTTCTGAAAGGGTTGTAAAATATAGACCTCTCTCACCCCTTTTGGCACCCTCGAAAAGGAATTGAAGGCAGAAAGTGGTTTTTCCGCATCCGCTATTGCCCGCCAGCAAGATAGTAGAAGGAAAGGGGAACCCTCCCTCTATCATATCGTCCAGGCCATCTATGCCCGTCCCAATCCTAAGGAAATCTTCTTCCATCGAACCCACCATTTGCCTACGTCAGTTCAGTCCCCGGTTTTCTACTTATAAGTTTTCTTTTCAAAATCAATAACGGGAAGAGCTGGGTGACCCGGTTTCAGTAGATTTTTATTCGATCCAACTTGGATTTCTCTGAACCATGATCCTTCTTCTGGCTGAAAAATATGTACAGATAATAATTAATATCTTGGAAAAAGTATTAGTTTCCATGAATGGGAGCTTGCCCTTTGTACATTTAGGCGTAAGGGAAGCGCAACGAAATTCAAATTTTCGGAATGTTGGGATCCTCAGTAAAGCGATCCTGATCTTCATCGCCATCTCATTATTGGTCTCACCTCTTACACTTGCAGAAGAGACTGGATCGATCAGGAAGGGGAATGTCGACCATGAGAGAGTGATCGTAGAATTTGGACCAGGAGGAGGTATCGATCCCAGTCTCTCCATCCCCATACCAGATGGTGGACCTGTCATAGGGGCAACCTTGATCGTCTCCACGGTAGATGATATGGAAGGTCCGTCCTCTGTTTCAATAGATATTGGGATCGATGGCAGGAAGGAGTGGTCATTTGGTGGAGCAGCTCAGGGTGATTTCGGCCTCCAGAGAGCTTTTAGCTCAGGATCTGAAGTGGAAAGGGAGCTAATGTCAGGTTCAACCAGGATGGTCACAATTCTGCTTCCCGAGAATTCTGAGGTCAATGATGCAAATGTGGATATCTATCTTCCTCCCACATTACATCCTGAGGGATCCAGAAGGATATGGGACATACTTCCGGATGATGTAAGAGCTGAATCGATGGACATCGGAGATATCGATGGAGATGGTATTGAAGAGATAACATACCACTATCTCCCGGATTCTGCCATATACGTCATCCATTTCGATGGCAAGGGGAATTACTCAAGGACAAGGGTACTTGACGGTGTATCCGGAGATCCTTCTATTGGGATATTAGATGGTGATGATAAGGTTGATGGAGGCATTGTGTTACAGTACTTCGATGGAACCAGCTCAGGTGATAAAGTATCCCTCTTAACTGGTAGTTATTGGGAAAAACTGGATGAGGTGGAGCTTGCAAATAACTTGTCCAGGTCAGGAACTGGTTTCCATGTTCTAAAGGATGAAACGACCAATAGGGATATGGTCTATGTCCTGAAACCAAACGGTGGTGGACTGAGCGAATTCTCTCTTGGGAAAGCGGCTCTCTTATCGAACAGGTAGTACTGGATTCCACACCTGGCATCATCGGGATCGGAACAACTAACATCCTGAATGGAGAAGGTCCAGATACCATCCTCTTCCCCGAAAATGAGGACCTTAATATCACTATACTCACAACTGTAATGGATAATGATGGAAAACCTTCCACTGGTTTCTTGGACCTGGATTCCTTTGCTCCGATCAACGGACAGGGTACTTCAATAGACCTTGATGGTGACGGGAGGGAGGAATTCTATTTCCCTTCAGGACCCTACGGGGACCTGGCGGTCATCTCATGGAACGGAAGCTCTCCCGCATTATCTTGGGTTGGATTGAACAATACATTTACCTCCCCAAGATCTATCCCAAGAGGAAATTACGGAAGTGGGGGAGCATATATCGGACCTGAGGGATTCCTCTATACAAGTTCACGGAGTGGATTCTATCATATCCTTCCTGATAACAAAGGGGGATACCTGAAAAACCTCCAGGTGGACCTTGCAGGGCCAGTATTGCTGGGAGGATTTGACGATTCGGGTTCGGGCAATGTTTTCTGTTTCACATCCAATGACGGGTTGACTTTATCTGGTACCGACTGGAGATCGATTAACGAGATCTCGATAGAATCATCAACGGGTAAGATTGACATAACTCCGGAATCATCTCATATATCCTTAGACCTGAAAACATTGCTCAAGAGTGACATTCAGGGAACATTCACGAGCGACATCTATGGAAATACCTTCAAGGCCTTGGACCTCTATTTGGTTTCTAGCCCCGGTTTCATCACGTTCAAAGACCTATCCATTGATTACAGGGTTTCCATTGACATTTCAGATTCACCTTTTTTCATGAAGTCCATGGAAAAAGCACAAAAGGACTTCGATCAGTCCTTTGTCCCATTCATGATCTCGGCTGGTTCATCCGGAGCTTTAGAAATTGGACCGGTTACGGTAACCTATGATTCACCTCCGGTGATACTCGACAGCCTCCCGGAAAAGGTAACGATAATGGAGGGCTCTCTTGGACAAACATTGATCGATATATTGGATCATGTTGATGATGATCTTCTGGGAACTGATAAGCTCTCGCTAGAGATAATCCCTAATTCTCAGATCCCGGGAGGTCTGCTGTTCATCGATAACAACCATCTGCTCGTTTCACATGCATCACAATACCCAGATCTGAACGGGAATTTCTCATTCAGGATCGGAGTATCCGACCTGAACTCACGGGTACTTTCCAAGCCGATCAACCTTGTGATCCTACCCGTTCAGGACCATCCCCAACTTGTGAGAGGACTAGGATCCATCACAATATCTGAAGGAGAAGAAAAATGGATTGAACTGACGGGTGAGGACGGGCTTTTCCAAGATCCGGACGGGGATCCAATGACTTTCGAGGCAGGGATCATATCAGCAATCCCGCCAGAGCTAATAAATGAAATGGAAGTGAGAGTTGAAGGGGACAGGTTGATACTGTATCCATCCATCATGGGTTCCGGAGGTTCCGCCAGGATCGAAGTGATCGCATTTGATCCTCAAACAGGTCCAAGTGAGGGAACACGGACAATTGGAGAGATAGAGGTCATCAACATGGATGCTGACCCCTGGATAGGTGTCAATCCTGGACTTGTGAACCTAGTTGAGGACCAGGAATTCCCAACACGCATACCTATTGAAGGATGGATAATTGACCCGGATTCGGATCTATCGAATGTTGCGATGTCAGTGATCCCGAGTGACCCACGTTTGATTACCTATATATCGGATTATGATACCGACAGATATCTCTTCCTCCTTCCGACCGAGGATCTCTCCGGTGAAGTGACCGTTTGGCTGGAGATCGTATCGGGTGACTCCATTCTAACGGATAGATTGAGAGTCAGGATCGAACCTGTGAACGATATCCCGAAGATAATCATGGATGATGTGGAATATCAGGAGGATCAGGGATGGATGATCTCAGGAAGGGTAAAGGACCCTGATGATTCAGGAGGAAAGATAGAGTACAGGATAGGAGATGGAGAATGGAGGGATGCCTGGGGATTCAAGTCCTGGGCAATATTGGTAGATGAACTATCAGTTCCACTATCCGGACAGTATATCTTTATCAGGGCACATGACGGATCCGAGTATTCTCAGGTCGAGTTTACAAAATTGGTCTGGCCTTACAAGCCTCCGGTGATCGATGATGGAGAGGAACCAGCAAATGATGATCAGAAAGATGATGATGAATACCCAATCCCAGATGATTATCTGACCCCCAATGAACCAGGAGAGTCAAACCCACCATGGCTATTGATCGGTGGAATGGGAGGCCTTGCAGTAGGAGCCATATTCATACTTCTTTGGTCCGAGGTTGGTTTTGTCACCATGGTCACAGCCGGGATATCATTTTATTCGAAATTAAGCAAGAAGGACATCCTGAACCATGAGATAAGAGGTTTGATAAGAGGATACATAATTGCAAACCCCGGGGATCATTATTCCTCGATCAAAAGGAACCTGGACCTTAACAATGGGACCCTTGCCTACCATCTTAGGGTGCTCGAGCAAAATGGATTTGTAAAGTCCATGTTTGATGGAATTTACAAGAGATACTATCCAGCCAATATCAATATCAGCAAATTGAAGAAGAATGTTTCCAAACAGGAAGAGATCTTCAATATCATTCTGGAACACCCCGGAGTGACCATGGATCAAATAGGAAGGCTTATCGGAGTATCCAGGCAGGTAGTGAACTATCATGTCAAGAACCTGATAAGGGCCGGTATTGTCGACTACAAGAGGGATGATAAATCAGCTAGGTTCTATCCACTCGAGGAGAATCTGGGAATGGTTCAGACCTGACCGAAATCGTTATTCCCGATACCAACAATGGACCTTCATGAAAGTTGGGATCCTTGCAGGTTCTGTCATAGACATTGGATCGTTGGGTCCCGAAGGATCCATTGAGACCATCTGGGGAAGAACTTCAAGCCCAATTATCGATCTTGTTGTTGGAGATAAAAAGATCATGATGATCGCACGGCATGGGATCCCTCCGTCCATACCTCCACACAAGATTAATCACAAAGCGAACATTCAGGCTCTTTTCGATAGCGGAATAGAATCGATCATATCCATCTGTTCGACAGGTGCTTTGAGATCGGACATCTTGGTCCCCGGATTTGCGATCCCCTCCGATTACATTGACCTTTCCTCTGGTTCCACCTTCCATGATGGTGACATCTTCCATACAACTCCTGGGCTGGATCAGGCGATCCAATCCTCCCTGGTGGAGGCCTGCAGATCATCCCAGTACGATCCCTTGGAAGATAGCATCTATGTCCAGACCAGGGGTCCAAGACTGGAGACCAAAGCAGAGGTTAGGCTCCTATCTGGATGGGGGGATGTCGTGGGAATGAATCTGGGACCTGAGGCTACACTTTGTTCTGAACTTGGGATAAGAGTGGGAGCACTTCTAACAGTAGATAATTATGCAAATGGGATTGAACGGACCCCGTTGGATTTCAGGGACATACTTGGGAATGCCAGGTCCAGATGGGGATCGGTCTTGGAGATCCTGGCTAACCTTCCAGATAGGATATGAGACGAAAGAATGCTTTGGAAGGTTTTTTCAATAGATCCCACCCTTCACATCCCATGGGAAGGATGGTCATCGAAGGAGCCCTCTGTCTGGATGGAAGAAGAAGGACATTCATCCTTGATGATGGTTCGATAGAGGAAATTTATGAGAGTGGGGTTTCAGGAAAGGATTCCGATAGAACGATAAATGCTTCAGACCTGTTAATAATGCCTGGTCTATGCAATTCTCACACTCATGCACCCATGACCCTCTTGAAAGGTATCGGAGAGGATATGGAATTGAAGGAATGGCTTCAGAATAGGATCTGGCCCATGGAATCAAGGATGACCCTTGATCACCTCAGGAGCGGCCTTTCCCTTGCATGTCTGGAAATGATCAGGACCGGTACCACACTCTTCAATGATATGTATTTCAGACAGGGAGAGGTGGCAGATATTGTCCGTAACATGGGATTAAGAGCGGTACTTGGAGAAGGATTTATTGACCTTTTTGATGAAGAAAGGAGAGAGCAAGGGATCAAGGGCGTAAGGAGATCCTTGGAAGCGATCGATAACCTGAACTGTGGAAGGGTAAAAAGTTCCCTGTCCCCTCATGCAGTATATACTGTCTCTGAAGAAGGATTGAGATGGTGCAAGGAAGAGGCTGAAAAGAGGGAATTGATAATACATACACACATCTCTGAAACAGAAAGTGAGGTCAAGGAGTGTCGTGAAAGGTCCGGTGGGACCCCTATGGGGGTCCTACAAAGATGTGGTCTACTTGAAAACAAGCTGATCGGTGCTCATTGTGTTCACCTCACAGAGAAGGATATGGACCTTGCAGCGGAAAATGGGATGGGCATCGCCCACGCTCCGATATCCAATATGAAGCTCTCAGTAAGAGGCCAGCTAAAATATCCCGATCTGGTTAGACGAGGTATCAAAGTAGCACTTGGAACGGATGGTTCTGCCTCCAACAATTCCCTGGACATGTTCTCCAGCATGAAGATGATGGGTCTTCTATGCAAGCAAAGATTCGGTGCATCATCCATTTCCGCCCACGAAATAATCAATGCTGCAACAAAGGTCGGATACGAAGCTCTTGGTATCAATGGTGGAACACTGTCAGAAGGTAAACTGGCCGATCTGATACTGATCGACATCAAGGATCCAATGATGGTACCCTGTCATTCACCTGAATCCAATATTGTCTATTCCGTCCAGGGTAGTGCTGTGAAATATTCTATTGTGAACGGTGAGATCATTATGGAGGACGGAAAGATCGAAGGGCAGGAGAGTATAATCAGGGAAGCCGTTCGCCTCGCTTCTGACTTGAGGAGGGATCATGATGGATGAGGATCCACGAATATCGGACCTTTATCGTTCCTTTGATGATCTCACGATTATTGACAAGAACGGTTACAGGTACTTCGTTCATCCCCTGTCAGATGGCATTCCCAGCATAGATCCCGGGCAGTTGGAGAATATGTCTGGAATAGTCTCCGAGATGATAAGAAGATTTGGTAGGATCGACCTTCTCCTTACTGCGGAATCCATGGGAATACCAATTACCTCCGCGGTCTCCCTGGAGCTGAAAATACCATTCAGTATCGCACGGAAAAGAATGTATGGAATGCAGGGAGAGGTAGAGGTTCTCCAAAGGACCGGATATTCCTCCTCGGACCTTTTCTTAAATCTACCAACCTCTGCAGGGAATTTGGTCATAATTGATGATGTCACTCTCAACAGGAGGGACCCTGAGGTCCCTGGTGAAAGGTGTGAGATCCACTGGTATCAAGGTCACTGGTACGGTCATTCTTTTTAATAAGATGGGAGAAGGGATGGACCTCCTCTCGGAGGAATTTGGATTCCCTATATATTCAGTTCTTGATGTGGAGGTAACAGACAAGGGATGCATAGTATCGAAAAGACTCCACATGGTCTGATGATAGGTTCAAATTGGTCGAATAATAGGGGAACCATTAACTATTGAACCTCAACTTGAAAGACCATGTCCACCGTTAGGAATATTATCGAGGGTTGGGCAAAAAAGGATGGAGATATCTGGGATGCGGTCCCGAACACCGTTTTACTGGACACTGGAAAGAAGAAGGTACTGGTTGATCCAGGGAACCATCCTAAACTAATAGAGATCCTGGAGAGAAAATCGATCTGGCCTGAGGAAATTGATACTGTCTTCATCACCCATACGCATCTGGACCACATAAAGAACCTTGCACTCTTCCCATTTGCTGAGATTATTGATATTTGCAATATCCACAAGGACACCTCCATAGTACCACATGATGGAAAGATCCCAGGAACTGATGTTCGGATAATTCCCACACCTGGGCATACTTGCGACCATTCCTCACTTATTGCGGAAACCAAGGAGGGTCGCGTTATGATCTGCGGCGACCTCTTCTGGTGGGAGGAGGACAGAGAGATCGAGATGAACAGAGAGAATCTCCTAAATCTACCAGATGAGTTTGCTTCTGACCCGATAGTGCTGTTAAAAAGTAGGACAGAAGCCCTCAATTCAGGTTCGGTCCTGTACATTCCAGGTCATGGCAGGCCATTCAAGATCAGAACTCATGACCTATGACCCCGTTTCCCAACAAGTGGTACAAAGATGCAATAGGTCAATATTTTTTTCCTGAAGGTACCCTTACGATCCCTTCTGTAACCGATCAAACGTTGTGTAGAATTGGGTTCCCCCTCCACCGAAAGCAAGAACCCATCATCCTTAAGCTGAGATAGGACCTCTTCAGGAACATACGGAGCTGCGCAGGTGTAGTAGATCCTATCGTATGGACCTCCCGACTGATACCCCTCGGAACCATCCCCGGTTATCATTGACACATTCTCCAATCCGACACTGGCCAGAGCATTCCTGGCCCGTTCGGCCAGTGAGGGGACGATCTCCAGGGAAAAGACTTTCCCTTCAGGTCCGATCACTTTTGATATCACCGCTGCATGGTATCCAGATCCTCCCCCGATCTCAAGGACCTTTTGTCCTCTTCTCAGGTCAAGTGCCTCAACCATAATTGCAACCATATGGGGAGCGGAAATGGTCTGCCCATTTCCAATAAATTGGGGACGATCGCCGTAAGCTTCCTTTGGGGATGCACCCGGAATAAAGGCTTCACGTGGAATATCGGTCATTGCCTCTTCGACCTCAGGAGAACGTATCACTCCTTCGACCTTCAGTTTTGTAATGAGAAGTTTCTGTAATTCTCTGAAGTCTCGACCGGTCCTCATATAGGGTCTCCGGTAAGGTTCATTGTATGTTCCCTGTCCTTGCCAAAGGAAAGTAGGACTATCTTCGAAAGGACCTCCCTTTCGATGAGGTCCATGTAATCCTGTAAACGTTTTGGCAGCTCCCCGGAATCTTTAATCTCCATCCATCCCTCCAGGTCCATATCCTCCCAACCTTTCACTTTAACATAGACAGGAGTAGCTCTTGAAAGGAGTTCAAGATGAGATGGGAAATGTCTGAGTGTGGTCCCTATCCCGTATAGGTCAGCGGTCTCCTGATCGATCCGATATTCCGTGCAAACCATCAATGGATCGATGCCGGAGAGAACATCCACCTTTGTAAGTGCCAGGTCTGTTATGGAGTTCCAATTCACCGATGATCTGACCATCACAAGGTCCAGCCACCCGCACCTCCTTGTCCTATCGGTGGTCGTCCCTACCTCATGTCCCCTTCTCTGTATGATCGTGCCTATCTGGTTGTTCAGCTCCGTTGGAAACGGACCTTCTCCCACACGTGTCGTGTAGGCTTTTACTATTCCTACCACCTTCTCTATGTCCAGTGGTCCAATACCGGTCCCAGCGCATCCGTATCCTGCTGTACACGAGGAAGATGTAACGAACGGATATGTCCCCCTATCCAGATCCAGAAATACTCCTTGAGCACCTTCCAGTAGTATGTTCCCCTCATTGTCCAGAAGGTCGCAGATCGTGGCAGGTACAGTCCCTTAGATGGGGCATAATCCCATCTTTCAGACCCATAAGGTCCTTGAAGATTCTATCATGGTCCACAACATCCTCACCATAGGGCCTTGTGCCAATGATAGATCGAGCATTTGTAGCGGCCGCTTCAAGCTTCTGTTTGAGGATTTCAGGATGCCGTAGATCTCCAGCCCTTATCCCGATCCTTCCTGCCTTGTCCTGATAGCAGGGTCCTATACCGCGTCCAGTCGTTCCTACCTTGGTCCCCTCTTTTCTGCCGATCTCCTGGATCCCGTCAAGGACCTTATGATAGGGCATTATCAGATGACATCTGTCGGATATCACAACATTCATAGTTGGTATACCCCTCACATCAAGATAATCAAGTTCTTTCCTCAGGACCCAGGGATCCATGACGCATCCATCGCCGATCACAGCAAGCTGACCTTCCCTAAGAACCCCCGAAGGTATCAGATGCAGCTTGAACTCCTGACCATCCACAACAATTGTATGACCGGCATTATTTCCTCCCTGGAATCGGACCACCGCATCCGAGCCCTCTGCCAGTATATCAGTAATCTTTCCCTTTCCTTCATCGCCCCATTGTGTCCCAATAAGAATCGTTGCCGGCATTATCCCACCTCTTTTGATAGAAAGAACTGTTATTTCTACATGTCGAACGGATGAAATGGATGGAGAATAAATGAACCCTCTGTTGAACGAAGTGTCAGAAATGATCGGGTATTTTGATTATTTCTGTAATGAATCAACTTTATCTATTGATAATAATGACAACGCAATGGTTATATCAAAAATGGTCGATATAAACTGGAGCGAACATGCCAGTAGTTAGAAAAAGGGGGAACGGTATTGTTTAAAAATACTGTAACGGGGCTCGACAAAGTATTCAAGGATGATATCCGAAGACCGAAAGTGACCCTAGTGACTGGACCACCGGGATCGATGAAATCAAGCTTCATTTATACTCTTCTTACCAGCCATCTATCAAATTCCAATGAGTTCGGTGTCTATACAACACTGGAGGAATCGGTCTCATCTCATCTTTCCAACATGGAGAATCTGGGGATAAACCTCTGCTTGAATCTGCAGATAACCGACTTCACTGACATCCGACAGGATGGAGAAGAGGTGGACTATCTCAAGTTCATGGAGAAGATGCTCAGACATTTCAAGAAAGTGAAGGGGGAGAAGTTCACCTGTTTTGCGCTGGATTCACTGGGAGCACTGTATTCTCTTATGGACGGTCAAGAGAATATGAGGAAGAAGATGTATCATTTCTTCCAGCTCCTTAGAGACCTGAACCTCTACAGTTACATTATCATGGAAAGGTCCCCGGAAGGTGATCCAAACCTTCTTGGAAATGAGGGTTTCTTAGCAGACGGGATCATATACTTGGGTCTGGTGAGAAGGCAGGGTCGGCTCAGCAGGTATCTCCAGGTGGAGAAGATGAGAGCATGTGAACACTCAATGGAACTTCATGCCTTGGATCTCAGGATGGGTAAGATCTGTGTACTTGGCCCAATATTTGAATGATCATAAAGGTGAAAAAGGGATATGACCGAAGAAAAGGATAAGAAGGCAAAAATGGACTGGCTCGATCAGCATGATTCGATCCAGCTCGATCTCCTCAAGATGAAAGAGGATATTGTCAGGGAAACTCCCGGTTCTACTCCAAATGATAAAAAAGAACATACAGAAAATGATCGAACAACTGAAAAATCGTTCAAAGATCTGGTGAATGATGTTCCACAAAAAGGATCAGATAATGTACATAATAATTCAATGGACCTTAAACAGATCGAAAAGGAGAAAAGGACAACTACAAGTGGGATCACCTTCGGGATGGAAGGGGAAGGTGGGGAAAGGAAGGAAGCTCCGAAGCTCCCAGCTGGGAAGATCCCTACATCTCCCGATCTAACAATGAAGATCGCAAATGTCATTCAGCTCGAGAGTAAACTGAAAAGGAGAAAATACGAACTGGAGAAGAAGGAAAGGCTTTCAAGGGAAGCTAAAGAAAAACAGAAGGAAATATCGGATGGAATTAATCCCTTGGTGGAGCAAACCGGTAAAGAAGATGCTGCTCCCAAAGATATGAATTCCCTTGTCATTCCATCTCCTCCGGTATCCCCCATCAATAATAATAGTGGAACCAACCCCCCAAATGACCAGAAGGTCCGGGATCCCGGGATCGGAGTTGAAGTAACTGCTCCATCGACCCAATCCATTTCAGAATCAATTGGCGATCCGATACCAGATAACTTTCATTCAAATGGACCTCCCCCGACGACTGTCAGGAGGAGGATGATCATCCGAAGGAAAGGAACTATGAATGATTTTAATGGAGGAATGGAAAAAAAAGACCAGAAGGTATCAGGTCAAAATAATATTGAACCAAACATTGACATATCCACTCCTTCCACCAATGAAAGTAGAGTCAAATCTGGGGGTCCTTTGAAGGGTCTTACCAAGTTTTTCAGACGGAGAAATGATGGTGAATTATGATTTCCCTCCGTTGAAAATCTAGAAGACATATTAATTAATATGTGGGTCTTATTCCTTCAAGAATCGGTCCTTAGGCCCCGGAGAAGAGGTGTGGGCATTTAATATCTGATGCAGGTGAGGGATATATAGTGGCTAAGGGTAAGAGAAAAGTTAAGAAGGATGCCATCGAGAAGGGGCTGACCGACCCTAAGGAGATCGAAGGATGGATCCATGAATTGAAACACCTTGATCACTCAGTAAAGGACTTGAACAAACTCCTTGGAACATACAAGAAATTGATGAAAACGGATAAGGAAAAAGCCCTGGCAACCCTGAAAGAAATTGAAAGTTCAATAGAGAAGGGTCGTACCGAATGGAATGATAAGAAGATCTCCCTTTTGATCGACATCGTAAGGCTTACAATTGGTGAGATAGAGGATTATGGAACCGATGTAAAGAAAATCAGATCCAAATTGGAAAAGATAAACACGGGCAAACATCTTGACAAGAAGGATCTGAGATCTATTGGAGCAATTAAGAGGGATATGGAAGTATTGTTCGAAAAACATCCTGACTCACTCTCACCTGAGGTGTTGTCATCCTTCGATAAGGCTTTGGATTCCTTCGAGAAAGCCGTAGCCACTGAAAAGAACCTTACACAACCGAAGAAATATTACAAAAAGATAATCAGCTTCATTAAGAAAGGTGACCTGAAAAACATACTTGTATTCTCCAACCTCCTCCATACTGCGGTCCAAACAGAGCTGGGCGATGATCTTGGCAAGGACCGCTTTAAAGCAATCAAGAAGGAGATCTCCGACCTAATGGAGACAATGGAGGAATACTCCAAATACGGAATAGGACAGAAGGCCCTTGAAAACGATCTTAAACGCTTGGAGAAAAGTCTTGACCCTTCAAAGACAACTGAAGCTCAGTCCACACTTAATAGGATTACCAAGAACATGGCCAGAACCGAAAAGGAGTTCTTCAGAAGAAAGGCAAATGTCTCAATTCTGAACGCAATGGACCTAATTGAAGAATATGGTTCGATCATAGACCTCAAGGACCAAGAAAAGAGATTGGACGATCTTAAGGATGATTTGACAACGATATCTCCTAAAAAATTCATGGAAGAGAGTGGTTCAGTCCTAGAGAATGTTAAAGGGATCCTGTATGATAACTTCGAAGGCCAGGTAAGACAGAGATTAGAGACCATGGATGCCGATCTCGAAAAGACCACTTACCTGAGCAATGAGGATAAGGATAAAATACTCGATCTTAGAGGTCATGTTAACAAAGCCTTGGATGATAGGAATATTACCGAAGCTATGGAATATCTTTCACTTGCCGAATCCCTCTTCGGTCAGGCTGATGGAGAGATGGTCCTTGAAAGAGCTAGAGCCAGGTATATGGACCTATTAGGCAATGTCGAGGAACTCATTGTAGAGAATACGGAAATGGAGGATGTGAAAGAAGAGCTGATCTCAATTGAGAAGCTTTTCTTGGGTGAAGATCTGAAGATCGATCCCATCCTGGAAGAGATGGACAAGGCCGAGGGGATGATCAAGGAGAGGACCGTTGCTTTGAGAAGGCTCGATTTCAATGATGCAAAGGATGATTTCATCTCTGTGATCGAACAAATGGACCTTGGAGATGACCGGAAAGGAGGTCTCGTCAAGGAGATCCAGGAATTGGAAGATTCATTGGCTGACCTTGAAGAAACGGAATATAAAGCAAAGATCACAGCAATTCACGAGAACCTTGATAAGGAGATGTCGGGATATTTCAAGGAAAATTACGAGGAATGGATTAAAAGGATCCAGGGTTCCATTGAGGAAATGGACCTTGATGAGGATGCTGATTCCACTTTCAAACAGAGGATCCAGGAAGCTGGAAAGTATTACAGAGAAAGAAATTACCTTGAGTCTGGCCATATCCTAAGGGACCTATCCACTCAGATAGAGGAAATTGAGTCATCCAGAGAGATCGAGGAGGCAGAAGCTCTTATCAATTCTGCTGAATTCCTGTTCGAGGAGGCAAACAGGTCAGGGGTTGATGTCTCAGAACAATCAAGGATGCTTACCGAGGCAAAGACCCTCCTTGAGACCGGGGATGTCTCAGGTTCCAAGGAATTGGCCTCTCTGGTGGAGTCCTCCGTAAAGGATAAATGGATGGAGAAGAAAAGGGAGAACCTCAGGGAAGATCTCAACGGATTGAAGGACTTCTTCGATGAATCAACAGAACTGGGACTTGATATCGAGGATGCCAGCTCATTCCTGGATGAGGCTGAATCACTGTTCCAAAAAGGTAAATTCGATGAGGTGAACGAGAAGGTCTTCGAGGCAAGGGAGATAATCGACAACAGTAGGAATGAGTATTATTCCACCGGGACCATGGATGCCATTTCAGACCTTAAAAGAGAGATAGAACAGTTGGCCGACCTTGGGATCAACACAGTGGAAGCTGAAACTCTTCTCATAGAGGCCGAGAGATTGTTCATGGAGGAAGAATATGAGAGATCATATTCCATGGCCTTGGATATCAAGGAGCATCTCAACTTCTCAAAAGGATCATATCTGAACGAAGATATACCAAAAAGGATCGAAGGACAGGTCAGCAGGATCAGTAAATTAGAAGGGATGGGTCTTGAAACAGACCTGGCAAGTTCTTATCTTAAAGAGGCCACACAATCTCAATCAAATGGAGACCTGATCACAACCCTTGATAATCTTAACAAAGCAGAGGAGATCGCAGGTGAGATCTATAGATCTCACATTACGCTCACCATTCCAGAAACACTTGTTGATGTAAGAGGAGAGTTGAACAAAGCCTTAGAGGAAGGCCTGGAATTGGATGACATTTCCATGCTTCTGTCTGAAGCAGAGGAGCTTTTCAATAACGAGAACTACGATCAGGCTCTGGAAACCATTGAAAAGGTCCAGACTGACATAGAGGAGAAAAAGGAGGACTTCTACAAAAACAAGTACGTAGAGAATATGGAAATGGTAGAAAAGATGATGATAGAGGCAAAGGGGATGGATAATGAGCTGGATCTCTCCAAGGACAATATGAACATGGCCAGAGATGCTTTCGAGAGAGGAGATTTCAGATCATCAAGCCAGCTCATGGACAAGATCATGAAGTTCATGGAGCGCTCCATGGAGGAGAAGGAGTCCTCACAAAGAAGGGAAGTTGTCCAAACCTACTATGATGAGGTGAAGACCCTCCTTTCCGTTGCTGAGGCTGAAAACATAGATATTGCAGAGGAGAAACGCCTCTTCTCCATTGCAGGGGATGTTCTGACCTCAGGTGATTTCGATCAGGCTGAGCACATTCTTGAAGGGATCAAGGTTGGACTTCAGGAGAAAAGGGTCCAAATGAAAAGGAGACTCATGGAATCCTCCATTCAGACCACCGAGATCCTTTTGGAAAACATGCGGAACATGGGTATCGACACCTCATTTGAAACGAAACTTATAGAAGAATTGAAAGAAGCCCTCAGGAGAGGGGACCTGGACCTCTGTGATGAAATTAACCAGAGGCTCCAAAATACTCTACATCGGAACCAGGGACCCTATCTCGTCCAAAAGGTGCAGAGAGACCTTTCGGAGCTCAGAGGTAGGATGGTAGAAGCAAATTCGAACGGGATTGATACCACAAGGGCTCAAGTTCATCTTTCCAGGGCAACAGATCTCTTCGAGAGGGGAGATGTCGAGAGTGCTCAGGAAGAGATCTCCAAAGGGAATGTCACTCTGGATGGATCATATAAGGTTCATGAAGAAGAGGATTATCGGAAGGTTCAGGATGAATTGAAAGAACAGCTGATAAATCTTCAGAAGATGGGGATACCAACAGAGGATGAGGAAAATATAATGAGTACAGCACAGGCAGCATTCGAGGAGGGGAGAATATCTGAAGGGACCTCCTATCTCGAAACCGCACTTATCGGTGCGAATGCAAAGATGAACTCATTCCAGGCAACAACCGCTGAAGGATATATCCAACAGATCGAAAGATATCTGGAAGAACTGAGAGGAAATGGAATTGACATCTCGGACCTGGTCAATATCTACGAGGAAGGACTTGAGCTCCATACAGCAGGAGAGGATGAAAAGGCAGTTGTGAAGTTCAGTTCAATACTGGAACTAGGTGAGGAGATTAGGACCCTCAGGGAGATCGACCATCTCCGTGAGAGATTGAATAAACAAGAAACATTGTATGATGACCTTAGATCTGTTGGTATGAAGAAGATCTCCGGGATGAAAAAGGAGCTTCGTTCGGCCAGGTCATTGATCTCGGATGATACCATGGAGATCGAAAAGCTCTCGGGCATTATTGAAGGGATCGAGGCCCTGATTACGAAAGAATCAGGACCACACATGGGGGCACTTGTCAAGAAACATCTGACAGACGCCAGATTGGGCCTCAAGGAACTGGAAGAGAAAGAGGGAAATTCTGAAGAGCTAAGAGGTTTGATCAGAAAAGCCGCTGATCTGATGAGAAGTGGTGATCCATTTGGTGCTGATATTGAGGCTATAAAGGTTATTGATGCTGTGGAAAAGACCAAACTGGACGAAACCGAAGGAATTCTAAAAAATGAGGTTTCATCTGTTAGGCAGATGCTAACAAGGCTGAAAACACTTGGTTCAAATGTATCCAACGCAGAGAAGCTTCTCTCCAGAGCTGAAACAGCACTACTGGATGGGAAGGTGGAAAATGCGGAAAAGCTCATAGAAAGCGTTAGGGAATCTGTAAAAGAGATCGTCCGAAGGAATATGAGAGAGACAGCACTGGAGACCATTGAGTTCGTAGATGCCATGATTCACTATATCCTGGATAATTTCTCAGGGGTTTCCCAGAAATTAGGGCCAGCCGAAGTACATCTTGATAAGGCCCGTAACATGTTCAGGGAGAAGAAGTTCAAAGCTGCCAGGACCGAAGCTGAGGAAGCCCGGACACAGGTGGAAAAACTGGACATACAGAACATCAAGCAGTTCTTCTACGTATTCAGATCATCCCAGGCAACAGAGATATCACGAAATGTACAGATCGGTATCAGGGAGCTAAAAGAAAAGGGTATGGACACCTCCAAGGTCAACATGCTCTATCAAAAGGCCCAGGAGCATTTCGAAAAGGATGAGTTCGACAGGGGAAGACAGATGATCACCCTTGCCAGGATCATGCTTGCAGAGATCGATCAGCAATCATTGAGGGACAGCGCCTTCGACGAACTGAACAATGCCCATGTAGAGATCCTCACAAGGAAGAGGGAAGGTGCCAACGTGACCCCGGCATACAGGGTCTATAATAATGCCAAGGAAGCCTTCTCACTTAGAGAATACAAAAAGGCAATTCTACTTGCAAAGAAGGCAGGCTACCAGGCCAGGAAGTCCTGATCACTGAGGTAGATCCCTACAAAGGTTCACAGCTCTTTTATAATTATTAGAACTTGGATTGGTAATTAAAAGGGGACCAAATATCTCCATCGCACTGTTTCTGTCATTCTTCCCGAAATATGCGCACCCCTTTCTGAAAAGAAGGTCCGGATCATCCTTGTAGACCTTCAACCCTGAATCGGCCATCTCCAATGCCTGGTCGAACCGATCGAGGTCTATCAGGTGGCAGACTGCTTTCAGAAGATTCTTGTTGTGTGTGGGGTCCTTCTTCAATTTCATCAGGAGAATGTCCAATTCATCTTTGGCCTTCGATACTCTTTTTTTAGCCTTTAAGAGGGTCTTTTCTATCTCATCCACCAGATCCTCGGCCGGGCCTAATTCGAGGGCCTTCTGAAGATATTCAACAGCTCTGGAATTGATCCCCATCAGAGAGAAGGAATCTCCCATTATCGTGCATTTCCTTGCTTCCCTCATGTCTATGCATCTTCGGTATAGACCTGCCATTTCACTGTTACCAAGGTCATCATGGATCCCTGACAGGGTAACATATACTTCATCTGAATCAAGTGGCCTCAGGTAGTAATCCCTGACAGCTTTCTCCTTCTCCGAGATGATATCCAGGGCTTTTTTCTTGCCTTCTGTTTCCGAGGGGAGACCTCCCAGTACCATCATTATGGTCTTCAAAGTATCTTCCATACTGTCCGAAGGATCCATGGTTGAAAGCTTATCCAAGGCATTATTCATGATCTACACCTTTGAACGTCCTATCATGGTCGTTTTATATCACGATTTTGGTCAGGGATACTGCAAGGACTTTATCATATCGGAGCACTTCCCCGATGAAATGACCTGCAAGGAGGACCTTTGGGAGGAGCTTTCCTCCTTCACCTATCCGGAAAGGAATTCGGTTGAGGGCAGGGAAACTATGGTGGAGGACCGATCAATTTATGGAACCGAGGTCAGGTATTTTATCAACCAGTTCTGGACCTCACGGCAGAGACAGGCAAACTCTCTCCATGAGGTCTCCTACAGGGCATGCTTCAAACCCCAGCTCCCCCGCTTCTTCATAGAAAGACTGACGGCCGTTGGAAGCGTGGTATATGATCCCTTCGCCGGCAGGGGTACCACTCCCGTGGAAGCTGTGCTAAGGGGGAGAAGAGCTGTTTCCAACGATATCAATCCGCTTTCGGCGATACTTACGCTGCCGAGATTCGATCCGCCTTCCATCCACCAGGTAGGCGATAGACTGAGCATGTTGGAGATGGATTATAAAAACAGTGCGGATATAGATCTCTCCATGTTCTATCATGAAAAGACCGAGAGTGAGATCGTCTCCCTCCAGAATTATCTGAATGGGAGGAGGGATGGTGGAACCGAGGACAGGATCGACAGGTGGATCCGGATGGTTGCCACCAATCGTTTAACCGGCCATTCCAGGGGATTCTTCTCGGTTTACACTCTTCCGCCTAACCAGGCAGTGACCCCTGACAGACAGAAATTGATCAATAAAAAGAGAGGCCAGGAACCGGAATACAGGGATGTGAAGAAGCTGATTCTCGGAAAGACAAAGAGCCTGCTAAAGGGATTGGGCAACATTGACAGAGAAAATATAGCAACCGTCAGGGATGCTTCGTTCGTCCTCACGGAGGATGCCTCTAAAACCTGCGCAATCGAAAACGATTCCGTGGATCTGACGGTGACATCGCCTCCGTTCCTTAATATCGTCCAGTATTCTTCGGACAACTGGCTGAGGTGCTGGTTCAACGGATTGGATGCGGACAGGATAGAAAAGGAGATGATCATGTCATCCTCTCTCAAGGACTGGGAGAGGTACATGTCTTCTGTCTTCCGGGAACTGTTCAGGATAACTAAGGAGGGAGGATGGGTTGCATTCGAGGTTGGAGAGGTGAGGAATGGGAAAGTGAAATTGGAGGAAAGCATCGTCCCGATAGGGATGGAAGCCGGATTCGATTGTGCTGGGGTCCTGATCAACTCTCATAAGTTCACGAAGACATCCAATATATGGGGTGTGAGCAACAACTCGAAGGGTACCAATACCAACAGGATCGTTCTATTGAAGAAACCTGCGTAGGGTCCTCTCGGATGATTGAAAACAGAGTTACATGTTTACCTTATAAAGCCCCCCAAGAGTGTTTTACAATCTGGAGAAAATCATTATATCCGCCCCAACGATCTCGATCCTTTCGATGTCTGGAAGAGAGAGATCAATAATGGTTGCAGGTTTGATATCTGCAGTTGTCTGCATATCGATCTGCATTTTATTCGGATCAGCTGATGGAACACCCTCATCGGATCGAAAAGCTATCATACTCATATCCACAACGGATCCTGATATTGATGAGGAAGGGAAGGCTCAGTCGTTCTATGGATATCTGCTGGATGAAGGATATTCCGATGATGATATTGCATACCTTGGTTTCGAAGAGACCGAAGGATCGGATGGAACAGCCAACATCTCGAATATCAATCAAGCATTCGAGGATCTGATAGCGTTTGAGGATCCGCTTGATGAAGTGATCATATATATCTCCGACCATGAACAGGGAGTTCTCGGAAACAGCAGTTTTGTATTCATTGACGGTTCAATTACAGCCGATACGATCTCATTTTGGATGGATTCCATCGATTACACCGAGGCCACAATGATCCTGAATGGAAACAGGTCCGGGCTTGCGGGTCCCGAACTCCAGGATCAGGATAGAGTGGTCATATCGTCCATGGATTGGGATCAGGCATACGATCCGGATCTTTTCAACATCACAAGAGGATTGACGGACCTTTCAGCAGACTCGAACAATGATGGTGTTGTGAGCTTCATCGAGGCCTTCCGGAAGGAGGTAATCCTTCTCAATGGAACAGGTCAGGACCCTGTTCTATTCAATTGACAATCCATGATACAACAAGAAAAAAAGAGGTGACTTAAATGAAAGAAATGAAAACTGCAATAGGAATGATGATATTATTATCATCAATGTTTTTTGGTATTGTCATTGTGGCTGAAAATGTATCAGCTGCTACCGTAATTTCCGTTGGCCCTGGCCAGACAATCCAGGCTGCTATTGATCAAGCTCAAATGGGTGGAGACAATGCATATATTATTGACATTTTAAGTACCTATAACAATTCCTTGGAATCAGGAACAATTACTGTTAATTGGAATTCAGGCAATACTAACCCAGATAAAAGCCTGACAATTAGAGGTCCTCCTAATAAAATTGTTTTACAAACTCAAGGTGCAAATACAGATATTATGGATATTCGCTATAATATTGCAGAAAAGCAAATACTTATACAAAATATAGAATTTTTAGCAGCTCATTCAGGATGTGATGCAATATATTCATATTTATCAAATGATATTACTATAGATCTATGTTCTACAACTTCAGGACAAGAAGTATTCGTAAATGGATTTTATATGAATGGTGGAAGTCAAGTAAAAATTGAAGAATGTGATGTCAGTTCATTTACAGATTATGGAATAAAAATGAATAATATTATCAACTTAGGAACCAATCAAAAGGGAATTATAAATTCCGAAATCAATGCTAATATACAAAATCCTACTGGTGATGGGATCTATTTGTATAATTCCCAATATATCAGAATTCAAGATAATATTATTCATGACAATGATAATGGTATTGTAATTAAAGGATGTAGGAATTGTCTTATAAAATCCACCACTGAAACAAGATATATACATGATAATACTCTTTATGGGATTGTTATCAATGATACTGGAATAACAGAGGAGATGTATAAAACTAAAGACAACCTAATAGAAACTTTATACATAAAAGATAATGGGGCAGGTGGTATACACATTTATAATTGCGACTTAAATCCTGCTTTGGGATGTACAAATGAATTGAAAAATTTACATATTTCAAATGTAGGTTGTCCAACCCAAGGTGCGGGTATTTATGTTCAATCATCGAAAATGGTTGATATAACTGGAAGTAATACAGACATTAGTCACATTGAATATGGAATTTCTACTATGTCAGCAGGATATGTTACCATAGATATGGATGCGGATTCTATAACTGATTCACCAAATGTATATGATTGTGAAGATTGGGGGATTATTTCACAAAATTCAAATCATATAAAAATAAGAGAATTAATTTTAAGGAACAATGGAGATAATGAAAGTGGGGATGAAGGAAACATTGAGATTTTTAATACAGTAATTTTTGAAATTGGCGGGAATGCAGATGACTCATCGTATCTTGGTATTATTGAAGATAAAGCAACAAATAATGACATTTTTGGAATATATATAACAAACTGTAAACATATAGGTGAATATTCTGGTTATAAAGGATGGATAAGAGATGTCGAATTGAAAATGGATACCCAAGATGATAAATATGCAATATATGTCAAAGACTCCTATGGATTAGCAATGAAAAATGTTTATAATGAAGCAACAACTGATATTGATAATGCCATTAAAATGTATAATAGTGATGATGTCGATATAGATGATATTCATTTTTCCGCTGACGGTAATATTATTAACGGCATCTGCTTGTATATTGAAGAATGTTATGATGTTACAGTTGGTATCGTTACTACACATTGGATTGAGCATTTTCAATATGGAATATATATCGATAATTGTGATGGCGCAAGCGCGATAACATTGGAAGTTCAAATAATTGATTGTGATAATGGAATTACAATTGAAGAAAGTACGACAGGATCCAGCTCAACCTTTGCAGTTGTTTTTGTTGATCGTCCTGCAATTTCTTCAAAAATTGACGAATGTAATTCAAATGCGATATATTTAAGTGAATCTAGTTTGTTGCTTCAGGATTTCAGAGTCTCAGGTTGCGGTGGTTCTCCAGTGATAGAAAACATCGATGGAACATCAAACGATTATTTGAAAATAGACGGAACGGCTTCCATTACTGCAGACTCTGAATTTTATATTGGAACAGATGGTTCCTCTTGTTTAACCAGAGATCTTGTCTATGTTGCAGGTGAAAAATGGTATGTAGATCATGGTGGAACCTACCAAACTTCCTAATATTATTTTAACTCAAGGCCTGTGATAACAGGCCTTTTTTTTTCTTTGGTTTACAATAAATATAATAACACAATGCAGCTTAATAGATGAAAGATTATTGATATATTGTATTAAAAATAAATAAAAATAAATATATACGTAATATGCTTTATGAATTAAGAAAACGGGGGAATGAATAGTGAAGAATAAATTTGTGAATAATTCAATTATTAATCTTATAAATGTGGTATCATGGAATTCGATAGTAATCGTTCTAATATCACTTCTAATGGGAAATATATTATTAATTGATATTCACGCTGAAACTTCTTATATTGGCATTGAATCGATTTTAACAAATGAGTCACATTCTTATAGACCAGTAATATTTGGTGATAGAGTTGTATGGTTAAGTAGTGAAGGTTTCAATGAATCAATTATTTTATATAATTTGACGACAAAAGAAAGAAAGGTTATTATTTCGGATGTAAAGCAAAAAGGGGGCGCGGATATATATATGGACAATATTGTATGGATGGAAAGAACAGATACATATTATGATATATATTATTACAATATGGTATCAGAAACCATTCATAGAATAACAGATAACAAATCCCATCAATCAAATCCTCGCATTTGGAAGGATAGAGTTGTATGGAGTGATATGAGAAATGGAAATTATGATATCTACTTATTCAACATTTCAAGTAATAAAGAATTTCAGATAACAGAAAATTTATCTTCTCAATTAGATCCAGATATATTTAGCAATTATATCGTATG
Organism: uncultured Thermoplasmatales archaeon; assembly: GCA_963807965.1. GTDB lineage: Archaea > Thermoplasmatota > Penumbrarchaeia > Penumbrarchaeales > Penumbrarchaeaceae > Penumbrarchaeum. The sequence continues at coordinate 375,903 of CAWEDU010000009.1, forward strand.
GCTGGATAGAAGATATGATTCTAATGGGGATATATTCCTTTATAATTTAATAACAGGTAAAGAAATGAGTATTACAAATGATGAATTCCGGCAAGAAGAACCTTCAATATGGGGCAATACTATTGTTTGGACCGACAGAAGAGATGTTACCAGACATATATTTTCGTATAATATTTCGTCCGGAAAGGAAAAAAAACTAACAGATAATGATTTATTTTCTGATAGGTACCCTGACATTTACAAGAACAAAGTTGTTTTTTCTTCAGAAAGAAATAGTAATTTTGATATATATGAGATAAATATCAAAAATAATTCATTATCACAAATAACCACTAATGAATCCTCTCAAACTCATCCTTCAATATACGAAGATTGGATTGTATGGGAAGATGGCAGATTTGATAATCGATCAATTATTGCCTATAAACGATATCTAGATAGTGATGACGATGGTGTAATCGATAATGATGATGCTTTTCCAAATGATCCTTTGGAATGGAACGACACTGATGAAGATGGCTGGGGGGATAACAGAGATAAATTCCCTGATGATCCTTTGGAATGGAACGACACTGATGAAGATGGCTGGGGGGATAACAGAGATAAATTCCCAAATGATCCTTTGGAATGGAACGATACGGATGAAGATGGTTGGGGAGATAATAGAGATAAATTCCCTGATGATCCTTTGGAATGGAACGATACGGATGAAGATGGCTGGGGGGATAACAGAGATAGATTCCCTGATGATCCTTTGGAATGGAACGACACTGATGAAGATGGCTGGGGGGATAACAGAGATAGATTCCCTGATGATCCTTTGGAATGGAACGACACTGATGAAGATGGCTGGGGGGATAACAGAGATAAATTCCCTGGTGATCCTTTGGAATGGAACGATACTGATGAAGATGGTTGGGGAGATAATAGAGATAAATTCCCTGGTGATCCTTTGGAATGGAACGATACTGATGAAGATGGCTGGGGAGATAATAGAGATAAATTCCCTGGTGATCCTTTGGAATGGAACGATACTGATGAAGATGGCTGGGGAGACAACCGAGATAAATTCCCTAATGATCCGTTGGAGTGGAACGACACTGATGAAGATGGCTGGGGAGACAATAGAGATTACTTCCCAAAAGACCCCACCGAATGGAATGATACCGACATGGATGGATGGGGGGATAATCGAGATAAGTTCCCTGTAGATTCTATAGAATGGAATGATACCGATGAAGACGGTTACGGGGACAATGGAGATGCTTTCCCAACCGACCCCTCGGCTTCAATAGACACAGACGGAGACGGTTATCCGGATAGATGGAACGATGGAAAGAGTGAACTCGATTCCACAACCGGGTTGAAATTGGATGCCTATCCCGAGGACCCTGATAGGTGGGAGAAGAAAGAAGGGTACTGATGACCCACTTATTCTGATAATTGCAATAGTTTTGATCATTCTGATTATGCTTATAGTGGGTATACTGCTTTTCGTGAACAGAAAGAAAGAAGAGATGATATCATCAGAGGAATGATGAGGTCAAGAGAAATGAGAGATTGACTGTCTTCAGGGAAAGAATGGAGGGTAAGGGAAAATAAATATTCCATTTTACTTATATAGTATACCCTCCAAATGAATCACTGTCCGGATAACAGTTTTATACCAAATAATTGAATTTTTTTAGCATGAAATGGATTGTCCATACAACCATCCCGGTAGTGATAGGATTCATTATCGGGTTAATCTTGCTGACCCAATTCGTGAATGGAGAAGGATCAGGGATCGATAGAAAATGTCTGATAATCGTTTCAGGTCATGATGGCTACTCACAGTATGAGCTCGGAAAAGCATCCTCTTTCAGGGAACATCTTCTGGAAGATATTTCTGATGATAATATCATCTATCTTACTGATCCGAATTATCCTGAATCTGATGGTCCTGCAAATGTCACCAACATTGAGAATGCTTTCAATTGGCTGGAAGATGAAAGTGGTTCGAATACTGAAGTGCTGGTATACATCTTTGATCATATTGTGATCATCAACAATGAAGTAACTTTCCAATTCGACCATGGCAACATCACAACTTCTGAAATTGATTCCTGGTTAGGTGAGGTTTCTTACTCCAAAATGACAATCATTCTCAATGGAGAGAGGTCAGGTCTCGGAGGTCCTGATCTTACAGGACCTTCCCGTGATGTGATGTGTTCCATGAGGTCCTATCAGACATACGATCCCGATCTGTTCAACATCACCAGGAGCTTGAAGGATCTTTCCGCTGACTCGAACAATGATGGTGTTGTGAGCTTCATCGAGGCCTTCTGGAAGGAGGTGATCCTTCTCAATGGAACAGGTCAGGACCCTGTTCTATTCAATTGACAATCCATGATTCATCATGGGAGAAGTAAAGGAGGTACAAAAAGATGAGAAAGACGTATGCAATAATGGCTTTGATCCTTGCCGGGATACTGATTCTGGTGCTACCTGGACAGATCTCTGCCTGGAGAAATACGGGAAGTTATCCCGTAACACTGGATAATTCGAACACAGACTGCAGATATCCTGCTACTTTCATGGTGAATTCTGAAGAATTCACCGTTTGGCAGCAAATCGATTCTACCAATGGAAATTGGGACATATATCTGAGATGGGGAAACGGAGTAACATGGTATCCAGCAAATCCGGAAAGAATAACAAACACAGCTAACTGGGATAATGATGACAATGACAATGAACATCCCGATGTTACAGCAACATACCATGAGGATGAGGAGGGGCAAAACGGTGAATTCTATGTCTATATTGCATGGCAATATGAAGACCAAGATTCCAATACTTGGGAAATTTTTACATGCAGAGTGATAATAAGTGCAACAACTAACACAATCGTATCAATCGGATATGGAAATAATAGAGCAAGTGATGATAATTATCCAAATGAAGAAGATTCCATTCTACCAGCCATTGATACAGGAGATTATTACGGTGAGATCCACCTTGTCTGGGAGGATTATCATTATAATGATCCTGAGATTTTCTATGATAGATCAATCGACGGAATGAATTGGGGAACAGATATTAATGTATCAATTAGAGGGGATGATGGATATTCTAAAGATCCCACAATATGTGCATATTACGTTTCTCCGACACTCAAAGATACTATCTGTATTCTTTGGGAGGAATATCACCCAAATTATGGCAACATACCACAGATTTTTATTGATACAAGAGTTTATTGGAATCAAAATTCAATGTATCTTTATCGTCATGGACCTGCACTTGTCCCCAATGGTGCAACCTCATCATCTGAAGTTGATCCTGATGTTAGATACAAGGAATCTGAATTCTGCTATGTATGGTCTGATGACAGAAACACCGACTGGGAAATCTATTATCAAAAGGTTTACTATAACTCAAATTTGATTCCCACTTTCAGTAATATCCTAAGAGTCACCAACGATGACGATGATGATCAACATCCAATGATCGATCTGGCAAAGAATTTTGATCCTCAACCAGCCCAAACAGAGATTCATATCGTATGGGATACCGATAGAAATGGAAACCTTGATGTATATGCCTGCAGAGGCATTAAGAATGCTGGAGGAGGAGATGCTATCTCATCCTCAGGTCAAGGAGGATCTGACAATCGTGTTTCCTTTACGAATGATGATGAGGACTATCCGGATGTAAATGCAAACAGTAGATACGGATATTGTGTCTTTGAAAAGAACAGTGACACACCATGGGAGATCAAATACACAATGGATCCATAGGCCGAAATTTGTCAGGACCTGATGGTTTTTTTCATCAGGTCCTTTTCTTTATTTCTCCTGTGAAGATAAATGATAAATATTCATTCGGGAGCTTTGATAATGAGGAAGATGGTGCCATACAAGACAATAAGCATAATTATCATTTCTTCATTGATTATTCCAATTTTCTCACTATCCTCAGATTCAATAGAATCTTCAAACAAATCCAACTTCAATATATTGTTTGTCTCAAAAACAGGCTCAACTTATTCCAGTATAAAAGATGCTCTTGATGATGCAAATGATGGTGATACACTCATAGTAGGAAACGGAATATACAATGAGATATGGACCATTACCAATTCCAATTTGAATATCATAGGAAATTCTTCAAAGAATGTGATTATTGATTTGTCAAACCAATTATCTTCAATCAATATATTGGGAACAAATAATACCATTTCAAATATTAATTTTACCTGTTTAAATGAAAATGTTAATGAAATGATCAAAATATCAAATAACAACAATACACTTTTCGAATGTGAATTTTTTTGTGATTCAAATAATATTACAATGGCAAACATCTCAAATAATTTTAACACTCACATCGAAAAATGCAATGTCTTTATGAAAGCAAACTTTTCAAATTCTTTTTATATTTATGGTTCATTGAATTGTTATATAAATAATTCTTCTTTTCTTGCTGATGGAAAGGATTCATCAAGCATTAATATAAGCAATTCAGAAATAATTGAGATAACGAATTGCAATTTTAAAACAGTTTTTAGTTATGAATTTCCTAAATATCATGGTGAGAAACGATTTTCATGGTTATTATGTAGTATAGTTTTTCATAAATGCAAGTCCTTGCTCCTCACACAAAATTATTTTAATCTCTCAGGCGGATCAAATGATCCTAATTTAAGAGTATACTCAGTAGGTATAATGACGTATCCATTTTATTATAGGGTAATGTGGAAATATTCGATACACTCATATGATATTGAAATAGAAAATTTGATTTTTATACACAATTTACTTTCAGACACATCAATTCAACTATTTGGAGTATCCGATTTAAAGATAATAAATATATCAGGAAATTATTCATCAAACGGAATAATTATTGTTTCCTCGGAAAATATTAATATTATCAATAATCCTTCTATTTCAACTTTTAGAATGTATGGAGTAAAGGATGTAAATATTAAAAATAATACAATATTAAGAATGAACATATGGTCAAGGTATGAAAACGGTAAACTGATTTTTTCAAATAATATTTCAATAATAAACAATATATTTTTGACCTATTTTACTCTTCCAGTACATTCAGCATATATCGAGGCACAAAATGTAAAGATTCTTAATAATACATTGATATCAAAAAGCGATGGTCTACATGTTGAAGGAAGAAACATCGAAATCAAGGGAAACAGACTTGATTTCATTGGAGAGGGAATGTTTGTCAGGAGTTATTACTTCGACAGTGAAAATAATAGATTGATGTCCAATATCAACATAACAAACAACATTGTCAATGGAACAGGTAACAATTCCTGTGTGAAATCCATAATCCTCGGTTCAATTTCGGGTGCCTTCATAAAGATAATGAGATCAATGCTGTTGGTAATGGAACCTACGAGAACATGGGAATATGGATGGACATGTTGACAGGACCACGGTTCAGGGGAATCACATTCAAGTCAATTCCAGTGCAGCTAACGAATTCTTCTTGGTGAGAGGACCAATGGAGCACAGACCTGGAAAAAGAATTTTGGAATTACTGTGGCAGACAATGTCATCATATCTGAAAACAGCGAATCAGTTGGTTTGGAATAACAAACATCTCATTCAACAATATCTTCAAAGGAAATGTTCTGACATTGAAGAATGGATCAAACATGAACTTCCTAAAAGCCGCCAATACCATGAAGGTGAATTCTATTTGAGAGAAACAAAAAGGAAAACTATTCAGGTCATGATATCGTCCTGAAAGAAGGATATCCTCTTTACCGGATAAAGGAACCATAACAACCCAAACATTTCTGTTTACAATCTGGAAGTGAAGAGAGCTGACATCATGGAGAGATGCAAACTGGATGTATGGCAGAAGTATGAGGCTATATCCTACGATTATTGAACCGGCCATGCCGGACATGGATTATTCAATTTACAATGACGGAAGATATTACAACACAATGGATACAACGGAACCCACGAAATTGATAAAGATGATGTGTTCGGTCCTTTTTGGGTAAGGGATGCCTATTACCGGGGAAATTATCCCACGATCGAATATGATACCACGATCAAGGCGAAGTATCTGATGGATACACTCTGGGAAGAGGAAAGAACGAATAATATAGGAAAAAGCACAAGAGAAGTATTCAATATTCCCGATTTCTACAAACCTCTTGTACCATCTGGTCTCCAGGCCGAAGTGCTACCCAACTCTCAGGATGTTCACATCTCATGGGATCCAGTCGTGAACCATCTCACCCATTACGTTCTAGAAGCGGACCTCGGAGAAGGATGGGAGGTCCTCATCAAACCGGATAGGAACGATACTGAATTCCGGCATGAGGACCTGGTTCAGGACCTTATGATAAGATACAGAATAGCCGGGTCGAACAGAGGACTCAATTCGGAATTCTCAAATATAGTTGAAGTGACCGTGGGAGATATCACTCCTCCGTCACCTCCGGAAGATATTGAGGTCCTCTACGTTAATATGACCGCCATCTCGATAAAATGGAAGGTCCCTGTTGATGAAGATGTCATCAACGTCAAAGCAGAGATAAGACGGTCAGGCAGTGATGATATCATCGAAACAAAGGACCTGCAAAGGATTGAGAATTTCACCGAGTTCAATGATCTGGAACAGAGTACCGAATATATCATCAAGGTAATCTTCTTCGATGATGCGGATCACCTCTCCTATGATTCGATATCCGCAAGGACCACTGTGCTTACAGGTATCATTCACATCCAGGTCTGGTTCGAGGAAGGTTCTCCTGACGGAGGGTACGGTCAATTCGTCAATGTTGAACTCATCGGATCCAATTTCACTCAACCGAAGGGAAGAACGGATCAGCTGGGAAGGATCAAACTGGTGAATATCAAGCTTCCCGATACGTTGATGATCAAGCTCACGCCAACCGAAGATATGATCGGTATTATGGGAGTCAGATCCGGATACATTCCAATGGAATCCGATCCGATCCGTATCGACCCCGACAACCACGAACTAACAATAGAATTGAAAATGGAATACTATGAACTGGATCCAGGAGCACCCACCGGAATGATCGAGGGAATAGTATCATACCCGCTTTCAGGTCCAAGGTCGGGAAGCGTATCCCATAACAACATTACATTGTTATCCGTCAACGGGTCCATCTATTCCAGAACGAGAACGGACAGCCTTGGATATTTTGTGTTTCATGGAGTGAAACTGAAAAGATATTTCAAGGTCCAGGCAGATCCGTTGAAAGAAGACGGGGACAGATATCATTCCACGGTCTCGGATCTCATATACCTGAACGAATCCGTGATGAGGAAACAGATCGGCCTAATTCTCGGATACGAACAAGGAGATATCGAACAAACGGTTATTGATATCTTAGAATACGGTCCTGTTGGGATGGACATCGACCATTCTCATGTCATTTACATCAGGTTCTCTCACGAGATAACTACAGAACAGCTTGAAGGTATGATCAAACTCGATCCAAAGCCCTCATGTCCTGAAATCTACCTCTCTGAAGATAAAAAGACTCTGTATCTGAGACATGACGGCCTCCAATCCTCGACGAGATACAATGTTTCTGTTTCCATCATGCTTGAATTCAAGGATGCATTGGGGTTGTATGAAACATTCAAATGGTCCTTCTGGACAGAGGAACAGATAAATGATCCTCATGAGAATGATGATGAAGAGAAGGGAATCAACTGGTGGATACTGGTGGTCCTTGATTCTGACATGGGCAGGAATATCAGATTCTCAGTTTCTATTGAGAAGGAGGAAGATGGGGGATAAAGTTAAATGTGATTATCCAGGGGATGAACAATGAAGAAAACTTATCCCATTCCTTACTATTGAAAGTCCCACATACCACATCTAATAAAAAACTGTTTTAACAAATATGAAAGAATGAGCTATTCGATTGCACTCAAGGATGATCTCGTCTTTATCAAAACCGATTTGAAAACCGATTCGCATGTTTACCTTATAAAGCCCCCCAAGAGTGTTTTACAATCTAAAGAAACCGTTATCTTGTCCGAGCCAACGATCTCGATCCTTTCGATGTCTGGAGGAGAGAGATCAATAATGGTTGCAGGTTTGATATCTTGCAGTTTTCTGCATATCGATCTGCATATTCTTCGGATCAGCTGATGGAACACCCTCATCGGATCGAAAAGCTATCATACTCATATCCACAACGGATCCTGATATTGATGAGGAAGAGGAAGGCTCATCCGCTCTATGGATATCTGCTGGATGAAGGATATTCCGATGATGATATTGCATACCTTGGTTTCGAAGAGAAGCGAAGGATCGGATGGAACAGCCAACATCTCGAATATCAATCAAGCATTCGAGGATCTGATCGCGTTTGAGGATCCGCTTGATGAAGTGATCATATATATCTCCGACCATGAACAAGGAGTTCTCGGAAACAGCAGTTTTGTATTCATTGACGATTAGAACGCAGCCGATACGAATACATTTCGATGGATTCCATCGATTACACCGAGGCCACAATGATCCTGAATGGAAACAAGTCCATCCTACTTGGTCCTGAAACTAGAAGACCGAAATAGTGGTCATATCGTCCATGGATTGGGATGCGCATCGAATTGCCCGATATCTTCAACATCACCAGGAGCTTGAAGGATCTTTTCCACTAACTCGAACGGGATGGTGTTGTGAGCTTCATCGAGGCCTTCTGGAAGGAGGTGATCCTTCTCAATCGAACAGGTCAGGACCCTGTTCTATTCAATTGACAATATCATTCATCATGGGAAAATAGGAGGTGAAAAAGATGAAAAGCATAGCAAAAAAGAAAAAGGTAACACTGTTTTCGGAAATACTGCTTTCAGCAGTGGTATTTTGTTTGCTATTCCCACAAACGGTTGTTGCAAAGTCAAATCAACAAGCAATAATAGGTGTTGATTCGGAGGATCCGGGAGGATATGAAAAACATCCGGCTGATGATTCGCGTCCAGCTGTTGTTGTATGTGTTGCATCCAAATACAATTCCGTGACTGATGCATACAATATAAGATTTGGATACTCGGCCAATTCCGGTGTCAGTTGGCAAGGATGGGAATGGGTCGCGAGCAGTCCCAATGAACAGGATTATCCTGATGTTAGGATATATCTGGAAAATGGGGACAGTATCAGAATAGTTGCAGTCTGGCAGGAGAGAGATGATGGAAATAGTCCATGGACGATCAAAGCATGCAGTAAATACTATTCACCCCCTGCTGGTTGGGGAAGCGTGATTGATATCTCAGATACTGAAGATGAGAACGATAATATCTATCCGAAGATAGACACTATGGTATCTGGATCTGGTGGTGGATCAGGTTATTATCATTACTGGAATATTGTCTGGCAGAGAATGAATGATGATAGCGAGTGGGAAATCAAGATGTATTCCAGTTATTATACAACAGGCAATCCAACTACATTTACCAATACAATAATAACAGATTCAGAGAATTCCTACCGCCATCCTGCCGTTGCTTGTAACTGGATAAGTGGAAACACTTGTGAAGTTCACATAGTGTATGATGCCCATATATCTTCTTTGCACTATGTCCAAGTACAATCAGGATGGGTGAATACTAATGCAGTTTATACGAAATACAATACTGGGCCTTTGAACCTTGCTTGGAACACTCAGGATACTAGAATTGGATATCCTGACATAGTTTCAACGGGTCCAGGGGGAGGATCTGGCCATCCTAATCCTCTTGTACAATCAGGACAGGCTGATGTATGGGTTGTATGGCATCATGAAATTGAAGATGCTAACGAAGTGCAACGTGCTTATTCCGGAAATAGTCTCAATTCCCAGCCACCCAACTACACATTCAATTCTAACAACGGTCCCTCCACTTCAGCTGTATTACGATGTGTCGCGGTTGCAATGAACGAACCTTCCAATAACCCCATATCAGTAGTTTGGACCGATGATGATGATGTATATTTTTCAACATCAACTGATTGGAGTACAATTGAACAATGGACATCAACAGATGAAATAGATATTCATGTCGATGTCAGTGTGAGCACACCATCGAGTCCTCCGACAACATATTCTCATGTCGTCTGGCAGAGGGATTCACAGACCGTTTATTATGCCCAGGATCCTTGATTTCAAAGAAAATAGTGGGACCGATGTGAAACAGTTATCGGTCCCCTTTTTATTTGTTTTGTTAAAATGGGCAAACCGGTCATGAATGAGATACGATTAAATAAAGAGAAAAAAGATGTGAAGACAACCTTAGGAGGAAATGGAATGAAAGGAAGCCGTGTGGTAATTTTTCTAACTCTAATTTTTCTTTTGAATTCATCCATATCCATAATGAATAATCAGGAAAAAAAAGATTTTTTTTCAAATATTATATGTAAAGATAATATATCAACCTCATCAGATGGATCAATCGAAGATGGATCATATGACGGACCAATCTGGCCAATCTACCAGTTTGATCAGAAGAGGACTGGACTCAGCCCATTCAACGCAACGGGAAATCCCGGAAGGGTGAAAAGAGTTGTTGAATCAGCATCCATAGGATCCTCGCTTGGAGGGTTAATATGGATACTTATCGATGAGGATGAAAATATTTATTGCATTGATTACTTACATAATTTAACCTGTTATTATTCAAATTTCACAATTAAGTGGAGAATCGAAATAGAAAAAATTGAAATTATGCCTATCTATTACAACCATGTCTTATATGTGATGAAACATCATGAATTCTTTGCAATTGATTGTGAAACAGGATCGATATTATGGATGAAAACAACTAGACCCAGTTCTTATTTATTTTATTATTTGAATCATGATAACACAAGAATCAATATTATATATTCAGTAATTTCCGGATAATTATATGTTTAAATATTATCTCAACGGTAATTCATTGAAGAATACATAATCGAGCTAACTGATAAAAATCATATACTCAATGGGAATTTCGTGCCAGCAATAGGATCAGATGATTCAATATATCTGACATACGAGATAACCTGATTGGAGATACGGAATATGTGCTATCAAATCCCAACGGATAATTGAAGTGGATCAATAGTCATGATGGGGGGTGGGGATATTCAATTTTAAATGATGAAGATAATATCTACTATGTTGCTCGAATATTTATGTTTTTATTATCCCAACGGAACTTTAAAATGGAAAATCAAGGTTGGTGCACATGGCCCGCACCATCCTTTGCTCCGGATGGAAATATCATCATACCTAAGGTATAAAATATATTCAATATACCCAATAGTACATTGAAATGGGAAAAGAGCTACGATATGCAGTCGAGGACATTAACGGTGGATTCTGATGGGAACATTCTCTTTGCGGAAGAATTCCAAACTACATAATCATTATAGTCTTAATGTTGATAAAATGGAAGTCTCAAATGGAAAACTCCGATCTCTAATCCGTCTTATCCGCCCATAGTAATGCCAAAACGAGACCTCTACGTAGCGGATCGCTATCAGGATACCAATAAATATGTAATTCACATCCTTGGAAAGACAAAGCCCGAGCCTCCCAAGATCAATCCCGCAAGAAGCGGTGATTCTTTCGTGAACTTCACCTGGTTCTCTCCTGATCACAACGGCGGGGAAGAGATAGATGAATACAGAATATATCGAAAAGAATCACTCGGGGGCCAGTTTGCTATTTTTCATACAGTGTCACCCGAAACCAGATGGTTCCAGGATGAAACCGTGATCAATGGCAATACCTACTATTACAGGATCACCGCGGTGAGTTCAATAGGAGAATCCGATCCGAGCGAAATGGTATACGCCACTCCTCTATCCATTCCCTCTTCCCCGAGGAATCTGGAAGCAGATTCGGTGACAACTACTTTATCTTTCCTGGGATCCTTCCGAAGATGACGGCGGGACCGATATTCTGAAATATACATTATACAAAGGTCCTGATGCAATCAATGGAGGTCCTATCGGATCTGACACCGTCCAGACGCAACTACAATGACACCAGGAATTGGAGCCCGGGGTGGCTCATACCACTTAACCACCACCGACAAGGCAACCGGATAGTGAACACTTCAAACCCCCAAAAACATATCACAAAATCCCATAAATTCCTTCACAATTGCAAAACTGGACTTGGTTAACTGCTTTCATGCACAGCTTGATGAATAGCCTAATAATTATAAAGAATACTCGAAGAGATATTCTGCGTGAAGCATCAATTCAACATATCAAACAACAATACAAAATTGAAAAAGCAATTTGATACATGTACCTGACAATCTTCACTATAATAAAACAATGAGCTCACAGTACTGACCTATACATCCAGTTCCTCTTGCACACAAAGGAAATGACGGCTCTCAAATTTATTCAAAATAGCTGAAAACGAAAGAAGAAATGAAAATGTGCGGTTTTCTCTGAAAGGAAATACAATTCAACTGTCTTCTTCATACCTATAATCGGAAACGCTCTGTATGACACAACGATACTATCCACTCGGCATATCCTCTCATCTCCATCTCAAACTTCAATTCCGGTAATTCGTTTTTCACCGTATCTGAAACTACCTTTTTGGAAACCTTCACCAGGATCCGACTATTCTCCAGTTGAAGATATTTTTCACTAATATCTCCAATTAACCAAAGATAACAAAGAAACTCTCATCATCTCATTCCGGATTTATCACAACAAATTCTACATAAAATACAGTTTTAAAAACAACAACTCAAATAGCACAACTGTCTCCACACTAGCCTCTACTCAATCCAGGAGCTGTGAACTCCATTGGGAATCGATTCTATCTCCAACTGCAGCGGTCATCAACTTTCCAATACTCCGAAATAATTTCAACCACTCCGACTCCGCTCTCATCTTCCATCTCCACAAAAGACTTTCCACTCACTCTTCATCCGACAAAACTCAAAAGCTCAATGCTAAACACTTCCGATCCTGAATATCTCATCTTCTTCACCAATCTAACGGAGCTTGGATATGATTAGCTCCGCTCCTTCGACCACCCTTCTCCTTTTACAGATCAACACTTCATAAGCAGGAAATGCCTTGACTATCATGTTTCACTAAAATGGTACTCAAAGGTACTTCTCAAAATAATAAGGTAAAAATAATATCCAGATAAGAAACAGTTCCAAAATGATTTGACATTCTTCTAGATTCATCATCATCCAATAATTCTGGTAATTCTACTTGGAATGGATTTTCCAAACTATCTTCTATGGAAAGAACATGAACAGTAGGAAATGCAAATTGAGTAGAAACAAATAAAAACAAGAAAGGAAATGGTATCATTTCAGCACAATATTGAATGGAACTGTTTTCACAGAATAGACCGTACTCACAGATACTTTACAAAAGCAATTTCCAAAAATGTTCTGTATCGATATGAATAGAGATGTAAAAAAAACTAATTGATATACGGACTTGATTGGTCACTGGGAAGCTCGAAGAAATTTCACTTAATAAAAACATTCAAATGGTCCTACTCAACAAGAAACAGATAAACAATACTAATGAATGATGATGAAAAAAAAGGAAATAAACTAATTTAAAATATTCGTAGTATTCTTCTCTAATATCACAGAATATAAGAATTCTAGTTTTTCTTCTAGAAGGAAGAATGGGGATAAAAACTGAAATGTGACTATCCAGAGAAATGCAAGCAATGAAAATATTCCATTGTTCTATTGAAAATCCCACATACCCACATCTAAATGAAAACTGTTTTAACAAATATCCGAAGAATGGGCTATTGGATATTTGAAGGATAATGTTTTCGTCTTCTCAAAACCAATTGAAAACCAATTCGCCATGTTTCTTCTAAAAACCCCCAAAATATTCAATCTGAGAGAATCATTATATACCACCACAACAATTCAATACTCCAAATATCTGGAAAGAAGAAATCAATAATAGTACACTTTAATATGCAGTTGTGTGCATATCAATATACATTTATTTCAAATATCACAAACAGAACACTCCTAATACAATCAAAGGCCATGATCTCATTTCACAACAATCAAACTAATAAGAGAAAGGAAAAGCTCAGTCTTCTATCAATATACTGAATAGATATTTGAAGATAATTGCATTTGTTTTTCCTTACGAGACCAAAAAGATACGGATTTCCAACACCCGCTCCTCTACAATATCAATACCCTCCTTTACCGAGCTCCTCCTCCTTCGGGTCCAGCTCACTAAAAATCCCTCTCCTCTCTCTCTTCCGGCCATCGACAAGAATACTCCAAAAGTAGAGGTTTTCTCCCTCCGCCCGCTCGCTCCAGCCCAACTACGTTTCACTTTTCAACTAATTCCCTTCGCTACACCGAGCCACGGATCCTCTTCAAATCAAAACTGCAGGACTCCACTACAGTACCCGAAACTCCAAAATCGGACTAAAGTTGACTATGTTAACCCCATCCAAACCAATACGGCCGCTGCCGAACCGATTTTTCAACATCACGGACTTTAACAAGTGAAACCACCGGACACTCAAACTAGACAAAATAACTACTGTTACTGAGCCATTGTTGAAAAAAATTTTTCACCCTCCAACTTTAAAAAATTAGGATTCCGCGATTTTTATTTTTCACTAAAAATTTAGAGATCAATTCAAAATAAAAGAAAATAATTAGGTCCAGATTGCATTTGGACTACTCATAGTTAATCTCAAATATTTCCATTGTAACTAGATTCTCTGAAAACGTTGCACTTGTCCTGAAACAACTTGAATAAATAACAGGAAAAACAACTTACCAAATAAGTAATACCAACTCCAATCCTACCACTCCGGGAAATTCCATTAATATATCTTCTCGGAGATAACTGCAATTCCAATAACTGCCAACTCTAATCAATAATCTCTTCCCCATTGAATAGTTAGATATCACTCAAATTTTAATTAAAATCTTGCCACTCCAAACTCAGGACTATGATGTGTTTTTCCAATTAACTAAAGCTCCAGCTTCAGGTACCTGTCGGTACTTTTCATCTTTCCAGTTGCTACAGGAAATGGAAGAGCAAGTTTATTCTTGAACATTATCCACTGCACTTCAACCAACTTAGTTTTGACTTGGATTTTTCAAGAATCACCAAATAACATCGGCTCTATTTTTCTCACCAAACTCACAATTTAGCTTTTATTGATCATTGTTATGTCTATTCAAACCAACATTTGAATATTTGGATTGTTGCTCAATCAACAAGATTCCACCAGGATCCGGAGTTTTCTGTCAACTGCACTCCTTCCACCAAACTACAACTATTTCAAATAACTGCAGTGGCTCTATTCTTCTTCTGCTTTCAAACTCGACAGTCGGAAACTCCAAATATCAATAATAGCAATTCAAATCAATATCATGGACAAATGAAAATACTTCTCAAAAACCGGAATATCGAACAATAACTACCGTGGATTATTTTTTCTATTGAAAACGGCAAAACACAATTAACAGAACTAACCAAATTCCTCAACAATTACTTTAATTTTCTAACTCCCTAGATTGATGATTTCTATTGTTCTAGGTCCTCCAAACACTCTAAGCCAAATTTCCAGCTCTATCCGGACTAATAAAATTCTAAATAAAAAACAAAAATATTGAAACTGGCATTCACTCTTCACCGATATTTAAACTCCACTGATTTTGCTTTATACTTTACGGTTATAAAAGAGAGGCTGGGTTGGTTTTGTGAGGAAAAAAATTCGGATGTGACAGACTGGCAAACGAATACGTGCACTGGCATTCTCCAAATAACTGGGCTCTGGGCTGCTTTTCGTAACTGTGAGCTCCTCTTCACACAAAACTCTCAATACGAATTCTGATCCACACTTCACTGAGGAGATAATTATCTAATATTGTTGGCACCGGCTGCTCTTGCAGCTGCAGTTTATCTTGCAATTCAAATGCATTCCAACAAATATGGAGACTCAACGTGATTCATTCACTGAAACTGTCAACTGGACCAGCTTGAAAAGGGAATGTCCTCTCCGGCTCCAATTGCGGATCACAATTCGGTAATTGCCGACAGTCAACTCAACTGCTGCTTCGACGATGCACCTTCATCCGGAGAACATGGTGGCATCAGCTCTATGCCGCTATTTTCATTGAGAATGCTGGAACTGCTTGGACTCTTTCCATCATCCTGACATACGCTATGCAAACTTCTGCAATTCGCACGGAGCTGCAGGTGCTGTCTCAGACAGGAACGGAAACGTTTCATCCTACGGACTAAATCTAGGCATTCATCACTTCTACTCACAGATATCTCAACAATCCGAAAGCATCTCATTCAATTATCTCTCAATTCAATCTAATCTACTAGACTGCCGATTCCAAAAAACCGGAAATGATTCACATCTCACAATAGTCAATCAAAAAATAATACAAAATCAGTCTTCTTTCAATTAGCTCCCAAAGTTCTCAATTCCTCCAATCTTCATTTCACCAACATCAATTCAATTAAAATCCAGCAGTTGCCAAAATCAACATAGTTGGGAAGTTTTTCCAGCACCCTGAATACTGATTCTTTCCAATAGAATATCTTGACTATGCAAATATCTCAAACAAACAAAATTTTTCGATATCCTCGGGAAATCGACTATTACGGACAGTTAAACAGCATTAACTCTGACAGATATCAATGGAACTGAAACCATCTTTCCTCTCCAACTACTCAAAATCACCACGACGGTTAATATTGGAACTCAATAATCTGAATAAATATCAGGAATATACGCGTCTCTCCTACCTGTAGGAATATTTTATTAAAGAAATATGAAAATATCAAGTGAATCAATTTGATACAAAAAATAATCATTATCGATTCAAGTATCCACTTTTTTGTCACGACAACTCGATTGCACTATTTCAAATATTTTGTCGTCCACTTTAATAAATAAATCCCAAATGCAAAAATACAACAATACAGATGCACTGATTACAAGCCAGTGAAAGGTGGACATTTTAATAAAAACAGTACTGTTTTTGATGTAAAATCAACAAATACCTAAAATCATGGGAAAGTCAAGAAAAGGTGATACTTCAACAATGAAGCTTAACATATAAACTTCAATTCCGACTATCATTTTTTCTGATTTTACAATAACCGGAAATAGAGAGTAAAAAAAAACAAAAGAAACCTCAGAGTATTGTGAGGCATTTGATAACAAACATTCGGATAATTAACATCGACTTCGGGAACTCAAATTCTGCTCCACTTCCGATCATTTAATCAAAATCTACCAATCGGAATGCTCCTCCGGTAATGTGTGACTCCTCTACGACAACACATATGCAAACTTTCCAATCCTGACTCGGTTTTCGGGAAACCTGCACTCCACCTGTTAATCAAACAAAATCGACATGGGAACTTCCACATTCTTCTAAACAATTGGAATACTGTCGTAATTCAATATTCAAAACGAAATTTAGTTAATTCAATCGATCACTCATATCCATCTCATCTGATAAAATACATGTTTCAATAATAAATATTTTGGATAGTCCTTGATTTCAGTAATAATAAAAAATAATGCGAACGAACACCTAAATCAATATTTTCACGAGGGAATGTATTAGGTCATAACAATAAACTGATTATCAGAACAACCTAATAAAAATACAATAAGAATCACAATTAATTCAATCAACATCGAACACCAATTCAAATAGTAATTCAACTACAACCGGCAGTTCATCACGAGGTGTCATCCTGAAAATATTACAATACAGCAAACTGATAAACTCCAGTTGAGACTTAAACCCAATAATATTCCAATAACATGGACAATACAAATACAGTAAACGGGAAAACCGGTAATTCCACTGAAAAAAAAGCATTGTGGGCACTGAATGAAATCAAGAAATGGCACTGTTACTGTTCAACTCTTCAACCTGCCGGGATTTTATTTTCTTGTTTGTATTTTAAAGTTCCTGCAAAGGCCGCCGCCGCAGCAGGTTCAGCAAATAGTCCCGTATTTTTTGATAAACTTTTAGATGCCTCCATTATTTCCTTATCAGATACAGTAACAGTTTCTCCATTATATTTTAGGATAAAATCTTTTGCCATATAAAAATTCCTGGGGTAATCCACAGAAATAGAATCAGCAATGGTGTGGCTTTCTTTTAATTCAAATTCAGAAGTTAAAATATTTCGAACTAAGTTATCGCTTCCGGCTGACTGAATAGCAACAATAACAGGGATTTTGTCAATGATACCTAGTTTCAATAAATCTTCAAAGCCTTTATAAACACCGGAAATGATTACCCCATCACCGACCGGTACAAAAATTCGATCAGGAACTGTTTCGCCTAATTGATCGAATAATTCGAAGGAAACAGTTTTTTTTCCTTCAATGGTTAAAGGATTAAAGGCAGTATTTCGATTATACCATCCAAAATGTTCGGTTGCTTTAACACTTAAATCGAAAGCATCATCATAAGTGCCTTTTACAGGAATGATGGTAGCGCCATACATCATAATTTGCGTGAGTTTTGCAATCGGTGCCGATTGGGGAACCATGACGATTGCCCTTTGGTTTTGGGAAGCACAAATTCCAGCCAGCGAAGAACCGGCATTTCCTGTTGATGCGGTAACGATGGTATGGATTCCATTTTCTTTCGCAAAAGCTGAAACCAAAGCAGAAGCTCTGTCTTTAAATGAATAAGTTGGATTTTGAGAGTCATCCTTAAGGAATAGCTCAAAATTCAGAGTCTGATTTTCAAATTCTTCGATTCTGTATAAAGGTGTGTTTCCAATATTCAGATTGGGTAGGTTTTTCAGGCTACGAATGGGTAATAAATCCAGCCAAGATTTTGTTTAAGCTGCCTGAAATCAATAGGATTGCTAATTAAATAATTAAGTTTTAAAACTCCTTTTGGAGGATTGTTTGAGTTATTATCAACACTACAATCCGGGCAAAGGTATATCGTTTTATGTGCCGGAAATTCTGTTCCGCAGTTAGTACATTGATATTTAAAATTAGAATCCATTTAACCTTTAAATATAGCACATTTTATTCATACTCTTTCATTAGGCCTGTCCGCTCATTAAACTCCATTATTTTTTCATCCCATTCATCTACTTTGGCATATTGCGATTTCCAGTAATTGTGATCGTACCACTGGGCATTAAGTTCTTCTACGGTTTTACCCTGCTGTTCGATCCAGGTAAAATATTTGAGATTATGCATACGTTTTTTATCGTTGTAATTCATCTCAATGATATGGTCAGTTCCTAATCCCATGAGGTCGGCCTCATAAGAGATTGCAGCTGATTTACTATCAAAATCACCGAGCCTTACTTGTTCTTCTTTCATGCGGCTTTGATACATTTCCATTGAATCTGTGGCCACAGTAAAAACAACGTCATCTTCATTCATTTCATAGTATTTTGCCAGCTTTATGGTTCCCATCATATTAGCAATGGACGAAATTCCCATTAATTCGAGTTGGTTCACCAGATCGGGATCAATCCCTTTTTCATGCATTAGAAATTCTTTTCCAGCCTTTTCATTAAACAAGCGCATGATGCGCATATTGGGTTCATCATCAATCCCGGCTACTAAATCCATGTTTTTAATATTGTGAATCCATGGAACATGTTTATCTCCGATTCCTTCGATTCGATGGGCTCCATATCCATTATACAGAAGGGTAGGGCATTGCAGTGCTTCGCCAGCGCACACTTTTACCAATGGAAATTTTTCACGAAGATAATCTGTGCTACCCAATGTTCCGGCTGAGCCTTGCGTAAGGAATACTCCGCTAAAACGAGATTCGAGTGTCCTTATGGAATCAAAAACCTCTTCCATTGCCGGTCCGGTAACTGCATAGTGCCACAGTGCATTTCCAATTTCTTCAAATTGATTTAAATTAACAATTGAGTCGCCCCTTTCGGCTTTTAATTCTTTGACTTTATCATAAATTTCTTTCACATTACTTTCGCTACCGGGTGTGGCAAAAACTTCAGCACCTACTTTATGGAGCCAGTCAAAACGCTCTTGCGACATGCCTTCCGGCAACACTGCAATGGATTCACATCCTAGTAAATATGAGTCGTATGCTCCACCACGACAGTAATTTCCGGTAGAGGGCCAGAGTGCTTTTTGAGTGGTTGGATCGAAACGGCCACTGATTAGTTTTTCCACAAGCGGGCCAAATGTTGCTCCAACTTTATGAGCTCCTGTTGGGAAAAATTTACCGATCAAAACAATCATTTTCGCTTTAACACCAGTTAACTCCGTTGGTAATTCTATGAAGTTAACTGGGCCATAACCACCACCAAATTTTGTTGGTTCATTTTTCCAGCTAATGCGGAACAAATTAAGGGAATTCAAATCCCAAAGTCCAATATTTTTAAGTTTTGCTTTTATCTTTTCCGGTATCAATTCCGGGTTGCGCATTTGTTTATAGGTCGGGATAATGATGTGTTTTTCCTGGCAACGTTTTATGGTGTTTTGTAAAATTTCCTCTTTCGTTTTCATATACATTTATTTTGACTAAGCTCTCCCCCTTTTCCAAAGGGGGCTGGGGGGATTATTTCCCCTCTATTTCATATATTTTTGCTTTAATTTCTAGAATAACGTTTTCTATGTCTTTTTTAACCTCACTATCATCGAATCTCAAAAATATTAGCCCAATCTTCTCCAATTTATCCTGCCGTATTTTATCTCTTTTTCTGGCCTCATCAGTATAGTGACTGCTACCATCAACCTCAATTACGAGATTGAGCGGTTTGCAATAAAAATCAACGATATAGTTTAACAATGGTTTTTGTCTGTTGAAAGTATAGCCGAGTTTTCTACTTTTTAATTCATTCCATAAGAGCACCTCTGAAAGAGTACTGTCATTTCTCAAGTCTCTTGAATATTTTTTAAGATCTTTGTTGTATGGGATGTATAGCCCTGCGCCAGGGCGAATCCCCCTTGCCCCCTTTTTTAAGGGGGATTCGATTGTCGATATTTTCTGCGTTCCAAATAGATTTACAACTCCATTAAGAACAACACTCATTTCTATAGCTTTTATTAAATGAATTGATTTACTATTCTGCACTTTATGAGATTTTATTTTAAAAGTTTTCTTGAAAACTATAATTTCTGAAATATCTATTGAGTATTTAAACTCTTCTTCACTGCCTGACAATTGATGTAATTGGTCGTTCAATTTATATTTCAAAACCTTTTTATCTTGATCATAAAAGTAACAATTATCATCTTTTTCAAAAGCCAGTTTATTCAAATACAGATGCGGCTTTTCTTTGTAGGGAGAACCTGATGTTGGGCAGAAAGTTGTGCAGTTTCCACACTCATTGCACCAATCAGCAATGTGTAAAATTTGAGGTGATTGTGATATTGCAAATTTTCCATCCGTAATTATTTCATGCTTACCATTGGATTTAACCAATTTTGATAATTGATATTCTACCGGATCAACAAAGTAGGAGTAGAGCGCAAGGTTCGGGCATACTGTAACGCAAGTGTTACATAGCTCGTCACACTTTAAGCAACGTGCTGCTTCCGTTTGGGCTTCTTCCTTTGTTAAACTATTGGTTACTAGATTGAAGTTTTTTCGCTGAGCAATTGGAATTTCTTTGATAGATATCGCAGTCTCCTTAACCATTCTTTTTATCATCAGGTTATGGTAGCCTTCTTTTTGTCTTTTGTGTGGTAATTGGATGTCAAAATCAACTTTTGCTTTTTCCAGGATTTTCTCGGCAACTTTTCGTCCATCAGCAATGGCATTAATAGCAGTTGATGCTCCCCTAAGAGCGTCCCCGCCTAAAAATAAATTGGGAATCTTTGTTTCATAAACTTCAGGATCTGTTTTTAAATATTTGGAATCAATGAAATTAATCATTGGATCCTGGCCAATAGCAGGAAGCAAAGTATCACATGTCACGTCAAACTCCGAGTTTGTTATTTCAACAGGTTTTGGTCGACCAGCTGAATCTTTTCCTTCCAGTTTCATTTTAACGCAAGTCAAAGACTTTATTTTGCCATTTTCAGCATTGACTTTTACGGGTAAAACCAATTCCTGGATATCTATACACTCATCCAGTACTGCCTTAATCTCACCAGAATCAGCCGGCATTTGACCGATTGTTCGACGGTATAAAATGGAAATTTTTGCATTTTGATCAGCGAATCGATAAACCGTTCGGGCAGTATCCATCGCAGTATTGCCTCCACCAACGATGACTATGTTTTTCCCAAGTTTGGTTTTGATTTTATTCTTAGCCTGAAATAGAAAATCTAAAGGATCAATCACTCCCTTTGAATCTATACCATCAATCCAAAACTTACGAGTATTTGGTGCTCCTGTTGCAATATAAATAAAATCAGATTGTTTTTTTATTTCTTCAAAACGCTCCTTTGTTATTGTTTGCTTGTAATGAATTTTTACACCTGTTTCTTCAATTCTCTTTAAATCGTTTTGGAATGCTTCATTGGTTAATCGAAAGGAAGGAATCGCACCAGAAACCATGCCCCCAGCTTGATTTTGGTTCTCATAAACATTGACCTCAAATCCTGCTAAGGCTAAAAAATAACCACAACTCAAACCTGAAGGTCCCGCGCCAATAATACTTACTTTTTTGTTGTTTGCTAGTAGTTTTAGGTTCTCAAAGTATAATGGATTATTTGCATTTTCAGCAATATACCTTTTAATCTCACGAATTAAAAGAGGATTGTCATAATTAATCCGGGTACATTTTGTCTGACATAAGTGATCACACACCATTCCTGTGCATTGTGGAAAAGGATTGGTTCGCAGAATAGCATCGAATGAACTTAAAATATCTGCGTTTGCAGCATAATGCAAATAATCAGGAATATCCTGATGTGTAGGGCAGGTATCAACACAAGGGGCTTGAATACAGTCAAATGTTTTTAATGCCCTTGAGGTTTTTATCGATGGCTCCCTAATATCAGTTTTTTTGTAAGCCTTTTCTTCAATGACTTGATTTACATAATTATTTAAATTTCTTAAAATGCCCCTGGGTTTTGATTTTTTACCTGAAGTACTTAATATGTAATCTTCAATTGTCTTTGATTCTGAAATTCGAAATTCCTTTTCTAAATTTACAAGATATTGATTTAGCAGCCCATATCCACCGGGTTTGAGGATATCGGAGCAAACCGTGGCAGGTGATAAGCCACATGAGATAACTTTATGAATATTAAACGCATTCACACCAGCAGAAAATGAGATATCAAGTTCTCCATTAAATTCCTTTTGCAACTTGTTAGCCAGACTTACAGCTATTGGGTGCAGTGCTCGTCCACTCATATACATCATCTTTTCGCTTTCAGGAAAAATGGATTTATGATTGGTGCTTTCAAGGGTGTTGGTGAGTTTCAACCCGAAGTCAACATTGTTTCTTTTTGCTGTCGCTCTAAGGTTTTTAATAATCGATATGGCATCATCATATTTTAAATCATGTTCAAAAGCCAAATCAGGAACCAGGGTTTTAAAACCGCTTATATCCAGAATATTGTGCAACTGTTGTTTGCCCAATAGGGTAGGATTAAGCTTAATGGTTGTATGTAGTTTTTTTTCTTCAATCAAGTACCGCCCAATTTTTTCAATTTCATCCGACGGGCAGCCATGCATGGTAGAGAGGGTAATATTATTTGAAATACAATCGGGGATATCAATGTTTTTGATTTCAGGATATAGCTCACTGATCTCAGTTATTTTCTTGTTCTTCTCACTACTGCAATCCTTCATTTTGTCAAAAAACCATTGAACATTTTCTTGTAAAATGCCTTCCAGGTTATAACCAACACTCATATTAAAAATGGTCCCTATTTCCTTGCTATCCCAGCCAAATTTATGTTTGAGAACATGAATGATGATCCATGCATTTAAATATTGATCAAAGGATTCATGGATTTTAAGTTCTTGTGACCATTCACAATTATAACCTTCATCTTGCATGTCGATGCAAGGTTTTGATACATTTAGCTCGTCAAGGTTTTGAACGGTTTTTAATTCAATGTATCGGGCTCCGCAAAGCCAGGCTGCAACAATATTTTGTGTCAACTGACTATGAGGACCAGCTGCAACACCAATGGGAGTTTCGAGTAATTGATTGTATCTTGTAAGTCGAAACGAATCGGAAGTTTTCGGATTGAAAAAAACTTCCATCGGAATGCCAAAAAATTGTTTCTTCGAATCAATTTGATCCAAGGTTATTTTAAGTAATGTTGATAACCGTATGATTGAGAATTTGTCGGTCATTCCTGATTATATAGTATGAATAGCAAATCTACAAATATTCGTAGTTTTGGCACGAAAGAAATCGTATTATTTAAACAAATAGTTGTTGATTAAGAATTATGGAGAATACATTAGAGCAGCCAGGCGTAATATTGCTGGCTGCGGGGCAATCAGATAGAATGGGAACACCAAAACATTTGCTTCGTTTTTCTGAATCCCAAACATTTATTGAACACATTGTTGAGGTCTATCAGCGTTTCCAGGTCTCAAAAATAGTTATTGTGGTAAATGAAAAAGCTCAGATTTTTCCTGAAATGTTTATGGATCCTAAAGGTATTCAGATTGTAGTTAATAATAAATTAGAATTTGGGCGTTTTTATTCTGTCCAATTAGGATTACAAAGTATTAATGGAAATTGCTTTATTCAGAATATCGACAATCCTTTTGTAAACCTTGGGTTATTGATAAATCTAAACACAGAATTAAAAGGATCAGACTATTGTGTTCCTGTTTACAATAATAAAGGCGGACATCCAATTTTAATTTCAGAAAAAATCGCGAAACATATTGTTAGAAAGTGCGATAAAGATAGTTACTTAAATGATATATTAAAGTCGTTTGATCGAAAAAATGTGATGGGTTAATGATCCGTATATAGCTGTAAATATTAATACTGCTATAGATTATCAAAAATATTTTTCTGGTCTAGGAAATTGAAAATGCCATAAGAAATATAGCCAGCATGGCAATAAATATTCCTACCCAATTTATTTTAGAGAGTTTTTCTTTGAAGAAGAAATAACCGGCAATGGAAGAAAGTGCAACAATTCCAACATTAATTACAGGTACAACCACAGATACGTCGAATAAATCAAGACCTTTTAGGAAGTAGAAGGTAGAATACCAGTTGAGCAAACCAAGTACAATTCCGGCAAATACATTTTTAAATGCAAATTTTTCATTTTTAGATTTTGCAATTAGTACAATTATTCCAAGTAAAAGTGATATCAGAAATGAGGTGGATAGAAAAAGAACAAAATCGCGCCCAATGGAAAAGGTTTCGGCAAATTTCATTAAGGTATCATTGGTGCCCATGACAATAAACATAAGGAAAGGAAGCAATATTACTTTTGTATCAATTCGGACTTTGTCTTTTCTTAGAAATGTGAGATAAAAGGCAAATAGAGCGAGGATAATCCCAAAGATTTTTAAAATCCCCATGGGTTCATTAAATATAAAAAAGCCTGCCAGAACAGGAATTAATACAGACATTCTGCTGGCAATAGCTGTTATGACAACTCCGGCCCTGGCGGCAGAAAGGGCAAACAGATTAAATCCCAGGATTAAAGTAATACCAACCATGATTGCCATAGAAAACCACGGCTTGGATGGGATATCCAATAAATTAAATGCTTCCGGTTCTGAAAGAAATCCAAAAATAGAAGCTACAAAATAATTCACAGTAATTGCTTGCAAAATACTGATCTTGTATTTAGCCATCAGTTTAAAGAAAACGATGATGAGCGTGGAGCTTAATATGGAGAAAACAAGATAAAACATAATTTGAGTCTAAAGGTAGTTTTTAATCTTGTTTAACTAATTTTCTAATATTCTCTATCGATTCCAGAATTACTTCGTTGGTGGCAGGCAAGGCAAACAGAGGCTCATATTGATGATCTCCAACCGCTGAAATTGCATCTTTAATGGCTAGCCAAACCGAAAAGGCCAGCATAAAAGGAGGTTCGCCAACTGCTTTGCTTTGTTTTATCACATTGGGATTGGGCACATTTTTTAGCAATTCAACCCGAAAATCTTTTGGGATATCCCGAATCGTAGGAATTTTATAAGTATCTGGAGAATGGTTTAGCAAATTCCCTTTGGCATCGTATTTCAAATCTTCAGTAGTTACCCAGCCAATTCCTTGTACAAAGCCGCCTTCAATTTGACCAATGTCAATCTCTTCATTTAATGATTTACCCACATCGTGCAAAATATCTGATCGCAATATTTTTGCATATCCGGTCAAGGTATCAACTTCAACTTCAGAAACAGCCATTCCAAATGCAAAATAATGAAATGGTTGACCCTTTCCTTTATCCTTGTCGTAATGAATATTAGGCGTTTTGTAAAATCCGGTAGCACTTAAACTGGTTTGATTGAGATAGGCTTTTTCGATTAACGCATTAAATGCAATTTTCTCATTTGGTTTTTTTCTATCAAATAAATGGTTGTCCTTAAACAAAATATCTTCAATTGTTAAATTAGGATTATTAAAGTGCTCTTTTAAAGTGCCTACTAGCCTGAATTTTAATTTATCAATTGCTTTTTTTACGGCCATTCCATTCAAGTCGCTCCCGGATGAAGCCGCTGTGGCAGAAGTATTGGGAACTTTAGAGGTATTGGTAGCACTTACTTTAATTTGAGTTGGGTTGAGTCCAAGTTCAGATGCAACAATTCCCAATATTTTTGTGTGAAGTCCTTGTCCCATTTCAGTTCCGCCGTGATTTACCAAAACTGTCCCGTCACGGTAAATGTTAACTAAGGCACCCGCCTGGTTAAGAAAAGAGGTTGTAAAAGAAATCCCAAATTTGACGGGTGTCATGGCAAGGCCACGTTTTGTGAATTGGTTTATGCTATTGAATTGGTTAATTTGTTTGCGCCGTTCAACATAATCTGAAGATTCTATAAGTTGATTATAAAGAAGTGGCAAACGATTGTTTTCTACTTTTTGACCATAATGTGTTATGTTGTCTTTATTTTCTTTGTAGAAATTTATTTTCCTGATTTCCAGGGGATCTTTTTTCAGAAACCTGGCAATCCTGTCAATGATATTTTCAATAACAGCCATTCCCTGTGGACCCCCAAAACCGCGGAAAGCTGTATTGGAGGGCAGGTTTGTTTTCCATGAATACCCAACAACTTTTAGATTTGGAATAAAATAAGAATTGTCGATATGAAATAAAGCTCTTTCCAAAATAGCCATGGTCAGATCTGAAGAAGAACCTGCGTCCAAATGAATTTTTACATCCAGGGCATTTATTTTTCCATTCTTGTTAAAACCAACTTTATATTCACTTTTGGTTCGGTGGCGTTTCCCGGTCATGATCTGGTCTTCATCCCGGGTTAAATGAATTTTGACTGGTCTGGCTGTTGCATTCGCTAATAAAGCTGACCATGCAGCCACATGGTTGGCCTGAGTCTCTTTTCCGCCAAAAGCACCTCCCATACGTCTGACCTCAACTTCTACATCATTTCTATTTATGCCCAAAACCTCTGCAACAATGGCTTGAGTTTCGGAAGGGTGTTGTGTAGAACTATAAACTTTAATTTCATTATCTTCTGCAGGAATGCACAGGCATGATTGGGTTTCCAGATACCAGTGCTCTTGTCCACCGGTTAAAAGCTCTCCATCAAAACTATGTTCTGATTCATCGAAACCTGAAATGATATCTCCAGTTTCTATCTTCCGGGGTGGTTGAAGTTGGTTATTATTTTTTATTGAGGATTCTAAATCCAGAATTGCTTCTAATTCCTCATATTGAATTTGAATTAGTTTTTCAGCCTGACGGGCTATTTCTAAACTTTTAGCTGCTATTAACAATATGGCCTGCCCGATAAAAGTAACTTCATCTTTTGCTAAACAAATCTCATCGTGAAATACTGGTCCCATTTGGTTGGCTCCTGGAATATCAGCATGCGAAAGAATTTTAATCACACCTTCCAGTTCTAGCGCTTTTTCAAAATCAACTGAAATTATTTTACCATGAGCAATTTTGCTATAAACAACATGACCATATAATAATTCACTGCCCGCATCAATATCGTTTATGTAAACCGATTCCCCGGTAACATGTTTATGTGCGCTATCGTGGGGAAGTTTATTCATGAGATGTTTCTGTATAAAATTTAAGCAGTAAATTTTTTGCTGCTAATCTTCGGAATTCTTTGCCAGAGCGTGCATCAGACAATGGGGTGAACTCCTTATATAGAATTTCCATTGCTTCGTTTATAGCGAGCTGATTCCATGTTTTGCCAAGAAGAAAGTTTTCGGTCTTTTTTGCTCGCTTTGGAGTTTCTGCCATGCCTCCAAATGCAAGGCAAACATCTGATACTTTATTATTTTTAAGTAGAATTCTAAACCCGGCACTTACCGTTGAAATATCAAGATCCTTTCGTTTTGAAACTTTATAGAATTTGACATCTTCATTTTTTTGTTTTGGAATAAAAACCGATTTTATTATTTCGCCTTGCTTTAAATCTGTTTGCCTGTAGCCGGTAATAAAATCTTCAATATTTATTTCTCGTTCTACTTTTTGACTCACAATAATTAAAGTTGTATTTAATGCAAAAAGCAGTGGAAGGGTATCTCCTATAGGTGAGGCTGTGCCAATGTTCCCACCCAATGTGGCTATTTCTCTAATTTGCCTTGAAGCAAATACATCAAGCATTTCTTTAAGCGAAGGGATTTGGTTTGCTATAGTATTTCTTATGGTTTCCAAAGAAACTCCCGCGCCTATATTGATTCCCTGGATCGTTTCCTCAATAATTTTTAACTCCCTAATAGCTGAAATATCAATGATAAATTCAATTAGCTCAAATTTTTTAGTTTGCTTAAGTGCAATATCTGTAGAGCCATTAATAATATTGGCTTTTGGGAATCTTTCTAAAAGTTTGAACAGTTCATCAAGTGATTTAGGCTGGAAGTATTTCTGAGTAGAGGTAATTATCTCCAGACATTCACTTCTATTTTGAATTGCCAGAAGTTGGGCAATTGTTTCAGTTTCATTTTCTGAAAATTGATCAGGAACTTTTTGTTCGATTGCTGTTGTTGTGGCTTTTAAGATAGGAGCATAGCCTGTACACCTGCATAAGTTCCCTGTTAAACCATCTTCAATTTCTGTATTATCAGGTGTGTCATGGTTTTTGTAAAGAGCAAACATCGACATGATAATTCCTGGAGTGCAATACCCACATTGACTTCCGTTTAATTCTACAATTGTTTTTTGAACCGGATGAAGAACTTTTTCTCCATTTACTTGTTCTGGCAAGATTTTCAACAGTTATTAATTGTTTACCGTGAATTTGAGGTAAAAAAATAAGGCAGGAATTTAAAGCCTTATAAACCAAATTACCCTTTGTGGCAGGTTCTGCAATAACTATTGTGCAAGCCCCGCAATCTCCTTCGGCGCAACCTTCCTTAACACCTTTATGATTTGAAAGTGATCGTAGATAATTTAATACTGTGATTGTTGGAGAAAGTGCCTTGTTTCTCAAAATCAATAGTGAACAACCTTGTCATCAAGTATAAACTCTATATGTTTTTGTGTTTTCAATTCGATATTTTTTACATCAATCAATTTGGCCAATATACTGATGGCAATTTCTTCAGGCGTTTGTGCATTAAACTTAATCCCGATAGGCATATCAACTTTATTAAGTTCAGATTCCGTAAGTATTTTCTCTTCCAACATTCTTTTCCTTGCTTTAGCCACTTTAGTTTTGCTTCCAATCATTCCAATATATGCGCAATCAAATTTAGCAACTTTTTCAAGAATGGCCTCATCGTAAGCATGTTTTGGAGTAACAATAACTACAAAACTATTCTGATTAAATTCAACTTCGTTCAGCGCTTCTATATAATCTTTATTAATTGAATTTATACCTGAGAAACTTTCTGAATTCAAGATGTTATGTCTATGATCAATCAAAAGGATATTAAAACCAAAATCAGGCGCATACTTTGTTAGGGCTTTTCCAATGTGCCCGGCACCAAAAATTATCAGTTTGTCTTTTTGAAGGATGGGTTCAATATAAACTTCAGCATAACCGCCACAATTCATTGATAAATCCTCTTCCAATTCGTAATTGAATTTCTGCGCTTGCTTTGTTTTAATTGTTGCTAACGCATCTTCAATTACTTTCAGTTCAAGGCTTCCTCCACCTATTGTGCCATCTACTGATCCATCTTCAAAAACGATCATCTTTGTTCCCGTTTTACGTGGAGATGATCCTGTGGTTTTTACAATAATGCAAAAGCGGCATTTTTGCCTGAACTTTTAATTTCTTCTATTCTTGATAAGATATCTTTCACGTGCCTCCTTTATTCTATAACCAATGGGTTTTCTGTTTTTATATGTTGGTTCAATTAATTCTTTTATAACTTCATAGATTTGAATGATCTGCTGATTTTGTTCCATAGCATTGGACTCGAGGTTTTCTACTTTTTCAAGCAACTCTTCATACCTTGTAATGAGTTCCCGCATTTTAACAAATACCCGCATAATTTGAATATTAACCTCAATGGCTGTTGGACTTCTAAGAATTCCTGAAAGCATGGCAACACCTTGTTCGGTAAAAGCCATAGGAGTATATTTTGAATGCTCTCCTCGCTTTAAGGTGCCAAATTGGCTCCTTAAAGAATTGGATTCTTCATTTGTCAACTCAAACATAAAATCATTTGGGAATCGTTCAATGTTTCTTCTAACTGCTCTTTTTAATACTTTTGTTTCTACACCGTAAAGTGCTGCCAGATCAGCATCTAGTAATACTTTATATCCCCGGATTTTAAAAATTTTTTCGGCAATAAATTCTTCTTTTGGTATCAGATTAGTCCATTTTATTAATATACTTGAGGTCACAATTTGTGACCTCAAGTTTTTTCTAAGGTGCCAATTTGGAACCTTTAAATGTTAATTATATTTCGTATAAAAATCAAGAAATTTTTCGGCAATAGCTTTCCAACTAAATTCACGTTCAATTAAATCCCTTGCTGCTAATCCCATGGTCTTTCTTTTATTATCATCTGATAGAAGTTCAATTAATACATCAGCAAATTCCTGAGGGTTGGCTGCATCCACTAGCATTCCATCTACTCCGTGTGTAATTACATTTCTGATTCCGCCAAATTTAGAAGCAATTACAGCCTTTCCGCAAGCCATGGCTTCTTGGGTTGTCATTCCAAAAGGTTCGAACAAAGATGGTAAAACGAATAATTGGGATTGTTGATAAAGTGGCCGCATCATTTCATCGGCAACATATCCAATTTTTATAATCCGATCCTGCATATTATTCTTTTCGATGATCTCATCCATTTTGGCAAATACTTCAAGCTCCCTGGGTTTTGGGTTTGGAGATCCACCAGCAATCACCAGGTCAACATCGTAATTTTATCTTTAACCAATGCAAAAGCATTTAGCAGCAGGTCATGACCTTTATTCGTGTCAATTCTTGAAAGGCATAAAACATATTTTTCTGGAGTATTGGTTTCAATTTTTAGGTCTTCGCTGTTGGTAAATTGTATCGGTAAATATCAACTCCCGGAGCAATAATATGCAATATTATCTGCATCATATTTTGAAAGTTCTTTTAATTTTTCATACTGTACTTGAGTAGTAAGTGATAATCCATTTACTGCTTTATACAGTCTCATTTCTTCACTATTCCTTAATTTGAAATTGAACTTCTTTTCCATCTCTTCAGGATCACCACCCATTTGATCCTGTTTCCAGGCACCTACTGAATGAGGGGTAAAGTAGCATGGTTTATTCATTTTTTTTGCAACATCTAAAGCAACGATTCCTGCATCAACATAATGACCATTATAAAGATCATAATCAAGCTTATTTTCTTTAATGAATTCAATCATATTATCAGCCAATTCAGGAAGAAGGTCATAAATAAATTCTTTTGGTACAAATTCCCAATCACCAGCCCTGATTTTTATCACTCTTGCATTATTATCACTATCTGGAATAGGGTTTATTTGTTTATCGTTTTTATCAAACCATCGTGTATAAATATCTACTTTAATTCCCATTCTTCCCAGTGCTTTTGCAAATTCAAGTACGTATACAACCTGGCCACCAGTATCCGTTCTTCCTAAGGTGGGTACTGCATCAAAATAACCATGTGTTGACAACATGGCTATGCTTTTATATTTTATGTTTTCCATAATTATATTTACGTTTTAGCTTATTTACTATTTACTTTAATCATTTTACTTTGCGGGCTTCCCATTGCTTCGAAATTACAATGTTTGCCATTTCTTTATGTTTTGATATGATTTCATGTTCAATGGTCAATATATTATCAAGAAATTCATCCTGTGCTTCACGGGCACGTTTTTTCCTGGATTCAATGGTGTCCATTTTATTTCTATCGATGAAAACTTTACAGTCGGCAAGTTTTAAGGATGTTGTGTATAGTTCCTTCTGCAATGAGTATTTGATAATCTTTCAGGTTGACAGTTTCTTCGCCAATTTTATCTGCATTAAAATCAACTAATGGTTTCGTAATGGTATAGTTTCCATATTAGTATTGACTTGATGTTTTCGTCTAACAAATCAAGTTTTACCTCTTGCATTCCAACCCACGAAATATCTTCTTTCCTTTTATTCTCATTTGTTTTAGGAGGGAGTTTAAAATAATCATCCTGCCCAAAAACAAAACTTTTCATTTGGTAATCTTCAAGTTTTTCAGCAATGGAAGCTGCAATTTCAGATTTTCCTGCCCCTGATTCACCTGCAACTGTAATTACATATTTGCCATCTTTTGCTTTAATATTATTCAAAATCAGTTCAACAGTTTGTTCAGCTGCTTTCCGGTGGTTGTCATCAATAATTAAAATATCGCCTTTCATGTATGTTATTTAGTTTATGGATTAGTTGGCCAAAATTAGTATTTTTTCTGTACTTTCGAAAGATGGAAGTTCGATCGAACAGGATAGGGGATATACGAAGTCATTACCGGCGAAAGTTATGTGATGTGTATGAAGAAAAAGAAGCTGATAACTTGCTATTTATGGTTATCATGGAGTATACTGGCTTGAGCAAAGCAGGCGTTTTGATAAATCATGAGCAAGCTGTGAGTGAATCTGAACTATTGAAAATTCATTTTGCAGTTAAGGATTTATTGAAAGAAAAACCCATTCAATACATATTGGGTAAAGCTGAATTTTATGGACTTCCGTTTATAGTTAATTCAAAGGTTTTAATACCAAGACCAGAGACTGAAGAGCTGGTGGAAGCGATACTGCAGCAACATAAAAACACTCAAAGGGTTTCTATTCTTGATATAGGAACCGGTTCTGGTTGTATACCAATCACGATTAAAAAAAATATGCCCAATAGCTGAAGTGTCTTCAATTGATGTTTCTTCATTCGCCCTGGAAGTAGCCCGGGAAAATGCCAAATTGAATAATGTTGAAATAGATTTTAAAGTTTTTGATATTTTGGATCGAGATTCCTGGCAAAATTTAAAGATGTTTGACGTAATCGTTTCAAATCCACCTTATGTTCGGAATCTTGAAAAAGTTGGCATGAAGAAAAATGTTCTTGAATATGAGCCTAAAATGGCCCTTTTTGTTGAAGATAGTGACCCCCTTATTTTTTATAAAAGCATTGCAGAATTCGGCCAAAAGCACTTAAAAGTGGGTGGAAAAATATATTGCGAAATAAATCAATATTTAGCTAAAGAAACGAAGGAATTGTTTGAGCAAAATAAGTATGTTAATGTTCAAATATTTAAAGATATGTTGGAGAATGCCAGGATTATTTATTGCGAAAAGTAAATTGGAGATAGCTTTCTCAAGCCTGCTCAAGGAAATTTTTTAGAAATTTTAATGTTGCTGAATACACTCCGGGATCATTGCTTTCTCTTGGGCCAGCAATATTCAATATTCGAATATTATTTTGTTTAACCCATGTATTTATAGTATTGAAATCCAGATTCTCTGTTAATTTTACCTGAAGTGTAGGTTTAAAATATTTATCACAAAGTTTCTTGGTAGTTTTAGTTCCATCATCCTGCTGGGTTAAATGAAAAATAAGCGTTCCATCGGCCTCCAAAACATTTTTTCTAGTTCTGATATTATAGTTATCGCTATCCGTTTCAATAAGTGGATAGCGTCTTGGAATTATTCCGTCTTCTGCAATTCTATCTTTCGGACACCAACCACCACAATTAATATTATTCTCCAATGCGAAATCAAGGGCAGCCCTATCAACTCCAGTTTGACCACCTGAAATTATTTTAATGTTGAAATTGTTAAACATGGTATATGCGAAAATAAAAAAAGCAGATAAAATCTGCTTTTTTTAAACGTAAATTAGAACTACATTGGGGGCAGCGGTTGCTTGATAACCATCGATTCATTCCCTTCTCTTATTTTTGATGGAACCAAGTGCTGAAATGATTTGTCAAGTAAAAAAGAATTTGGATGATCATCTAGGTTTAAAACCCAATAAAAGTCATTTTCTTTATCCTTCGCTACAAAATAGAAAGTGTTTAAAGCATCAAACTCTTCGCTTATTTGAACCTCATTTACCATTGCTAAACCATTTAAATTATTTATTTCTGTCATTCAATTGGCAAAAACTATACTGTTTCGTAAGTGTCAGATAATCAATACCTCTTTCTTTTGAGTAGTTCCCAATCTTGGAAATAATTTCAGAATTGGGGAAAAATTCCCACAAATAACCAACATTATCAACTTTGAAAATGAGAAGAGTTAAATGAGTAATTGTTTTAAAATCCAGCCTTTGCACCTTGAACTATTATTGCTATTTTTGCAGCCGCAAATTTGTAGATATTATGTTTGAAGGTTTATCAGAAAAACTTGAACGGTCGTTTAAGGTATTAAAGGGACACGGCCACATTTCGGAAGTAAACGTTGCAGAAACGTTAAAAGAAGTTAGAAGAGCGTTGCTTGATGCTGACGTTAGCTTTAAGGTTGCAAAGCAATTTACTGAAAAGGTAAAAGAAACTGCGCTGGGTGAAAAAATATTAACCTCAGTTTCGCCTGGTCAGTTAATGGTTAAAATTGTTCATGATGAACTGGCGACCTTGATGGGTGCTGAAACTGCTGAGTTAAATATTAAAGGAAGCCCAGCGATTATTCTTATTGCCGGACTGCAAGGTTCTGGTAAAACGACCTTTTCGGCAAAGTTGGCAAATTACCTTAAATCCAAAAAAGGAAGAAATCCATTGCTGGTAGCTGGTGACGTTTATCGTCCTGCTGCCATTGAACAATTAAAAGTTCTTGGTGAACAAGTTGGCGTTAAAGTATATACTGAGGAAGACAGTAAAGATCCGGTTAAAATTGCCAAGAAAGCTGTATCTCATGCCAAAGATTTTGGTCATAATATAGTAATCATTGATACGGCCGGTCGTTTAGCTATCGATGAGCAAATGATGGAAGAGATCACCTCCATTAAAGACTGCAGTGAATCCCCAGGAAATATTATTTGTGGTTGACTCCATGACTGGACAGGATGCTGTAAATACCGCAAAAGCTTTTAACGATAAATTGGATTATGACGGTGTTGTATTAACTAAACTTGATGGTGATACACGAGGTGGTGCTGCACTAACCATAAAATCGGTGGTGAATAAACCGATTAAGTTTGTGGGGATTGGTGAAAAGATGGATGCCTTGGATGTTTTCCATCCAAGTCGTATGGCTGATCGTATCCTCGGAATGGGTGATATTGTTTCACTTGTTGAAAAAGCACAGGAACAATTTGATGTTGAAGAGGCAAGAAAACTTCAGAAGAAAATTGCAAAAAACCAATTTAATTTTGATGACTTCTTAAACCAGATCAAACAAATTAAAAAAATGGGGAATGTCAAAGACCTCATGGGAATGATCCCTGGTGTTGGTAAAGCCATCAAAAATATGGATATTGACGACGATGCATTTAAAGGTATTGAAGCCATTATATATTCCATGACACCGGATGAAAGAAATGACCCTAAAATATTAAATGGTAGCCGCAGAAGAAGAATTGCCGTGGGAAGCGGTTCGGATATCCAGGAAGTAAATCAGTTGATTAAACAATTTGCCGAAACACAAAAAATGATGAAAATGATGTCGGGTGGTAAAGGCAAAAACATGATGCGTGCCATGTCGAATATGAATAAAATGCCGGGTAGGTAATTTTATAAATATAAAACAAAGAATTGCCAACTCATATACTAAGAACAAATTATTATGAAAATCATTGACGGGAAAGCTACAGCTGCTGCTATTAAATTAGAAATTGCTACTGAAGTGGCAGCTATGATTGATGCGGATATTAAAGCTCCTCATTTGGCAGCTATCCTTGTGGGAGCATGATCCTGCAAGTGAAACTTATGTTTCTGGAAAAGAAAAAGCCTGTGCAGCCGTTGGAATTACATCATCTATTTACAGACTTCCTGAAAAGACCAAAGAGAAGGAAGTTTTAGATCTTGTTGAATTCCTGAACAGGGATGATGAAGTTGATGGATTTATTGTTCAGCTTCCTTTGCCGAATCATATTGATGAAAATAAAGTAATCCAAAGCATTCGTCCCGAAAAAGATGTAGATGGTTTTCACCCGGTGAATTTTGGGCGAATGGCATTAAATCTGCCAGCATATTTGCCCGCAACACCATTTGGTATACTTCAACTTATAGAAAGATATAAAATTGAAACGGACGGAAAAAAAGTTGTTGTTTTAGGTCGAAGCCATATTGTTGGATCTCCAATTAGCATATTACTATCTCGCAAAGCAAATCCAGGTAATGCAACAGTTACTGTATGTCATAGCAGAACAAAAAATATAAAGCAGATTGCTAAAAGTGCCGATATTCTTATAGTTGCCATGGGGCAAAAACAATTTGTTACGGAAGAAATGGTGAAAAAAGAATGCTGTTGTTATCGATGTTGGGATTCACCGTATTCCATCAGATACGACAAAATCTGGCTTCCGTTTGGTAGGCGATGTGGATTTTGATAGGGTGGCCGGAATAACATCATATATCACGCCAGTTCCTGGTGGAGTTGGACCGATGACAATTGTTTCGTTATTAATGAATACCTTGAAAGCCGCCAAAAAAGAGGTTTACGCCTAGATTAATTGCATTGTTGCTTAACAAAATTCCTATGTTGAAATCAAATTTACTTAATTCTTTTTTTGCCTTTGCTTGCTTTTATTGGGATTGGGAATGATCATTTTAAAACCATTGAATTTCAAAAGATACCAGAAAAGGTCTGTGATCTTTCGGGTAAGGTAAATGAAACTTCGGGAATCATTTATTTTGATAAAGCGATATGGACATTTAATGACAGTGGAGGCAAACCTGAATTGTATCGAATTGATGAAAAATCTGGTAAGATTAGCAGAACTGTAATTATCGCCAATGCTAAGAATAATGATTGGGAAGACATCACAATGGATGATGATTATATTTACATTGGCGAATTTGGCAACAATTGGGGAACCCGAAAAGCTCTTGTTATTTATAAGATTTCGCAGAAGGAAATTATCGCTGGTATGTCAATGGTAAATGCTGAATTAATTCACTTTTCATATGCTGATCAGGTTTCATTTCAAAAAATGAACAGAAATCATAATTTTGATTGTGAGGCAGTAATTAGTTTTGGTGATTCCCTAATATTATTTTCTAAAAATTGGGTAGACAACAATACACGGATGTATAAACTTCCGAAAGAACCAGGAAATTATAAATTAAACCCGCTTGATTCTTTTACTGCAGATGGATTAATAACAGGAGCTGATTACAACAATGAAACACGAAAACTGGCATTAATCGGGTACAAACAAAAAGTTCCTTTAATTTATATAATGGATGGTTTTAATGGGATTAACTTTGAATCTGAACAAATTACAAAAATAAATTTCCCTGACTTTGCAAAATCACAAACAGAAGGTATTTGTTGGATTGATAATCATAATGTGATGATTTCCACCGAAGAAACAATGGTATTTGCACCTGGTTTGTATAAACTTGATTTAAGCAATGTTGGTAATACAGAATCAGGAAAATAAAATATGAGTTCTGAAGAATTACTAGAAAATGGGCTTGTCCTGCCTTTAATGGAGGACTTTTATACGATCCAGGGAGAAGGATTTCATACAGGAAAACCTGCCTACTTTACGCGTATTGGTGGATGTGATGTTGGTTGCAGCTGGTGCGATGTGAAAGAAAGTTGGAATGCCGCACTTTGGCCATTAACTTCAACGGATGAAATTGTAAAACGGATTGATGCTTGTGTATGCAAAGCTGTGGTAGTAACGGGTGGAGAGCCTTTAATGTATAACCTTGATTATCTGTGTAAAGAGCTTAAATCAAGAAATATTAAGACTTTTTTAGAAACATCTGGTTCACATCCATTATCTGGTGATTGGGATTGGATTTGTCTATCTCCAAAAAAATACAGCCCACCCCTCGAGGAGATTTATACCAAAGCGGATGAATTCAAAGTTATTATACAATCAAAAGGTGATTTTGATTGGGCTGAGAAAAATGTTCATAGACTAAGAGCGGATTGTAAATTATATTTGCAGCCTGAATGGAGTAAAGTGGAAAGCTTGATGGAAGAAATTGTTGAGTATGTGAAACTTCACCCAAAATGGAATATTTCGTTACAGAGTCATAAATATATGCGAATTCCATAAATAGTGGTTTTTGAATCCTAGATATAAAATATGAAGAAATTCAAAAAATATAGTATTCTATTAATTTTCCTCTTTTCAATTTCTTCATTGCAATCACAGGAACTCTCGACTACATCGCGAAAAGCAATAAAAGCCTTCAATGAAGCAGAACAGGCTTATAGAATGAAAAATAATCCAAGTGTTGAAATGTGGATAAACTTTGCGATTGAGGCAGATTCTAACTTTTTTGAAGCCTGGATTCTAAAAGCCGAGTTTAATGAAGAGATGAAAAATGATAGTAACGCCATTTTAGCATATCAACACGCCTTAAGCATTGATTCTGTAAAATATCCCGGTGCCTGGTTTTATTTGGCTGATCTTGAATATAGAAATGGAATGTATGAGCAGGCAATTACTCATTACATGCAATACCAAGGATTTTCAAACATCAGTGAAAAAAGAAATGCTGAAATAAATAAACATATCAGAAATTGTGAATTTGCTATTGAGTCCATTAAAAGTCCTGTTCCTTTTGAACCTAAAAATTTGGGGGCAAATGTAAATTCTGAACATAACGACTACTTTCCCTGCCTCACAGCTGATAATGCAACCCTTTTATTTACCAGATTATTACCTGATGAAAGAGCCTTTACTGGACGACAGGAAGATTTTTATGTAAGTTTAAAAAAGGAGGGTGAATGGACGCCGGCATTTGAAATTGGAAACCCTATAAATACCGAATACAACGAAGGAGCTCCTTCATTATCGGTTGATGGTAATACAATTATATTCACAGCTTGCGAGAGCATAAATGGTTATGGTGAAGATCGACATGGTTATGGTAGGTGTGATTTATTTGTTTCACAAAAGAGTGGTTCATTACTGGATAGAACCTGAAAATATTGGTCAACCTGTAAGTTCGAAATTCTGGGAGTCGCAACCCTCCTTATCTGCCGATGGTATGTCGTTATATTTTGTTAGTAATCGGGATAATAACTATGACATCTGGGTCACTCAACTCAATCAATATGGTGATTGGGGGAAACCACAAAAGCTAAATAATAATATTAATACTTCTGGTTATGAAGGTTCTGTTTTTATTCATCCTGATAACCAGACATTGTACTTTTCTTCAGATGGATTAATAGGAATGGGTGGATTGGATATTTTTATGTCGAGAAAAGACAGTACTGGAGATTGGGGAAAAGCCATTAATCTTGGGTATCCAATAAATACTCATAAAGATGAAAACAGCATTGTAATCAGTGCTGAAGGTGAACTGGCCATGTTTGCCTCAGATAGAGCAGATGGTTTTGGAGGATTGGATATTTATGAGTTTGAATTGTATGAAGATGCCCGCCCACAGTATGTTACCTATATGAAAGGAAAAGTATTTGACATTGAAACAAAAAAGAAACTGGGAGCTCGATTTGAACTGATCGATTTGAAGACTTCGGAGGTCGCTATTAAATCTAAAGCAAATACTGGGTCAGGAGAGTTTATTGTTTGTCTTCCAACGGATAGAGAATATGCTTTGAATGTTTCATACGATGGTTATTTATTTTACTCCGAAAACTTTAATCTTGAAGGTGTATTTTCCAATACAGAACCATTTCTAATGGATATTCCATTAAAACCTATAAAGCCAGGTGAAAGCGTTGTTATGAAAAATGTATTTTTCGAACATGACAAATACTTATTGTTGGATGAATCCAAGGTTGAGCTTGGTAAACTAATTACTTTTTTGGAACAAAACCCAGAAGTTAAAATTGAGATTGGTGGACATACTGATAATGTTGGAGACATTGCCTATAACCTTGAACTTTCGCAAAAAAGGGCAAAAGCTGTAAATGATTATCTTGTTGAACAAGGAGTGGACCAGGTTCGATTGCTTTATAAAGGATATGGAGAATCTCAAGCTGTGGATTCAAATGAAACAGAAAAAGGAAGGGCTAATAATCGTCGGACAGAGGTTCGAATTTTAGATTAGGCGATTTCAAAAGGAGTTTCTCGCAGAGGCGCAAAGTTCGCAAAGAAATATTTATTTCTAATAATAGATTATACCTAATTGATAGAACCAAAAAATAGGAATGCTAGACTTTTTCTAAATCAATCTTAAAATTATAAGAATTACGACGAGGGCAAGCTGGAAGCACTACTTCATTAGCAGTATCTTCAAAATGTGCTTCAGCACAGTCAGTAGGATCGCAACAAGTATGACAAACGCGTTTATATGCCCTGAAATTTTCCAATTCAATATCAGGTGAAAGGAAGTTATCTTTTACAGGTTCGTCCCTTAATAAATCGGTACTCAAGTATTTTTTATTGCTATCGGCAAAAACGGTAACAACAACAGCATCCTTTCCTATTTCGTTTTGAATTTTTAAAGCTCCCAAAAAGTTTGCTCCGGAAGAAATACCCACTCCGATGCCTAAGATACTTGCTAACTTTTGAGCCATAATAATCGCATCTCCATCATCCACTTGTACTATCGAATCCAGTTTGTCCAATTCCACAATGGAAGGAATAAACTCATCAGAAATACCCTGTATTCGATGTTTCCCAACTTTATAGCCGGTGGTAAGGGTAGGAGAGTTAGCAGGTTCGAGTGGATGTACTTTGATATTCGGATCTTGTTCTTTTAAAAATTTAGCTACACCCATAACCGTTCCTCCTGTACCAACGCCAGCAACAAAAGCATCAGGCTTCAGCTATCGGTATTTTAGTTGCCACCAAAGTTCAGGTCCGGTTGTCAGGTAATGGGCTTCAGCATTATTCTCATTTGCAAACTGACTGGGTAAAAAAGCATTGTCAAGCTTACCTGCTAAGTCTTCTGCCATTTTTATACTTCCTACAAATCCACCTTCTTCTTTGCTAACATGACGGATTTCAGAACCAAAACTTCGAATGAGATTTTTACTCTCTTCACTCATCCAGTCAGGCATAAAAATAGTAACCGGATGACCCAATGATCGTCCAATAGCTGCTAATGAAATTCCTGTATTTCCGCTTGTTGCTTCAATAATTCGTGCTCCGGGTTTAAGTGATCCGTTAGCAGCTGCAGCTCCCAATATATGAAATGCCATCCGATCTTTTATACTTCCGGTCATATTCATGTTTTCTGCTTTGGCATATAATACCCTTCTCTCACCTTTGTATTTGAAGTTAATGGCCAGTAATGGAGTATTCCCAATTAAACTTGAAAGGCCCTGAATCTTTTTTTCTATTGCTGTCATCGTTTTTTTAGAAATTAAATATGTATGTAGATAAATAAGTGCGTTAAAAATATGTAATTATTGGTTCATGATTTGCCAATCTTTCAAGGAAATCAAGTGATTCATGATATGTATCATAATTCTCAAAGGTTTACAAATTGAAATTTATTAAAAAGAACTTCAAATTTTGTTGTTTTCCAAAAGCTTGCAATCTCCCATTATTTTATATTTTTGCAAGGATTTCAGCACGCGTACTATGGAAAATTATTTTAAGAAATTCAGGGACAATACAATTGGGAATGAATTGGAATTTGAAACTCCCAATGGATTGCAAACAATGATTTATGCCGACTGGATTGCCAGTGGCAGATTGTATCGCCCTATTGAAGATAAAATTCAAAATACATTTGGCCCCTGGGTTGGCAATACACACACCGAAACTTCGGAAACGGGAACTTTAATGACAAAGGCTTATCATTTAGCCCAGAAGAAAATAAAGGAACATGTAAATGCTGGTCCTGAAGATGTAATCATCACAACTGGTGTCGGGATGACAGGTGTTGTAAATAAATTTCAGACGAATCCTGGGATTAAAACATTGTGTTGGAATTTCGGGTGGCGAATGTTTGAAAGGAGAAAGAAAGACCAGTTGTTTTTATTACACATATGGAGCATCATTCCAATCATACATCATGGTTTGAAACAATGACTGATGTAGTTGTGGTTCCTCCGGGTGATGGATTATTGATTGATCTTGATAAACTCAGGGAAGAATTAGAGAAGTATAAAGATCGTGAAGCTTAAGATTGGTTCCTTCACAGCTTGTTCAAATGTTACCGGTGTATTTACACCATACCATCAAATGGCTAAAATAATGCACGAATATGGTGGGCTTTGCTTTATTGATTTTGCTGCATCAGCACCTTATGTTGATATGAATATGCATCCTGAAGATCCGATGGAAAAACTGGATGCTATTTTCTTTTCGCCTCATAAATTTTTAGGTGGCCCTGGAAGTTCAGGTGTGTTAATTTTTGATTCAAAACTTTATCACAGTGCCAACTCCAGATCAGCCGGGAGGTGGAACCGTCGACTGGACCAATGCCTGGGGAGAATATAAATACATCGATGATATTGAAGTCCGTGAAGATGGAGGAACTCCGGGATTTTTGCAGGCCATTCGCACAGCCTTATGCATTGAAGTTAAAAATCAAATGGGTACTGAGAATATTGAAAAGCGAGAAAGAAAGCTGGTCAGATATGCTTTTGAGGAATTAAGTAAAATAGAATCGGTGAATATTTTGGCTGACAATGTAAAGGATAGGCTTGGCGTTATTTCATTTTATATGCTGGGTATTCATTACAATATGGTGGTAAAGATACTCAACGACCGGTTTGGAATCCAGGTTAGAGGTGGCTGTGCCTGTGCCGGAACTTATGGTCATTATTTATTGGATGTTAGTTATGAGCACTCAAAAGAAATTACAGATAAAATCAGTACTGGTGACCTTTCTGAAAAACCGGGCTGGATTCGACTTTCGTTGCATCCAACCATGACTGATGACGAGCTTTTTACTTTTATTGAAGCCGTCAAACAAATTGAAGAAAATATCGAAATCTGGTCAAAAGATTATATCTATAATAAGCATACCAATGAGTTCCGTCATAAGGATGAACCGAAGATAAGACTGAGATAGTAGAAAAATGGTTCGAAATGAAATTGAGTAAATTTATAAAATGCAACAAACAATTCAAATATCAACCTCATCTCACAATGGTTTATATGATATTACAAAGCTGTTCAGGAAATTGTAAATCAAAGTAAAATTAAAACAGGTATTGTAAATGTATATGCTCAGGGTGCAACTGCTGCCATAATGATCCAGGAGAACTGGGATGAATCGGTGCAAACAG
This sequence comes from uncultured Thermoplasmatales archaeon, assembly GCA_963807965.1. Classification (GTDB taxonomy): domain Archaea; phylum Thermoplasmatota; class Penumbrarchaeia; order Penumbrarchaeales; family Penumbrarchaeaceae; genus Penumbrarchaeum. The sequence continues at coordinate 419,712 of CAWEDU010000009.1, forward strand.
ATGTGATTACCTTATTGAATAAATTAATTCCTTCAGGCGTTTGGGAACACGATAAACAAGATGGAAATGGAGATGCTCATTTAAAAGCCGGTATTGTTGGCCCCAGCGAAACCATTCCCATTATCAATGGCAAAATGGGATTATCTACATGGCAAAATATTTTCTTTTGTGAATTTGATGGGCCAAGACAAACACGATCAATAGTAATTAGTTGTTTGTCGATCTAAAGGAAAGAGCTAGGCAGTTATTTATTAAACTACTTTTCCAACGGATGCTTCTTCTCAAATGAAAACCGTTTTGTATAGAAGTTATATAAGAAAGATAATTCCCGATACCAGTGATTTTAGCCAACACATCATATTTGGCAAAAAATCGAAATTAAGAATAAAGAAATTAAAAATACCTGGCTTAGTGTCCAGCCAATTAATGAGAACATTACCGACAATCCAAAGGCATAGCCAACTTTCCGTTGCAAAGTTTGAAAATAAAACGCTTTTGCATTAAAAAATTAATGACCATTGCAACACTATAAGAGACAGCATGGGAAACAGATTCATTAATAGACAATAGCATAGTAAAGGATAAATAGATTCCATAATCAATGGCTGTTGCCAATGATGAGGTTAATCCAAATTTGATTTTTGGAAGTAAAAAATCCTTTATTGCTGTTTTATAATCCATCGTGAAGACAAAAGTATAAAGAAAGATCTTATTCTAGCTCCGGAACAAATGTAACAAATTATTAAGTATATCGTAAAAGTTGGAACAATATTTTAATAACTGTAAGATAAAATATTACTTTTGCCGAAATTTATTGAGATAATTATGATTCTAGGGAAAAAATTGGTGATCGTACTTCCGGCTTATAATGCAGAAGCTACATTGGAACAAACCTATAAGGAAATACCTTTTGATATTGTGGATGATGTAGTTTTGGTTGATGATGCCAGTAAAGATGATACATCAGGAAAAGGAAAAGAACTGGGGATAAAACACATCATCCGGCATGATCAGAATACCGGTTATGGAGGAAATCAAAAATCGTGTTATAACAAAGCCCTCGAATTCAATGCTGATATCGTAATTATGCTTCATCCCGATTACCAGTATACACCAAAGCTGATTCATTCCATGGCTTTTTTAATTGCCAATGATGTTTACAAGGTTGTACTGGGTTCGCGGATTTTAGGAAAAGGAGCCTTAAAAGGAGGGATGCCCATTTATAAATACATCGCCAACCGTTTACTTACCCTATCTCAAAATATTTTGATGAATCAAAAACTTTCGGAATACCACACTGGTTACAGAGCTTTTTCGAGTGAAGTTTTAAAAGCAATCAATTACAATATTGATTCGGATGATTTTGTTTTTGATAACCAGATGCTGGCCCAGATTTTTTATGCAGGTTTCGAAATTGCTGAAATAACCTGTCCAACGAAATATTTCCCAGAAGCCTCTTCCATTAACTTTCAGAAGAAGTGCGAAATATGGAATGGGAGTTATTGGAACTTCATTACGTTATTTTTTTGCAAAGATTGGTATTTATAAGTCCAGATTATTTAAGTAAAAATCACAGTCCGATTTTGTTTCAGCGTACTCCATTTTATTCTGCCTGAGCGGAGAAATATCTACAGCTAAGATTCCTTTCAAAGATCGATTGTAAAACGTACTGCTTGAACGGCACTTCTAAGCATGATTAAAAAACCATCGCCGGTCTCTTTCATAATTTTGCTTTGTGGGTTTAAACAGGGGAGAAATGATCTTACGTAACTTTTGCGGGCGTTGATGATTTTCTGTTCAATTCATGCGTTTTGTGTAGCCAACAATATCGGTAAAAACTATGGCTGTTAACTTATGGGTTTTCCCGACATAGCAGAAATTAATTATGATTCGTTAATTTGTAATTAAATGATTGCCTCTTTCTAACAACCTAAATTAGTAAACTATTTTACTAATAATATAAATCCAATTCCGTGAATATTATTGATTTTTATTTTGGGATCTTCACTCAAATATTTTCTTAGGCGGGAAATAAAAACATCAAGGCTGCGACTGTTAAAATAGCTATCAGTACCCCAGACTTCGTTCAGAATTTCCTCTTTTTTTACCACTTTGTCCTGGTTTAGGATAAAATACCTAAGCAATTCTGATTCGCGGGAAGTAAGTCTTTTGGTATCTTGGCCAATTGTTAATAGCATATTAACAGAATCAAAATTATAGTCTCCCAGGGCATATTCACCTCTTATTTGATCTCCATTGGAAATTTTACTTCTTTTCAGGAATACTTCAATTTTTAGGGCTAACTCTTCAATGCTAAAGGGTTTCGTTATATAATCATCTCCACCAATGGAGAAACCCTGTATCCGGTCTTCTTTCAGCGATTTGGCTGATAAAAAAAGAATTGGGATTTGTTCATTCGTTTCCCGAATTTTTTTAGCCAGTTCAAAGCCATCCATTTTGGGTAGCATAACATCGAGTATGCACAAATCAAATGACTTTTGATTAAAGGCTTCAAGAGCTTCTAATCCATCTTTACAGAAAGTAATACTATAACCTTTTAATTCAAGATTGTCTTTTGTTACATAGCTTAAAAAAAGATCGTCCTCAACGTACAAAATTTCTGCTTTTTTTTGATTCATGTTTATATAAATTGGTATGATTATCCGAAACGTGCTGCCTTGTGCCGGTGCACTTTCCATGTCTATTTCCCAGCCATGGGAATCAGCAATGTTTTTTACATAACTTAATCCAATTCCAAAACCTTTCACATTATGGACGTTGCCCGTTGGAACCCTGAAAAATTTAGTAAAGACTTTCCCCATATATTTTTTTTCAATACCAATCCCTCTGGTCGGTAATGGTAACGATTAGTTGTGATTCGTCTGAACTTGTTGAAATCTTAATATTGGGCTTATCATCACTATATTTTATGGCATTATCGATTAAATTAAAAATAGCATTTGCAAAGTGTGATTTATCAGCCTCGATGATACCCGTGCTTGGCTTTTAATTCCTTTTTCAGTGCACCACCAGATTCATTAATCACAAACTCAAAACTTTTGATAACTTCATTGATTATCTGATTAACATCAACGTCTTCCTTTTGAAAGGTAAACTTGTTTTTTTCGCTTCGGGCAAGTTGCAATACCTTTTCAATCTGCTGTTCAATTCGTTTATTTTGTGCCTTTATAATTTTCGCATAATTAGAAATCCGTTTTGGGTCTTTTAAAATATCCAGGATCGGAAAGCACATTGGCAGCAATGTTAATTGTTGAAACAGGTGTCTTAAATTCATGGGTCATATTATTAATAAAATCACGTTGAACCTCCGAAAGTCGTTTTTGTTTCAGAATGATAAAAATGGCATAGGTAAAAAAGATAAGGGCCGTTAGAAAGTACAAATGATGAAATAATCCAGACGTTCATCGAATTAAAATGTACAAAGTTTAGAAGGAAAGATAATTCCAAAATAGTAGGTGAACTCATCATATTTCTGGAACTTTTTATTTTCGTTGCCCTGCGTTTTTGCAGAGGTAATATAATTTCCAAAAACCATTTTATCCGTTTCGCAATCATAAATGGCATATTCATAGTCAATGCGAAGGTTCTGATAGTCAAATTCAGTTTTTAAATAGTGCTCAAGAATGCTGGCATCAATAATATCATTAATATCAACAATAAAATAATTGGAGGAAATCTGGCGGACAGGATTTTCGTTAGGTAGTTCATGACCATTAAAAGCCAGGACATTGTCGGCTACATTGTATAAAGCAATTTCCACACTTTGTGTAAACTGCCGCTCGGCAAGGTCGTAGGATTTATTAACCCAATATAGCTGAAAAATAATAATGCCGGTTATTGAAATCGTTCCTAATATTACTGCTATTCTTATGTGGTTGCTTTTCACCTAGGTAAAATTATCAATTTTCGTTTAAGTCTGATAATTATTTCATGATTATTAACATAAGTTTACAAACAGGCTATCAATGAATCCCTAATACCCATCTTTAAGTATCTTTCAAATTATAAGAAATCTTTCAATTATTTAAATGTAGAATTACAGTTTTTAACAAATATTAGAAATTAAATTACGAATATATTAATAATATCGAAAAAAGATATCAAATAGGTATATAATGTATAATTTTGCTTCTGAATTAGTATAGAAATACATAAGTGGCCACTAAAGTTCTAGTGAGATATTTGAAAATAGCTGATATTACTACAAATCCTTCCATATTAATGTGGTAACGATTTGAAAAAAAATATGATTTTATAGAACACTGATGACACTGATTGATTATGAAAAGCACTGATTTTAAGAATCTCAATAAATCATAATAATCATTGTGGTATTTTATAATGGACACTCATGATAATAATAATTAAAAAAATATTGATATGAAATTTGATCCGGCAAGTAATATTCAGGACTTATTGCAATTTGGTGAGTATGGTGATGTAAACCCATCCGTAACCGATTCCGCTACTTTTACTTTTATGCAGGCCAATACCATGCTCGAAACCTTCGAAGGTGAAGCAGAAGGTTGTTTTCTTATATTCTAGTCACTGGAACCCAAGTAATAAATACCTGGCAGATGCTGTAGCAGCAATGGAAGGAACAGAAGCAGCCTGGGTAACTTCATCAGGTATGGCGCCATTTCCAATGCCATTATGCAGGTTTGTAATGCAGGAGATCATATCGTTTCCAGCATGACAACTTATGGAGGAACTTACGCTTTGTTGGCGAATTATCTCCCCAAGTTTAATATTGAAACTTCCTTTGTTGATATTTCGAATTTGGAATCGGTTAAAAAAGCCATCAAGCCCAATACTAAGATCATTTATACTGAAAGTATGACCAATCCATTATTAGTGATTTCGGATATTCCGAAATTAGCAGAGCTGGCGCATAAACATGGAATTAAACTCATTGTTGATAATACCTTCACTCCCATGATTATTTCCCCTTCGCGCCTGGGTGCAGACATTACAGTTTACAGCCTGACTAAATTTGTGAATGGGAAAAATGATATGGTGGCTGGTGCTATTTGCGGATCGACGGAATATCATCAGTTCACTTAATTGATGTTAATAATGGAACTTCAATGTTGCTGGGGCCAGTTCTTGATCCTATGCGTTCGTCACAAATCCTGAAAAATATGCACACTTTACATATCAGGATGAAACAGCACAGTTATAACGCTAAATATCTGGCAGAAACTTGACAGGAAATTGGCATTAAGGTAATTTATCCAGGTTTGCCTGACAATAAGGGTTACGAACTTTTGAATAAAATCATGAATCCAGGTTTTGGTTATGGTGGTATGTTAGCCATCGATTTGGAGAAAGCCGAAATAGCCAATGAACTGATGGAGAAAATGGAAAAAGTGGGAGTTGGTTACCTGGCTGTTAGTTTAGGATATTTTAAAACCCTTTTTAGCAATTCGGGCAAGAGTACTTCATCAGAGGTTCCTAAAGCGATTCAAAAGGAGATGGGTATGTCGGAAGGGTTCATCCGTTTTTCTGTTGGATTGGATAACGATATCGAGCGTACATTCCTGAATATCAAAAAGTGCCTTGGTGAAATGGGGTTGGTGTGATCGACAAATAATTAAAATTTACTAAATCTATTTTTTTAGTAAGCCGGATTAGCTAAAAGACATGTTTTTAAACCGTATTCTATTCTGAACACGGATGACCCAGATATAGCAGATATTCGCTGATATATAATAATAAAATATCTGTGGAAATCCGTAAGATCAGCGTAATCTGTATTCAATCTTCAAATTTATTGTAGGAGCTTTTCAATCATATTACAGATTTAATTATCTTTATAAAGAATCAAATTAATTATTACAATGAAAAATGGTACAGTAAAATTTTTTAATGAATCTAAAGGATATGGATTCGTTACGGATGATGAAGACAACAAAGAATACTTTGTTCATGTTTCCGGTCTTATTGATAAAGTAAAAGAAAATGATAGCATAACCTTCGACCTCAAGGAGGGCAAAAAAGGCCTGAATGCTGTTGAAGTAAGATTAGCTTAACCAATCGATTACTTTTAAAAGAAATTTGCAAGTCCTGGGTATTAACCCGGGACTTTTTCTTTTATTGAAAATTAATTTGTGATTTCTCCCTGGTAATTATAACCCAAATCCTCTATTGTTTGCTTTAATTTTTTCTTTGTCAAATTGCATCCCATTTAATAATCACACTGTTTTTGTCAGGATCGGCAACAACGGACTCTATCTTCTGAAAACCTAGAAAGTTTTTTCTCCACATTCATTTTACAATGGCTGCAGGTCATTCCTTTTACATTTAGTTTTAAAATATTCTACATTCATATCCATCATTGTTGTAATGGGTGATTGCGATTTTTTGGTGAACTTTTTAAAATAGCCGTAAATAATCAATAATGCCAGTATAATGCCTGAAGCAATTCTTAACCAGTAGGGGATTAATTCATGACTGTGTTCGCTATGGGTGACATAAATCCGGTAAACCATTCGCGGGGCAAAAATTGGTTGGTAAGCATCCCGAAAAAGAGCGCACTGCTAATGATCGTAATCATATAAACGATCAATGTTCTTCGGTCGATCGATTTTCCAATAACAGCCATGGTTGCTGCATTGGTTGCCGGGCCGGCCATTAAAAATACCAGCGCAGCACCTGGCGATAATCCTTTCATCATCAATACGGCTGCAATGGGAATGGACCCGGTGGCACAAACGTAAATGGGAACCGAAGCTGCCAGTACGATCAGCATACTTAGGAATTCGTTATCGAGATAAAGGGTAAAAAAATCGGCGGGCAAAAGCATGGAGATGAGTGCCGCAACGGCCAGTCCAATGATCAGCCATTTGGCAATATCCATCAGGAATTCATGAAAAGCATACTCAAGCATGATCCTGAACTTGTTGCCTTGTTTTTCTTCCACATACACTTTCTTAATGTTTTCAGCAGGAGTTGATCTTGATTCAGTATTGGTTATAATGCCACCCAAAATCCCACTAAAAAATGCTACAATCGGTCGAAGAATGGCAAAAGGTAAACCCAATAGGGAATAGGTTGCTAACATGGAGTCGACACCGGTTTGTGGCGTGGAAATTAAAAACGATACGGTGGCTCCTTTCGAAGCTCCTTCTTTATAAAACGAAATCCCGGTCGGGATCACTCCACAAGAACATAAGGGCAGCGGAATTCCAAGTAAAGCGGCATAAACGACCGATTTAATATTTTTTCCACCCATATATTTTTGCACACTTCCTTTGGGCATATATACATGCAAAATGCCGGCAAATAAAAACCCGAACAGAAGCCAGGGAGCCATTTCTATAAAAAGGAAATAGAACTCTTGCAAATATGTTTGTATGTATACCATGCTGCGAAATTACATTATAAAGAATAACAGTCAAATTTGAATTTAGTTTGAGTATACGATTCTTTTATTCTTTCCTTTGGGCGGACTGCGGGCTTTCCGTTTGATCAGATAATTTGTAAATACGTGGAAAGGTGAGTGGGTGAATAAGTGAATAGGTGAATAAGTGATTGGGTGAATTCGTGAATAGGGGAATAGGGGTGATAGGGGAAATAGGGGAATAGGGGGATAGGGGTATAAGGGTATAAGGGAATACGTGGATTAGTGAATAGGTGAATAGGTGAATACGGAGCTAAGTGAATAGGGGAAATAGGTGAAATAGGTAGTGAATAAGGGGAATATAGGGAATAAGTAGTGAATAAGTGAATAAGGGAATAAGGGAATATGTCGATAAGGGAATATATGGATTGATGAATGGGTGGATACGTGAATATGGGTATAAGTGATTGGTTGGTAGTTTCTGAATTTGCTATCTTTGGGTTAACTATTAATGAATATAAAATGACAAAAGAAAATGCGATAAAATTATTCGAATCCAGGAAAATAAGAGTGCATTGGGATAAGAATAATGAGAAATGGTATTTCTCGGTAATTGATATCATAGATACATTAACCGAAAGCAATAATCCCAGAAGGTATTGGAGCGATTTAAAACGGAAACTTTTAAAAGAGGGTTTTTCCCAGTTGTACGAAATTATCGTACAACTGAAATTAAAATCCTCAGATGGTAAAACGTATGCAACTGATTGCGCCGATACTGAAGGACTCCTGAGAATTATTCAATCCATCCCTTCTCCTAAAGCAGAACCATTTAAAGTATGGTTGGCAAAAGTGGGTTATGAAAGAATTGAAGAAACAGAAGATCCGGAAAAGGCTTTTGACAGGGCAATGGAAACCTATCTCAAAAAAGGATATTCTAAAAATTGGATTAATCAACGATTAAAAAGCATAGAAGTTCGAAAAGAACTAACAGATGAATGGGAAACACGAGGCGTTAAAAAAGGATTAGAATATGCGATACTTACTGATGAAATTACCAAAGCATGGGCTGGTTTTACAACAAAAGAATATAAGGCATTTAAAGATTTGAAGAAAGAAAGTCTTCGTGATAATATGACGAATTTGGAGCTAGTCTTAAATATGCTGGCAGAAACTTCAACAACAGAGATTTCCAAAAAAGAAAAACCTTCCACATTGCCCGAAAATAAAAAAGTTGCTCGAAAAGGTGGCTCAGTGGCTGGCGCTGCCAGAAAGGATTTAGAAGGAAAGCTGGGGGAAAGTGTCATTAGTCCGATGAATGTTAAAAAGATAAGTAAGGGTAAGAATAAAGAAATTGAGAATTCATAAGAAGTGCGATGAAACAAAGTGAATTGTTACAAAAAGCTGCAGATATCATTAGCAAATCAGACTATGCCATTGCCTATACCGGTGCAGGAATTTCCGTGGAAAGCGGGATCCCGCCGTTTAGGGGTGAACATGGCATTTGGAATAAGTATGATCCCAAAACCCTGGAGCTGGATTTCTTTTTTTCCCATCCTAAAGAATCGTGGGAAGTGATCCGTGAGCTGTTTTATGATTTTTTTGGAAAAGCAGAAGCCAACAAAGCGCATCTGGCCCTGGCCCAACTTGAAAATGCCGGAATTGTAAAAAGCATTATCACCCAAAATATTGATAATCTGCACCAGCAGGCCGGAAGTAAAGAGGTTTTTGAATTTCATGGTAATTCACAAAAACTGGTCTGTACAAAATGCCGGAATTATTTCACTCCTGATGATATCGACTTTGAAGATTTACCACCCTATTGCGCGTGTTCCGGCTTGCTAAAACCCGATTTTATTTTTTTCGGTGAAGGAATTCCCATGGACGCCTATCAAAACTCTGTTGAAGCTGCTTCCAGGGCAGATGTTGTGCTTGTCATTGGTTCGACCGGTGAGGTAATGCCGGCAGCACAAATGCCGTTTTTAGCCAAACAAAGTGGTGCTACCATTATTGAGGTTAACCCGGAGGAATCAAAATTTACCCGGCAGATAACGGATATTCATTTACAAGGCAGGGCAGGAGAAGTGATGGAAAAACTAACTCAAATTATTTTCAATACTCGTTAAATTATTAATTTTATCGGTCTTGATTATTACTATCTTTACAGAACCAATTTTTAATAATGGAATTACCTGTTATTACAATAAAAGAAATTAAACATCAGAACCAGTATTGGTTTGGAATATTTTTCGACTATAATAAGGCGTTAATCGAACTTGTTAAAAAAATCCCGAATCGTCGGTGGAGCCAGTCAAAAAAATGCTGGTATATTCCCTTTACTAAATATTCTCTCGAAAAGTTTTATGCTCAATTCGAAAATGCAGCTCACCTTGAGGTAAGCGCTATCAATGATGCAACCTATACAAATTTAAAGATTCGAAGAATTCCGGATGAACAAACCCGGGAGATACTGAATCAATTCGAGCAGTTTTTAGAAGGCAGGCGATACAGCAACAGTACAATAAAAACCTATGGCCACATGGTCAGGAATTTATTATTGTATTTGGAAGGTAAAAAATTAGCTGAAATAAATAAGCGTGATATAGAATTGTATTGTGAAGAGGTGCTGGCCCGCAATAATTTTTCCATTAGTACACATCGTCAATTCATTGGTGCATTAAGGAAGTTTCAGGAACGGTTCCCAGAAATCACATGTGAAATTTCAGAAGATTTACGGCCCAAACAATCATTATTTTTACCAACTGTATTATCGCAACAGGAGATTATATCGTTATTACAGGTTACAACAAATATAAAACACAGGGTTGCCCTGGCTATGATCTATTCGTGCGGATTACGGATCAGTGAATTGCTGAAGCTGGAGTTATCCGATATTGATTTCGACAGGCGCCAGGTAAAAATCCGCCAGTCGAAAGGAAGAAAAGACAGGTATGTGGTTTTAGCTGAAAGCATAATTCCATTGCTGAATAATTATTTGATGAGCTTAAGCCCCAGCCAATATTTAATTGAAGGAAAACCAGGAATCAAGTACAGCCCTGAAAGTGTGAGGCAATTCTTAAAGCGATCGGGACATAAGGCCGGAATTAAAAAGCGGATAACGCCGCATATGTTGCGTCATTCATATGCTACTCATTTAATGGAAAGCGGCATAGGTGAGCGGTATATACAAACTTTATTGGGGCATAAAAACATTAAGACGACCATGATTTACACCCATGTTACGAAAAAGAGTTTAGCGCAGGTAAGGAGCCCATTAGATGATATAGCGAAACAACTTATAAAAGAAAATAAAACAAACAACTTTATACCGAATAAAACATTGGATTAGGTGTTATTCGGTATATTTTATACAGATAAAAGGAGTTAGCAACAAGGCGACGCCAACGCACATATAAGCACATTTGGTTTTTGCAGAATCACATGCCAAGAAATGAAAAACCAAAAGAGCTTAAATTTGGGCAAACCCTAAAATTAAAGGAGAAACAAAGATGTATATTTGTACTTTGACTAAAACAATTAACCAACCTATTGAGTTATGAAAAGAATTCTTCTAATTATATTAACTTGCCTCCTTTTCAGCTTTACTACAAGCGACAGTAAAAGTT
>CAWEDU010000010.1:0-110634 GCA_963807965.1 uncultured Thermoplasmatales archaeon
ATACCGGTTACCTGGATAAAGGGAATGTGTCGCATAGGTATTCATTTCACCGGATCGGTCCATCTGTCATCGCTTACTTATTAGTTATACTTCTTACATCCACTTTTTTTTCATCGCTTTTCCTTATTGTTCCAAGCGTAACTTCTATCTCAGGAACCGACCTATACAACTCAAAAAGCGAAACCAGATCCTCCTCAAATGGACAAGGAATAAGATATGCCATCATAACCACCTCTGACCTATCAGACACTTTCGAAGAACTAAAGATCTGGAGATCGATGACCGGATCAAAAGCGGAGATATACATTCTCGACGGTCCTTCGGGGATCATTTCTCAGTACTCTGGTTCTGACAATGCAGAGAAGTTGTTCAATTTCATTGGTGACCTTTACGAGAACAACAAAGGATCCCTGGAGTATCTGCTCCTTGGCGGAGATGATGACAAGGTCCCTACAAGATATCTATGGGCAAACGCTTCCAGATGGGATTATGACGATCAATATCTCTCCGATGTCTATTTCTCCTCACCGAATACCGATTGGGATCGGGACGGTGATGGAAGATACGGTGAAAGAGAGGATATCGAATCGATTGGAATAGATAACATATCCTTCCCCATCAAGGTAGGAAGATTTCCGGTCTCATCGGTCGATGAGGCCAGGATAATGGTCCAGAGGGTTATTGGATACGAGACCTTTCCAGAGGAGGGAAATTGGACCGGAAGGGGTGTCTTAGCATCTTCTTTGATGGGAGCACCCAATATCATCAATGATCCTCTGACACCTGCCGATGAGGGTTTCGATAATTTCAAGGATAATGGCTACAAGGCATTTCTCAACTATACGTACAGATACCTTCCCAGATCACTGGACTTGATCGAGTTCCATGATTATGAAATGTATGAAGGGGGATCCTATTCAAATTCAAATGACAGTCTTGGAATAGGTGACATTCCGGATGCCTTAGACCAGGGGTGCTCATTTTTTACCTTCGCAGGTCAATCGTTCTATGATATTGATTCGGATTGGGATCCTCCAGTTGCCTATTCACTTGCACAATACATCGATCCTTGGGGCCTATCTTCAGGGGGAGAAGCTTTCGGTGAAGCACTGACCTACGAGGATACATGGAACCTGTCAAATGGTCAAAGACTCCCGGTCGCTTACATTTCATCCTGTGATTCTGCCAATTTCACATCTCCGGGAGACACGAGCCTCGAGAATTTGGTTCGATCCCCCAACGGAGGTGCCATCTGTCTGATCGGGTCCACCGGGGTTTCATGGAGAGGCGAGGGGACTGATTATTCCCTTGGGAATTGGTATCTCCTTTCACGGTTCTGGGAGAAGATGATGACCACTGGCAGACCTGGAGATTCCTTGTTCTGGTTGAAGCAGAACTATATCGATACGAAATGGGATGAGTATGCCACCAAAGAGGTCCTTCTGATAGAGTTGTATACTTACAATCTGCTCGGAGATCCTGCACTTTCAGCATGGATCGGGGATCCTTTTAAGATTCAGTTGAAGGGTCAGGAGATCAGACCATTTCGCTGGGGGGATATTTATTCCGCCAGGGTAACGGATATGGTTGGGAATCCTCTTTCAAATGTCCGTGTCTCACTTTTTATGAATTCAACCGGAGAGGTCTTTTCAGCGACCACAGGCCCGGATGGCTATGCTGAGGTCCAGACATCATTCACCTCAGGAGGTTCTATCCGGGTCACTGCTTCCGGAAGGAACCTGATACCTGCGACCCTGCAGGCCATTGTCCTTGACCAGCCCGTGGACCTGATGGTGGATGGTTCCACAATTGAGATTGGCCCCCTTCCGTTAACAGAAGGGGAAATGGCAGTTTTCAAGACCACAATAAGAAATATTGGAGGACGGGATTCAAATAATGCCGAGGCATGGTTAATGGCCGGTATCATTTCAGAGGATCCAGAAACATGGCCAGACCCAATCATCAAAAGGACGGTCGACCTTTCAGCAGGATCCTCTCTTGACATCGAATTTGAAATATCTCCTTCAAGGTCATGGGACAGGTTGACCATGGGATTGATATCACTGGACAAGGAGAATGATCTTGATAACAACCTGGAATGGATCTCTGTCAATGTGAATGCCAGGCCCAGGTTTCTTCCCATGGACCTACTGGAATTGGAGGAGGATCAGGGTGAAGGTGGAAGGTTCGATCTTTCATATTATGTGTATGATCCGGATAATGATCCCGGATCATTGTTGTTCTCCCTGGGAACCGGATCCCCATCCTGGTGCTCTCTTGAGGGAAGTATGTTGAATATCCAACCCCCAAGCAATTGGTCGGGGGCCTTCGATATTTCATTGAGGGTTTCAGATGGTCTCGCATTCGATCTGACCGAGGTTGGTGTTTTTGTGAACCCGGTGAACGATCCCCCTGTGGTTATGAACCTCTTGGATTCATACACAGCCTACATTGATACCCCATTTTCACTTGTCCTCCAGACCTTTGATGCAGAGGGCGAGGTCATGGTCCTTTCCATTCACACAGACCTTGAAAGGATGAAGATCTCCGGAAGGACCATCAGTTTTGTACCTTATGTCGAGAACGAGGGCGATCACAACATCGTCATCAATATTTCTGATACATCCGGAGGGAACAATACTTACAGCTTCAATCTGTCCATCGTTCCTCCTCTGGGTCGTTTGTATTTCAAAGAATCCTCTGTTCACCTGCCTTCGGCCAGGGCCGGTACATCCTATAATTACAAGATCCGGATAGGAGGAGATCTGTCAGAGAATGTGACCTTCTCTGATGACAGCGACCTTTTCACAATAGATCCGACAACTGGTGTAATCTCCTTCAAACCGGGATCCGAAGATGAGGGGGATCACTGGATAACCATAACCGTGGATTCGGGAGGATCAAGGATAGAAAGGACATTCTTTATTCAGATAAAAGAGAAAAGAGAGAACGATCCCTTGATCTACTGGATCCTTGGATCAGCAATAGCAATTCTTCTTCTCCTTGTGATAGCCGTGGTCCTATGGTCGGGACCTAGAGTGGAACAGTATGGTCTTGAAGAATGAAGAAGAGGGTCCTTGCACACATATTCAATATCATCAATAGAATAGTAACAAATCCCGATTTCGGGATTTCCAGACTTTAAGTTGCTCTTAAAGCTTGCTTTATTGGCAAGACGAAAGAGGGGCCAACCTTTAATTACCTCACATCTAGATTATGATTCCATGTGGGAAAAAGGAAGGGTTGCCAAATTTAAGTTTTTAGCTGTAACATCATACTCGTTACTGTTTCTACTCACATCTTTGACACCTTTTTTCTTGAGTATGGAAAGCAGGGATGTGAGCGCCGACCTTGAGGGGAGGGTGGTTGACGGGTCAAGTGATCCTATTGTTGGGCTCAGTGTTGTTGCGATCTCCTCCACCGGTGCTTATCTTAACGGAACCCAGACAAATATTATCGGTAATTTCTCTATTGGACTCCCACCTCTTCCGGATGGAGCAACAATTTATCTGGTTTATTTCAAGACAGGATATTTTTCCCATACAATTGAGATGACGATCCATGGAGGCACAAATTCTCTGGGGAACCTGACCACAACTCCAATCCCGATGGAGACCGAAACAGTATCAGGCACTATCCTTTCCCGTGTTGGGTCCCCGGTCAAGGATGTTGATATTAACATGGAATTCAAGGGTCCAGAAGGTGAATATCGATATGAGACTGTGTCGGATACTTCAGGAGAATTCAGCTTCACCGTATTCCCTGCTGAATTCAATATACGAATGGAGGTAAAAGGAATCACCGTTTATGAGGACAGTTTGGAAGTGGTTTCTGGGCAAGGACCATATGACCTGTCTGTCAGCATACCCACGGTCCCTGACCGTGACATTGTTATCGAGGGCTATATTACGGATGGAACTGACCCCATATCCGGTGCGATCGTGGCTTTGATGGAATCAGAAACCGAGCTGGGGGCACAGGTTGCCTCAGGTCCGGACGGATATTACGAGATCGAATTCTGGTCTGGAAAACATCTGATCATATCCATGAAGGAAGGTTATGATTCATATTTCAATAATATCAACGTACCTTCATCAGGGAGGATCTGGCAAAATATCACTCTTCAAGAGGAGGTTTACTGGATGAACGGGACCGTCCGTGATGTGGAAGGTGCACCGATCGAAGGTATCACAGTCCAGTTCCTCCGACAGAACTCCTTCATCATGTTCAATACTTACATTACCGATAGCTCAGGAGATTTCCACATCAAGGTGCCGGAAGGAAACGGATATCTGATGGCTGTGGAAGAGAGTCCATTCGATCTTGAGGTTTATGACGCCTATTTCCAGGGTCCTATCAATATGGTATCTGACATGAATAAATTAATAGTGCTTGAAGAGAAAGGGGACATGCCTCATGAAATGTCCATCAATTTCGACGGGTGGGATCAATTCAATGTCTCTTCATCGATGGGACTGACGATGAATGCAAGCAAAGGATCCAGGGCAACTATAGATATGATGGTTGGGAACGGGGATCTTATTGTCGATCAGGATGAGGCCGATATGTTCATTGAAATGATCATGGCCGAGGACGGAAGTCTTGGTGAGGGGGCGTTCATCAACGACACAAAGGATAATATTACCGTTGCAGGCAACCATTACGATCTCCTACCCGGGTCCGTATATATGGATTTCAGAAACCTAACAGGTCCAATAAATGAAGATAAGGATTTCGAGCTCAGACAGTCCTCTGAATACACAATGAACGGAACGATCCCAGACGGAACCTATGTCTTAGATATGAATGTGAACATCTCATTCACTGAGGAAGATGAGGATCTGAAAATTCAGGTACCGATCCCCAAGGGATGGATGTACCTGAACAATTCAGAGACCCTTCACGAGATCTTTGTTTCGGGTGGTGTAATGACAGTACACCCGGTTATTGACCCTGATGATGGTGATGAGATTGACAGCGAGTGGATATCCATTGCTTTGGCCAATGATACGTTCCAGGTAGAAGTAATTCCATCGCAGTCTTTCTTAGAAGGAGAGGAAGCAACCATATCATTGAATATCACGGACCATGTTCCCGAAAATGTTCGCCATTATAGCTGGGAAATTGGAGATGGAACAACAATCAATACTACTGAACCGGAATTGGTCCACACGTTCCTAGAAAATGGAACCTACGATGTTACCGTTAGGATGTTAGATGAAATGGATAGAGAGACCAATGGATTCGCTACTTTTGAGATCCTGAACAAGGACCCCTATCTGAATATCTCGGTCATGGGTGGGATGAACAGGACCTTCCACGAGGGTGATCCGATCACTGTTCAAGTGAATGCTTCGGATGTACCGGATGACCCACTTACCTATCAATGGGGACTGTTAGGTGTATGGTCCCAGGAAATATCCTTTACAGAGGACAATTCATCTTTTTCAGTAGTGGTCCCGGACGATGGGAATATAACCCTGCAGGTCAGGATCATGGACGATGATGGAGGATCTGATCTTAAAGAGTTGAGATTCGATGCTCAGAACGTGGCCCCTACCTTCATCATGAACGTTTCAGGATTGGACAATGATAACAGGATAGACCAAGGGAAAACGGTGTCGTTCGACGCTATGAACCTATCCGATGTTTCAAACGACACGATCTCACATGAATGGATCTGGCAGGAGAATGTTTCTATTGACGCAGATGAGGACGGACCTTCACTTGAAATCAGATTCCTCGACCCAGGCATCTATAATGTCAGTTTCAGAGCATACGATGAGGATGGCGGAGACACCTGGTATAACTCATCCATTGAGGTCATGGAGGATATGGCCTTCGACAATGATGAGGATGGGATGCCAAGATGGTGGGAGAAGCTTCATGGTCTGGATGATAATGATCCCAGAGATGCAGGATACGATCCTGATGTTGACAATCTCACGAACCTCCAGGAATATCTGAATGGAACCGATCCGCATAAAAAGGATACGGATTCGGACGGGATGCCGGATGATTTCGAGGTTGATGTGGATGGTTTGAATCCCCTTGAGGATGATGCTGATGGAGACCTCGACAATGATGGTCTCTCAAATTATGAGGAGTACATGAAAGGTTCTGATCCAATCACTCCCCTTGAAGAAGATGATACTGAAAACGATAGCGGTACGTTGATCTTCCTGATCCTGCTGATCACTGGCATCCTGATAGCAGTAGGTGCAACCGTGCTAATGGTTTCGAAGAAGAAACAGTCTTCTATGTGGTATGAGGAGTGAAGGAAGATCAATCCCTCAGGGCCACCGCTTCAATCATTACCAGCGCATCGAGGGGGAGCTTCCCCACCTGCATCGCAGCTCTTGCGGGTGGATCATCATCAAAGTAGGATCCATAAACAGTGTTGAATGGACCGAAATCGTCCATATCCTTAAGGTAAACAGTTACCTTGAGAAGCATTTCCAATGAAGAACCTGCTTCATCAAGGACCGCTGCCAGGTTTTCCATGACCTGTATGGTCTGTTCATTTATTGTTTCTCCAGCAAATTTTTTTGTTGCAGGAACAAGACCTATCTGTCCTGAACAGAATACCAGAGGTCCTGCCGCAACTGCCTGGGAATAAGGTCCTACCGCTGCCGGTGCTTCATCTGTGGAAACGATCTCCCTTATCCATTTGAGGTCAAGGCGAGTCAATTTCAATACCCAACTTCCATTGAATTTCAGGTAAAAAGCCTTATCCTTCAAGATGAAAGGATTTCACGGATTCATAGATAGGTCCTTTGGGTGTAAGTATTGATGAAACGAGGTCGAAGCTATCGACCTCGAGGACATAGTCCTCTTCTTCCATTCTCTGGACACATTTTTTCAGGGTTTTTCTGATAGTATTCTCATCGGGCCTTCCCTTGCATCTAGCTACTGTAAGATGAGATCTGAACCCCCTCTTTTCCAGTGGAGATCCTATCCTTTCATGAAGCTGGCGGTCCAGTCCTTCAGCCAAGCGTCTCATGGTCCCCTCTTCTGAAAAACCGATCCAGAGAACAGCTGGTCGATCCCAATTGGGAAATACTCCGAAATCGGATATCCTTGACCGAAATGGTCCAATCTCCAGGTCCTGGGATCTTACAGAATTAATAACATCATCCAGATTGACACCAGGATCACCAATGAACTTCAGTGTGATATGTTGGTTTCCGAATCTGATAGGTTTCAATCCTCCACCCAATGTCCCAAGTTCCGAAAGAAGTTCGTCAACGGCTTCAGACTTCGGAACTTTTATGGCAAAGAATAGCCTCAAACCTTCACTTCCCAATCAATTCCGTTACCTTTTTTCGAAGGTCTTCGGTCGTTGATTCATTGATCATCATAATATCCGCTCTGGCGATGACATTTCCAAGGCCCCATTCCAACTCTCTTTGTCCCTCTCTTCGAATTCATCCCTCATACCAGGGTCGTCATCCCTTCTTCTTGAGAGCAGTCTCATGAACCTGGTCTCTGGACTGGAGTGGATACAAAGTATCGAAAAGTCTTTGCCCCATTTTGATTGGAAGACATCTACCTCCTGGGGGGACCTGACACCGTCAATGATCACGGCGGGGTTGCCACCCCGAACAAGACCTTCCACCTCCTCGATCAATCTGAGGGCCCATATGTCCTTCCCGAACTTCTTTCTCTCTTCATCAGCGAACCTACCGGTTTCCTTTGGATCCCTATTCGCACAATTGTCGGAGAAATATCCTCTTACTACATCCCCCATGGACCTAACATGAATTCCCAGGGCCCGGGCAATGGATGAGACCTCGCCTTTTCCAGAGCCTGGCATACCGGTTATCCCGATTATCCTTGACTTTGTTTCAGAGTTCAGTGATCTCATGTGAAGTATCCTGTTGGGGACCGGAGCAAGTGTTTAATTAGGTTTTCGATGGATATGGGAAACTATATGAAAGGCCATAAAAAACACCTTTTTATTCAGGGGTATCCGAAAGAAAATCCCCTTTATCATTATCCTGGACCCTGTTTTTCCCTGCCCGAAGGTTCCCTTTCTCCTCACAGACACATTAAATACTAGGAAAAACGGATTGCAAAAAAGATTTATAATCATAATCCGTTGGTCTCGATTGTCTATATAAATGAGCCAGTGCTAATAGGTACTGGTCTAAACCCTAATAGAGGTGCATAATCATGGGTAGCTTGTCAGTACGTATCGTAGGTTTTTCCATCGCATTGCTGATGGCAACAACAGCTCTACTTCTCGCTATAGAGATAATGCCTGAGGACGGTTCGTCCTCAACGGTTCAAGGGTACATGTCTGAAAGGGAACCGGGCGGCGGTTACATGTATGTCGATAGCAACGACCCGGATCCCAAGGTGGAGTTCGACTGGATAGATGCGGCCAATAATCCAAGAAGCGAGCTTCTGGAAGATGTAAAGTACTATTACACTACGAATAATTTTCAATTCTATGATCTTCCGTTCTCATTCCCCTTTTTCGACGATTATTATGATGAGTGTGCCGTCGTCTGCGGGGGGTATATCGATTTCGGAGGATGGCAGTATTCGACGCCTGGATATTACTATCTTGCATCTACCACGGGCTTTCCAACAACAAGCTATGAGAACGGATGGATAGCAGCCTGGGCATATGCAATTGGCGGATATTCAAGTTACCCCACGATCAATTTTGCGGTATATGCTCTACAGGGTGAAACATACGGTGAGAGGTGGGTGTGCTTCGAATGGCACAAGGCACTGGCGCCGGGGTCCTATGGTGGCCAGCCGAATCCCGAACAGTATGAGATCACCTTCGAGATCATCATCTTCGAGTCCGGTCTGATCAAGATGCAGTACCTTGACGCTGACTCTGCTTATGCAGGTTACTCCAACGGTGGATATGCATCAGCAGGTATAGAGGACATCACTGGAACCAAGGGACTGGGCCATTGTTTCTATTCAGATACCAACCTAAAGAGCGGTTATGCAGTCATGTATGGAAAGAACATTGGCGAGGTAGGTGCTGTATCAATTGAGACCGAAGATGGAGGCGCAATGTATGCCATGCATAGGGATTATACCATTACAGCCGAGGTCAAGCATCCCGTCAATAATGATATGATAAAGATAGTAGCAATTTCTTTAGGCAATAATTTCGCAGACCTTGTTTATTATCAGAACACGGACGGGAGCTATTTCTTCTCCAAGATCGATTCCAATGGATTCTTAACGGTGAACGCCGAGGCATCCTCAGCCAAAATTTCGGGTGATTATCTAGAGGTTACATTCAAGTTCGCTCCAACGTTCGCCTATCCTGTTACTACCCCCCAGGGTCTGAAGATATCTGTCCTGGGAGCGGGGGTGATGCCTGGATCCACGTTGGTACCGGATGCATATTGGGTTGAAAACCGTTTGCAGATGATAGGATCCATGGTGGGTGTATCTGAGGTAGCCGGAATAGTTGAGAACGGCGGTTGGATAAAGGGAGGAGAAGAGTTCTATTTCCGCGGTATCAAGGCCGTATATCCAGGAACCGAAAAATCTCCAATGCCCGGCGCTCTTACGTATACTGTCACAGACGAGGTGGGGAATAAGTTCTTCCAACCTTATGTCCAGGATTTCGCGAATGTTCTTGTCACATCCGAAAACGATCTGGTTGTGAAGAGATATCAAATGAATATAACCGATGTTCCACCGGGGACGGATATATCCGATCCCTTGATCTTTACCATGAACATCGATCCTTACAGACCCACTCCTCCCAAGGAAATCCTGATCCATGCCGATTCCTTTGATGACAGGAACACAGAATATGATGATGATAACGAGGTATTCGTAACCTGGGAGCCTTCCGAGGATTTCGAATCCGGTATACGTGGTTATTACGTTTCCACATTCGATCCTTTCCTTGCAGGTGCCGACCCTGATGAGGCGATCTTCGTTCTGAACCCGGACACTTCCACCAAGTTGGTCTTCTCGGATATGGGTACCCGAAAGGTATATGTCTGGGCTATGGACAAGGCCGGAAATCCTTCGATCCCATCTTTCGCTGTGACCAAGATAGATGCATCTGAAGTAACTTTTTCAGAGTTCTCACCCGGCAACCAGATGTGGGTGAACACGAGGACCCCGATCTGTTCGGTTCTAATCGACGATTCAGGTGGTTCCGGTGTATCGGCGAAGAGCCTTGAGTATGCGATCTCAACCACCAATACGCTTGAGTTTGGTGCATGGCAGGCTTCTGTTCTTGGCAGGGACAATGAACAGATCAGGCTTTCTGTCCAGGGTTTGTTCGGTAATGGAAAGAGCAATTACATCCGCTTCAGGGCCAAGGATGTTGCGGGAAACGGTTGGACCCACAGCCAGGATTACAATGTGTGGATCGATGAGGAGCGTGCCTCTTTCACCAGTTTCCGTCCATTCGAGACCGAATTCCAGAATTCCAAGAACGTGGTGGTATCCGTTGATATTACCGATATCCATTCTCTCAAGGAAGGTTCTGGTATCCGTTTGGACACCGTGGAGTTCCGTGTATCCAGTCAGGGTCTTGGTCAGTTCGGGGATTGGGTCACAGCACCTGTCTCCTCTATTGACGACAGGGGTGTTGTCCATGTTGAAATGGAACTTGATCTCCGTGAGGGTTCGCAGAATTACGTCCAGTTCAGATGCTACGACAATGTGGGCAACTTCGCACTTTCAAAGGAGTTCAATGTGAAGGTGAATGCAGCTCCTGTTCTTGATGCATTCCTTTCTGCTCCCAAGAACGGTCACACCTATACCACATCGGAGAAGATCCTTTTCGACTCTTCCCGTACCATCGATCCTGATGGTGATTCCCTTAGTTTCAGCTGGTATTCTGATATCAACGGTTTCCTCTCTTCTGATGACAGTTTCTTCCGGACCCTGAGTCCGGGCGTTCACCTGATCACACTTGTGGTAAACGATCCTGCCCATTCAATTGTCATGAGCTGGGAGGTCGAGGTATTGGAAGAGACCCAGATAAACCCTGAGGATATGGACTCCGATGGTGATGGCATATATGATGCATGGGAGATCCGGTATGGACTTGATCCACACCGTCCCGACAGCTTCATAGATACCGACAATGACAAGTTCACCAATCTCCAGGAGTTCCAGAATGGGACAGATCCTGTCCGTTCGATCTCCCATCCTCCATATCCTTCCATATCAGTTGAGGGTGATGGTGATAACGATACCGAGGACCAGTATAGGAATATCACCCTTGCTTTGGTCCTTGTTTCCCTGCTTGTTGTGTTGATCCTTTGCCTGCTTGCCTACACTCGTCACAAGAACTTCGTGATGGAGCGTGATGAGGAGAAGGAACTCGAGACAGAAGAGATGACATACAGGAAATCCCTGGATAAGGAGATGAAATGATGATAATTTCGAATTTCGAGGTGATGGAATGAAACACAATATTTCCCGTACGTTGGCCATAATCTGCAGTTTACTGTTTGTAATATCGGGTTTTGTAATTTTGCAGAATAATGATTTTGAGGTAGAGGCCTCCGAATCTCCTACTGCAGACGCTGCCGGTTACGCCTGGATGGACAACCGCGACCCCGACCCCAAGACCGAGTATGATTGGATCGATATTACAAGTGTGGGAACACCTATAAAAACTCTGATCAGCGGATCCTCGACCTATAGGTATCTCTATTATTCAACTGGATGGCAGCAGCTTGGATTCAGCTTCCCTTATTATGGGAAGACCTACAACCAGTTAGAGGTCTACCCCAATGGTGTGTTGGGAGTGTTGGATGCAACGTATGATTACTGCATTTATAACTACGGGGGAGCGTTCCCAAGCACGTATACCTATACACCACCTGGAACAATTGCTCCTTTCTGGTGCTACTATGCTGCACCTTTGACGGGGGATGCCAAATCCGACATCTGGGTGTATCAGACCCAGACCGATGATGAGATTCCCATGAAGATGTGGATCTGCACCTGGGCGAACGTCAACTATTATGGAACAAATGCTGCCGGAGCCACCTTCCAGATAATCCTCTACGAGAACGGTGATATCAAGGTCAACATCCTTGAGAGCCAGACCTATACTTCTTCATACCTTACCCTGGGCATTCAGAACGAGGATTTCACCATTGGTCTCACGTATTCTTATGCTGATACCTCTAAGCTCCAGGATGGTAGAGCTATTTTCTACAAGCAGTTCAAGACCGATGTTATTGACGTTGAGTTCACCGAGGGTTACGGTCCTGAGATGGACCTTTACCCCGCCATGGCTGGAGCTGGTACAACGGAATATTCTGCCAAGGCTCGTATCTGGTGTGAGAAGGGATCCGATCGATTAACTGAGGTTGATATGGTCATCGGTCCCGGGAAGGAAGGCATCATACTTCGTTACGATTTCAAAACGGACACGTTCAGGAAGGTGAACGATCCTTTGCGAATGGTAGTTTTGAAGGATGATCTCTGTATTGCTTCTCCGTACAAGGGCAATCCTGATTTTGAGGCGGTGGTTGAGTTCAGATACGATTTCAATTTGAACTGGCAGAGTCTTGATGATGTAAGTGTGAATTTCCGTGTTTCTGGTTTTGCTGTGAAGCAGTCCAATACTTTGTTTGAGAACCAGTTCCGTGTGATCTCCCATGTAAAGATGGTTGGCAACCTCACTGTTGAAGATGGTAGAGGTCAAGAGCTTCAGAAGGGCGACTGGGTACGGGGTGGCGACACTCTTCATTTCTCTGGTTTGGAGCGCAGGTATGCTGACGATTCGATTCCGATCTCCCCTCCCGATATCGTAAAGATCGGTATTCGTGACATTCCTGGCAATATCTATACTGGTGCGGATACTTCTGAGCTTGACACCTATGTGTATGTGGATCCCGTGTTTGGTGAGATGGACTACCGTTTGATCTTCATCAATGTGACTCCTGAGGCTGATGAGTCTGATGATACGAAGGTTAAGGTTCTGTATACCAATGGTTTCCTTGTTCAGATCGATTCTGACAATCCCGGTATCCCGGGTCGTGTAGATGTTCTTCCTGATGACGTGAATGACAAACCCCGTGACTACGATAATGACCGTGATGTTTTCATTCGTTGGGAGGATGCCATTGACCAGTCCTCTGGTGTAGTAATGTATTACTATAGTATCAATAAGGCCAAGGATCGAGCGACCGACCCTATTCCCATGCCGAAGTCCGCTGGTAGCAATGTAGCCGAGTTGAAGAACCTCCCTGAGGGAATGAACCGTATCTACATCTGGGCTGAGGATGCCGTAGGGAATGTGGGCAATGAGGTGTTCGTTGATATCACGATCGATCTTGTTGGTGTTGTCTATAGTGGTTTCTATCCCACGACTGATGTTTGGAATACCCAGATCCGTCCAACGTGTTCTATCTTCATCAATGATACCTTGACTGGTGTAGATCCTTTGACGATCGAGTATGAGATCTCCACCTCCTCTGTCGGTTTCAGTGAGAACTGGCAGAACATCCAGGATTCGTATGCTCCCTCTAAGTCTCTTCGTGTTGTTGTAACCGGTTTCTTCAAGAACGGTAAGGATAACTGGATCCGTTTCCGTGCTCAGGACCTTGCCGAGAACAAGTATCAGGTATCGGATGCTTTCAATGTGTGGGTAGATGCGGAGCAGCCCAAGTTCGAGATGGTGTCTCATTCTGAGGGCACTTATCACCTTCTTCCTACGCAGGAGGTCCGGATTCTAATTACTGATAAGGAATCTGGTGTTGACGCTTCCACTATCGAGTATCGTCTAACTACGAAGGGTCAGACCGATTGGACCCCTTGGCGTTCTTATAAGGATGGTCTTGACGGCAAATCTGTTGAGGTTCGAATCACTGAGACTTTCCGTCGTGGTGACCAGAACTTCGTTCAGGTCCGAGCTCTTGACCTTGCTGGCAATCCTGTTCGGACTTCTGATGCTTTCAATATCCGTATCAATACGTTCCCCGAGGCAGTTGTAACGTCTCCTTCCTCAGGGGACATCTTGTATGATGATACTGATATCGTGTTCGACGCTTCAGATTCTTATGATCTTGACAGTGACAAGCTAACGTTCAGCTGGTATTATTCTAAGGGCGACGACCAGGTGAAGCTTGCTGATGTCGCGAGGTATATCACTCCTCTTGACATCGGTGAGTATACGATCACTCTTGTAGTGAAGGACCGTATGGACAACGAGGTTCAGAGGAACTTTGTCATCACTGTTGAGAAGAGGATCAGCGAGGAAGACGAGCTTGGAACCGTCAACCCCACGATCGACACCGATCTTGATGGAATGAAGGACTGGTTCGAGATCAAGTATAAGCTTGATCCCCTTGTGAAGGATGCTGGTGAAGATCCTGATGGTGACGGTTACACTAATTACGAGGAGTTCGGCAATGGTAAGTGGTATGCTCAGAATCTGACCAATCCTAAGGACCCCCGCAGCCACCCCACTCAGATCTATTTACAGGATGATCCAGAGGACAAGGGTCCTTTCTCTGATTCTATGCTTCCTCTTTGGGGAATTTTGGTTCTTTTGATCCTTGTTGTTGTTGTAACGATGGCCGTAATGAAGAACAAGAAGGACAAGCAGGTTAAGAGGATAAGAAGTGTCCGCAATATGCGGAAGATCATGCCATCTGTGTCCTGGGACCAGATCACCACCACTGCATATATGGCACCCTATGTCCAGGGTCAAGCTCTTGCAGCGGCTTCTGGACCTGCACTTCCGTCGGCAACACCTGCAGATGTAGATCCGTCAACGGCCCTGCCACCAGGAGATAAGGAAGCGGTAGAGAAGCAGCAGATATCTGAACAGCAGCAGGAAGAAGCAGCTCCTCCCCCTGTTCAACCTCAGCCTGCACCTCAACCACAACCCGCTCCGCAGCCACAGCCGTCCCAACCACAGCAGTGAAGGTTGTTGAAGGGAACCAACGGGGAGTCCTCCAAAGGACTCCCCTTTTTTTTTTAATTTCAAACCATCAATTTTTTAAACCCACTATTTCATGTTCCCTCCATGAAGATATCACTCTTCGGCCCTCCAGGAGCCGGAAAAGGAACTCAAGCCAGATTCATCGTGGAGAGATTTCAGTTACCACAGATATCCACTGGAGACCTATTAAGGGCCCAGGTGAGAGGTGGTACCGAACTTGGAAAGAAGGCCAAGGAATTCATGGATAGAGGTGCCCTTGTTCCGGATGAAGTTGTGATCAGCATGCTCATGGATAGGATAGGGTTAGAGGACTGCGGGAATGGTTTCATATTAGATGGCTTCCCCAGATCCCTGTCACAGGCAGAAGCATTGAAGGGAATTATTGAACTGGATGCGGTTGTAAATATTGTAGTGAACGAGGAATCTCTTGTAAGAAGGATCACCGGCAGAAGGATGTGCGGGTGTGGTGCGACCTATCATGTGGATTTCGCTCCTCCTAAGATGGAGGGTGTTTGTGATAAATGCGGCAAAGGGTTGTATCAGAGGGATGATGATCGAGAAGAAACGGTTAGGAAAAGGATAGAGGTTTACAGGTCCCAGACGGAACCATTGGCTGCCTTTTATAGAAAGGAAGGGATCCTGAATGATATCGATGGTAACAGGCCCATTGGTGACATATCCAATGATATCTTACATTTCATAGGATCATTGAAGGAATGAATTATGAAGGTCCTTGTGGTAGGGGCGGGAGCCCTTGGAAGTCTCGTCGGAGGCCTTCTTTCAAAGGAACATGATGTGACCATCATCGGTAGGTCCGAGCAAGTATGGGTCCTTAAAAGGAAGGGTCTGAGAATTGATGGAATAACAAAGGGAGAATTCAGACCCAAAGCTTTGACGGGTGTTCCAAGGAATGAGGAGTTCGATCTGATCATACTCTGTGTCAAATCATACAATACGGACATGACACTGGACCCCCTTATGCCCATCTTGAAGAAGGGAACAAGGATACTCTCTCTCCAGAACGGGCTTGACAACGAGGAGAGAATACTCAGTTTCATCAACGATAATTCTCTGGATTCCGAGGTGATAGGCGGGATAACCTGCCATGGAGTGACCTACAAGGGTCCAGGTGTTATCAAGCATGCTGGAATTGGTGATTCAATGATCGGCCATTTCGGAGGTGGTGAAGAGGAATGTTCCACTGTTGATGATATTGCACAAGCTTTCAGGAACGCTGGATTCGAGATGGAGACCTCGACCTGCATAGAGAGGGAGATCTGGGCAAAGACCATAATCAACTCAGCTATCAATCCGCTTACAGCCATTGTCCAGGGCCGAAATGGAGTAATAATTTCCAATCCAAGTGTCCGATCCACTGCAGAAGACCTCATTCGGGAGGGTGTATCAATTGCCAACGGATATGGTAAGGACCTCACTTTCGAAGAGATGAGTGAAAGGACCTTCCTAGTTGCTGAAAGAACCGCGAGGAACAGGTCATCCATGCTTCAGGACCTTCAGAGGAACAGGAGGACCGAGGTAGAATCCATCAACGGAGCCATTCATCAAAAGGCCGAAGCTCAGGGGATGAAGGCCCCTCTGAACCTAACCATGGTAAGATTGATAAAGGCCATGGAAGACAGGAACCTTGATGGACCACAGGAACTAGAAAAATGAATCCACTGCCTGTTCCAGGGTCATGTTCCGAACCCTGACGGGTCTTAGTTCATCAGGAAGGAACTTCAGGTACCTGGGTTGTTTCAATCTTTCTTCCATCAGAACGGTAACTGCTCTGTCGCTTTCAGACCGTATGGATCTTCCCGATGCCTGAAGGATCTTGTTCATAGCGGGATAGATGTATGCATATTCCTCGCCCAGATTGTATCCAAACTTTGTCCTGAAATAGGCCCTCAGAGCCTGGACCTCCAATGACGGAGGGGCGAAAGGGAGGCCCACAACAAGAACACCGGAGAGCAGGTTGTCGTTGTAGTCAACACCTTCCGACAGTGAACCGCCCATGACCGCCATCAGTATCGCACCGTTTCGTCCCCTTGCTCTCCTCAGATCGGAAATCACCCTCTCCTTATCGGAGCGGGTCATGGACCTCTCCTCAACGATGAGCGGTTTTGGACAACCCCAGAGGTAATCCTTGACATCATGAAGGATGCTGTAGGATGGGAAGAAGACCGCAACATTGCCAGGGATCCTTCCCGAGATCGAGACGATCTTTTCTCCAATGGCCCTGTACATGCTTTCACTTCTACTCTTGTATGCAGTGGTTACGGTGTCATCCATGAGGACAAGTCTGTTCCTGGTCGGAAAGGGTGAGGGGTATTCCTTCTCCAATCTCCTTTCTCTGGCCATTCCGAGAATATCTCCGAACATTGATGGAGGAGACAGGGTTCCACTCATGAGCACAGCGGAATCGCAACCCTTGAAGATGGGTCCTGATATCTCACCCGGATCGAGGTTCCTGAAGGATATACGAAGGGAATCTATTCCTTTCCCATCAGGAATTGAAAGATAGAGGATATGCGACCCCTTAAGGGACATCAATCCCTCAAGGAAATCAACCACCATCATGATCGGATCATCCTCTTCCACGTTCCCCCTTTTCTTTGAAAGGTCCTCCAGCATTTCTATGAACATATCCAGGTCCATGGACCTGTCTATCGGTACTCTCCTGGAAGATGGCCCTTATCTCTGAAACGAACAGCCTCTTATCCAGTTCGATCTCTCCCTTGTCACCCAATTCCTTCTTTGCCATCGAGATTATTAGGTCCCTTATTATCCTCAGGTGGTGTTTGAGATGTTTCCTACCGGTGCAGAGGTCAATAGCCTCATCCAGGATCCTGACAAGCAGTTCACTGGACTGATGCGCTCTGATCCTGTCAGGGAGATTGTGTGCTTCATCCACGATGATGGTGATCTCAGATATGTCCTTGGACAATCCTGACAATACCGTATCTTTCAGATCGGAAAAGAGGTAGTTGAAATCACATATCAGGACATTGGTTTCCTTGGCCGCTTCCAGAGCAGCGCGGTGAGGGCAGACCTTCCTCTGGAGCGACAGTTCAACGGTACTGTTCACATCGTTCACGTCTTCTAGGATCTCTCTTATGAGAGAAGGCGGAGGCTGCTTGTAAAGAGGACAAGAACCGTCCTTTGATTGCTGTTTACACAGGAAAGAAAAAGTGGAATGCGGAAGTCTTGAGATGTCTCTCGGACACATGGATTGTTTGGATATGATGTCAACGGCCTTGATCCTGGAATTGGATCTCCTTGTAAGCTTCTTGATGGTATCAATGGCAATTGCATGCTGGGACTGCTTCGATGTCATGAACAGGACCATGGTCCCTCTTTCAAGGGCGTGTTCGATCGCTGGTGAGAGGGCAGCTGCTGTCTTTCCGATACCGGTTGGTACATTGGCTAGCAGGAATCCACCACTGGAGATGGTCTTCTTCACATCGTTGAGGAAATCATCTTGTCCGGGTCTAATCCTGTCGAAGGGAAACATCCTTCCGGCCTCTGTCCAATCTTTTCCGGTCTTTTTTCCCTTTTTATCGACCCTTGACTGCTCCTTCATAGAAGACAGGTCCTTTGAAGTAATGGTAGAGGTCTCGGAATCAAAGAGGGACCTGGAAGCGTATTTTGAACTTCTAGGTGAGACCCCTTTTCTCACTTTGAACCTGCTGTTGGCTCCCTTCTTCCCAGAGGAATCAAGTTTTGTGGTCTCTTTTGGATCACCAGGTTCTTCCAGCAGGTCTACCCTTCCACATCTGGAACAAATCCTTGCCCGGTCTCCGGTGGAGAAGTCCCATCTGAGAATGGATCCGCATACCCTGCAAAAATTTTCCATTTACCATCTCCGATGCCAATCGCCATCATCGAACATGATATAATTATGTCGACAGGGGGAGCTAGGCGAATCAATCCATAATCTCCACATGCAGCCTTTCCCCTCTATGGACCCTGCAGTCGATATCGAACACATCTCCTATCCATTTCTCGTCAATCACATCCATCGTGGGTCCTTTGACCAGAAGTCTGCCGTCCTTGATCAGAGCCACATCGTCACAGAACCTGGCTGCAAGGTCGATATCATGGAGGACCGCGATGACAGTGGTTCCTTCCTTCCTGTTCAACTTCTTTACAATGGACAGAATGTCGATCGAGTGTCTTATGTCCAGGTTCTTGGTGGGTTCGTCCAGGAGCAGGATCCTTGGCTCCTGGGCAAGGGATCTTGCTATGAAGACCCTCTGTCTCTCTCCACCAGAAAGCTCGTTAATGCCTTTCTCTTCCATTCCTCTGAGACCGCACCATTTGAGGGCTTTTTCAACTGCCTTTCCTCCGTTCCTATCCGTCATGGAGAACCTGCCCATGTGGGGGTACCTGCCCATGGAGACTATCTCTGAAACCTTGAAATCGAAACCGGGATTATAATCCTGAGGCAGCAGTGCCATCTTCCTGGCCAGTTCCTTTGGCCTCCATCTCTTGGAATTCTTCCCGAAGATCTCTATATTGCCTGATCTGGGTTTTAACGAACCTGTAAGACATCTGAGCAGCGTTGTCTTCCCGGAACCATTGGGTCCCAGCAGTCCAAGGAATTCTCCTTCAGCAACCTCAATGTCAATTCCCCTCAGGACCTCTTTTCCATTGTAAGAGGCGTGAATATCACGAGCCCTGATCATCCAAACCCCCTCCTTCTTCCCATGAGATAGAGGAAGAAGATCCCTCCAAGGAAACCGGTGACGATTCCAAGAGGAACTATCTGGTCCAAGATCGTCCTTGAGAACATATCACACAGGATCAGAAATGATGCTCCCATGAGGGCGGAGCAGGGGATCAGGAACCTATGGTCAGGGCCTATCATCCTCCTGACCAGATGGGGGATCATGAGACCAACGAATCCGATCATCCCACAAAAAGGAACGGTAATGGCTGCCAGAAGGGAGGCTGCACCAAGGACCAGTATCTTGGACCTCTCGACATCAACACCTAATCCCCTGGCATCCTCCTCGCCCATTGAAAAAGCATTGAGGTCCTTTGAGAATACCATTAGGAAAGGTATGGAAAGGAGAACCACGGGACCGACGATGGCAAGTTCGCTCCAGGTCGAGTTAGAGCATGAACCCAGGAGGGATACCATGATCGATCTGGGATTTTCAATGAATTTGTAAATGATGAACTGCGTTGCAGCAGTTAGGGATGCTGAGATGGCCACCCCTGCAAGGAGAAGATTGGTCATGGGGATACGGCTTCCTGTCCTTGCCACAAGGTAGGCACAGGATACAGCCCCTAATGCTCCCAGAAAACTCAGAAGCGCCCTGAACCAACCCACCCACGTTCCGGATTCCCCCATTGTCAGGACAAGTGCCAACATCCAACCAATCGCACCTCCTGCTGATATCCCAATGATGAATGGATCTACCAGGGGATTCCTGAAAAGTCCTTGAAGTGAAGCTCCAGATGTGGAAAGGGCCGCTCCCACCAGGAGTGCCATCAGGACAATGGGGAATCTGATCCGGAATATTATGGTCTCCCAACCAGAAGGATAGGAATCTCCGGTCTGGACCCCTAACAGGGTAGATATCAATATCTTAACAACTGCCTCAAGAGGAATATCCGCAGGTCCCAATGATAGTCCCAAAATGATTGAAATGACCAAGATGGCCATCAAGAGGACTATGAAAAGACCTTTGGAAATACTGATGTTATCACGTTCCTTCCGGATACAGGGCAGTATATATCGCTTCCAATCCTTCTATCAAATGGGGACCTGTCCTGTCGATCAGATCACCGTCAATATCGATCACTCTTCCATTTTCAACTGCGGAGATATCCTTCCAGGTGTCTTCATCCAGAATTGTAGACCTGGATGGTGTGGGCCATGTCGTTGATTGGGATGTAATGATGACATCCGGATCATTGTCGATTATCGTCTCTATGGATACCTGGACGACAACTCCCGCACTGTGATCTATGGAGTTTTTCCCCCCTGCCATCTCGATAAGGTTCCCTGAGAATGTGGAAGATGATCCCACCCATGGATCGGAGGTTCCATCATAATATGTAACGTAGAGAACCTCGGGTCTGTTCTCCGTGGAGATCTTTGATACGTTGTCCATCACAAGATCCATTCTTCCTTTCATCTCATCCTTGATATTAGCCGCCTTCTCCTCCATATCGAGTACAATGCCGATATTCTCTATCAGGTCCATTACCAGATCCAGGTCCAAAGGATACGCCCTGTAGACAGGAATCGAGAGCCCGATAATCGTGTTGTAGTTCACTTCAGTGATATCGAGGGTCTTGTCCATGATCACCAGGTCGGGATCTGCCGCGATCAACTTCTCACTGTCCAAACCTTCCCAGGTGGATACGGTCTCCATGGAAAGATCGGAAAACTCTCCGGCTGAGACAGAATCTCCACCCACTAGAAGGTTACCGGCTCCCAGTTCCACCACTATCTCAGTCAAGGCGGGTGTCAGGGTCACAATTCTTTCGGGAATTCCCTGGACTTTTAACTGGTTCCCTGTTTGGTCCGTAAAGGTCCTTGTATCATTTCCTTCGTTCGACTCAATGCACCCCGCCATGATCCCTGTTCCAAATATGAGCAGACCGATAATGAGCAAAGATTGGTATGGTCTTCTCCATATGTTCATTTGAAATCATCCCCATTTTATCTTCAGTAAAGCGAACTTTATTTATATCAATGTAAGTTTATATGACAGTCAACAGATGATATTTATTTCTTTTGAGGGATGGAAATGCTTGGTGTCTTGAAGAACAAAGGCAGGATGACACGATTGCTCCTACTTCTGGAGATAGTCACGGAAACACCCGGAGACCAGAGGTCACTTGCAGAACCCGTTGATATCACCCCTCAGGCGGTATCGGATTATCTCTCAAAGATGAGGGATGAGGGATTAGTGACAACTGGCCTCGAAGGTCCAAAGGCCACTGTTAAAGGTGTAGAGGCCCTCCATCGGGATCTGCTTTCAATAAAGGATTTCATAGACAATTCCATCGGTAAGCTGGACATTATCAGGTCCACTGACGCAATAGCTAAGGCATCCATCAAGAAAGGGGACAGGATATTTCTCGTCATTGAGGATGGATTGTTGTATGCAGCTGAGAAGGGATCGGGATCCTCGGGGATGGCCGAAAGGGACGCTGAACCGGGAGATATGGTCCCGATCTCATCCCTTTCCGGTTTGATGGAGCTTAAAAGCGGGACCTTGAAACTTGTGGAGATCTCACCTGCAAGGGCCGGAGGGGGAAGAGGTTCGGTCACTGGGTCTGATCTTTTCAAGATGTGCAATGCGGGACCTGGGAATTTCAGGGTGGCTGTTCTGGACCTGGAATCCCTTGCCCTTTTCATGAGGTCAAAGATCGAATTCGATATGGAAATGCCCCCTCCCGAAGGTGTGATCGAACCTCTGATCCGTGGTCTGGATGTCATAGCTGTAGGGACTCCATTTTCGATTTCCAGGGTGCTTCAGACCCTTGAAAGATCCCCAGGGGACCATTCTGTGGAACGATACCCTCTGCTCCTTTCAGAGTTACACCAGGCAAAACAATAATAATGAAAAGCTGGGTTTCCACATGGGGTTTGTTTTTGAAGCTTGTAAGGTTCCTTGGCATAGTTCTTCTCCTTTGGGTCTTGGTAGGTTCACTAGGGATCTCTTCTGGAGTGCAGGCAAGGGAGGTTGAAGATTACAAGGCCTTGCTGGACCTATATGATCCATCCCTGGAGGTTTTTTCTGGCCTCTCAGATATGGAAGAGGTCACGTTCAGGGACAGGGTCTCAGTTTCAGATTATCACGAGATGAAGGATGAGGATTTTGGGGTTACAACCGTCTGGCTCGAATCCACAAAGGCATCGGTGGACGCTCCCAAGCTCCAGTTCCCGGGAGATGAGACCTACAGATTACTCAGGGGAGCAGAGGTCGAATTCACTGTGATCATCCTGGAGAAGAAAGAAGGTAACAGGACCTACCAGGAGATCGAGGCTTACGGAGGCGGGATCACTGTAATCGAGGAAGGAGAGACAGAGGAAAAGATCCTGCACAAGGATAAGATAGATGTGCTTGGATTTGTAATAAAAAAGGATGACCTTCCAGGATTCCTTCAGTCAGATTGGGCGAGATTCGGTGTGGCCATGGCTCTTTGGACGATCGCCATAATCATCATCTGGTTCGTCTTCAGGCTTCTTCTCCTTTTCACCAAGAAGACCAAGACCGATATGGACACCAAGATAGTACGGATAATCAGACTTCCATTTTTCCTGATCCTGTTCGTATATGGACTTCTGGTCTCTCTCTCACAATTGAAGCTACCCGATGAGATCCTGAACGGTCTGGATCTTTTCTACCGGGCAGGTGTGATTGTCCTGATTGCGATCATTGCGATCAGGCTGTTCAAGAAGGTCATTTTAGTGTATCTCAAGCTGATATCGAAGAAGACAGAGACCCAGGCGGATGATGTACTGGTGCCTGTTATTGGAAAGATCGTTACGGTTGTCATCTGGGTGTTCGCCTTCGTCATGTTCATGAACAATTTTGGAGTGGATATCACTGTATTCCTCGGTGCAATGGGGATTGCTGGTCTAGTCATAGCCTTCGCAGCCCAGGATACCCTTTCCAACTTCTTCGCAGGAATAATGATTCTTCTCGATCGTCCATTTAAAGAGGAGGACTGGATCATACTGGATGATTCGGTATACCAGGTAAAACACATAGGTCTGAGATCGACAAGGCTTTTCAGCTCCTGGAACCAACAGATGGTTACACTTCCAAACAGTAAGATCTCCAATTACATGTTCTCCAATCTCTCGGAACCCGATTCTTTCGGAAGAAGGACCCTCAAGTTCGGTGTCTCTTACAACACTGATATTGAAAAAATGAAGGTGATCGTTCAGGAGATAGTTTCTTCCCACTCAGGTGTTGAGAAAGATGAGGAACACCCCATTATTGTGAGGTTCAATGAATTCGGAGACTCCGCTCTGAACTGGTCTGTTACCTTCTTCGTCAAGGATTACAATGATCAGTGGGCCATTGCAAGCGATCTGAGGCATGAGATATTCCACAGGTTCGCCAAGGAAGGTATCGAGATCCCGTTCCCTCAGCGTGTGGTACATTTCATGGGGGATACTACACAGATCAAAACTCGGCCCCCCCACCCTGGCGGGAACGATCCCAGGGAAATGGGCAACCTATCTCCTTAATATGCAGATCCGAAGTTTTCAGTTAGAGTTCGGAGCATTGTGGTTATAGGAACCTTCGGAGATCCTTCCGTTGACAGTGAACCAGTACCAGTCGTAGGTAGGGACATCCGCATTCTGGACCGCGGTCCCAACACCTTCTGCCTTCAAAGAATACAACCCTGGTCTGGTACTGTTTATGGTGGCCATGAACTCGGCCCGGTCATACCTAGTGTTCCCTGGTGCTTCATATCGATTTTGAGCGACTATCCTTTCCTTGCCACTTCCAGGTTCATAGATAAGCATGACGTGGACCCATCTATTGAAATCCATAGTGGCCTGGGCATCCGGTCCGAAGTGGACCTGGGCATAGACGTAGATGTCAGCTCCACCCTCACCGATATAGAAATTATCTATTGTCCTCTGTTTCTCCTCAGCACCCAAGGGGATAGAGGTGTCCGTGAAAGCTCCGGTGAAATTATGCCTGACCTGTGCAATGGTTCGACTGCTGTATTCTATTACAGAGTCCTCTGATGGGAACAGGAGGTCACGGGATGTTCCAGTATGGAAACATCCGGATGTGAACGTCATTGCGAAAGTGGCCGCCAGGACCATCAGGATGAGCAACGCTCTTCTTTGCATCAACATAACTGCAAACCACCATAAGGGATTCAATTCTTTCGGTGGATCACTCTACCCTTCGGAACTCACTCTCCATTCCCACCGGGAAGGTGGCATCAAATCCCATTTTTACCGTGGTCTTCTCAGGTGAGGTTGAAGAAGGATCGAGAGTAGAACCTCTGGCCTTATCGATCAGTATCGTGTCCCTGTCACCCTGGAACCTCGTGGCCAGAGCCCATTCGATCCGGGTATCATCGAAGATATCGATATCATCATTGACGACAATTACTCGTTTCATAGAAGGATGTCCCGTGAATGCAGCCATAATGGCATTCTTTGCATCCCCCTGTTTTTGGGGTGTTATTGACACAACCCCATGAAGCCAACAGCATCCGCCTTCTGTCAACCGGACCCCGTGAACCTTGGGAACCACCATTGAAACAGCATTTTTTATTGATGGTTCCTTTGGAAGCCCCATTAACTGATAATGTTCATAACCCCCTGGAAGTAAGAAATGGAAGATAGGGTCTTTTCGTGCTATTGCTTTGTCCACAACAAAAACAGGTTCGCCCGGATCCAACCCAGCATGGTCATATGTGGAAGTGATATCGACGAAGGGACCTTCCGCGACCTTCTCATCAATGAACCTTCCAACAAGAACGATCTCTGTCCCGACAGGTGAGAGGAGATCATCCCCTCCCGGGGAGAAAACCTTCAAGGGCTCCCCATTTGCCGACCTGTTGAGGGAGGATGCCACCTCCAGCTCATCTTCTCCAAATCCAAGCGATGTCGAACCAGCCAGAAGACTGTAAGGATCGGCTCCTACCGATACTACTGCCGGAAGGTCCTTTCCCTTTTCCCTGGCATTTGAGATGAGGGTCTTGAGATGCCTTGGGACAACTCTCACTGCGAACCTGTCATCTCCAAGATACATCATCCTGTGGAAAGAGAGGTTTCTCTTACCTTCATATCCTGCATGGAAGATAGCAGAGGTGATATAGGGCCCTCCATCGCCCTTGAAATATGTGGGTATCGGGATATCATCCACATTGATCCTGCTGTAGTGATCTGGGGCGTCTACCACCTGGAAAGGAATGGAATGTCTGGTTCCGGACATCAGGACATCGGTGATTCCTCTGAGGTCCGTCCCTAGTGCCATGGCCAGAGTTGTCCTGTCCGAGTATATATTCCCGGCCATTCTCCAATTATCATATTCCTTAACTCGGGATGTCCAGGCGGATAGAGGTTGATCCTTGGTTAAAGTGGATCCTTCCAGGTGGGGATCGAGTTTCCCTTTATCGATCACTCCGATCTTATCAATTAGCTCTCTGAACTCCGTATTGACTCCCTCCTGATATGCAATGATAGTCGTTGTTCCTTCCCTCATGGACCTCCAACAACAACAGGTGACTAGGATTGGCATGATATTTCAGCTTTTCACCCTTTGATAGGGATAAAAATCGAATTATGCTGGGTCGAGTTCCTCCTCAGAAAGATATATATCATGTAACTATGTTTGCGCGATGATATCCATGGCTCAGAGAACTCGCCTTTTAGAATGCCCAAGTTGCGGAAAGCAGCTCGAGGATACGAAACAGGAAAGGGTGACATGCCGTTACTGCGGTAATATATTCACCAGAGAGGATGTTGTCCAGGAAGATGAGGATTACATCAGAAGAAAGATGATCGTCGACCTGAGGACGAATATGGAGATATCCAAGAGATGGAAGACGATCTCCACGGTGTTCATGATCGTCAGCTTCATCCTTGCTTTGCCGGTCCTCTTCACGGTAACATTTGATGAGGCGATCATCAATCCGATCATCGCCGTACTTTTCTTTTTAGGTGGGGTGGTGTTCTTCGTTTTGATGATCCTGTTCGACAGAAGATATGAATCCAACAGGAGCAAGGCGTCTGACATATCCATGAGAAGGAGGCTTTAGGGGGGTCAACAATGAGAAGATCTTACACTCTTTCAACAGTCATTATAGCATTGGTCACTGCTTGCTTCCTCCCTGCTTGTGGCAGGTCCGCATATAGAGACGGTTGCAACCGATCCCGGAACCAGGAATGTCGGTCAGACCCTCTATGTTGAGAATGGAACCATTACCATAGACAGATCATCAAGCGCGGAGATGAAGAAGTGGGACAAGATCGTATTCAGGGATGACGGGAAGCTGATAATCAAGGGCGACCTTGTCATCACACAGGAGATCATCTGCAGGGCTGATTTCGATAACACCTCATTCCAGATGATAAACGACGGGGAGCTCCCTGCCAAATTGACGGTCCAGAGCGGTGTCCTTAACATCAAGGCAGATGATATTTCCATTCAGGGATCCACGATATCTGTGACCAATGAGTCCGGGATCATGAGCAACGGAGAGGATGGAAAAGAGAGTTCATTCTCGATGATTTCCAGGCAATCCGATCTGGTAATCAATGATACCTCGATCAGTGTATCCGGTCAGACCGGAGAAAGCGGTGCAAACGACAATGGAGGAAATGGTGGAAAGGTGTCCTTCAACCTTGTAGCACTTGGAAATCATGACGTAAGGATCTCTGATTCGGAGATTTACATCCAGGGAGGTAAAGGTGGGGATACCTTCTCATTGGGATATGGTTCAGGGAACGGTGGACAATTAATTTGCAACATTGAGGGCAGAGGAGTCAATATAAGGGGTTCGACCATCTATGCAAAATCCGGGAACTCCGGAGCCGCAGGAGCCCAATCCTTTGGATCGACAGGCGGCAACTGCCAGATGTTCATTGAATCGATATTCACTGACCTCTATATCGCGAGAAGTGATCTGGAAGCTTTAGCAGGGACATCATCGGGGACTTCAATACCAATTTCTCAGATCAAGCTCACCGCGCTTTCAGGTGCCATTCTTTGGGATGAGGGAAAGACAGGAAATGACCGGTTCCAGTCGCTATCAAGCTGGAAAGGAGCTAATCTTCAAACCGAAGCTATCGATGATGCTTTTCTGTATCAGGTCAATATTGGTGATAGCGACGAACCACAAGCTCTCTCTGGAACCCACATCTATATCTACTGGTGGGCAAGGGTGATCGTCAATGACAATACCAAGACCCCGATGGAGAACGTGGCGATCAGGTATTATGAACCATCTGACATCTCCACACTTTACCCCCAGGACGGACCTGCCTTCACAGACGCGGATGGAAGGGTATGGCTCGAAGTTAATGCATTAAAGGATAGTCTTTGGTTGTTCTTCACGTTTAGGGCCGAGGATGCTGGTGGTGCTTCCGCATCATCCGACAGGGCCAGGTTCAATACGAATTCGAATCGGGACATTTACATCAACCTTACAACGATCAATATCCAGAGGGTCGCCCCCGCCGGCAATGTGATCGGAGGGGATGAAGTAAGGTTCCAGGGAACAGCCGTATCTGGCGGGGAAAGCAATGTGGTCAACAGGGTCGTCATCTACAGAGAGGATGAGGTCCTTGGGGAGGCAAAGAGTACAGCACCCGAGGGAGGTCTGGCATTTTCCAGCTGGGAGTTCGTCTGGAATTCCGAAACTGTGCCGAACGGATTTTACAGTTTCAGCTTCATAGCCTTCGACAACTCCTACACGGCCACATTGACCCAGATCATAGAGGTCAATCAGACCGCTGTTCCACACCCTCCACTCCTGGATACACTCATTGTTACGGATCCGGATGGACAAAAAACAGTATTACCAGGAGAGACCACAGATGTCCATGTCAATCAGAACGATAAGCTGATCGATTTCGAGATAAGGATATTCGATAGGGATTTCCGATCGGATATCATTGAAAAGGGTAAGGAACTGGTATCCGCTGATGTGAGGCTGGTATATGTCTCCAACAATGAGGTGATATTGACCAGGTTCATTGACGATTTCCAGACCGTGAACGAATCCGGTGGTTTCAAATTCAGTATCCAGATCGATTCCTCAAAGAAACCAGGAACATCCGAAGCATTGGATGATGGTCTCTACAGGCTGGAGATGGATATCAAGGATGATGCAGGGTACTGGAAAGAGGGCCAGTTCATTCTTTTCGATCTTTTCTTTGATTATTATCCCAATGCCTATGCATTCATTGATGTTATTGATGGAAAGAGGCTCAGTACAGATAAAGTTCCGGGAGTGGACCAGATTGTGGATTACGAGGCTTTCTTCATCGACACCGAGAAGAGCCACACTGTAGATGTGAGATTCAATCTTACAAGGTCCACGGACCAAGACAGCTCCAAATTCGGTTCTGGACTTTCATGGCAGGACCTGACCCTAACGGTCAGGGTCAAAAGGCAAGGATCAGGAGAAGCAGAAAAGATCATTCTGGATTCAAAGGCATCTGTTCCCACGGTTGCATACGAGTTCAATGTGAAGGATGTGGAAGAAGGCACCACAGGAAATTTCGATGTCTGGATAGAGGTTACGGACAAGGATGGGTTGAAGGACGAGGTCAGGTACATGATCCGTGTAACCCATGATTCTCCTGATGAAAGGCATTCGATCCTTTCTGATCTCACCGGGATCGAAGCGTTCGACCTCATTGATTCGGATATCATGTCCGTTATCAACCCGATCCTCTTCCTGGTCATGGTAGGCCTTTACCTGGGTCTCCTCTTCTTCATGTCGTTCAGATACAATTCAGAGAGAAAGAAGAAGATGGTACTCGTTGAGAAGAAGAGAAAGGATGATCAGGATAAGAAGAAGGATACCTCCATCGATGACGAGATCTCCGGAACTGTACATGAAAACATCCCAGAAGTATCTGGAAGCGACCGGTGCATCCAAAGGAAAGGACGAGTTCGCAAAGGAGCTTGAAGCTGCTCGTGCAAAGGACCAGGTAACTTCCGGTCCTGTCCAGAGCCCCGCTCCTTCCAAGCCACAGGCAACTCCAGTGAAACCTCCTGCAGTGCAGCCGTCTGTAACTCCTCAGCCACCCAAGCAGGTCCCGATCCAGCAACCGCCTGCACAGACGCCAACTCCAAAACCATCCCTGCCCCAGCAACCTCCGGCATCGGCTCAACCACCAAAGGTTCCTCAACCCCAGCAGCCTCCGGTTGTTCCACCCACACCCAGTGTTCCACCGGCTCCTGTGGTTCCCCCGGTTCCAGCACAACCACCGAAGGTACCCCCGGTTCCCCCTGTTCCTGAGAAGTGAAAGCTATCGGGTATATAAAAAAGGCCTGAAGGGCTCTCCATATCCGTACCTATCAATAGCAGCCGAAATACTATATAAATGTCCGTGATTGATACATTGAGAGATGGTCCATTTGAGCCAGGAAAAGGATATACTATCCGTAATAATCCCCACCTACAATGAAAGGGATAACATTCCCGTAATCATACCATTTCTCTCCAGAGTGCTCAGAGGGAAAGGAATTCCATTCGAGATCATCGTTATGGATGATGACTCTCCTGATGGTACCTCTGCTGCATTTGAGGAGATATCAAAGGATCATCCAGAATCCAGATGTATAGTGAGAAAGACCGATCGCGGTCTCTCCCCCGCTGTTATTGAAGGATATGCCAAGGCCAAAGGTGATATCCTTCTTGTGATGGATGCTGATCTCTCACATCCTGTTGATGTCGTACCCGATATGTATTATGCGATCTCCAGGGATGGAGCGGACATATCTGTAGGAAGCAGGCACGTTAAGGGAGGGGGGGTCGAAAACTGGCCTCTGAAGAGGAAGGTAATCTCTTGGGGAGCTGCTCTGATGGCGAGGCCATTGACCAGTTGTTCGGATCCCATGGCAGGTTTCTTTGCTGTCAGACCCTCGGTGATCAAGGGAGCCCCTCTTCGGGCAAAAGGTTACAAGATACTACTGGAGGTCCTTATCAAGGGCAATTATGAGAAGGTGACAGAGGTCCCAATCACCTTCAAGGACAGGGAGCTTGGAGAATCGAAATTGGGATCTAAGGTGATCTTCAATTACCTTCAACATCTCTTGAAGTTGTATCTCTTCCCGGGTTCTGCGCCATTCTTCAAATTCCTTTTCGTAGGTGGGACAGGGATGGTGATAGACCTATGCCTTCTTACGTTAATGCTCCATTTATTAGGGACAGGTAAGACTGAATTTATGATATCACAGTCCGTCTCGTTCATGGCCGCAGTCACCTGGAACTTCTTCTGGAATAGGCTTTGGACATTCGATTCAAGGAAGGTATCAATAAAGGCCCAATATCTCAAGTTCCTGACAGTTGCATTGGGAGCTTTCATTATACGTTCCGCTCTATCCTATTTTGGTGTGGATGTATTGAATATCCAGGAACCACCCTATTACCAGATGTTGACCTTCACGGTCATACTGATAGTGACCGTAATAAATTACATAGGTTCCCGGTTTTGGGCTTTTCGGAAATAGCATCCATCCAAAAGTTTAAAGTCATTTGTCAATGATTTTGAAACGTGTTCGGAAGGATGTTAATCCAGTCCCTGCCTGTCTTACTGCTTGTAATCCATGTTCCATTAACAGATGCGGATCCCGGATCTCCGTCCGCTACCGAGCAAGCTTTGAACTTCGTTTCAGTTGAGATCGAAGAGACAGCAATCTCCATCGATATATCATTCAACGGATCATTCGAGGGTGAGCTTCATTGCAGTGCTACACTCTTGCTGAACCTGGGCATCTTCGTGGAATCGGTCGATGTATTCCTCGATGTCAATTTTCCACCAGAGATCTCTGTAGCCCTTACAGATTATGAGTTCACATTAACACCTGAAGATCCGACATTTCAATTCATTGCCAATGTAACGGTAAATCCAGGGACCTCCTCATCCGAAACACCGATCATTACCATAGATGGTACGGCAAATGCACAACCCTCAGGGTACTGAAAGGGGGAATTGTTGAGGATTCGGTAAATGTCGTTGTTCTTCCATTCTACACCGCCGAGATCGCCTTCAAGGAGGGTTCAGGTAGCATAGAGAGAACCAAGAGCAAGACCTTTCAACTTCTTATTGAGAACCGGGGAAATGCAGATGAGACATACATCCTGAAATGGGCAAACAGTGATGAATTGAAAGGGAAGGATATCTCCATCGACTTCGAGGAGAAGGATGTTTTCCTTTCAGAAGGTGAGAAGAAAGAGATAGATGTAACGATCAAGACCGGTGACAGGACGACGCGAGGTTCCTATATCATCCGTATCGAGGTCTGGTCCGAGATCAATGGGCCTGACAGCAAGGAGGAATCCAATGCAGTGATCGTAGTGGATGTGAGCGATCCCTATTTGGGCACCATACAGGGATTCTTCTCGAAGAGTCCATATATGATCTATCTCACCGGTGCAGCTGTTCTGATAGCGATCGTCCTTTTGGTATATTTTCTCCTGAGGTGGCGGGCTAAGAGGGCCTGGAGGAGGAGGTTTAGAGAATATCAACTATATGGGGAGGAAGAGGAACAGGAGATGGTGTCCGATCCCTCTGTGGATCCTTAATCCTCTTCCATGAATTCCTCTTCTTCTGGTTCCTCGAATTCAGCTCCGCAGTTGGGGCAGGTCTCAAGGTCCATGGAAACCAGTTCTCCACAGACAGAGCAGACACTCATGTTCTCGAGTTCCTCCATCTCCTCCATTTCATCTGCCTTTGAACGTCCATCGAGGTCCTCTTCGAAGATCGCTTCTGCACCACCCTCTCCCATGATAGTGGGAGGGGCACTGTTGGGGAGATGTATCTTATCAGTGTAAATGGCATAGGCCACAGCTGCAATGACAGCAACAATTATCAGTACAAGTATGAAGATGAAGACCTCTATGAGGGATTGCCCCGCTATCTTGGGCGCCGACTGGACCTGGTCATTGTAGGGATCATAGTC
Organism: uncultured Thermoplasmatales archaeon; assembly: GCA_963807965.1. Lineage (GTDB taxonomy): Archaea > Thermoplasmatota > Penumbrarchaeia > Penumbrarchaeales > Penumbrarchaeaceae > Penumbrarchaeum. The sequence continues at coordinate 32,557 of CAWEDU010000010.1, forward strand.
CTTAAGGTTCTCCCTTCCATCTCCATCGATGTCAGAGTCCACATCATCTCCGATACCGTCACCGTCAAGGTCTCCTGGAAGTGCTCCGTTATTAGGATAGCTATCCTCACTGTCGAGGATCCCATCATCGTCATCGTCCGTGTCCATCCAGTTGAAAGGATTCCCGGGTGTTCCGTCCGGAGCACCATCATGGTCCAGGTCCATCGGGAATGATAACCTGTTCTTGGGATCGGTCCTGAGTTCGATCTCCCAATGGTCCAGGTATCCATCATTATCATCATCGGTATCATCACCCGAATCGTTCTCCCCATCCCCATTTATATCATCGAAGTAACTGTCACCATCTGTATCCGTTGGGATCAGTATGGCTGACAGGGAGATACTCTCTCCTTGTCTGTTATCCGAGTCAATAGGAGTGATGTTCACAGTTATAGTTGCCCTGCCTGGATAAGACCACCCGCCAAATGACCAGGGAAGCTGGGGTACCTCGTAGTTCACTCCAATTGAGGTTCCACCCACGGACCAGTTGAAGAAATATGTGACCTGGTCACCGTCGGCATCGAAGGAATTCAGATCCTTTATAGTCACAAGGTCATCGGTTTCGATCAGGATCTCCGGAGTGAGTTTTCCTGAAATGATTATGGGAGCGGAGTTCACCACCTCGAAATATGCGGTCTTTATCCCGGATTGGGAGGTGCCATCGGAGATCCATGCAAGAACCCTGATGTCCATCCCCTTTTCAGTGAATCTACTGTCAAGGATAGGCGAGTTGGGTGCTCCGATCGGAACCCATTTATCGTTCCTGTTCAGGACCTCCCATTGATAATTGAAGGTTACCACATTGGAATCTGCATCCTCATAGGTTCCGGGTGTGATTATGATGTCCTGATCGGTCTTGGGTTTGTTCGTATTATATGTCAGATCGGATTTGAAACGTGGTGCCTGGCCAAGGACCTGTATTACAGGTGACATCACCGGTTCTCCGAATTGGTTGGAATAAATGGATTCCACATCCATGGGCCAAACCTTGAAACTCCATATCTGCCCCTCCTTGACACCGTTTATCGTGGTTACATTGTCTACAGTGTTGGTACCATACCTTCGAATGGCTGTGCCATTGAGGAACCATCGGACATATTTGGTCGAGGGTTCCGTATCTCCATTGTCGATATCGTGCCAGTTCCATAACGCTGTGATCGTGGAACCGGTTCGTGGTATGGTATCGGTTCCTGTTATCGAAATTATCCTAGGTTCAGTAATGATCGGCACATCGTTAGATCCGACAATGAATATTGTGATGTTCAATGTCAGTGACTTTCCATGTGGATCTGTAGCTGTGACCAGGATCCTCCCTTCCCCGTTCCAATCTTTTTCAAGGTCAACGGACATCATGGATCCTATGAGTTTTGGGTTAAGGTATGGACTCAAGGATTCAACCTTGAAGCTGAGATTTCCCTCGTCAGTCCCTATGTCCGAGAACCATTTTGAAATATCAATGGATCCATCATTTAGTCCGATATCTTCCATGCCCTGGATTATTGTGGGATATTCTTCTGTGAACGGGGCTTTGTAGCTGGTGTAAACCTTCGTTGTTCTGGTGGTCAGTGTGAAATCGTCGTTGATGTATGCCCATACCCTCTTTGATCCAGTGGATTCCAGATATGAGATGGTGAGCCTCAAATGCTCCCTGTCTTTGCTGTAACCATTTGGGGTTACTTCGTATATCTTGTACATATCCTGCCATTTGCCCACTTTTTCCGTGACCTTGATAGCTGATGCGGAGTCTCCGAACTTCAGGTCGGCATTGAATACCTGATCATGGTCCCCCTCATCCTTTACGATCACTTCCAAAGTGTAGAAGATCGAGATTTTTTGAGTAATTTCCTTCACGATGATCCTGTTAGGATCGATGTCGGTATCCTCGAGGGTCATGTTATTCCTGGAAAGCCAGATGGGAGCTACGACGTTACCTTCAAAGGAGGAATCCTCAACCTTGATATCGGTTTGATCCCCTCCCTTGAACACATAGATCCCCCAATCGTTATTGGTGAATTCACAACCTATGATTGTAAGGTCGGATGAGAGGCCGTCAATTATGATCCCCTTGCCATCGCCCTTGAAAATAGAATCTGTCACCACGCCATGGGAATCTTCGATCCTCAAGGCGGATTCCTCGATATTCAAGAACCGACATGAATCTATGGTTAGCTTTGTGTCTATTAATTGGATCCCTCTCTCTCCATGAACTATCAGGGTTTCATCCATTTGGAATGCGACCACACTTTCCACTTCAAAGCTTCCCATGTATCCAAAGTAACATCCTTGAATGTTCACCTTGCTGCTTCCCGTGGTGATCATATACCATCTATCATCGGAATCATCGGGTCTGATGTAAGCATTGACCATTTCAAGGGTATGTGATGGTCCAAGGGAGATCGCAGCCCCATCGTTCAAGAACCGTATCTCCTCATTGAATATCTGCAATCCATTGTTCTCAACAGTAATATCCAGATTTGCAATTGTGATCCCGGTGAAATCAGAATTTCCCAGCTTATCCTTTCCACTGGTACAATTCCAGGTGAAATGGATATCATCACCAGCTATCAGGTCCCCTTCCTCATTTCCATAGGATATGAAACCGTTGAGCTCCACCTCAACGATCCCAGGGATTGAATCACCGGTTTCGATAGTAAGACCCATGACCGTATTCTCGGAAAACCAGGATTCTTTGATAATACAATATTTTCCCTGGGAGTCCAGAAGGTCGTTGTCATCGATCATGATGTAGATACCTGAACCCTTATTCAGTGATGAGTTCACATTTTGGAAGTTCAGGATCTGCACATCTTCAAGGTAGATCCCGTTACCATTATTACTCTTGAACTGACCACTTTGAATGGAAAGGTTCCCTTCCCACATCTTCAATCCTTCCATAGCATTGGAGTTGAACATGGATTTCGGTGTCGAGGCCTCAATAGTGAGGTCGCATGAGGTAACCTCCACACCTGGTCCATTACTGGTTCCCTCTACATTTACCTTAAAGAAGGAGATGTCACAACCGCTTTGACCCTTCACTCCCATTTCGTTTTCCTTGATTTCAGAGTTATCAAATGATGCAGTGACATCTTCTCCCATCTCCACTGCCACACCTTTATTTTTATTGATCACTGCGTGTGATATGGTGATGGTCGTATCATCCATTATCTTCAACCCGCCAAGTTCATTTGATATGATATTGCATTTATTCCCATCTGGTTCGCTTTGGATCGTAATAAGCGACCCCTCGAATCCGTAAATGCCCCATCCGTCATTGAGGCTGATATCACATCTCTTTAGCAGAAGGTCGACCTTGTCATCCATCCAGACACCATCCAGTCCCTGGTCTGTCAGGGTTGCGTCCTCCAAGGTTATTCCACCATTATCAGGCCAATTTAGGATCGCAACACCATGGCCAGGTCCTGTTGATGCGATCACATCATCGAACAGGATATTTGCCTCCATTGTAGATGTCACATCCAGGATGATAGCACCAAAACCATCGTCCCTGGCATAGGTTCCGTTGTAGGTGGATTGAATATCCAGATCTGTCACCTTGATATCTGTAATGCTCGTTAAAGTGCCATCGATACTCAATCCGGAATATTCCAGCTCTCCCCTTACGATGATGCCCTCAAGTGAGATATCGATATCTTTCGGATAGACCGAAGGGAGTTTCATCTCTATTCCATATTCACCTGCGGTAAGATCAATTTCATACAGGTCAATAATTGCATTTATCGATCCTATCCCGGTCGTGACGTTTCTGATCGTTGTGTTACCGATGTTAAGTTCGACAGATCTTGCCATTATTCCATAACCTGCCTCAGGTGTGTCTGCTTCGATCGTGATGTTATCGACCTTGGACATGGGCCAGTCATTATTCCCTTCGAAATCGAAATAAATGAATCCCGAAAGGTTCTGGTACCCGAGTATATTGGAATCAATAAGGTCAAGCGATCCTTTTTCGATCACTATTGCCCACTCCGCTGTGGAGGTGTTGTTAATTGTCGGGGACGAGATATTGAGGTGGGATATCTCTGTCATTCCAGAGGAGAAGACCTCGATGAAGTTTTCATCAGCGCTGGATATCATTATTTCCTCCAGTAATAGTGAGTTATCAGTTACCTCGTTATTCTTCCAGAAGTTATTGAACTCAAGGGATAGTGTTCCAAGAGGAACGTTCGGTCTGCTTGAAGAACCAAGATAAGGATCTCCAACATATATTACCGCATTGTTCCCATCAGTTGCATTGAATATGAACTTCACATCCGCTCCGTTTGGTACGGAAGAAAGATCGATCTTCGCATCCTCACCATTGGTCCAGTTGTCTCTAATCTCATCCGCCAGGGGGAAAGGAGGTAGAAGTTCCCACGATCCACTATTGTTATACCATGCTGTCAAGGTAGCTTCCGGAGATCTGGAATCAAAGAAGTGCGGGAAGTAAAGATATGGATCCACATAAGATGAATCTACCATAGTGAAACTGAACGAGATGTTCTGGTTCTCCAGATAATAGGCTCTTGGAACATCTATGGGTTTCCAGATGGAATTATTGGCGATCCTTAGTGGTACATCGAAGGTCCCCTCGAAGGTCACGTTCGATATCTCTATCGGATCCACAGACCAGGTGTGGTCCGCATCCACGAAGATGCCGTTACTTGCATCAAGGCCATTGATCACCGAATCCTTTATCGTGATGTCATGGGACCTGATCCATATACCCACATTAGGTCCTTCAATATGGCACCTCTCCATAGTCCCTTCGAAAAGCTGTATCGTGGCCTTCTTTGAGGAGGTGTCGGAATCCAGTATTAGAGTATCTTCTATAAGAAGGTGTGATCCGGGAAGGGTGACTATCGACATTCCATCAGATGAACATTTGAAGACCGACTGGTTGCCAGAGCTGGCATCCTTTGGACCAGTGATATTCAGATATCCTCCCTCCTCCACGATCACATCATCTCCAGAATCCATCAATATGAATGTTGAGTTGATAAGGTCAAGGGATCCTCCCGCCACTATCCTGAGAGGCCCGGAAAGAACGGTCTGATTCTCATAGGTCATTGATTCGTTCAAAGATCCCGAGAGCGTTTCTGTCACGAAGTAACTGAAAATGTAGGTCTTCTTCTGGTTGAACCTGTCTGTTGCATCGACCTTAAGGTCATGTTTTTTTATGTCTGAAGGTATGGGGATGGCCGATCCGCCCCAATTCTGTTCGGCTCCCGAATCCCATGTGTAATTGACCTTCTGATTGGCAATGGCCCAGGCTCGAGTAGATAAGGTATCATTATCCGAAAAGTCAAGTTCGATCGAGGATGAATTGGTAGCATAGGCCTTTCCATCGGCCACATATATCATGGAAGGATCCTCGATCGTTTCGATCAGGGGAGCCATATTGTCTACATTCAGCCTGAGGTAGGTCATGCCTGTAAGATGGTTTTTAATATAGACGGTGGAACCGTCTGCGACATCGAGTTCGATGCCTCCCGATACTACTTTGAAGTTCTGACCAAGGTTCTTCTTAAAGGTGATATTACCGTAGAAATCACTGTTTGAACCGCTGTAGGAAAGTTCAATGGTAGTATTGAAAGCAATATGCCCATTACTATCGGTCAGATTCAGATCAATGATAAGTTTATCTTCTGACAATGTGGGAATGGATTCGTTCACGGCGGTGATGTTGATGATATCATTGATCGTCACAGAAGTGTCATTTGTGACCGGACCAAGATAGAGGCCCGATGTCTTCTGTGCAGAGATATCTTTGACCTCGTAGAACCTTGCGGCGTCAACCTCTACATCGTCCCGTTCGCTGAGCAGCAGGACTGCACCAAGCAACAGGATCCCCACTGCGATCGGCAGGAAGATCGGTACACTGAAAAATCCTTTTTTAATCGACATTTAACTCCTCCAGAGCGATCTCTTTTCCCTTTAAGAGAAGGTTTTTAACCTGATCAACCGTCTCATTTACTTGTACCTATTAAAATGATAGGGTCTTAATTCCATCAACACGATAAAAAATCAACATAAAACCTGGATCGCATATTCAACTCATTTTCTTGACTGTTCTGAGTCGGTTGAAACGCGGAAGATAAAGTCTGTATGCTGCGGTCAATATGAAGATCGCTCCGTATGCGGAAAACGCAAGAAGAATGATGATCAGAAGTATGAACTCCCTTATGGAGGGAATGTTAACAAGGAAAACGGCTGTAAGGCCCATGATCATTGTTGTGGTCGATTCAATGAAGGACCAACCCGATGTCTCTCCTGCGTGAAGGACACCTTCCAATGCAAAGTTCTTCTCCCTCACCCTCTCTGTGATATGTATGGAGAAATCGACACCGATGCCGATTATTATGGAACCGATCAGAGCCGAGAAGAGGTTCAACTCTCCCGAGAAAACGTTCTTATCTCCCCAGATGACATCTCCAAGAGCCCCTACACCCCAGATGGCGAAGTACTGCCACATGACCACCATAACCACTGGGACAAGTGTGATCAATGATATCCTCCAAGATTTCATTACCAGGAAGAGCAGTATAAATACCATTAGAAGCGCAGTAAAGGTGGACTGGTTCGCATTCATGACGATAACATCATTTATGGTCACAAGGACCTTTGCGAACCCGGAAGTTGGTGAAGCTGTCCCTACCTTGTCTTTTACACTCATTGTTAAACGATAATCTATGGCGGAATCTATTTCATTGACCGCTTTCTCCGATCCTATTATGTCCATATTTGGGAGGGTGATGTAGACGATGGTCTTGGAGTAGTCATCGTTTACTAGCATTCCTCTGATCTCCTGGCCCATGGCGTTGTAGAAGATGTTCATTATAAAAGTTGAAAAATCTTCTCCCAGGAGAAGTTGTTCCAGTTCATCTCTGTCAGGAGGATTCTGCATAGCTGTCCAAAAACTTTTTCCAATAATATTTTCCTTAACCCAGTTATCAAAGAATTCCTCTGGATTTACCCCTCCAAGGGAACCGAGCCTTCCCAGCTGTTCCAAGAAGTTTTTATATGCAGTTGAATTCCTGAAATCCGGTATCTGGACCATTTTCATTATATCAATGATGGAAATGGCCTGGGCATTTTCGATCCCATTATCGTTTTCATTGAAAGGATCACCGTTAATATCAAAAATCAGGTTGTCGAGATTATTGAGAGTTTCGATGTCCTTCATGCTTTCATCGATGTCGTCATCCCTTCCGTCATTATCCTCGTCACGGGCCATATCCCCACGGTATATCATCATCTCAATTTGGCCGGAACCGAAAGTGGCGGACTGCTCCGAAAGCTTTTGGACCACCGGCTCATCCGCGGGTGAGAGGGAAATGTAATCCATATTCGCCTTGACTATGCCCATTCCTCCGACCTCGACACCTATGAACGGCAGTTCCGAAACCGGTGCGAGAGAGACCGAGATAACCGCCAGGATCAAACCACCCAGAAGAATCTTTCTCGAATGTTTCATAGGGATCTCTGCTATCTTTCTTGAACCGGCAGAGCTCTTACCATCGCTCTTAGACATTTTCTTATAATCAAGCCAGATGACAAGGGAAGGGGTCATAAGGATGGTTGTAACATAGCAGGCCAGTATCCCTGTTGAAAGTCCGAAACCCAGCACCTGCATGGTAGGCATGTTCACCGTTAGCATGGCTCCAAACCCGAAGGCAGTTGTCATTGCAGAGAGGAATATTGCCTTCCCCGTTGTCCTGAGAGCATATCGGATCCTCTTTTCCCTGTCCTTTATAGATGTTTCCTCTGCATATCTGTTTGCTATGTACAAGCCGTAAGCTACACCGAGCGCAATTAGAATAGGTGCTACAAGTACCACCTGTGGTGTCAGTATGGGTAGGAACAATCCCATCAAACCAAATGATATCAGTAAAGAGAAAATAACTGGGATCAATGTTATCAACCAGATCTTCCAGGTCCTATGGAATATCAGAAGAGAAGCAGCAACCATTGCGATGGCCCAAGGAAGGACCACAGCCATCTCGCTCATCGTCCTCTTGGAAATCATCCTCGCCAAGGGGGTGGGCCCTGTTAATGTCATTCTACAGTGAACCTCTCCATTTTCATATCTTTCCAACCATTCATCTGTGGTATCCTCTGAGCCTGGCCTGATGCCAGTGTCGACATAATAAAGGGATATCTTATCTTCGATGGAGTTCACCAGCAGGTCAGTGTCCACCGACTTGGAAAGGCCAATAAGAAGGAGAGCGGAATCGTATATCCCATCACCATTGATATCAGCTACAAGGGATGAGATCTGGTCGGGGCCTATCCGATTGAAGAACTCATCGATCAGCCTCTGATCCTCTGGGATAGAATAGTTCCCCTTGAACTGATCCGGAACTGAGAAGTTGATAAAGTCTCCTTTAAGTTCGTTCAGAAATGCTTCCTCAATGGAATTGGTCATGTTGTGAAGGGTCTTGATCAAGGTAGATATGGAAAAACAATAGATTATTCCGTCTTTGCTCCCCTTGTCCTTCTTATCGTAATTGAGGTATTCCTCGATCTCTGATATCTCTTTCAGGACCTCATAATCGGTGATGTTGGTCTCATCCGTGGGATCGAACTTGTTATTTGTCTCGATGAATATGGTTGCAAGGTCCGTTGACCAGTTTTGTTTCATTTCCCCCAGGACCATATCTACATCGGAACCTCCGGGAAGATATGCCTCAAAATCTCCCCTTATCTTTCCTTGAAGCCTTGTCTTTTCATTGGAATCACCGAGGAAACTATCCTTTACCCACCCCGGCCCAATAACTCCCCAGTATGCAATTAATAAAGAGAAGACAATTGTCAGGGCAAAGACGGTTTTCCTGTATCTGAGGATGCCTTCCATTAATGTATCCAGGGGTTTGGACTTGAACATCCTCTGTGTGTAGGATTCGCTCTTCTCGTCAAGGTCCTTTAACCGTTTCTGGGTCTCTTTGAAGATACCCTTCGCTTTCCTTGTATATTCAGGTGTCCTATCACCCAACTGCGATACCATCTTGTCTATGGTCTCATCAACTTCTTTGGCGGTCTCCCTGGAGTAGATGCGGTCTGTATCCTTCTTGAAAAGGGAACTCCTTGGACGCCTTTTTGGCTCATCCTTGTTTGGATCTGAAGTCAACCGTACACCTGCCATCTGGATGTTGGCAGTTACAAGAATATCTATGAGTTATTATATGATTCGGTCTCTGAATAGAACTAAACTCAACATAATTTGCGGGATAAAGGGTTCTCGGATCATGAATTTCATTCAACATGTTTTCTTGCCATGTTAGAATAGAATACTCCAGCTGCAATGGAGACGATGATCCCAAGGATCATTCCAGCAACCACACTGTATTCTAATTTTGAATTGAATAATATCTGGGAAACCCTGAGCATGTAGAATGCTCCTGTAAAAAGAGGAACTATGATTATTGCGAAAAGGGCACTACTGTAAAAGATCCATGTGGAATTGCTCAGGATCTTTCTGTCATGGGCCTCAATATTCTCGGACTTCATGGAATTAACCTCAGGGGTGGGGGTGAACCAAACGGGTTTTATTTAAAATTTGTTAAAGATATGCACCTTTTCAATTGATAAACCTTATATAATTTCTTGAACCATAAGCCTTCACAATGGGCGGGGAGTGGGGTCTGTCCGTTGTTCCCATATCTACGGGATGGATGGAACAAGAGATTAGGGGAATATCCCAAAGGGGAATAATATAGGGTGTGTATCATATGCCCCCAGTTATTGGGGGCTGCTTCGTTCTGATGAATCTGAATGTTACATACAATACTTACCATTCTTTAACAGGGGATCAAATCCCATCATGTTTCCCTCAGGATCGATATCCATGTCATCAGTGGTTTCTATGTTGACTATCATATCCACAAGAAGATTCACCATATTTCGAAGCTCCCTCACCTCTGATCTAAGGTCCTCTATGGATTCCAGGACCTTTTCATCATCGGCCTTAGCCTCCTTCTTCCCCTTGGCCTGTGTCAATTTCTCACCTTTAAGTATCCATCCAAAACGGGTCATCAGTAGTTAAAAACACAACTCAATGCTATGTATTAGAAACTTGTGGTAGGAACTTAACAGCGGAAGCGATCCACAGGTCTTGGAACCTCTATATATGATGCGAACAATGTTGTTGATCGATAATATGGCCCTTTCACCAATAAAAGTGGAGGTTGTTCAGAAGCTTCATAAAAGGTATGATATCCAAGGTAATATGAAGATGATCAATAAAGCCTTGGAAGGGTCCAATTCCGATCTGATTATTTTTCCAGAGATGTTCCTCACCGGTTACACCATAGGCGATGACGTTAGGACCCTGTCCTTTCCGAGGAACGACCCCATCTTTGGTTCATTGGTGGATACGGCCTCTGCTGAGAACAAATATCTAATATTCGGTTATCCAGAGCGATCTGAGAAGATCAAGGGCCAGATTTATAATTCTGCAATGGTGATAGGTCCAGAGGGAATACTGGGTTCCTATAGAAAAATGCACCTTGTCAATTTTGGACCTTTTGAGGAATATTCATATTTCACACCTGGAAACGCTCCTTTCATGTTCGAGATCAAAGGTTTCCGATTTGGCCTGATCATCTGTTACGATATCTTCTTCCCAGAGCTTACAAAACATTATGCTCTGAAGGGTGCGGACGCTATCATCTGCATTTCTGCATCCCCCTCAGTAACAAGGCCCTTTTTCGAGGCGGTAATGAAGGCCAGAGCAATTGAAGATACCATCTATTTCATCTATTCCAACCTGGTGGGATTTGATTCCAGAATGGATTTTTGGGGTGGATCAGAAGTTGTATCCCCAAGGGGATCTGTTATCTCCAAGGGACCTTATTTCGAAGAATCTACGATAAGTGCTACGATAGAAGAGGAGACTATTACCCTTGCTAGATCTCTCCGACCAACACTAAGGGATACAAGAGTAAACATCAAGAACGCCTTAGAGGAGATATAGGTTTACTACGAATATTATTGAGGATATGGCAACCTTTTTACCTTACAATCTTATCTACAATGTGTTCATTCATAATCAGAGAGATTTGTTAAAGGGAGCAGATAGATAATGGGATGGTTGAAGAAGAAAAGACCCGAAAGAATGGAATATGACAATCTTGGGGTCAAGGACAGTTTGGTCGAAATGAAGGACCTTTCCGAACAGATAATCGACCTTTCATATTCTGCTATTTTATTCGACAGTTCGGATATAGCCTCCCAGGTGGATGAACTCGAGGAAAGGCTGGATAAGCTACTTTACAACGTCCGAATTGGCTTGATGCTTGCAGCGAGAAATCGTGAGGATGCGGAACAATTGACAGGCATTCTCCAGGTGGCATCCGCAGCCGAGAGGATCGGTGATGCTTCCCAGGAACTTATGATGCTCTTCTCCGAAGGTGTTGAGTTCAGACCTTTTGCTCCATTCTTCTTGAAGGATGGTGATGAGAAGATATGGGCTATTCGGATCTCCGAAGATTCGGATGTCGTCAATCGACAGATCAATGAATTGCAGATAGAATCAGAGACAGGCTGCAGGATAGTCGCTATCAAGAGGGGTCCTAAATGGATCTATGATATTGAACCGGATAAAAGATTGAAAGGTTCCGATGTCCTTATAGCCAGAGGTGTGGAGGATGGTTTGAAGGAACTGATCGCATATGCAAAAGGTGAGGTGAAATGGGGGAAATACAAGAGGTAGAGGATCCCATGACAAGGGTCATGGATATGTTCCTCGAGATGAAGGACACCTCTGAACTGATGGTGGACCTTGCCTATTCCTCACTTCTTTATGATAATGATGAAATAGCATCGGAGGTGGAGCACCTCAATGGGCAGATAGATGAGATGTCCGGACATCTCAAGAGGCTGGCAATTACTGAGGTGTCACAGAGGTCCCCGGATGCAACAATAATGGTCCTCAAGCTTTGTACCTATATCACTTCCATCGCAGATGCGGCAATGACAATTGCCGATGTTGTTCTAAGGGATATTGAACCCCATCCTGTGATCAAGCAGTCTATTAAGGAATCTGATGTGTCGATCTTCAGGTTAGAAGTTAAACCGAAGTCGATCCTTGCCGGGAAGAAGATCGGTGACCTAAGACTCGCTACAGAAACGGGAATGTGGCTGTTTGCAATTAAGAGGAACGTAAGATGGATCTATGGTCCTGAAGAGCATGATGTCATTTGCCAAGGGGATATCATTTTCGTCAGAGGTCCTGAAGACGGTATGAAGAAATTGAAGGCTGTGGCCAAAGGAAAGGTCAGGAAACTTGAGTGAAAGGTTTTAAAAATAGGAACTATATCCCCCTTTCCCACCAGCTGCGGGTGTGATGTAGCCTGGTATCATTCTAGCTTGCCAAGCTAGTTACTCGGGTTCAAATCCCGGCACCCGCACCATTATTCTCAAAATTTTTCTTTAATCTATGTAATAGTGTCATTGGATATGACGTGAGGAGGTTTGAACCCTTGGGTGGTTGAGCAATTAGTTGTCAATTCGACGATATGAAATGCTCAACCTGAGCAAAATCTTATGATTTTACGGTATCAAATGTTTGGAAAATGGAACAATTTCCATACACGTGAATAATCTTTCATTATTCCCATGTCCTGGTACCCGCATTATATTCAGTATTCTGAAATCTTAAACCTTTAGAATATTCAAGTAGTTGCAAGGTGAATTCAATAGCCAACAATATATAATAGCTTAAATCATTTACATAGACTGTGAAACAAATAGAAAAACAAAGTTCTTAATGAAATAATCTCGGTAGGTTTTTCTTTCATCAATTTAAAATTGAAACGAAAAATGGTGCTCGAAAATGATTGCACACGACAAAAAATGAATGAGAAAGATTACATCCGTTTTTTGTCTCAGGGGTAGAACTTAGATATCGTTAATCTTAAGACAGTTCTACCCCTCCCGGCACCCGCACCATTACTCCAAATTTTTCTTTAATCTATGTAATGGTACTTGGATTGTCGAGAGGGATCAGAAGAAAGTTAATTGGAGGATGAGGGGAGAAATTGATTTGTTCCAAAGGTCCTATACACCCTCATGGATGATCGACCGGGTCCATCTTCGAAAAAGGTAGCACTTGTTACCGGAGGCCATAAGAAGATAGGTCTGGAGATCTCAAAGGCCCTAAAAGACATGGGGCATCATGTGATCGCAACATACAGGTCCGATCGTGACAATCGCACTCAAAGCTTCCAAGGAAATCGGGATAGAGGTCATTCCACGCAGATATGTCGAAAATGGAAGATGTAAGTGAAGCTCTTCTCCGATCTCAGAGACCGGAAAATTATAGTTACGGTCCTCGTAAATAACGTCTCATCGTTCCCCAGAGGTCCTCTGATCGGAATGGACCCAAATGAATTCAGACAGGCTTTCGAAAGCTGTAGTTTTTTCTTCCTTCTACACAATAAATGAAGCTGTTAAGGATATGAGGAAAAATGGAGGGGGCTCAATAATCAACATAGGAATGGCCGGGACCCGTGATGTCAAAGGGTATATTGATGTCGCCGCCCATGCTTCTGCAAAGACGGCCCTAGCAGTCCTTTCAATGTCACTTGGAAGGGAGCTGGAACTAGAGGATATATCTGTGGATCTTGTGTCGCCGGGTGTGGTGGATGATACGGAAAGAGATGATGATTGGAGGGAAAGGATGCGAAGGATATCTCCTTCAGGGGATCTGGTTTCCCGAACGGATATTGCATGTGCGGTCATCTCTCTATTGAAGGATCGGAAGACCGGTGGAAGGATCGTTGAGATCTTTTGAAAATGAATTGCACCATTCGAAGGTTTATGGGATGTCCCAGGGATATCCCAATTGCCGCATTTTTGGGACATAATTATAAAAAATGGAAACCTCCTGAGTGAATGATAGGTATTTAGGAATGGATCTGTGAGGTGCGGTTGTGTGGTTAGGTCTGGGCGGAACGATACTGGGTCTTTTTATCCTGATCTGGGGTTCAAACCTACTCATTGATGGGTCCGCCGGTCTAGCTAAGAAGAAAGGGATAAGCGGGCATGTAATAGGTTTGACCTTAGTTGCCACTGCCACATCCCTGCCTGAACTGGCAACTGCTATTACAGCAACGATCTCGAACAGTCATGGTATTGCAATTGGTAATGTGGTCGGTTCAAATGCGTTCAATATCGGCATTGTCCTTGCAGTTGGGGCTTTGATAATTCCCATTCTCCCTGATCGGTCAGCAACAAGGGACGCATTGATCGTGCTGGTTGCTACATGTATCTTTGCGATCTTCTCGGTGATAACAGGTCGGGGTATTGGCAGGATCGAGGCTCTGATCCTCTTCTTCCTTTACATCATCTATGTGTTCTATCTTATCAGGACCACAAAGATGTCAGGGGAGGTCGAGGTAGGGGATAGGTCCACATGGACAATGGTATTTATGATCATGATTGGAACCTTATTCCTTTTCATCGGTTCGCCAATACTTGTCGGTTCCGCTGAGAGGTTGTCCAGAGTATGGGGAATTGAAGATTCTGTTATTGCCGTTACCCTGATAGCAGCGGGGACCTCACTCCCCGAACTCATGGCAACTATTACAGCAGCTATCAAGGGCCATGAAGGTATTGCGGTAGGTAATGTACTTGGATCGAACCTCTTTAATATTCTGTTGATACCAGGAATAGCAGCAATGATCCATCCCCTGGATATCAGCCCACTTATTGGACAGGCTCTGATACCAGGAATATTGCTCCTCACCGCTCTGGCAGTCCTATTGACAACAAGGAAATTGGGAAGGAAAGAAGGTGTCCTTCTGATCATTGGCTTTTCCCTATTCTTCGTTCTGAGTCTAAGAGATGTAATATTCTGAGGGACCGTGGAAATTCGAGATGGTCCACTTATTACAGGTCTATTTCAATTCTTCCAGATAGGAGATCCTCACTGTTGCAGACCAATCGTTACCCGGATCATTTGATCTTATTATCACTCCGAATGGACCGATGAAATCACCTGCATCGATACAGGTTACAACAAGGGTCCAATCGGCTCCTCCGATCTTTTCGGACTCATTTACCCTGTAATTGATACGCAGAGCACCATTCGATTCAGGCCCATCTGTCATGACTGATCCGTTGGGTGACCATAGTTCGATCTCGAATATATCAGGGGCATTGGTCTGAAGCCTGGGTGCAGCTTCATCCTGCCAGTTGAAGGAAATGTTGATCCATGTTAGAGTGCCTTCTGTTTCGAGGATTATTGAATCAGAACTGTCTTCATTGGTGGTTCCTGTGGTCCCGATCTGGGTCGAATTCTCCACGAAAATTATCTTTTCGGTAGTTGCATCGGTGTCCTCAGGGGGGAAGAAGGTGGTCTCTCCCACAGAGAATGTTGCGAATAGGATGATGGGGACAATAAGGAGTGGAAAGATCACGGACCTTCTCTTATCGAAGAATTTCAGATAGAACGGCTCATGATGTATCTCCCTTGCTTCATCAATGTGAATGCCTTCTTCTTCTGATTTGATCTTGGCAGCCCTTTCTATGATATCCTTTCCCCATGCTCTATAATAGAACATGAATCCAACCAGGACCATTAGACCGATCGAGATAACGATCCCATAAAAGAAATGAGGTCGCTCGAATCCCACGGCAATGATATTTGTTAGGATACCGAATATCAGGGCTCCGAAGAAGATCCCGGTAAAGGATGCAAGGAAATTGCACCCGATATATGCTGAGATCTTTTCTTTTGGTGCTAATTTTGAGACGAAGGCAAGGTAACCTGGAGCTACCATGAACTCCCCTATTGAATAGATCACTATGCCAATAATTGCGATCGCAGGAGTCTGCATGGTGAAAGAGACCCATACCAATCCGATCAAGTAAACGATCACACCAAGCATTAGTACCTTCAAAGATTCCAGTCGTTCAACGAACTTCGCCAGAGGTATTCCCAGCAGGATAATGGTCCCGGGATTGAAAACACCCAGGAGGATAACAGGGAAACTTTCGGGAAGGAAATGGAACCCGTACATTATTGTCTGGAATGGGGCCAGAGATGCTGAATAAAGGGCCCAAAAACCGGCCATCAACAGCATCATTATAACGAATTTCTTATCTTTGAATGCTGTCTTGATGTTGAACATGACATCTTTGACGGTCTTGACCTCACCGGATCTTGGAACCTCTTTGAAAATGAATATTGCTACAAGGATGTTTATTACAAAATAAATGGAAGATATTCCGAATACCCAAGCATACATTTCCTGGGTGAGGATCCCGAATACTATGAGACCCGTCCAGATCATTGCAAATCCGAAAGCGGCAAGATTGACGGTCCAGTAATATATCGAGTATGCCACGTTCCTATCCTTTTGAGGCGTGGCCTTAGCGATCGTGGATGAGACAAGGGGTTTGTAAGTCCCAATTCCAAATCCCAGCATTATCACACCAATTACTGCCATGACCGAGTTGTTTGCCAGAGCAAGGAAGATATAGGCAAAGGTCAGAACTGTGAACCCTATGATCATCTGCTTTTTGTATCCCACCTTTTCAGCTAGTGCACTGCTGAATATCGGCATTCCATATTGGAATGGATACATGAACACAGTAAGGATCAATCCTAGCCAGATCGGGATCCCTACATTGTAGATAAAGTGGACAGCCAGAATGGGCATCATGGAATAATAGGCACCTCTCTCCATCAATTCGAAGATCTGAACGATCCAGAAAACCGATGGGAATCTCTTGAAAAGTGATGGCATGGGACTCCATCAGGTATCTTCATGTCTTATTTAAAGAGATTTGTTATTTCATTAAAGGTTCATTTGTATCGGTTTAAGATAGTAAGTTAATTAATCTAAGATGATGTGATATGCCTGTCTGGATGCTGGGGTAGATGGATAGGGAACGAACTGGTATGTTGCTGATCTTGGTGACTGTTATTCTATGGTCTACCATTGAGGTCGTGACGAAACTCGTCCACCACGACATTCCCTCCATGACCATCTCATTTCTAAGATTCACCTTTGGTGGATTGTTCCTTCTTCCGATCGGAATAACCGGAATTATTAATGGAAATGCCCGTAAGGCCAACCTCAAGGATTGGATCTCTCTCGTACTCCTTTCCATACTCGGTATCACACTTACATTCTCATTATACCACAAAGCCCTGGACTGGATCTCAGCATCCTCGGTTGCAACTCTTGTATCAATGGTGCCGATCTTTATCGCTCCTGCAGCCTATATTTTTCTAAGAGAGAAGATCGGGTGGATACAACTTGTGGGACTGGTACTGGGCACTGTCGGAGTAGGTCTTATCTATCTTTCGGAGGAACCCAATTGGTGGTCTGTTCAGGGAGTTGGATTGATGGTCCTTTCCATTTGCTGTTTCTCCATATATGCTGTGTTGATGAAAAGATTGAACCAAAGGATGACAGCTAGGGTCACCACGCCCTTCACTCTCCTCATTGGAGGGATCTTTACAGCACCCATTACATTGATCGATGGCGCTCCCCTATTCAGGACCACTGATGCTCTCGGATATATTCATCTCGGGTGGCTTGCATTTGCAGGGGTTGGGTTGGCATATCTGCTGTATTTCTTTGGTTTGGAGAGAACAGGTGCCGCCAAGGGTAATTCCTTGATGTATGTCAAACCCCTCCTCGCGGGATCTCTTGCATGGATCGTTCTTGGGGAGGAACCATCTCCTGCCAGGATCGCTTCCATTATTCTCGTAAGTGCTTCGATCTACTTCGTTCTGAAAGGCCCAAAGGTCCTGAAGATTGAAGGAAGAGTTCCTTAAAGCCCCTTGTTTTCACCACATGAGAGGGATAGTTTTAATTTGACAATCATATCATTACAATCGGAACAACGGAGGGAGAGTTCTGATGAGGTTCAGCAAATTCGTAATCGTCTTGTTTTGCTTGATGATATTATTATCATCTTCTGTTTCGGTCTTTGCAGAAATCGAAGAAAGTGAAAAGGATTACATCAATCCCAATCATATTCCGATCGATGGCGAACCTGTCATCACTATCGATGGTGACGATGAACTGGAACAGACCGCCACGGACTTGGGGTGGGATGGAACGGGAACCGAATCCGATCCCATAATCGCCGATAATTTATCCATTGATGGAACAGGAAATTCTCATTGTATTAAAATCTCAAATACTGATTTATACCTTAATATAACGGATTCAAATTTCATGAACACCAATACTTCCGGAGATGGAAATGGAGTTTGGCTATATAATTGTGGTAATGTTTCAATAATTAATTGTACTGTTATGCATGCCAGGACCGGTTTCATGTTTCAATATTCGAAAGAAATATTTTGTAGCAGCTGTTCCGTTGTAGAAAACTCCGGAGCCGGGATACATCAATATTTCGTAGAAAATTCTTCTATTTTTTCAACTTTAATATCTGGTAGCCATAATGGTGCATCTGTCTCCATGTCAAAGGATGTAATTTTTTCTGGTTGTATAATAAACAAGTCTTCACAATCCTTAAGTATTTCAAACTCGGACGATGTATCATTTTTCCATTGCGATGTAGAATCCGAAATGCCATTCACCCCATATATGATGGAAAATTTCACTATGATAGGATGTATTCTGAATATTGGCACACTTGAACTCAGAAATGTTAAGCACTTCCATTTTAAAAATAATACTTTAAAGAGCACAACTTTGGATTTACATTCCTTTACCGAATGTGTAGTATGGAACAACAGTTTCACCAAAGATGGTATCTATTATTTAGGAAGAACCGATGATTTCGATAATGTAGATATTTCCTTGAATAATACATTGAATGGCTTACCCATTCTATATATACATAATACAAATTATTTGAACACAACTATTGGAGATAATTATGGACAGATAATAATGGGTAATGTTTCATATCTGATTCTGTCAGGAATAGATATAGACGGTTCCTCATTTCCTTTATTACTTTCTTATTGTCGATTTGTGAAGATAGATAATTTGAATATTCAGACTGCAACGACAGGGATTAGAACTCAAAATTGCATTAACCTCAGAATAACAAATAGTACATTTTCCAAATCCAGTACACACGACATTTTCATGGAATCAACTGAGGATTCCCTGATAAAAAATAATATTTTTGATAGGACACCTGTGGCAATCTTCATTAGGTGGAACTCCAGATCAGTGAAGATCATTGAGAATACAATTTCCAACTCCACCAGTTATGGAATAGTAATATCTGACAGGGTTTTCAATTGTTTGATTCATGGAAATATACTGAAATTCAATGAGATCGGGATATATTTCAATGATCAAAATTCCCATGGAAATACAATTTCCAATAATGAAATACAGGAAAATAGAAGAATCGGGATTTATTTGGGAAATGTTCAGGAGATAAATCTGATAACAGATAACAAGATCACAGGTTCGGGGAGAGTCGGTATCGAACTCTATGAATGCAGGAATGTTGAATTCAGAAATAATGTGATTTCGGATTCCGGTTCCTATTCCATCCTCCTTAACGAAACAGGAGAATGCATATTCTACGACAACAAGATGGATGATGTCGGATTCATGCTCTATCGGTACTCAAGTGTGGGTGTTGGTAACACTATCCCATCCAACAACACAGTGAATTCAATGCCTGTTTATTATTACATTGGGAACGGAGAGACCTGGAGCGTACCAGAGAATACGGGCCAGGCCGTTATTGACGGCTGCTCAAATCTGAAAGTGGAGGGGATTAGTTTCGACAACATATCCTATCCCATTGTCGCTTCAAGAGCTAATAACCTTGTGATCACTGGTTGCAGTTTCAATGACTGTGAGGGAGCAGATATCCACATCTTTCAGCCTTCCATCACAACTATCCTGGGAAATAATTTCACCAGGAGTGAGATCGGCATAGACCTTGTTAACAGGCAAATGTCAGAATCCAAGACCGTGCATATCGACTTCAATAATTTCACATCTATAAACGGTGTGGGATTGAAGGTCAGAGGGTACAAAGGATTTTACACGGAGGGGAACCGCTTCAAGGATTGTAAATTCGGGTGCTTGTTGGATAACTGCAACAATTATTCCATGAAGAAGGACCTCTTCATTGATTGTTCTGCCGCGGGGATCCTGATGTTCAGGAATAGCCACAACAGGATAACCGAGAGCACTTTCTATTCATGCGGAGTAGGCATCCGCGAGATCGATCGCTGCAACAACAATGTGTTGACCTTCAATCTGATCAAGGGATGTACAGGTCCTGCCATCCATCTGGATCCAACTTCATACAAGGACAAGATATACAACAACGCATTCATTTTGAACAATGGAACGGGCGAGACTATAGTGATGGCAAACCCCAGGTCCTCGATGAGAACAAAGGGGGAAGATGGTTCCATCCCAATGGGATCGGAAATCACTGGCATGATCTGAGAGGACCCGATTCCGATTCCGATGGAACAGTTGACATTCCTTACGTTATTGCAGATGATCTAACGGATGATTTCCCTATAGCAGATCTTCATCTGACGATAGCGACCGCTCCCACTCATCCAGGTGCAGTGGGATTCAAGGGATACGTCCATGTTGGCTGGAGGGAACCTGAAGAGACCAGAGGAATGCCTGTCACATCCTACAATATCTACAGGAACAACGGCACATCGGAAGATGAGATTATCTCAACTGTATCGGGAAATGGAGTATCTCTTCAACGATTCGGATGTTCAGAACGATGTAACCTATACTTACCATATCCAGGCAGTTACTATCTTTGGATCCGGTGAGCTCACGGGTCCCTTTACGGCCACTCCGGATGGAACACCTCCCTTCCTTGGGATCTTGAATCCGTTGGATGGTGCAATATTTAATATCGATTCCATCACGGTGGAATGGGATGCCAGGGACACGATCATAGGATCAGGATTGAAGTTCGTAACGTTCACAATGGATGGGGGATCGCCACAGGATGTTACGGACCTGAGTAACCTGGAATTAATCAACCTCACCGGAGGTGAACACGAGATCACGATCGATGCAATGGATAATGTTGGAAACGGGATATCGGTTTCAACCTCGTTTACTGTGGATCTGGACGATCCACTGGTCGAGATATCCACTCCTTTGAATGGGTCCCTCATCAATACCAGATCCTTCATGATCAACTGGAACGGTTCTGATCAGACCACAGCTGTTAGCAACTATTCCGTCCGGATCGATAACGGTCCATGGATGGAGGTTGGGAACCAATACTACCATGGTCCTATCGGATTTATCCGAGGGATTCTATCAGCTGAACATAATGGCCATCGATATGGCTGGAAATTTCAATATATCTTCGATATCAATTTCCATTGACTTCACACCGCCTACCCTGACCTTAGTATCACCCACCAACGGGTCCTATAACAAGGTCAATAGGATACTCGTCAACTGGTCCGCGAGTGATGATCTATTCGGGATCCAAAGCGTCAGTCTCTTTGTTGATGGTGTCCTGAACGATGAGGACCTTGAGATGGAGGAATTCTATGTTGAGGACCTGGTAGATGGGGATCATAACATTACCATAAAGGCAGTTGACATGGCCGGAAACGTCAAACAGATCACCGTTTTGGTCCATGTCGATACCATACAACCGGAGATCGTCGAATACGGTCCTGTTGGCGTCAATGTCGATGTGGCCTCAAATATCTTCATTCGTTTCAACGAGGAGCTGAATTGGAATTCCGTTTCCCTCATGGTGACGGCTGCACCCGTCGCCTTCGAGAGGGAGGATCTTATGATCCTTTATGATCAACCCTCGCCACTGCAGTACGGCAGGACCTATCAGATATCCATTTCGGGAATGGACCTGGCAGGCAACATGGTCTCTCTGGAATGGTCATTCGAAACCGATGGGAATGGATCGGTCAGAGGTCAACTGATCTCCCCTGAAGGTTCCCCATTGGCAGAGGTCCAGATATTCCTGGATGATGATGAGAAGGCCCTTTCCAATGCGAACGGATATTTCAATTTCAATATAACGTATGGCACCTATAATCTCGTTATCCGGGGGAATAATTACCAGGAGAAAGTGGTAAAGGCTGTTGTAAGCGCGGGTAAGACAACGGACGTTGGTCAGATCACCATAGAATCGCTTGAAGAGACCGGTGGAGAAGAAAAAGATGAAGGCGGATCGGGATCATGGGTCCTGATCGTTGCAATCCTTATTGTAGTGATCCTCATCGTGGTGATAATTGTGATCTTCATACTATCGAGACGGTCCAAAGGTCCAAAGGAGAACATTGGCATCTATGAAAAAGCGGAAGGTCTCAGAGATATTGCTTCGAGAAGGGGAATTGCCATAGATGATCTGGAACCGGACTACAAGAATGCACTATATCAAAGAGACATTGGTGACCTGGAGGATTCCAAACATTCAATGGAAAGATATGCTGACGACCTTGAAAGGAAGATGGAGGAATAACTTCTGATCATGTTCATCCCTGTATTTCAATGGGAAATATAGATATCCGTTGCTTCGTTTCTCATTTTAATGAAGGTCTTTCCACTGGACCTACTCATGGGTTTAATCCTCTCGTTGATGCTGCTATGCATCATTGTAGGATCCTACATCTTCATTGGCAGGAGGGAAAAAGGACCGATTTTCCTAATTATTTCCGGTTTGATAGGAGTGATTGGTCCGATCCTTCATCTACTGGAACAGGTAGAAGTTATCGAGATCGATCTGTTTTTTATCTTGGTCCCGATCATCATTTGGTTGGTCGGAACCGTGTTCTCCATCCTCCGGTGGAGGAGAAGGGAATGACCGACCCTTTGGACCTCCCCCTCAGAAAACGGATGACAGAATATATAAGAAGGAATCCAGGAGTCCATTTCAGACAGATCTCTCGGGACCTTGACCTGGCAATCGGCCAGCTGGACTTCCATCTGAACGCCCTTGTTAAGGGCGAGGTCATTGTGAAGGATTCATCCACGGCGAATGCAAGATATTACGTTAGGGACCGGTTCACAAAGGATGAGAGGAGATCGATGTCGATCTTAAGGAGGGAGATCCCTCGTGGTATTGTCATCTATCTCCTGGAACACGGACAGGCGACTCCGCATGAGATCCTTGATTCTTTCTCCTTTACCCACGCAACCCTCTCCTACCATCTGAAAAGATTGGAGAAAGCAGGGATATTGAATGTATCACAGGTTGGGAGGGAGAGGTTTTACTCATTAAATGATCCAGGCCTGATTGAGATGCTCCTTGTTATGTATAAGACAACCCTACTGGATACCATCGTTGATGGGATCTCCTAATCCTTTCTGTAAAACCGGTTGTTATTCAGCATAAGTTCTTGTCCGTTCGTTCTGATGTTCTTTCTTGAAACGTATGCAATGGAGAGTATCAGAACAAAGATGACCAAAACTGCCCCTATTGCGAATGAGACAATGTGGTTCAAAATGAAGGATACAGTGTCTTCAGCTGTCCTATCAAGGGCATCCAGCAGTCCTTCCAGAACAAGGAAGCTTCCCGAAACGGAATAGGAATCTATGTCCTCTCCGATCGTCGAGGAAATGGACAGGGTTCCTGTTTCCTCTTCCGAATTTAGCAATACATCGGTGTCAACTGTCTTCTGTCCTTCTGATGTGCTGATGTTCGCATCCTCATCGATCAGGAATTCACCAAGGTTTGTTCCGTTGTTATTCTGATATTGGAACCGGTGACCGTGTGCTTGATCCCTCCAGCAACATCCGTTATCCATACCCAAGGAGGAGAGTTCAAGGTTAATTGTCATATTTCCTCTTCCAGGTGGATTCTCGATATTGATATTCACTTCAAGGTCCTTCTTTTCCCCCTCCCATCTGTATCGGAATGAGATCGAGATCCGTGATGAATTGCAGGTGACATTGTTCTCATCTTTCCAATCCGCCTGCCCCTGGTAACCTATGGTAGTACCGGATGGGTCATCATCTTGATCTACCGTCCATTCAGATGATCCTGGATCTATCTCGCAGGAAGTCCCATTATCACCATGTCTGATCTTGCCTATGGAGATCATGATCCCGGACCCTCCCTCCTCATTCTCTATCGAAGCAGCTGGTCTTTCATTCCCGTACCTGTAGGACACCTCTTTATCCAGAGGTCCTTTTTTAGAATCCTGACCATTCATAGGACCCTGCCCTTCCATACCACTACTTGGACCTATTCCCATCATTTTCTGTCCCATAACGGGTAAAGAAAGGAACAGAATGGACGCTGTTAGGATCGTCATCAATGTGATCATGGTTCCTTTCATGAAGATACATTGGGATGATGTATATAAGTCGGATTTGGAACACTGCTCTAGATGATTTTACCTCTATGTACACTTCGTGAAAAATATTCATGCGGATGCATATCTAGAGGTTTGTTCCACATCTAGAGGTGCGTTCCAGAAGGAGGTTAAATACCCGGTAGGTTGGTCATTTGTGGCGCGGAAAAGGCCCACCAATGGAGGTAACAAAAATGAATACAAAAACGATGATCTTCGGTGGCTCAGCTGCTCTGGCCCTCCTCATAGGGGTCGCATTCTTTGCGGTCGCTACCGAGACCAATGAAGGCACAATGTTGGGAGAAACAGCCCTTGGAGACATGCTTCGCAAGGGTATGGACAATGGAAAAGGTGAGGTCGAACGTGCCATGGATGGAGATTGCGATCAGGCCGAAAAGGATCGTGACCAGTTGAAGAACGGCTCCTGTTCTGAAGGTCCTTCGGATGAATCCGGCGAGATGAAGCAGGAGAGGTCCCAAGGAGCTAATGCTCCTGAGGAAGCCAAACAGGTCCGTGAACAGCTGCAGGATGGTTCCTGTGGGAACGAGACCGGTGAAATGAAACAGAACAGGACCGGGGATCTTTATCAGGTCCGCGAGAGAGAGCAGATCAGGAACCAGACCTGTGAACCTATACAGAACAGGACTGGAGATGCTTCTCAGGTTCGTGAGAGAGAACAGCTCAGGAACGAATCCTGCGGGAACGAGACCGGTGAGATGAAACAGAACAGGACCGGGGATGCTTCAAAAGGATCGGAACAAGTCCGTGAACAGAAGAAGGACGGTTCCTGTGACGATGACGCCTCGGAAGATGAGTATGTTGTCATATCATCCACAAGTGATGCCGGGGACGAATCAAAGGATAGGTCCGGCATTCAGCAGCACGACAGGGACAGGGACCAGGACAACGGTGGAACAGGTCCTGAATACAGGAACGGCGCTGTTTGAATATAGATATATAACCGGAGGATCTGAATATATGGTTTCTCCGGCTTTTTTTTTTAATTCTCCACGAACTTGATCCCTTTTTCTTTCAATCTTTCCAGGGCTGTAGTGTATACCTTGTGATCGGTAGGGATCTGGACCCCCGTGTAACCTTCCATCTCTCCCTTCAGGATCATTTCCACTCCGATCGCAGCAGGGAGTCCCACTGTTCTGGACATTGCTGAATCGCCTCCAGAGATCCCTTGATCGATCATTGTTGAGGTCAGGACCTTTTCAGTTCCATTCAATTCTACCCTGAATTTGTGCTGAAGTATGATCATATCCTTTTCACCAGGCTGGTAGGTCAACTTCTTATTAAGCAGGTCCGAAAATGAGTCCATCATGCTCTCATTACAGCTTAATTGTTCATCCGAGAATAGACCGAGCCAATCCCAGTTGCTTATGGCTGTCATGTTGTTTTTAGTGTTTATGCTGGATAGAGCCCTTTCCTTCAGGTCCCCCTCTCCCGGGATGAGGTCCTCCATCAGCTGGTGGAAATTTACAGCCTTTGTGGGGGCTTCTTCCAGGATCCCGATATCATGAAGTCCTTTCCAGGTATCGCACCACCCTTTGTTCCTTAATGTCCCTCTTAGGACGGTCCTGGACTCAGGGATCCCGTAGATATCTCCGTAAGGTACCGAATCTCTGTTGGGATAACCTTCGAATTCTCCCATTCCAGGTATATCTATTATCCCATATGATCCGAAAAGCTCCTTTCCCGGGATGTCTAGGACCTTTCCATCTCTCTTGAACCTTGCATTGTTCTTTGAGGCCAGAACTACTCCCCTCGGACTCCAGGAGAACTTGTAACCCCATGGATTGGTATTGGCATCAGGAGCGGGGAGACCTCCGCAGTAGGAGATGAATTCTTGGACCTTACCTCCATCTTTGTGTACCAGATCGATCACTCTTTGAGCTTCCATATGATCGATCCCAGGGTCCAGCCCCATCTCGTTCATTATTAGGATCCCGGCGTCCTTTGCAGCTTTATCATATCCCCTCATCTTGTCAGAGACGTAGGATGTGGTGACCATGGACCTGCCTTTCCTTAAACTTGCTTCAGCCACGAGATGATGACAGGTGTAAGGTAATAATGAGACAGAGACATCGTTCTCATCCACCAGTTCGTCCAGGTTGTCATCACAGTTAATATCGAATCGAAGAGGATGACCCCCTCCCGAGCTTTCTGTTATCCTTTCCGCCTTTTCCAGGGTCCTACTTGCGACAGTTACGTCGAAAC
The DNA here is from genome assembly GCA_963807965.1 of uncultured Thermoplasmatales archaeon. GTDB lineage: Archaea > Thermoplasmatota > Penumbrarchaeia > Penumbrarchaeales > Penumbrarchaeaceae > Penumbrarchaeum. The sequence goes on from CAWEDU010000010.1 coordinate 59,096, forward strand.
CCACCCCCACAAGATGGTCAACTAGTGGTCTGGCTACTAGGCCCGCTCCGAGAACCAGTACTCTTTTCATTCCAATGTCTCCTGAATTTCCTTTTCCAGATATTTGTAATTTTCAGTCAGCTCTCCCTTATGGATAATGATCGCTTTCCTGATGGGTATGGGGACCTTCAGATCTTCGAAAGGCACCGTGAGGTCCGCATTTGCAAGAGCAGGAAGGAATTCTTTGAGCTTGTCACCGAAATAATCTGATGATTCCTTGGGAATCTCACATGGGAGATTGTCCACAGCCATCATCACAGGACCGGTTCCTTTCCATCCAGGTATTGCAGTATCCTCCCATGGATCATAAACATATAGAGGATCCTCGGGAGATGTTGCCTTGATCGTTGACTGGATAGCCCCGTTTATATCGCATGAAATATCCCCTATGACACGGAGCTTGGGGGACCGATGGTCCTGGTATAGCTCCTTGATATGTTCCTTTGTCAGCAGTCTGGGATATTTCTCTTCCCAGTAGATGCAGTTCATCAGAACGGAGAGGAATGGAATATATTGCTTGAACTTGGACCTGTAGTGTTCAGGGTTATTGTAGTAATCCTGAAGATCGAACTTAACCTCTGGATCAATGGATTCGACCATGTCCCATTCGTTGAATATAACCTTGTAAATGTTGGTCCCAGAATCCTTCCTCTTGTTCAGGTCCTTGAGCTCTGCAGGACTGACCTCTTTCACAGGAAGGAGGTCAAGCATCTCCTGCGCTCCTTTGGATACGTTGCCGGAACCCGCGATCCCAATGACGAACGGTCTGATGGAATAGGGGATACCATAAGTTGTGATCATCCTTCCAACGGCCGAGATATGTTCCCTAATATTGGGGAGGTTCCCGTACTCGTGCGCCTTCATTATCGAACTGAACGGGTTTCTGACCCCCTCCCATTCCAGTCTCCGGCCTACGGTCCAAAGCGTGTCCACCATCCCAGCAACACCTGCATGCCATCCGAAGAAGATCAGACGTCTCCCCTGCTCATCGACTATCTTCTCATAATCGATCAAGGTGCAGTGGAGGTCCATCATCTTCTTGAGCATCCTCATGTTATGTTTCTGACCCTTGATTGTATGGGAGAAGAACATGTAACACATCTTCGGAATAAGCTCGTGTATCGGGATTTCCTTTATTCCCAGAGTGATATTCACCTCGTTCAGCTCTTCATCTATCCTCGCTCCGGCTACCTCATAGTCCTCGGTAAGGAATGCCCTGAGATCAGAAGGTTGTACAAGTAAAATCCACTTCATGGTCATTGACAAGTCTCTGGACATTGTCCGGCGTCAGGGGGGCTCTTCTCTCCCACCGGTTCTTGCTTTCACGCCTTATACCTATTCGGTTCATCTTATCGAACAACGTCAATGTGGAGGTTCCATTAATACTAGACGGAGGTCACTTTGAAGGTTTGTTATATTTGGGATATTTTCCATTTCTATCATCGTACTCATCAATAGCCTCATCCCAGGCCTTCTTCGCTTCTTCCCCGGTATCGTAATATTCAATTGAGAAGAATTCCACATCATCCGCTGGGGAAGGACCATTGGGAAGATGTTTCGGCAGATGCTTTTGGATGTTGCCTCTACCTATGAAAAGTACCCTCTTTGATGCCCCCGCCAGTTTGTAAACTCCCCATCTCTTTTCGACCTTCTCAACGTTCTTCTCGATGTATGGGTAGTAGGTGAACTCCATTATCATGCTGCATCACCTTTTCTGGTAATCGATATCGGTCTTATTAAAATCATTCTGCATTTCTATCCATTTTTCTTTTATTTACTATCAACCTGCCGAAGGACCTTATGGATCCTACTGGCTGATCAGATCTGGTCTTGATAATTCCGGGATGGTATCTCATCCCTGCTCCCTCTTCGTTGAAAAGACCAAGTTCCTTCAGGATATGGAATGATAATACCTCGCATGCAGGGTATGACCCGTCCTCGATCTTCACTGAGATCCCCAACCATTCTCCGTTGATGTTCGCTGCCATGGTTTGCAGTCCCACCGCTCCTGCCTTTGAGATCAATTTATTCTTGTGGTCTGTCATCATTATTGTATCGAACCTGTCTGTCCCCGCTATCAGTTGAGGATTGTTGATGAATGCATCCCCCATTTTTTTCAATGAGCTATGCAATTTGCTTTCATCGGGATCTGCAAGTATTGCGAACAGCTGGGCCATTTTGTTTATTGGGAGGCCGAAGTTGGGAATGTCACAGCCATCCACACCGAGAAAGACATCTTCTTCTTTCATGCCTGTAAGTGATGAGATCAGGTTCACGATCTCCTTTGTTAAAGGGTGGTCCAGGTTGGTGTAAGAGTTTATGTCCCAGCCCATTTGCTTGCATGTTGCTATTGCTCCCGTATGTTTACCAGAGCAGTTATCGTGAAGTTTGTTGAATTTTCCCTGGAGGTGTTTTGCAGTTCCCTTGTGAAACGGGGGATGGCCTCCACATTTCAGTGAAGAGGTGTCTATGCTAATCTTTTCCATCATCTTCTTGATTATATTGATATGGACCTCTTCTCCCGAATGCGAAGCTGAACACATGGCTATCTCTTCCTCGTTGAATTTGTAGTTTTCTGCAGCTCCGAGGTAAAGAACGGGGAGTGCCTGGATCGGTTTGATACAGGACCTCGTGAATGTGAAATGGTGAGGATCGCCCGATGAATATCTCAATCTTCCTTTCCTGTCAACCACTGCAACATGGGTCCTGTGGAGGGCCTCGACGAGGCCGTTCCGTTCCTCTATTACTATGTGTTCCCCTTCAGGGAAATCTTTGTCTTGGAGGTCAGAGAGGAGCATAGGGAGTGGAGCTGAATGAGCGATATAAAAGTTTCAATGGAAAAGGATCAGAGTGTTTTAATCCCTGACCTCATCAATGAGGTCCTTCCTCTTCTTTTCAACATGGGTCCTTTCGATCTCCAACAAGGGTTCTTCTGGATCTCCACGTTCCTTGAAGTGCGAATTCTTGAGAGTGGACCTCAGGTTCTTCCCGAGTTCCTTTTTATCATCCATATTCAAACATTGTTCAGGACCCTATTTAATCGTGACGCTTTAAAGATCGATGGTCAATTTCTATGGTAATATTGTATTGATCCTTTGATATACCTATCAAAAATGCCTGTCCATATTATTTTTATTAAGAATCCATGTAACGTCATATTTATCAATAATTATTAAAAGAGTAATTGAATGAAGAACACTCTTGATCTGACATTGCGGGTGAACAGGTTAAATAGTCTGGAACATATTGATTTCATATAGGTGAGCATTGTATTTGGTTGGCGGTCGATCTGTATGGGATCTTTCTTTGCGGAGGGTAGATGGAAATGAAGAATGGTGTCATTATCGTTGCGGTGATAGCAGGTTTGATCCTCACAATTGGTGGATTCCTGGTAGGTTCATATCAAGGTTCGGTCAACCTGTTCTCATCTGATCGGAGCGGTCCCGATGAGGTCGAATGCCCGGTATGGATGAATGGACAGTTTTGGCACTATGCGTTCGAAACGCCATATATCAAACCTACCATGGCAAAGGTGGTGGTGGCTACAAGCAATGATACACATTACCAGCTGGGTATTGAGAACAGGCTGGATGCTCAGAAGCATGCAGTACTTAACTACAATCCAATGCTCGGAAGGATCACGACAGAAACCCTGGGAGTATATGAGAATGGCATTGTCCAGCCCATTTTAAGATTTCCACTTGAGAAAGGAGAGACCTGGAAATTCTCCTTCCTGGGACGAGAGGAATGGGAAGCGAAGGTCACCTCCATCGTGAGCAACACTTTGATCGATGGTGGGGAAGCAGTCAATGTCAACATCGAAGCCAGGACCAGTAGCGGGGATGTCCTCAGTTACGTTTATAGTTCCGATGTTGGATGGCTTCGGTCCATGGTGCTAACAAACACCCAGGGAGAGAAGGAATTGAGCATGGTCATGGTCTCACATGGAACCGGTTTTACCGGGGAGGTCTTTTTCTTCAGGGGAGTCGACCTCTATGGTGAGGATTACAGCTCATCAACAGGTTCACCGGTGATCGATATCTACGATTCATTCATAGACAGAGGTCATGCAAAATGGGGTCCGTTCGACAGTCTGATCTATTATTACGAGGTGGAGGTCGGTCCCCAATCCAATGGTCTTCTCACCATCAGGGACCACTCGACCAATGCTGTTCTCAGGAAGACCTATGATCCCGGTACAAGTGAGAACGGCATGGGATCCATACCCAGCTCCGGTGGAGAGGTGGGAATAGTCATTGGTTTGCAGGGAACCTGTGATCTGCATCTCATGATCGCCGGTGGTATCGAGTATAAATGGACGTTGTAGTAAAGAAGTGGTCTGTCTCTCTATGTAATTAGTACCTTGTAACTTCATGATGCTAACGAATGGGTGGAATATTGTTCAGAAATCAATTTACAATTTGAGAATTGGAAGTTTCACTCCCCATTGCAGGATCATCAATCACTGGTTCATTGTGTACTTCCTGAGATTGTTGTGCGGGTGGTAGAGAGTTCTGGGTCAAACTTGAAAGTTGAGGTCCATTTGCATGAGGAGGGGCGCTAATGAAGTTCTTCATTCCAATGGTCGGACCTACTGGACCTGAACTTTGTTCAGCATCCTTTACCTGATCCTTCTCTTCTTCGACTTTCTTGGAACTTGACCTTCTGAATACAACAAATACTATTCCACCTGCAATAGCTAGCAGGATTATACCAATGATTACGATAAATATGATCGGTGAATCGCCACTGTCATCAGTTTCACCAATCTGGTCAGCTATTACTGTGAAGGTCCATGTTTCCTCTACAACATTTCCAGCAGTATCAATTGCCCTGACTACCAGGGTATGATCTCCTGGAGGAAGTATCTCTGTGGAATAGGAATCTCCCTCCACTTCTATGAAATCTCCACCATCAAGTGATATCGATACGTTTTCAATATTCGAGAGTACCATCACTAGCCGTCCATGACAAGGCTGCAATCCCGTTTTGAACATTTCTACTCTCATCTATTATTAAGATGGGCTCCGTTGGATCTATGATTACCTGGTTTGGGTAATCTAGTTTGTAGATCCATTTTGCTGTGTCGATCACTGTAAGTGATATGGTATGCGCTCCTTCTGATAGTTCCATTGTGAAAATCGTATCATTGATGTCCAGGGCTAATTTCTCTCCATCAACTTCAAGGAAAACTTCACTGATTCCCATTTCTTCTTCGATCTCCCATTGAACTAATAGCTCTTTCTTTGATGACATAGATGCAATTTCTCCAATCCAGTAAGCTTTAGGCTCTGTAAGATCCACAGTTATGATCATTGAGATGGACGCATTGTTACCAGCCACGTCCGATGCGTTTAGAGTAACCTTGTAGTGACCATCTTCCGTGAGAATTATCGACCAGTGGTCTCTCCCCAGAACATCCCTACTTTTTTCTCCTTCGATTGTAAGGTCCATTCCTTCAATTCCATTGATGTCTTCTGCCTCCCATTCTATCTTGATATCTCTTGATGTTTGGATCAATGTATTCATTTCAAAAAAGGATAATTGAGGTGCAGTTGTGTCCACAATAAACCGGATTTGTGACTGGTGAATGTTTCCCGCTAGATCGATGGCCCTTATCTTTGCAAGGTGCTCCCCCTCTTCAAGGTCCAAATCCAATGAAGTTTCAATTTCCATATCTTTCCAAGCATCATCATCGATACATAATTGATAACCCCGAATCCCGATATTGTCAACTGCATTCCATTTCAGGCTTATATTCCCGAACCTGAGGAAATCTCCTTCGTCGATACCAAGGAATCCCACCAATGGTGATTTTGAATCCTTGATCACCCAGATATCGCTTTGCACATAATTTCCACTATCATCCACTAGTTTTATTGAGATGAGGGACTCTCCATCTTCAGGAAAGGTCATCTCGTATTCATGTGACTCACCAATTGATATGAAATCATTTTGAATTCCAACCCTTATTAGGGCTGATGACCATTCGAAGGCTCCATTATAATCCCATTCCATGGAATACTTACCCGAAGAGAAAACGGTTCCATTCACTGGAGATATTATGTCAACTACGTTATCATTCGAAATCTCGAACGGAACCTTTACTGCGGTCAAATGACCAGCATTATCCATTGCCTCGATCTCAAAAAGGTGTTCACCCTCATTTAGAACTTCCGTTATCGAACCTTCCACATCTGCTATGGTCCAGTCTTCCTCACTGAATCGATATCTGATTGTTTTAATCCCAGTAATATCAAATACAGAGTAATCGAAGTTGACACTTTGACTTGAGATTATTGAACCGGGAGAAGGACCGTTTAAAGTGATCTGGGGAGCGAATCGATCAACGGTGAATTTGTGTTCTTCTGATATCAACAATCCATGGTCATCCTCCGTTGAGATTGTAATTGAATAGGCCCCCTCCTCAAGATCAAGTTCAAGAGAACGAGTTTCTTTTTCCACTACTTTCTCTTCTCCATTCAAAGTGAGATTCAGTCCATTTACAGGAAAGTAATCTACGATGGTCCAATCCACTCTCACTGGTTCGCTTTCAATGAATGAACCATCTGAAGGATTTGAAATATTCAGCACTGGGACGGTTTGATTCAATTCAAGGCCCAGATCTAAGATCCTAGCTAATCCATTATTATCAGTCGCTTTTAGAGAAAAATTATATGATCCTTTTTCAAGGAACACAGTTGTTGAATTTATCTCTGTCACATTGGTCCATTTTCCATCGGTTCCGTTCAATTCCACCTTCTGGATGCCCCATTCATCACCCGTTTCCCATCCGATCCGATGGTACGATCTGTCAATGAAATTTAATGTGTGGGTGGTGAAAGAAGCATCAGGCTGGTCCACATCAAAATTGATATTTGCAACAGGTAACTTATCAGAGTTTTTTCCAGTTCCGAGAGAGAATATGGAATATCCACTATTCCATTTCGATCCTCATCTGGAGAAAGATGATCATCCCAGTAATTGCCCATAATCCCATTGTCATAAATATTAAAATGACCTGTGGGCCCCCCATCACTTTGAGCACCATTATTTGGGTAATATTTATTATTATTTTGGAATAGATTCATCCAAATGGTATTGTTCCACCCCTCCATAGAATCATACTCAAAAGTGATAGCAAAAAACCTATTATTTGAGAATACATTGTCAAAAATGTCAACATTCCAAGAAGTTGCGATTAATCCCCTTTTACAATAATCAAAGGTATTATTAAAGATTTGAAGACGTGCAGCGTTTGGATTTGTGCCTTTCAATTCCATACCCATTATTACAGTTTGTAAATGTATTATTGTATATTGCACCATTATTACATTCTGATGGAGCTGTAGAGTCAAACCTTAATCCATGATAACCTCCAGCTCCATTTCCTGTGAAACTACAATTTCTTATTGAACTTGATGCTGACATCCCTTTTGGAGATAGACCCGCATACATAAAGGTGGAATGTTCAATTATTTGTGTTCCATGTATGAATGATTCAATAAAAATCTGTGTGAATGTTGAATTTGAAATATGGAAAATACCAGAATTTCCTGAGAAATTAAAATATGAAGGAATATTCGGGGATGACCAAATAAACTTGAAATTCGAGTTCTCAATTTTCAATGATGATAAATTTTTACACAATATTGAAGATTCATATTTCAATGTTGTTGAAAAAATACAATGTTTCATCTTCAGATCCAAACAATCAATGCTTTTAAAGAAATATGATGAATCCAATGATAAGTTCTCTAACTTGATATGGTCATTATCTCTGAATAGCATACGGTATTCCGCTGAAGTGCCCCATTCGATGTCAGTGATCGTAAAATATGATGTAGTGTTCTTGATTTGAATACAATATAAGGACATGTCGAGGCCGGATATCAAATATGGATTACCTATCGAACCATTTCCGGAGATATATGTATGGTTTTCAAAATCCTCATCTCCCTCTATTACAAGATTTTCTGACATTGAGATATATAGTCCCGCTCTTGGTTCATCAGAAGATATGGATTCCATTTGACCTGATATCATTGGTATCGATATCAATGAAATGGAAATAATCAAACAAAAAACATATTCTTTTTTCATATTCTCAAATTTACATGGATCTCTCTTCATGAATTCCACCTCCAATCTAATTTGATTGAATTGACCATTAATCTCAATATCGATATATAAAGGACCATAGAATTGAAATCTACACAATCAAATAATGATAACTGCTTTGAGATAATGACCCGCCTAGGTATCTGAAGAGGGTATTTTAATGCCTTGAAAGCTCCATATCCATCGATAAATTGTCTCGAAAAAGGATCTCATAGTAGGACCTTTAGTTGACTTCCAAATTTAATAGGTTGAAGGAGTAATTGATGATTGATGGAGGGTATCGATAATAGGGACCTTAAAAAGAAAATCAAACTCATTCATTTTCAATTCTGTAATCGGATTAATAAATCGATAATAATATCTACTTTCAATATCCATAATGGGTGCTGGTGGGTGATGAAAAATGGACCTCGATTCTACTGTAATTGGAGCGATCCTTGCCTCAATAATTGGGATCATTGGCCTCATCGTTATCGTTTTGTATATTATATGGAGGTCAAAGAGAAATCAAAGGAGATTGGAATATGAATTTGATGATGATATAGATGACAGATTACCATCAAAAAAATTACAAAAGAATGCAAAGATCACATTTGATGAAAGAGTTGTTGTCGAGCCCAAATCCCATGAGATCAGGAATACTGTTCTGAAACAGGGAGATAAGATCAGAATATCGATGATAGAGAAGAATAAACGGGCTTTCAATTTCTATCTACTGAATGAGGAGAATTATAATATCTATTTGAAAAGCAAGTATTTCCGAAAAGAGATCAGCAAGAAAGGGAAATCAAAATACCTTTTGGAACATGAGATCCCTGAAAAAGGGATGTGGTTCCTCGTCATGGAATGTTCCATGAAGAAATTGGAAAGAGAGATACATCTGATAATGTATATAAAGAAGTAAAATAGAAGATAAAAAAAAGTGCGAGGGGCCGGATTCGTGCAGCAGCAATTTCTTCACGATAGTGATCGTTCAGAAATGGTGCGCAGTTACAAGTCTCACGAATTTCATTTGTTCGACTTCTAACAACTACGTTCGAACCCGGCCCTCAGAACCAAGCATAGGCTGCAGGCCAGCCTATGAAAAATTGGTGCGAGGGGCCGGATTCGTGCAGCAGCAATCCCTTCAGGATTGTGCGCAGCCACAAGTCTTCGACTTCTGGCAACTTCGTTCGAATCCAGCCCCTACCATTACCATTGATTGCTTCGCAGATCAATTTAAAAATGGAATGCGAGGGGCCGGATTCGAACCGACGAACCACTAAGGAACAGATCTTGAGTCTGTCGCCGTTAACCGCTTGGCTACCCTCGCATTGGTTTGGTTTTTTGGGGTGAAGTGGGGGGATATACTAATCCGCTTCCACCCAAGTAATATCACGAGATATTTATATTTAAGTGATAAGAGGACCCCAAGAGGGTCCTGGAATGAATCTATATTTATGATGAAATGGATAAGGACCCGGGGGTCCTGTTGTGGGTAAAAGGATACTTCCTCTTATGATACTGGTATCAATACTATGCATTGTCGTTATGGTATTCCTCCTCGTAGGGGATTTTGGAGGATTCTACTGGGAGACAGGATCCGCCTATGCAAGGACCCGGACCTGGGAGTATCTCAACATAGGCCACCCTATATCAGGTCCTTTTCTTGGTATCCAGGTCCTTCTTCTGACCGCTCTTCTGATCCTCATGGTCCTTGGGATGTTCATTAAGAAACTGGGTTCTGGAAGAGGCATATACATCGCATCTATCATCCTGGTTTCCCTCGTCTTTATACTTGCGACCATCGGAGGTATCGCTGTCTTGATCTCAGGAATCACTGGGGATTATGACGATTGGTGGTTCGATGAGTCATTCTACGCAGGGATGTCAGGACCCCTTCTGATAATGGTCCCTTTGATTATAATGGCAATAAAGGGGGGTAAAACAAGCTCACTTGAGGAGTAATCTCACTCTCTTTTTTCCGATTTGAAATAAATAGTACATACCCCATCTTGGTATTCATGAACATGAAAGGTCCGGCAATAGCGGGAGCTGTGGTGGGAGCGATCATCATTCTGATCCTTCTGATAACTGTCATTTGGACAGTATCATCCTACAATAGCCTTGTGACAAAGGAAGAGGATATTGACGGTTCCTGGGCCCAGGTGGAGAACCAGTATCAGAGGAAGGTGGACCTCATCCCCACTCTCATCGACACCGTTGAGGATTATCAGGAGTTCGAGAAAACCACCCTTACAAACGTTACAGCACTCAGGACCCGCTGGATGGAAGCGGATTCCACAGAAGAGCAGGTGGAGGCAGCAGGGGAGCTAGACCAGGCTCTAAGATCGATAATCCTCACTTATGAGAACTACCCGTACCTCCAATCGGTCATTGTCGTCCACGACCTGATGGTAGAACTGGAAGGGACGGAGAACAGGATTACAGTGGAGAGAATGAGATACAATGATGATGTCAAGGATTTCAACAAGGAGATCAAGAAATTCCCCAAGGTCATAATCGCAAACTCCTTCGGATTCGAAGAGAGATCATATTTCGAAAGCGCCGCCGCTCCTGACAATCCATAAGGTGGAGTGATTCCGCTTGAAGACTCCCAAGGTCATAGCAATTATCCTGATGGCATTCGTTATCTTTTGCCCCGGGACAAATGCATATCCGGACCTTGAATTCTATGTAACTGACCAGGCCGGTGTCCTTCTCATGCAGGACATCTACGATATCGAGGACCTCTGCGTTGAGGTCGATGCGAAAACAGGTGCGGAGATAGCTGTCCTGGTTGTAACCAATACCACTCCGGATAACATAGATCTCTTTGCTGTGAAGACGTTCGAAAGGAGTGAGATCGGTGAGAAAGGAAAAGATAACGGACTCCTCCTCCTCCTTTCGGTCGATGACCAGGCTTGGAGAATAGAGGTAGGCTACGGTCTGGAAGGCGTCCTTCCTGATCTGAAGGTGAACGAGATCGCCCAAGATATTCTTCTCCCGTATCTGGCTCAAGGATACTATTATGAAGCTCTCCTCTACACTGTTGCGGAACTGGGTTCCATTATCGTCGAAAATTATACGGGGGATCCTCCAAAAGAGGACAAAGGACCATGGTATCCAATCCCCTTCATTCCACTCAACTGGTGGCAGCTCCTAATAGCTGTCGCCATTATGATAACAGTTTCAATATTGACCGGTGGAAGGTTGTTCCTCTGGATGGGGGGGATCTTCGGTGGAGGAAGGGGAGGATTCGGTGGTGGTCGCTCCGGTGGTGGAGGTTCCAGCGGGAGATGGTGATCATTCCAGGTAATCGATATGGATGTTCTGGGGTTCGAACACGGCAACAAGCGTCTTCCTGGTCGCTTTTGATTTATGCTCCTCTCCGGCTTTGATGTGGATCGCCATGTCGGGACCTACATCCATGACCTTTCCCTCCACTTCTATGGATAGATGGCCCTCGAGGACGAGAAATACCTCGTCCTTGTCATGTTTGTGTAGCTTGTATTCCCCTTCGAACCAGGCAAGGCCGAAATATTGGTCATTGAACCGGAAGACAGGTGTCTTCTTGAAGGTGTTTTTCATTTTCAGCTTGAACTCATTTGTGTCCACTATCTTTGCCAATCATATCACCTCTTTATTGTATAGGTCTGGCTCGTATATAATTATGTCAGAAGGCTAACAGGTAAGGGAAAACGGGGATATCTTATACCATTCATCGTCAAACGATAATGAAGGAACCATCATGTCCCGAAAGAATTCCTGTAAGTCCGATCCCCTAGATGCAACCACTTGGGAGAGATGCTCAATGTACAGGGGACATCTCAGATTGGCCTTATTGAGATGTATGAAGGAAGGAGAGATGCACGGTCTGCAAATGATACACAGATTGAAAAAGGTAACATCAGGTGCCTGGGAACCAAGTCCAGGATCTGTATACCCGGTCCTGCAGGAGTTTGAGAAGCAGGATATAATCAAGAGAAGGGATGAAGGGAGGTCCGTATTCTATTCCCTTACCCCCAAGGGGGAGGAAGCATTCACATTTCTCCATTCCGAAGTAAAGAATCATATGTCATTCCTTGATTGGGTCCTGGAAGAATAGAACTGATTTCAATCCAGACATCAATTGGTCCAATGCATATAAGTCATCATTTTATCATTATTCATGGATCAATTGGAGCAATATGGCGAATCAGGTAAACATTTATATGTCATTCTTACCATTTCATATTTACGGGGATTCTATCCTTTGTAAATGATTGGAGAGAGCATATATGACTGAAATCAAACCCTATCTCTTTATCATTGTTCCTATTGCAATTGCCATCGTGATCATGTTGATTCTGGCATCAATTGCAGTTGTAATATTGCTAAATAATCAGGAGAAAGATGACACGGAAGAAATGGAAAACATCGGTATTGATTTCATAACCTCCACCAGTATCCCAGTTACCTCGGGTTCGGTTGATGATGACGGTGGTTCGATAAGTATTGAAGATGGTGGGAGTAATCTCAATGGACTAAGGATCGATGTTCCTCAAGATGCTGTTACAGATCCAGTCAATTTCAATATCAGCTATGCGGAGGTAACAGATGTCATGGGATTGCCTGGAAATGCCTCAATTGCAGGACCAATGATTATTATCAATACTGATGGAGATCCTATCTGGAACAAGTACAGGACCTTTGATAAACCCACTAAGGTCACACTTCCATATGATCCGAACCTGTTGAATTCCAACGAGACCGTTCGATATTACACCTATGATGAAGAAGAGAATATTCTGAGTTCCGCAGGATTCATCGGGCATGATGAAAATGTTCATACTATATCATTTTACACGAGGACCTTCTCGAAGTTCATAGCAATAAAGCTCTCTCTCAAGGATTCTGAATACTTCGGAAAGGATTTCACAATAGACACGGGATTCAGACCAAAAATCGATGGCTTTTATATTAGAAATTATGGTTCATACCTAGAATCTGGTGGACATTGTGTGGGAATGGTGAGTTATGCTCGCTATTACTACATGTGCAGAAAGGATATTGATGGAACCGGATTGTATGAAAAATACAGAGAGGGTGATCGTGAGGAATGGAGGGATGATGCTACTGCGATCCAAATTGCAACTCGAGCTCATATGGCAGAAGCAAGTATTTGGAAACAATTCTATTATAAAGAGATAATCGAACAAATCCCATCATCGGATGATGTTGCCCTATCCTGGATCCATGGAATGGCTGTTACAGGTTCTCCCCAGTTAATAGGTATATATCAACAAATCCAAAACGGTAATTGGACAGGCGCCCATGCTATTATGACATATAAGTATTCAAACGGTAGATTCGATATCTATGATCCAAATTTTCCAGGAACCGAACCAGGAACAGGAGCAAGGCAGATCCCTTTCACATCCGATTTGGGTATTTATAAGATATACAATTCTGGTACTTCAGCTGGTTCAGGAGCATACCGATACAATATTTTTGTCCATTTTGGATATAAAGTATTTCATCCGATGGAAGCATTTCATCAACTCTATGAGTCTGGTGAGAAAAAGTTTGATGACGGCTCTATATTTCCGAAGATCGAATTGACAGACCTCAACACATTTGGAACCACTCCCACAGATACTGACGGAGATATGGTCAGGGACACACCTTCACTTACAGCATCCATTTCAGGAAAGATAACCGGAGGTGCAAAGAAGGTAAAATCCACACTGATATTCATCAGCAATCAGAAATTCAAGGTTCCTGTTGACGAGTTTGGATTGTTCATCGAGACGGTTCCTCTCTATACAGGTGAAAACGATCTGGTTATACTTGCTACTGACGAGAATACTTTTGACAACTGGTCCGGATATCTCAAGGAAACAATCGAATGTCATTCCTCGAAGTCTGCATTCATATTGACGCTCACATGGGAGCCGGGAAATTCCAATCTGAACCTACATGTAATGGAACCAACCATAGATGGTTATCTTGGCCGTCAAATGTATCCACATGGAGGCCAGGGTGCGACATAGCGGATATCCGTACATGACAATTGATAACATGGATAGTGGACCCGAGTTGTATATTGCAACAGAAAATATGACCCTTCCGAATTACAAGGGAGCGGGAAAATCCATATACGGGACCTACAGGTTCATGGTTCGTTACTTCTGGGACGCGGACAGTGATTTCAATACAACACAAGAAGTCAAGTGGGAGTTAGTCACTGAGAAAACTTGCTTATACCAACATTACCACTGGTAGATCTTACTGGGATATGCAAATATGGAAAGGTACTCTGACGGAGTATAATTTCCAGGTTCAGTCAGATTTGCGCCATAACTCGGATGGATCCAATTACACAAGTCCGGTTTTTGAAATCGAATACAAATGGAAAGATCCTGCGGATTACGGAGTTCCTCCACCACCCCAGAATCGACTTCCATAGTAATTGAAAATGCAAGGTATTGATGGTAAATGAGGGCGTCTCCAACACCTTAATTCCATGCTAGCCCATAAATTATTTAAATAGAAGCTCTCGATAGTACACTCATGGGATCGAAAGCAATCTCCATTTTTTCACTCTCAGCGGTAATGATGCTGATATTGATACCTTTTGCATCAGGTAAAACGATAGATGAGTCACAGGATGTGGACATCGACAGCTACATCACATTGGAGATGATATTTGACAGTGGAGAGAGTCTTGAGATAGATGCAACCATCACCGCTTCCCCGGACCCCATCACCGTCTTCTTGATAAAGGGTGAAGATGAGTTTGAAAAATGGAAGTCTACAGAAGACATCGATATCAATGCGATAATGAATGGAGAAGATGTTCCCGCGACCAATTCCACTTTCGTGGTGATAAACAGCTTCTCGGAGACAAACACCACCTTCTTTGAGAGTTCCATCTCGATCGGTGAGAAGGACTCCTACTACCTTGTGATCGTTATTCACCGTGATGTGAACATGACAAAGGAGGAGATCCTTTCCCTTGCTTCAAGAGTGGACTATATCGTAACATATGAAGAAAAGGAGAAGGACGTCCCCTACTATCTTATACCCATTGCGATCCTTGTTTTCATAATCGGGATAGCGCTGATAGTGTTCTATCTGAGGTCCGTCAGAAAGGAATCCCAGGTGGAAGAAGAAGAACCATCCATAAGATGCAGAAGGCCCCCTCCGAGGGGAAGGGCACCACCTTTCAGATAGAATCATTCCTGGCTCTTCTTCTTGTTGACGAAATTCAACTGAAGATCGGTCAGCCCCTGTTTGAACTGCTTTCCCATTTCCTTCTCAAGAGAAGGGGCTAAAACGTTTAGGTTCGCCTCGTAGAGGTCTATTGCCATCTTTGCCTGTTCCAGGTCGATCTCAGCTTTCATCGTTCCAGGAACAGGAACAAGTCCCAGGTGATGCCAAGCCTGCGAGGCGATCATGGAAAGATTGTAGATCGCCATGTCCTTGACGTTTGTCAGGAGCTTGGCCATTTCCTGCTGGGCCTTTTCCTGGTCTTCTTCTGTCATCTCCTGGTCATCGATTTCATCATCCATAATCTAGCGCCTCCTGTATGGGAGTATAGGAAACAGCTATTTCAACGATTTCTTCTACCAACAGTCCTTCGCCTGGGTTCAACCCATTGCTCCTCGTCCTCATCCTCCACCAACTCGAATTCTTCCTCGTCTTCATCGAAGGCCACTTTATAACCTTCATCCTCTTCCAATACTAATTCCTCCTCGTCCTCATCATCTTCGTCAAATGATACCTCAAGATCGCTTTCCTCATCGATCAAGCCCCAATCCTCATCCTCCTCCTCATCCAGATCGATCTCCCATTCATCGAAATCCTCCTCGTCCTCCTCTGTCCATTCTAGCTCCCAATCCTCATCATCCCACCATCCCGAAGTACTATCCTCAAGGTCCAATGTGAAGTCATCCTCTTCTTCATCTTCCCAGATCGCATTTGCCCTGATCCTTTTTGGTCCTCTCCTCTCCGGTATCCTGTCCACTTTCAATACTTCCTTCTTGACCCGAGCCGGCTCATGTCTCCTCTTTCCGAAGAGGGATTCACCAAATGCGGGCCCTCCCGCATTTCCAGTCCCGTATTCAACTGTCGGAACATCTTCTGTTGGTCTGACCGACCTCGATGATGGCCTGGCAGTGAAATCGATTATAACATTTCCGAACTCATCCCTTGGAAGATCGGTTACGGATTCGTTCGGATCATAGTAGCTGCCACCTTCGACACCATTGGGATCTATCTTCAACTCCTCGAAGGCCTTGACCTGTTCCCGGATATATTGTTTGAATGCCATCGCTTTATCGATATTACTGCCGTATCCAAGTTTCTTCATTCCGGCAACGTACTGTTCGTTGGTGATCTTGTTCTTCTTGTAAAGCTCAGTGAGCTCCTTCTTCTTCTTGGCCCTTTTCAGGCGGATCTTGTCATCTCTTGATAATCCCTTCTTTCTCTCCACTTTTGTGGCTGGAACCTGCTGGTCGGGATCGAATTTGATACCACAAACAGCGCAGTAATCGAGGTGGTGGATGTTGGGTTCACCACAGGAGGGGCACCTGGAGGGGACCTGCCTCATGCTAAGAAAAAGTGAGTGGTCGATTAAGTATTTAACCTTGTTATTTCCCTGATCTCAGACCTTTTCAACCCAGTTGGGACATGTTGATCTGAACTACCTCTTTGACCTTTCTGATGTCCCATTCGGTAACATGCTCTGGGCGCTTGGCCACAGCCTTCTCGTAGATCTCCAAGACCTCTCTGCATTTGAGGTAGATCTCCCTTGCATGATCCAATTTTCCCATCAACTGGAAATGGTTTCCGGCCATGAGTAGGTTATGACACTGGTCCTCAGCAAGCGTCTCGAGGTCCTCAGGTCCGTATTCCTCGTTCTCAAGATCATCCAAGGTCACCTCAAAGAGCTGCCACTCCGAATCGCAAATACCGGTGAGAAGTGTCCCCTTGATATCCTCGTTCCTGACACGTGTAAAGGGAAATCCCTTCTCCCTTGCAAGTTCCATCAGGTTTTCTTTCAATCTGTTCTCTGGTTCCAGGAATGACAAAGTCTGTTCAAGCAGGTCTATACGGCTTTCCAAGAGGTCCCTTTCTGACAGCTGGTCAGGTCCCATCCTCTTGATGAGCGTTCTAAGTCCCTCCTTCTTCGAGGTACCGCTTAAAAGGTCATTGGCCGAGGACAGACATTTTAACCTGAGGATCAGGTTCTCCTTTCCTGGAGCTCCTTCCAGATGCTTTGCGATCCTCAGATAACCTTTGACAGCGATATCCGTGTCCTCGGGATCCAGAAGCTCAGTTTGCCTTCCGAAGCTGGCAATATGGTTCTCCATCGGGAGATTTTCCTGATTAAGGATGGACTCCAGCTCTATCATTGTAAGGATCCTTTGATCGCCCATGGACCTGGCGATCTCCCTTGAACGTTCGAGGCATCTCTTACCTCTCATCCTCCTTCCGCCTGATGTGTAAGACCTGAAAGCCTGAAGGGATGCGTGTACCTCGCCTTCCGGATCCCTTCTTTCTTGGAAGGAGGAAGCGCTTTCAAGAGCCTCCTGTGCGGATTCCTGGAACTCTCCCATATTGTAGAGAGCCTCAGAAAGTTCCAGCTTCTCCCTTGCAACTCCCAAAACGTCACCTTCCACTCCCAGCTCCTTGATGGCGGTCCTGTGCGAGTGAATGGTCTCTATGAACCTCTTCTTCGATCTGGACACCTGTCCTCTGAGCTGATTGAACCTTGTCTTGACCTCACCTTTCAGAATACCCTGAGGGAAAGAGGCCTCGATCAGATCGAGGGCGGCGGATGATTTTTGCCATTCTCCTTCCATTGCATGAAGTTTAGCTCTATTGAGGATAAGAAGGAGCCTGTCCTCCTCGGGAAGATGGGACCTTTCCAGTCCCATAATGGGAACAGTGAGGATCTTTCCTCTTCCTCTGAGGGATGTTTCAGAAAGGAGCATAATAAGGTTCCTTGCCAATTCGGGTCTGCCAAGGTCCAGCAGCCTCTTTGTCAAAGATTCTATATATCTCCTTAACAACCCTCTAAGACCGGGATTGTCCTCGTAGGCGATGGAGAGATAGGTCCTTACCATGTGGACCTCTACCTCGGATGTAGGCTTCAATCCCTCTTTCAACACAGGAGTTGCTCCCAGCTGTGGCCCATCCCCCCAGATCCTCAGGATAACGGAGATCTGGTAGGCTATGATCTCATCACGGTCCTCCTCCCTTCTTTCTGAGGGGATCTTATCCATTAAATGGTCAGCAATTAGATCATGGACGTATAGAAGCCCGTATCTGTCCTCCCTGAGAAGTCCTTTCCTTTTAAGTACGTCAATATCTTCAAGCTTGATCTTTCTCAGGAGGGATCTGTGGAACGGGATCCCGACCATGGACGCGAGTTCCAACGCTTTCTTCTGTCTGGGAGATAGTGGTGAAATGACCTCAAGGTCCAGGAATTCATGGAATCTGTCGGATGGACCGGAATCGAGGGCGGTCATGAGGAGTTCTATGAAAAGTGGGTGGCCCTTTGTGATATCGAGCAGGATGTCTGGATCCGCTTCCACTTCCTGCTCCCTCACCATCTGCTTAATGGCCGGTTCATCAAGACCCTTGAGTTCGAGGGCCACAAGGGTCCCTCTGAGCTCATATCGAGGATCGAGGAATAGTGGTCGGTCCCTTGTGAGGAGAACTAGTTTGAGACCGGGATGGTCCATTGCGGCCTTGCACAGAGCCTCGATGTAGATATCGATACCACCCCCCGTCTTCTGGAGGTCGTCTATCACAAGGACGAGGTTCTTCTGGGTCGCGCTCAGCTCCCTCATGGTCCTTGTCAGCTTGCCTGGTGAGATGTCATCCCCTTCCAGCTCCTCGGCTTCCTCCTGTAAGCCCATCTCACTGATCACGTTGGAGATCTCGTTTATTAGCTCAATTCTATCTGTCCATGGTTCGCAACAGATGTACCCGCCGTTCACAATGTTCTTTGTGAGGGCATGGAGGATAAGGGACGTCTTACCCATTCCGGCTAGACCCCAGATCAGAAGTACGCCGGTCTTGGAGTTGAGGAAATCCTTCACTACGGCCGTCTCCTTCTCCCTGCCATAGAAATGATCAGGGAGCTGGTAATTACCATAGAGATTGGGCCCCTCTCCGGCACTGCTTCCTCTGGCGGATATTATCAGGGGTTCGTCACCGTTCCTCTTAACCTGATAGACCTCTGCCATTGTAAGATTCAATCCGAATTCCCTTGCTCTCTTGTAAGCTGTGTCCACGGATGTCCGCAGGAGGTCTCCTTCGAGGGTTACCGTCATGGGCATCCTTGAAACCCGGTCCCTGACCTCAACAACGGTCTCCTCTCCTTTATGTGTCAGGAAATAGGCCCTTTGCCTTCTCTTCTCTCCCTTGATGTGTTTGAGGTCCGCCTCCACCAGATCATCGACCTGGAGACGTTTCAGTGATCGTGATACATTGTTCTCCAGGATATCGAGCCTGGCAGAGATCCCCTTCTGGGTGACCTCCTTGGGAACATCCCAGAGCTCCCTCTTATTGGAATATTCTGAAAGGAAAAGGAGTATCCTTTCATCGGAATGGACCTTTGTCCTTCTGGTTCTATCTGCCATCAGCAGTTCTCCTCCTCTTGAACCATTCACCACATTTCCTAGCGCCCTCTCTCAGATCGATCTCAGACTTGAATCCGACCTTTTCCTCGATCCTTGAAACATCCGCACAGGACCTGAGTATCTCCCCCTTCCTTGCTGGCATATGGACCTTTTCTAGGTCTTTTCCCCATATCCTTCCAACCGCATCTGCCAGGTCCAGTATGGAAGTTTCCTTTCCAGTTCCCAGGTTCATGGATCCGACGGCTTTCGACCTTGCTGTCATGAGAAGGGCCCTTGCCACATCTTCAACGTAAATGAAATCCCGTGTCTGGGCCCCATCTCCGTAGATCAGGAGTGGTTTGGAGGTTAAAGCCCGGTCAAGGAACTTCGAGATCACTCCGGAATACGGATTTGACGGGTCCTGCCGAGGACCGTATACATTGAAGAAACGGAGGGATGCAGTGCTCAGTTCCCATTGTTTGTTGTAGATCTCCAATAGCATTTCTGAAGAAAGCTTGTGAAGGCCGTAAGGTGAGAGGGGGGTCTTGTCCATATCCTCTGTTACCGGGAGGTCCACGGTATCTCCGTAAACTGCTGCTGAGGAGGAGAAAACCACCCTTTCAATGTCATGCTTCATGGCATATTCTAAGACATTGAACGTACCCAGGTAATTGACTGCGGCGTTTTCTCCAGGATGCTCGAAGGAGGATGTCACATCGACCCAGGCAGCAAGATGGAAAATTACCCCGATAGAGGGACCCTGCGAAACCGTCCCAGGGTGAATGGATTCATCCAGGGGTCTCCTGACATCACCCCTGATGAACCTCAGGTTTTCGTCCCCGGACCATCTGGACAGATTTTCAAGGTTCCCTGTTGAAAGGTCGTCCAGGACGTACACAATATGACCTTCCTCCATGAGGAGATCTACAAGGTTCGATCCGATGAACCCTGCTCCACCTGTTACAAGGATTGACCTTTCCACTGATATCACCCGATAAACCATGTGGGCCGTTCAACTGTGAATCGAGGGTCCAGTATAATAATCGAACCCTGTTCATATCATTTGATATATCTTGTAACCCGGGATCGGAGAAAGATTTATAGTCTCACTGGATCCTTAGGTCTTATCCCATGGATGTCATGCATCCCGACGATCCAGATGGGAAGGACATGTAACATATGACAGAAGAGGATCCCCCTAAAGTCTCATTCTTCCGTCTATTTGATGGTAAGATCACCGGGAAGGTGAAGAACCCTGCTACGGGGAATGTTCATTCCAGGAAGGACCTGATGGACCATTACAGATACCTTATGAAGAGGTCCATCGAGGATCCCGCAAACGTCAGGCTCAGGAAGCTGATGAGGATAGTTGCGGACCTGCTGGAGATCCCAATGGACATTCATGCACAGCTGATCGCAGAAGCATGGCAGGATGTATCCCTCTTGGCCGATGTGGAATTGAAAGCTTTCATCAAGGCGGATTTGGAAGCTTTGTACAACAAGGTCACAGGTGATTCGTTCGTTGACAAGAATAGGAGAGGGACTGGTGGACACCCATCGGGGTCCAGAAGAAAGAAGCATCTGGACACCGAACATGGTCTCCTGGATCACCACGTGGGTGTTTACGATGAAAAGACCCTTGAGACATATTCAGTTTTGATCGAAATGGAGAACGACGATATCTCAATGGGTTCTCCCAGCGGGGTCCTTGACCCTAACAAAGGATTCTCCCTACTCCTCAGAAGGATGGGTCAAATTAAGGTCATCTGGCAATGACAAGCGACCTTAGGATCGATAGATCTTTCTTGTAACCGTCTTCTCCCCCAGGTGTCTCCAAAATCATCGGGGTATTGACGAACCTGTTATCATTCAGAAGCAGTCTGAATGGCTCTATTCCCATTGTCCCTTCTCCTATGTTCGCATGTCTATCGATATGGGATCCCAACTCTCTCAACGAATCATTCAGATGGATCCCTAACACATTCTCACTCCCCAAGGATCCTTCAAGATCTTCCATGACGGCCATGTATGATCCTTCGGTAAGAAGATCGTAACCTGCTGAATGCATGTGGCATGTATCCAGACAGACTCCTGGGCTGTTTTCCCTGGATGTAATCCCAATCATATCACTGATCTCAGAGAAGGTGGAACCCAGACCGGTTCCCTGGCCTGCAGTGGTCTCCAGAAGGATCTTGGGAATTTTCTTGGTATTCTCATGGTTATCATGAAGCCTGGAATATGCTTCGTTGATCGTTCTTCCAATATTCTTGATCCCTTCTTCTTTGCCGGAACCTTTATGGGCGCCAGGATGGAGAACAAGCTTGTCAAGACCCAGGGAAATACACCTTCCAAGTTCATCTGCAAGAGCCGATATTGAACGATCCCTCATCTTTTCATCTGGCGAAGCGGGATTGATAAGGTATGAGGAATGCACCAGGACCGGGCCCATACTTGTTTCATTGAGAGATACTTTAAAAGAATTGATATCATCTGACGGTAGGGGAGGCGGTGTCCATTGCCTCTGATTCCTTGAGAAGATCTGAAAGGACATCAGATCGAGGTCCAAAGCCCTATGGACACTGTTCGCCACCCCTCCGGATACACTGACATGGGCCCCCAGGCGGCCCATATGCCTCTCACTCCACCTTCTCGAACATGTCCTTACCGACACCGCAGACCGGACAGACCCAATCATCTGGAAGGTCACCGAAAGCGGTTCCGGCATCAATGCCGCCGTCATCATCGCCCTTTTCTGGATCGTATATATAACCACACGCTATGCATCTGTATTTGTCCATTTTACTCCCTCAGGACCCAAAGGGTCTTTCTTGTATCCGGGCTTTGATAGATATTTTTTCCGATGGTGGTCAGAACCTTTCGGATATCCGCCTCAATGTTTTTCGGAGATTTCCATGGTTGTCGAAAGGTTTCCCACCTCCTGAAGGTTTTTCTCCTCGGACCTCTTCGATCCTTTTCGAAGGTACAGGGAGGGCCCTAATGATATTGTCCACAATGGTGATATTTGCGGTCCTTGCGGTCCTCGATAAAGGATTAAGATCTATTGTAATGACGCTCTTCCCCATGTTCCGTAACGCCTGGCATCTGTCACCGTCCTCGAGGGGGACCAGGACCACATCAGCATCGAAGATCCCATGCCTACAGCACATGGACCTAGCATGGTCCAATCCCGGTATGACTGCATCCGGTTCCTTTCCAAGGACTTTGTCGATCCCATGCCTTTCGAGGTGGGATACCAACATTTCCACCCTATCTCCGGTCCTGTGAAAGATGTTCACCTCCACTGAGCATTGGAGCACATCTGATAGAAGTTTGATATCCGGAGCAGACAGAGCACCAACATTTCCGTTTACGGAGATCACAGGATGGGATGCCGAAAGAAGCATCAACGCTGCCTCGGTGATGGCTTCCTCTGCTTCCTCGGTGGTCCTTTCTCCTATTAGATAGTCGAACGTCTCACCCCTGCCATGGGCTATCAGTCCCTGGGTCGCCACCAGTCCCTTCTCCCAGCCCTCGACCAGCCTGTCCCTCGTCGTAAGCGACAGGTATCTTGGATGGCTTTTAGGTACGGTCATTCCTGTTCCCCGACAGACAATGTTTTCAAGTGATATCACCTTTACCTGATCGTGGTAAAGAAGTTCCATGAACTTAGTATCGAGACCTTCGTCCAGGCAACAGAGGATGAGGCCAAGGTAATGACCTCCATCTTCAATCTCTTGGGACGGGAAATTGGTGATATTGAGAGGTCCGAAACCCAGGGTGTTCACCATAATCCGATAACGGTGGTAACTGTAAGGGTAAAGAGGGAACGGGAGATAGAGAAGATCCTTTCCTTCTGGAAGGACCTCCACTTCTGGAGTGAGGCTTTGAAAGAACCTGAAATGAGGATGGATGAAGGTCTGATCTTCCATGTCCGGGTGGAAAAGGATTCAGCTTTCTGTCAGGATCCGGTCCTTTGGAAGAAAGGTGAATCGATCCAGATCCGTTTGAAAGTAGCATCCTACCCTGCATCTTTTGAAAAGGCAATGAAGGTTATTGAGGGCCTATGAGATTTTTCATTTATTCCCTTCTTACAAAATGGTATTATACGGTATCCTCTTATCCTACTGCATCGAACCCTTTTACAGGGTTCCTCTTTAGATGAGGTGAAATCATGGTCAACCCAGAGGAAACCGGAGAACCACCGATGGAAGTCCCGAAAGACAGGATCGAGAAGGAGGAGATGGTCGGTTTCCTCTCTTCCGCAGGTAGCTTGAGAGCATCACTGGCCGAGGCTATGTATGAAGGAGGGCTCGATAACTGGGCTGCTCTGGTGAACGGAGATGAAACATATTTCCGAAGCTTCAAAGGGGTGGGAGTGAAGACTGCCGGGACCCTTTTGGAAGCAGCCAAACAGAAGAAGGAGCATCTTAGGAACTCCCTTCATCTACCCACCCTCAAGGAGGTTCTTTCATCGATCCCCAGGGTCTCTGATGGAGTAATTGATACATTGATGGAGAACGGATTCAACACCTTTGAGAAGTTCAAGGACCTGGAAGCTGAAAAGCTTCAGGAACTGAAGGGGATCGGGCCAAAGTTGTCCATTGCAATCATTGAGAAGGTGAATGAGGCCAGGGAGAAGTACGGGATCAGAGAGGACGATATCGAAGAAGCAACCGGTCTTCCCGTGGAAGAGGATAAGGAATCCGGGGAAGGAACTGCCTCCGCTGATAAGGAGAAAGGTTTCTTCGAGAAGCTAATTGAGGGCATCAAAGCCCTCTTTGTTGGAAAAAAAAACGAGAATCTAGCTCGAGGACGGTTCAGAAGAACCGAAAGTCTCTGCTCCGGATGAACAAAAAACAGATGAACAGATGGAAACTTCGGAAGAACCGGTGGCCGCTCCTGCTGAAGCTGAAACAATGGAAACACCTGAGGAAGAGGTTTCCACCGAGGAGAAGACCATCTCCGAGGAACCTGAAAAAGGACCTGAAGAACCAGCTAATGCTCCAGAGGATGAGGAAAAGGTCTCTGAGACCGAGGAAGTTACAGAGGAAACTACACAACCTGAGGAGAAGAAAGGATTCTTTCAGGTATGGAAGGAAAAGATCTTCGGAACTGGGAAAGAGGAAGAGCCTTCCCCTGAGGAACCCAAAGTTATCGAGGAGGAAGTTAAAGAAGATCCCGAAGCTGCCCCTGAACTATCCCCTGATATCCCGGTTAAAGAAGAATCCTTGGAGGAGGATGATACAGGAATGGATGGCCCATTCAAACTGAGGAATATCTCAATTGAGGTCCAGGAAAAGCTCAGTT
This sequence comes from uncultured Thermoplasmatales archaeon, assembly GCA_963807965.1. Classification (GTDB taxonomy): domain Archaea; phylum Thermoplasmatota; class Penumbrarchaeia; order Penumbrarchaeales; family Penumbrarchaeaceae; genus Penumbrarchaeum. Next base: position 84,160 of record CAWEDU010000010.1, read on the forward strand.
CATCAGGATATCTTACCATTGAAGAGCTAAGGGAAGCCGAAATAGATGATCTCACCATGATAGACGGTATCGACAAGGAGACCGCTGAGAGGATATGCAATGCGGTCAAGAAGTGATCCAGGCCTACCGGGACAGATCGTATCTGTCCATCCTTTCAGGCTAATCTCAGGGGAATTGAACTTCTGGTTAAGGGATTTGTCAGTGATCTTCGAAGAGGATCATGTTTTTGTCCTCACCTCTTCCAGTTTTATACTTGGTCCGAACCACATAGCCTCAGCGTTCTACCATGCCTCGAAGGCATGGATCAATTCCACTGCCAGGGCAAAGGATCCATCCATTGAGGTTCTAAGGTGGTTGACAGGTTCCAAGCAGGTCCGTAGGGCATTGGAGGTTTCAGCTCATGGGGAAACAGGTTCTTATATGCTCTTGATGACCATGCCAAATGATGCTTTCCATAACCGATCATCTCCCTCTCTGCCTGAAGTTGTTGTTGAGATGTGGGAGGGTCCAAGAATTGAAGGACTTGAACCTCTGGGTCCTGATGATCCTATGGTTTGGGGCGGCCCCGATATCAGAAAAGTCCTTGAGATAGAGGAGAGTGTTGAAGAAGAATTTATTGAGCTGGCCGTTCTTGAAAAGGTGGCCTCGATAGATCTTTAGATCTTTCCGTTCTGCAAACCGAAAAGGATGTTGTGATGCTCCATCGGTGAGATCCCCAGAGCCTCTCTAAGACCATCCAGGATATGGTTCTCATCTCTTGTAATGACCCCATCAACTAAAGCACGTCTTAGAGCTTCCTTGTATACATTCAATTTGTCAAGAGAAGGAGTCCTATTCACCGGATTGTTGTCAGGTGCTTTTGGTATCGTCATCTGTCCTCTGCATGATGGACAAGTGAGGATATAGGGTCGGTCTATGGGAATGGCAGATACCCTTGAGGAACAGTGAGGACAGGAGAATGTGTAAGGGGCTCTTCCTCCGTTTTTGGTGACAGGTGCTTTTGAAGGTGGTACTCTGGGTGGTCTTTGGAGTTACCAGGTCCTTATCATGCTTCGATCTCTTCTCCGCATCCAGAAGTGTCTCCTTAGCGGTGTTGATCCTTCTCATCTCTTCATGGGCAACGTCTCTGAGCTTCGGAGGCAGTGCTGAGACCTTGTCAGGATGATACTGTGTTGCCAGTTTCCTATAAGACTTCTTAATTTCATCCGAGGTGGAATTTAGTGGAATACCGAGAATGTCATAACAATTGAAGGTTACCATTCGATCACATCCTTATGAAACGGGAGTTGAACCACCCATGTTGACAACCGATGTATTGTCTATTTATTTCCTTTCAAGCCTTTTTCAACTTATGATAATCATAATAAAATGAATTGAAGCGAAGGATTTACATCGCATAGTCCCGATGAGCGGTCATTGAAGACTAAGTTCTCTGATATCAGGGTATCGCTTGGCACAGCGATATCACTGGGCTTGAAGAATGGCTCCATGCCAGCACCCCCAACAACAGCCTACTTGATGCTCGGGGAAGAATGTTTGAACAACTGTGCATTTTGCACTCAAGCTAGAGGGGCAGTTTCCTCGGGTGACCTTCTTAGCCGGGTAACATGGCCCCTTTTCCCCTTGGATCAGGTAATAGCCACCATGAAAGAAATAGGGGACTTAAAATTCAAAAGGATATGCATCCAATGTCTGAACGATCCATTCGCAATGACCGATCTGGACCATATCGTCAGGGTATTGGGGAAGACAGTCCCCATACCGATCTCCATATCAGTAGGTCCAATTGGAAGAAGAAGAATGGAATTGCTGAAAGAGGCTGGTGTGGAGAGAGTGGGAATTGCTATTGATGGAGGGTCCCCTGATGTCTTTGAAAAGGTCAAAGGAAGTTATGTTGGCAACCCACATTCATATGAAGGGACATGGGAAGCAATGGCCGTAGCGGTGCAGGTATTTGGAAAGGGAAAGGTCTCAACCCACATCATAGTAGGTCTGGGAGAGACTGATAGGGATGTTGCGGATACATTGATCAGGGCTTGTGACATGGGCGTTTCTCCATCTCTGTTCTCCTATACTCCCATGAGGGGAACGGCGTTCAGGGGAATGCCTCCATCTTTGGGAAGATACCGGTCACTTCAGCTTCTAAGACATTATGTAGTAAGCCAGGGGAATGCCGATCCTTTCATATTTGACCAGAAGGGACGGATTGTCGGTACCGAGATCGACCGTATACAAGCCCTCCCCGATATCAGTGAGGCTTTCAGGACAAGAGGGTGCCCTGATTGCAACAGACCTTTCTACAATGAAAGACCCACTGGTCCGATCTATAACCACCCCTCCAAAGTGGATGAAGGCTCTTTTTGGGAAGGGATCTCCGAAGCTGAAGCCTATGTCAACCGTTTGTGATCAGTAAAGGATCCACTGATTATCCCCGATCCTTTATGATTTCCAGACAACATTTTATTAGAATCTATCCACTTCCTTGTATGGGTCCTCGGACGAGGGAAGCTTGATCATGAAACTCAAGTTGATAGTATCTGGTGTGGGTACCGTGATGCTCATCTTCCCTGTCAGTCTTCTCCTTCCTTTTTTTGTAGGTTTGTTGTACAAAGAGAATATCCTTTTGCTGGTGGAGAGCTACGTCCTTCCAGGTCTGCTCTGCCTTTCATTGGGTATCCTCCTTACGTCTTGGGCAGGGAGGGCGGACAAGCTCACCGAGGATCTGAGACCCATGGAGGCCCTTGTGATAGTGAACCTCATCTGGGTTGTCATTCCCATCATTGGTTCCCTCCCCTTCATATTGATGGGGACCCTGCCCCTTTTCGAGGATGCCTTCTTCGAGTCAATGTCAGGTTTCTCAACGACTGGTGCCTCCGTCATCACTGAGATCGACGGTCTGGAGCATTCCATTCTGTTTTGGAGATCATTGACCCAGTGGCTTGGGGGATTGGGTGTCATAGTATTGATGGTAGCCGTGTTCTCGGTCCTACTTGGAGGTCCGAAAGCCGGCATGCTCCTAATGAAGGGTGAGGTGCCCGGCCATAAGAACGACAGAGTCGTACCCCGTTTGAAGGATACGGCAAAACTCCTTTGGATGATATACGGGTTGCTGACAGTTATCGAAGTGGTGCTGCTTGCACTGGCGGGGATGACAGCATTCGATGCGGTTTGCCATACATTCACAACCCTTTCCACAGGAGGATTCGGGACCCACACTGCAAGTATAGCATATTACAAGGACCTCCCCACGGCCCCACTCATCGAGATCATTCTTGTGGTGTTCATGATACTGGGTTCTGTTAATTTCGTTCTCCACTATAACTTCCTAAAAGGCAATATTAAGACCTATTTCAAGGACGCTGAGTTCAAAGTCTATATGTTCATGCTCCTGTTTTTCTGGTGCGTTGTGGGAGTTAACGTGGCATGGACCATGAGGGCAGATTACTCTCCGGCCCAGGCATTATGGGCCTCAGTTTTCAATGTCACATCTATTATTTCGACCACCGGATACGCCACCGAGGATTTTGGTCAATGGCCGATGCTTTCTCAGTTCATTATGGTGGTCCTCATGCTGATGGGTGGTATGACGGGTTCGACCTCAGGAGCTATCAAAACTGCCAGATTGATGATAGTATACAAAGCAGTGAGGAGAACATTGAGGTCAATAGGTCATCCCAGGTCAAGGATACCACTTCGTGTTGGAGGGGTCATATTCAGTGAGAGGATCGTAAGGTCCGTTGGGGTTTTCGTCTTCGGCTACCTATCAATATTTCTGGTTGGGACCTTCTTGATGACCCTCACCGGACTTGATATGGTCTCAAGTCTTTCTGCTCTTGCTACCACCATGGGAGGTGTAGGTCCGGGTCTCAACCTATTGGGACCTGCTATGAACTTCTCCGAAGTCAGCATTGCCGGTAAGTACCTGCTGAGCATGTTCATGTGGCTGGGCAGGCTCGAACTTTTCACAGCTTTCGTGTTGTTCATGCCTGATTCATACAAGAATTGATCCCCGTTCACCTTTCATATTAAAAGGGTATTCATATCAAAGCGGTCTACAAAGGGGCATTAGTTCCAATGAGATTCAAACAAACCGTGTCCGGTGTGGGTATCCTTCTTCTTGCCTATCCCATAGTTTTTACACTTCCGTTCATTGTCGGACTACTATACCAGGGAACCTTTTTTCCTACTAATCAGGAGTTTTATCCTTCCTGCATTTTATTCATTCTCATTAGGTCTCTTCATGATCTCATTCGGAGGCTGGAGTCCCAGGAAGAAGCTGGATCTAAGGGCCTCGGAAGCTCTCGGAGTGGTAGCAGTTTCCTGGCTTCTGATCGCAGGTATCGGAGCCCTTCCATTCGTTCTAATGGGCACCCTTCCGAATTACATAGATGCTTATTTCGAATCCATGTCAGGCTTCACCACAACAGGGGCATCCGTTATCACTAAGATAGACGGCCTGGAGCATTCAATCCTATTCTGGAGAGCATTTACCCAATGGCTTGGAGGTCTGGGAGTCATAGTATTGATGGTTGCACTGTTCTCTATGCTGCTGAGCGGACCAAAAGCTGGGATGTTGTTAATGAAGGGCGAGGTCCCGGGTCATAAGAACGACCGTCTGGTCCACAGGATAAAGGATACGGCCAAGATACTATGGAGCATCTATCTTATATTGACCATTGCCGAGGTCCTTTTACTAACGGTCCTAGGCATGTCCTTGTACGACGCCACATGCCATACATTTACCACCTTATCCACCGGAGGATATGGAACACATACTGCAAGCATCACATATTTTTCAGACTATCGGATGGCCCCTTTGATCGAAGCTGTGATAACCTTCTTCATGTTTTTGGGCGGGGTCAACTTCGTTCTTCATTACAACTTCGTCATCAAGGGAGTGAAGAGCTATCTGAAGGACCCGGAGTTCCGTGTATATCTGGCTGTAATGGGCGGACTGTGGTTCATGGTTTCTTCGGACCTGATGCTGAACAATATCTACACACCTATGGAATCCATTAGGAATGCGGTATTCACCATCACATCCATTCAGACAACAACTGGATTTGTAACAGGGGACTATTCCACATGGCCGGCCTTTTCGAGGTTCCTGATCCTGATCGCAATGTTCATTGGAGGAATGACAGGTTCCACCGGCGGCGGGATCAAGATTGCCAGGCTGATCATTGCATACAAAGGCGTCAGCAGAAGCCTCAAAAGACTTGGACATTCCAGAGCTAGGATACCATTGAGAGTAGTAGATGTGATCCTCAACGAGAGGATAGTCAGAGGTGTTGGTCTGTTCATATTCTCCTATATCGCCATTTTCCTTGTGGGTTCGTTCCTGATATCACTTACAGGCCTTGATGCCATATCCAGCCTATCCGCGGTGGCTGCAACGCTTGGCAATGTTGGTCCCGGTCTGGGGTTGGTAGGACCTACATCGAACTATGCCTCCATCACACTTCCGGGAAAGGTGATCCTATCGATCCTGATGTGGTTCGGAAGATTGGAGATCTTCACCTGCCTTATATTCCTTAATCCAGCTATATACAGGCGAAGGTACTAGAACCATCACATACATCTGGTACCGATGGTTGACGTATGGGGTATCAGAGAGGACCATAGGTCAGCGGACCTGCCCCTTGACCTGATAGGTTCTGAAGATAAGATAAAGAAGAGACTCTTTTCCGGACCCTGGGCGAATGATCTATCACCTTCAAGGCTCCTGGAGAACCTGTACATGGTCGCATGCAGGATCCGACCATCCTCCCTGTTCCATCCCATGGATGAGAACGAAATATTCCAGGTTCATCTGGCTGCAAAGAGCATTGGCCTCGGAATGGTTGTCAGAAAGGCAGGAAAGAGGGTCCACAAGGTATTCCTCTTCGGTCCATCCAGAGCAGAGATGGCAGAGGCTATCCCAGACATGGACGAATCCATGGGAGACAGGGAGTTCATACTCGGCCAGATCACAATCGCTAATTTCACGGGAGCATTCCTCGATTTCCCGAAATGTTGTGTGGATTCGTTTGTCAGACACCTTATGAACGCTACAGATCAGGACCTGGAAGCATTGAAGCAGATAAATACGGTCGAACACCCCGATTCCAGGGCATTCTTTGTTGAGAGGTTCGTCCCTTGTTCTCCCGGATGCAGATTCGCACTGGAGGAAGGAGAGAGGATCGAGAGGGAACTCGGAGAGCTGGATCCGGACCTTCTGAGGGATTATCTCTTCCTCAGAGAGGAGCACATGGAAGATGTGAGGTCCGGAAGGATAATCGATGAGAAGAGGCTGAGGGACCGGATATTATCCGGTGAGGATCAGTAAAAGAACTGTTCCAATGTTGCTTTTTATACACTGTTACTGTGTATGTGCATGAAAGGGTATTATTCATCGTATCGGATCGATACCGTAGGGTATCCAATTCCTGCTTACCCTTCCAAGGAGGAGATCGAATGGTTAAGATAGAGTGGAACGGCCCCAGGGCCATAATACTGATCGGGATCCTGATCCTGATATTTGTATCAACTGTTCTGGGTTGGACCCTTATCGATCATTATCTGATAAAGGAAGAACCGACCCCGGCCAGATTGGAGGTCGAAGAGGTATATTTCGTTGAAAGTGGAATGAGCCTTGGAAAGACGAAGATGGATGTGTTCGTGTTCATCACCAATGACGGCGATAAGGATTGCAGGTCCTTTATCCGGGCTTTTGCCGTGGATAAGGATACCAATATCGCAATGGATGACTCATCAACAACAGAGACTGAAATAAAGGGACAGACCAGTAATGAGGCAAGCCTCACTCTTGAGGTTCCATCCAACGGAAAATACAGGGTGGAAATGCTGGTATTCAAAGACGACAAGATAACAGTAAAAGGTCTTGGTTTCGTGGACCTGAAAACAGGAGGTAATGCGGGATCGGATTACAGGACCACGGATGAAGACCCCATTTCGGAAGCGAATAAGGATGTTTCTACGATCCCATTCATCGGACCCGGACTGATAATAGCCGTCCTGGCCGTAGTGGTCCTGATTTACAGGAGGTGGAGGAAATGAAGGGGAAGCTGAGAGATGAGTTGGTCAGGAACAAATGGTGGTACATTGCAATCATTATAGTGATCGTAATTGCCTCTATCCTGGCTTATTTCGTCAGCCAGATCGAGGCAGAGAAAGGAACGGACCTGATCGTGGACGAGGTGTATTTCAGCCCCACAACGGACCTGGGAGGAGAGGACAGTGACCTGAAGATCCTGGTATTCCTTACAAATGAAGGCAAGGGAGATATTGATGAGGTAAGGATAAGGGCCTTCGCCGTTGAGACAGATTCCAACCTTGCAAGGGATGAGGATTCGGTAACGATGGGAAACATCTTGGGAAAGACAACTTCCGAGGGAGAGCTTTTCATCTCGGTTCCCAACAACGATTCCTACCGAATTGAGCTCCTTGTCTTCGAGGATGGGAAGCTTACCATAAGGGGATCAGGAACCGTTGACCTGAAAGGAGTGGGAACTGCCTCCGATTATAAGACCAGTGGTGACGATGACACCTCCGATAATGACCTATCCTATGGTTTTGGACCCGCAGAATCGGATGGATCCACTGCCTTCTTTGCCCTCTGCATCTTCCTGGTCCTGCCTGTAATTATCATTGGCATAATCATCTATGCAGTAGTAAAGGGCCAGAAGATGAGAACTGAGAAGGTTACAGAGGAGACATCTGAAGATGATGAACAGGCCCCCCCAGCTCTGAAAGTCAAAGGCCCGAAGGCCGAACCATTCATGAAACCAAGGATTGAGAGAAGGGAAGATGACGGGGAAGGACCTGAGGAGGAATATTCGAGAGGACCTTTCGAGTGATGGAAGATAACGGGGGACTTTCAAGCCGTGGGATCCTTCATGGTTCCCATGAACAATATGTTCCCTGTATCTTTCTGCTTGATCATGTAGAGGAAAGGACTGTCTGCGTTAAAATAAAACCCAGATACTGAAGTTGGAACAATCACTACTGCAGTGGCTGCTGCAGCTTCGGTCCCTTTCTCATCCACCTCTATGAATGTTTGGTGGATGATGTCCGAAATGTAGAGATCTACGTCCTCTGTCATTCCGGAGAAGTCGGCATTTTTGAATGCATCGATCATTCCAAGTTCCTTCATGACCGGGACTAGCCTGTATTTGGTCTCCAGTTTGAATTTGGGAATGTATATATTTACTTCTTTGGGGTCCAGACCGCCATTGATCTCATCGATCATTTCCAGGTCCATGTCCGATACGAGTTCGTCAATAGTTCCTTCCGTTGGAAGGATCAAGGACCATCGAGAGCTCATCACCCTTGTAAGGGAGCTCTATAGCTTTGAGTTCGGAGTTCTCGAAATAGGGGAGTTTGTCCTCTTCTTCTACCTTGAGATGCATCATGTCGGTCTGCACATCGTCATCAGGTGCATAGAAGGTCCTTTCTTTCGTATCATCTTCCTCGAACTCGTAAACCCATTCTCCCTTGAAGTATATGGCATTGGTGAGGACCATATAGACCGTGGGATCGATAACACCCAGTGGGATGAGGTCCTTGATCCTGTCATTGGTCTGGTTCTCCACCCAATCGTTGATGGTTTCCCTGCATGCTTCCGGATCCGAGGCGTAGTCCAGTTCCTGGACCTTGCCGTAATAATACTGCTTGATCGTGTTGATGAATAATTCCTTGAAGTTCCCCCCTTTCTGGGGCCATATCGCATTGGCGGTCGAGAGGTTGTATTGAGAGCTTCCTTTGTTGATGTCATTCTGGACCTTCGCAAAAGATCCCAGTCTCTCCTTTTCATTGTCGGGGAGATGAAGTACATCCGCCATCTCATCAGCGGTGTTGCCTCTAGCCCCTTCGTATGTCATCGAAAGTGCGGTGAATATCGAGTAAGGAGAGATGAATATATTCCCGTCATCGTCCTCCGCAAGCTTCTGGAGCACATCGATCCCGAACTGGTTGTTTGCATCTACTATGTCCGAGATCCCATTCTCGGTAGCGTTGGCATCATCCAGAAAAGGTCCTGTCCATTCACTCACTGGATGATTGCCATCGTCCCCTCCCTTCCCGCTGCCATCACCTCTCAGAAGAACGTAACCGAGGACTGATGCGGAAAGTAGGACCGCAATGATGCCTATGCCCATGGCTATCTTTCTCTTCTCTTCTGTCATGGGTTGTAATTGGTCTGATTCATATATACCAGGTTTGGAACAAGATAAGGACAGGGTCATGTTTCTAACCAACCGAATTTAATTCAGTTTCTTTTTTATCAGATTGTTCCTCATTGCCATTTTCTTTTGGATTGTTCTTTATAAATTTAAAATAGATGAATATCCCGGATATTATTCCTATAATTAAGATCGCGACAATTAAGACGACGATGGAAATATTTGCGTTGTTAGTTTTATTTGTATTTTTCACGTTTGGGTCGGACCCTGATAGGTATTCTTCCAGATCGGTTATTCCATCACCATCAGTATCGGTATTTGCTGACGATATGATGGGGTCTAAATGATTATCAAATTCCCATCCATCTGGCATTTGATCATCGTCGGTATCGTTATCCAATGGTTCGGTTCCAATTTCCAGTTCTGTCAGAGTCCCTATGCCGTCTTTGTCAAGATCAAGGTTGTAATCATCCGGATTATTGGGATCGAGACCCAATTCCTCTTCAACCAAATCTGGAATTCCGTCCTTGTCCGAATCGGTATTCTTGCCCAGAATCGTAATATTTATTAAATGATTCATTATATTTCCAGATGTGTCCGTGGCTATTATTAATAGTTGTAACTCTCCAGGAATTCTTGCAATTCCTGATATCATTTCATTCACAATTTTTAGATTTTCTATGCTGTTGTCATTTTGAATTACAATCTTTTCTATTTGAATATTATCTTCACAACTAATATTTAAAGACAGGACTTCTCCCTCATAAATTATTACATCATCATTTTCATGAAAATTAGGAGGAATTATATCAATAACTTCAATATATTTTTTCTTTGTATAGTTAATGTTATCATTCACATCTAATATCTTAAAGTAATATGAAATATCGCCAATATAATCGATTGGAATATCCAATCCATAGGTATAAAGGTCCTTTTCTTTTATTAATCGACCATTTAATGTTTCATTAATTTCATATTTATAAAATACTTCCGCGGAATTAATATCGATGTTATCATATGCTTCAATTTTAAAAGTAAGTAATTCACCAGTTCCGATCGTACTTGGAGTATAATCCTTTTCAACAAAAGGTTTGTCGTCATCAATAACGGAAATGGTCTTGACTTCGCTACTAACCTCGTTACTCATATGATCATGAACTGTGAATTGATAAGATATTGCGTCATCTAGATTCTCTGGGATATCAACTATCATGTAATACCAATCATCACTTGATTTTGATAATGTGATATTTATCACAGTTTCCTTGAACCAATATATCAAAAATATGTGTTCTATATGACAATTGTCAACAGCTTTAACGTTAAATTTCATCTTGGAGCCAGTATTGACTTCAATTGGAGTTAGATCATCAACGATTGTCGGGAAATCATTGTCAATTATAGCCATTTCATATACTGACGATAAATTGGTATTTCCGGAAGTATCCGTCATGTAGAATCTAATTGACAGATTACCTCTGGTGTTTTCTACATTTATTGTGTATTTCCATTTATTTTCATACACATTTTCCATTGATACGTTTGTTTCAATTTCTTCATTATATCCAAAGAGTATTCTAACATTTTCTACTCCAATATTATCATCTACTGTAAGAACTACAGAAAAATCATCACCCGTGAAAGGTTCACTTGGAGAGAAATAGTAATAAAAGGTTGGACAATCATTATCTATGATTTTCATTTTATTTTCTTCTGTTCGAACTGAGTTATTGGAAGTATCATAAGCAATTATTTGATAATAGAGAAAATCGATTCTATCGGGTATGGAAATATTCAGTATCCAACCGGTCATGTTGATCATTGACATATTGGAAATCTGAAAACTGCCAGAACCGATCCTGTATTTCACCTCTAATCTCGAGATGGCCCTTTCATCAGTAGCTTCTGCGATTATAGAGAAGTTCTCACCTGTGGTTGGAACCATGTTTGTATTGTCGGAAAGAACAGGCTTTACATGATCATAAATCAAAGGTGCTCCGTCTCCGGGACCATAAGGTATTTCTGTGTCTCCTATCCAATCCCCATCTTCATCTATTCCATGATAATCAGACCAATAATTTCCTCCAATATGGTCTCCTCCGATAATATTATCTCCAATTGTGACTTGAGAGTTCCAATATATTTTCTCGCATGTTACCATTTTCCAATTTTCTTGGTTATTAAAATAATTGTTCCACATATTGCAATCTCTTCCATTTTCTATATTAATTCCACATTTATTATTAACCAATCGATTGGAGAAAAAATCTAATTGATAAAAATATTTTCCTTTAAATCCATTATTATTATTGGATATGTTATTATTAGAAATTATAGCTTCTACTTCCTGGTAGAAAAGTATTCCGTCATCATTATTATATTTAATGATGTTATCTTCAATTTTCATTTTATTCGTATCATAACAATAAATTCCAATGAAATTGTTTGTAATGTTATTATTCCTTGTTATCAACCAACCCATTACATTCTCTGTACAATATATACCATACATATCATTATTATATATTTTAGATTGAGAAATCATACCGCCATATGTTCTATTATTTTCTATTCCCGAATCATAATTTGCACTAATAGTGCAATTGTATAGTTTTGAATTTTCTGTTAAATAGAATTTGACTCCGTTCATTTTATTATTTTTTATATCACAATCATTTATTACAATATCCGTTGTACTTCTTAAAAAAATGCCATGTCTTTCATTATCATATATTAAATTTTTATAATGAGCATCTTTATTGACATCTGCTATAAAAATCCCGTGTAAAGAATTTGAATGGGAAATTGAATCATTGAAGTAATTTTGATTTCCCCATAAGAATTCATAACCATGTCGATTTGAATATTTTGAAGTTAAATTATTGAAATCTGAATGGCTATTTCCTTTAAAAAGAAAATTTGATTCTTCACTTTTTTCTACAATGCAGTTTTTTAATTCACAATTATCTGTTTTAATCATGACAATGCCATTTATTGTCGAATTCTTGACCATGCAATTATCAATAAGACTATTTTTTGATTTATATGAAACAATTCCTGTGATCTTATTGGTAATGGATTGATTTGATACTATACACTTATCACATTTAATCAGAAATAGCTGTGAATGTTGTTGATCTATTATCATATTTTTCTCATCATAGTAATAACCTATCTTTCCTCCATTAATTGTATTATTATCAGAAATATGTAGGGTGGTCCAATGTCCATCTTCATCCCCTATTACATGAATGCCTGTTGCATCCATTTTATTATTATTTAGAGTAATGTTATTTATTTCGTTAAACAGAAAATCATTAGTATTGCCTAGAAGTGTATTGTTGTTAATTAATAAATTTCCACTTTGTGGGACATTAATACCGTAATATTCTGATCCTTTAATGATATTATTTTGAATGAAAGAATAATCCGAACTTGTAATGATACCATTAAAACCACAATTTTCAATATTATTGTTTAAAATGTGAAGCTCATGACTTGAGGTTATATAGATGCCATTTTGGTCACAATTTGAAATGGAATTTTCAGTAACCCAACTACTCTTTTCCTTAAATAATTCTATTCCAACAAAGGAATTATTAATAAAATTATATTTGACAGTTGTGTTTGTATTGTTTTCTAAGCATATCGCAGAATCCCAAATCATTTTGTTATATTCTATATGTGTATTATTGGAGTTAATTATTTTTATTCCAGGATAGCTTTTAGAGCCTCCAATTGTGTTATTATATATATTAATGATATCACATTCATCATAGAATATTGTATTATCTCCATAAATTGAATTGTTTCCTACAGAAATTTTTTTTGAATTCTTTATTTTCAATCCATTTCTCCAAACTAAGTCTAACGGATAATTATCTGTAGGAAAAGAGACATTATTACTCAACATTGATGTAAAATAATTTAATTCAATTTCAATATTTTCAGATAACTCTATGGTTGTATCACAGTAGTTAATTGAGTTATTTAATATAGACATATTATTACATTTTATAAATTTCATAGGTTCTCCTCGGAATTGATAAATATTATTATTTATTAATTTACCATTACTTACATTATTAAATAATATAAACTCTTGCTGATACAAGAAATCAGCATCGAATGTACAATTCTGGATTATGAAATATTTTGTTGTATTGAAAATTTTAAGAATATAATTGTCATATGAAGTTGAATTTAAATTCATAATTATATAAGGATTTAACTCAGTTCCATTTCCGGAAACAACTCCGTTTGTGGAATTAAAAGCATTGTCTCCATCAATAAAAATTGAATTGCTACTATTTGTTTTTATAATAATATTTCCATCTGCAAAAAATGAATCATAAGAAAACAGATGAATATTAAGCAAAATCATAGAAAAAAAGGTCAATATTACCATTTTTTTAATACTAAAATTATGAGCTAAATATCTCTTTGGATTAGTTTTTTCCATTGATCTCACCCATCTCATCTCACGAATATATACATAAGATGAAATGATTAATTTAATTTATCTATTAATTTCCACTATAAAATACTTACCAAAATTGGAGAGCATTCCATAAATAGTCTTACTATTCCTGGAGTCAGCTCCAAGTTTAGTAACTTATATATAATCATATCTGCGATGAACCTCCATGTATGTCGAGAGAGATCTCGAGGGCATTTTCCAGAAGATGACCTTAATGGACAAGGCCATCGCACTGGTAGGTCCGAGGCAGTCCGGGAAGACCACTTTCCTCAAGAAAAGGATCTCCGAATCCGTGAACTACCTCCTCTTCGACGACCCGGACATAAGGTCCCTTTTCGAGGAGGATGTCAAGGCGTTTCAGTCCCATTATCTGGAGGGAAACGATGTTACTATACTCGACGAGGTTCAAAACTGCAAGGACGCCGGTATCAACCTGAAATATTTGAACGATACGGGAAACAGGGTCTGGATCACTTCTTCCTCCGAACTCCTTCTCGGAAAACAGGTACTCTCCTACCTTGTTGGAAGGGTTTCGATCTTGAGGATCTATCCCTTTTCATTGAGTGAATTCATGAGGGCGAATAAGCAACTTCCATCAGATAGAAAACAGGTCCTCAGGTCAGTTCGGGACATGGTTGCTTTCGGATGCTATCCAGATATTGTGCTGACCAAGGATCCCGAGCTGAAAGAGATACAGTTGAGAAACCTCTACGAGACAATTGTCCTGAAAGATATTGCAAAGGTGTTCAACATAGATGATATCGATGCTCTTCAGAGGACAATCAGGTACTTGTCGAACATGTTTACTGGCATGGTAAACATGGACAATATTTCAAGGAACCTGTCGATATCATTCAAGACCCTCAGATTCTACATTCTCGCAATGGAGAAAAGCTATCTTATAAGGTCTGTTAGACCCTATTTTACCAATCCGAACAAGGAACTTGTCAAACAGCCGAAGATCTATTTTCTGGACAACGGGATGAGAAACATCATCTCCGGAAATATTGGTATGAAGGTGGACGGTACTTCATTTGAGAACCTTGTTTTCACCGAACTGCTCAAACTGGGATACGAACCGAAGTACTGGAGAAAGAAGACAGGTTTGGAAGTGGATTTCATTATTCCTATCGGAAATGAAATGATCCCCATAGAAGTAAAATTGAAAGCACCAAATCATAAAGTGGAATCCGGTCTGAGGTCCTATATAAAATTGTACATCCCCCTCCAAAGCGTATGTAGTGACGTTCGACGGAGAAGGAGGAGAAATCCATATCAACGGAACAAGGGTAAGGTTCATCGATTTGATGGAATTAAGAGAGTCTCTCACAGGAACCGAAAATACCTCCGATTAAGCACAGAGAAATTTCCATCAGGATCTTTGGATAATGATGAATGGTTCAGAACAATACAAAGTGGTGAAGGAATGATCCCTTCACCACGAAACCCGGTCGAAATCAAATTACACCGAAATACAAGCACAGAAATATTGACAGTGGAACACTGTTCCCCTTTCAAAGATCATTTATCAGTAAAAGGACCTTCTGCTTTCCTCACGGGGTTTTGCCTCGTTGACCTTGAGCGGTCTTCCGAGGACCTCCTTCCCGTTGAGTTCGGATATGGCCTTCTTCGCCTCTTCATCATCAGGCATCTCAACGAATCCAAATCCTTTGGACCTGTCGGTTGTCCTGTCTATGATGATCTTGGCGGATTCAACAACTCCGTATTCTTCGAAAGTCTCCTTCAAGTCTGTCTCTCCCATATTGTATGAGAGATTCCCTACGTAAATATTCATGTTCAGCACCTCCTTCCAGGGAAGGATCTCAAACTCTTGCCCCAACATGGAGTCGGGGGTCTTAAGACATTCTCATATATAATTCCATACGGTTATTTTCATTTCAGGAGATAATATCGGTATATCTTGAGGACTTGTAATGATTAACCGGAAATTCGGATGATATCGGTCAAAGATGTATGGTGAAGCAGAGCATCGACAAATTGCTCCCTTCCTTTCCACTCTGATCTTACGCTTCAAAGATCGCTTCAGTAAAAATCATTTCGATCTCCATGGAAGAACCGTTGAGAGAAAAGGCATTTGATCTTCTGGATAATGTAAGAAAATTAGAAGAGGAGGGCCCTCGAAGGACCCCCCACTCGTTATGTTCCTTATCACTTCTTAAGGAATCCCTCTACGACCGACTTGAGGTCCGGTTTTCCTATGACCTGAAGATCGTACCTTACCCTGAAGATGGGTTTATTTACCTTCAACACACGGGAGATGTCTATGGGGGTGCCCGTTACCACAACATCACATGGTGTGGAGTTGATGGTCTCCTCAAGGTCCTTGACCTGTTCGTCACCGTATCCCATTGCGGGAAGGATGTCCTCAAGGTGGTCATATTTGTCGAATGTACCAACTATAGATCCCTTTGCATAGGGATGGGGATCCACGATCTCACCGGCTCCGAACTTCACTGCGGCCACATAACCCGCTCCATATCCCATTCCACCATGGGTGACCGTGGGTCCGTCCTCAACCACCAGGACCTTCTTCCCTCTGATCGCACCGGGATCATCCACTGAAAGGGGAGATGCTGCGTCGATTATCAATACATCAGGATTGATTGACCTTACATTGTCCCTAACCGTTTCGACATCCTCCGGATATGCGGAATCGATCTTGTTGATGATCACAACATCCGACATCAGAACATTTGTTTCACCCGGATAATAAGAGATCTCATCTCCAGGTCTCAACGGGTCCACAACGGTGATGAAGAGATCCGGTTCTATGAAGGACATGTCGTTGTTGCCACCATCCCATAAGATGACATCTGCCTCCTTCTCAGCCTGTCTAAGGATCTTCTCGTAATCTACACCTGCGTAGACGATGGAACCCCTATCGATATGAGGTTCATATTCTTCTCTCTCTTCGATGGTGCAATCATGTCTGTCGAGGTCCTCATAGGTTGCGAACCTCTGGACCTCTTGCTTTGCGAGGTCTCCGTAAGGCATGGGATGTCTTATGGCAACACATTGCTTCCCCATATCTCTCAGGAGTTCCACAATATATCTGGTGGTCTGAGATTTCCCGCAACCGGTCCTTGATGCGCAGACCGCGATCACAGGTTTCGAGCTCTTCACCATGGTCTTCTTTGGACCAAGGAGCATGAAATCCGCCCCTGTAGAGTTGACCAGAGCAGCTTTTCTCATTACCACCGGGTATGCCAGATCGGAATATGCCAGTACGCATATGTCCACATCGTATTCCTCTACGAGGATTTTGAGGTCCTCCTCGGGCTTTATCGGAATGCCCTTCGGATAGAGCTCTCCCGATAGTTGAGGGGGGTACATCTTGTCATCGATCCCTGGTATCTGTGTCGCCGTGAAGGTTACAACCTCAAATTCCTCATTGTTGCGGAAATAGAGGTTGAAATTATGGAAGTCCCTTCCGGCGGCTCCCATTATTATTACTTTCTTTCTATCCATGTTAATCACTTGCCGTCCAGACTGGGTCACGGTCTTTCTCCCCATCCGAGTAGGAACAAAGAGTGGGATGGGATGTGGGATCGGACCGCCTCTTGGGCGATCATGGACATTCCCCCATATTTGAGGACTTTCATATATCTTGCGCTTTCAGTTCAAAATATTCTAGCTGTCTTTTCGGATGAAAGAAAGGACCCTATCAACATGTTCAGCTGTCCTCAACTGTGAATTGAATATCATTCTGACAATCCCCTTCTTATCGATAACGTAAGTGACCCTTCCAGGAAGCACTCCCATTGACCTTGGCACCCCGAATGCTTTCCTTGCATCACCTTCCGTATCGCTAAGAAGTATGAAGGGTAGATCGTGATGCCTGGAGAAATCCTTGTGTGATTCCACATCATCGGAGCTGATCCCGACAACAGTTGCCCCTGCATCTGTAAGGTCCTCGTATTGGTCCCTGAATGTACATGCTTGAGCGGTGCATCCCGGAGTTTCATCCTTTGGGTAGAAGTAGATCACAAGCCACTCCTTTCCTGTTAGATCGGTCGTCTTGACAAGGGTTCCATTCTGGTCTTTTAATAGGATCTCTGGTGCATTATCTCCTTCCCTAACCATATATTCACCTCATGGTATATCTTGGATTATTATAAGGGTCAGCTATTAATATATGCTCCAGGAATGTTCAGGCTAGGTGTTCAAATGAAGACATCTCTCCTATTATCTGCCGTTTTGGGGGTCCTTTTGCTTTCTACGGTCCTCGTGAATGGCATAAATGCTCAGGAAAAACTCCAGGCTTCGGATCTGGAATTCAACCTTTTTGGAAAGGTGATCGATGCTGAAACCTCGGCACCCATCATGGCCTTTATTGTTTTGCATGGAGGTCTGGAGGACAGCTTCAAGTACGAATTGAAGACCGATAGGGAAGGATCTTTCAAGGCATCTGTCCCATCGGGAGAGGTATTCCTTCTGATCGAGGCCGAAGGATACAGTTCGTTAAGGGAATCATTGAAGGTCTCTGAGAAAGAACCGATCAAAGTGGAATTCTCTTTGAAGAAGATTGAGGATCTTCCAGAATCAAACCTCTTTGGAAAGTTGATATCAGAGAAAGATGAGGGGATCCTTGGTGTGGTCACCTTCCAAATGGAAAATGTTGAAGGGATATCGGTCAGGTCGGACGAAGAAGGCCAGTTCGAAGCATTTCTGACCCCTGGAAATTATTTCTGGTATGCAGAGGCGAAAGGATTTGAGCCTGTAAGAGGCGAGATCACAGTTCCCAGAGGGGAACCTGTAAGGTTGGCCATCAAGATGGTCTTTGTGAAGGATGAAATTAGAAGTGGAGCGATCGCCGGAAGGACCATGGGTCCCAAGGGTGAACCACTTCCACATACAAAGATCCTTATCTCGCATCTGGAGGTGAAGACCGCTTCAACCGATAAAGCTGAAAAGGAGATCTGGGTAGAATCCGATGAGAGAGGATCATTCAAAATGGAACTACCACTCGGTGCATATCATTTGAAAGCCATCCATGAAGGTTTCGAACCATTCATCAAGGGATTCAAACTCACGAAGGAGGATCCTGTTCTGGAAATGAAGATCGTTCTGAAAATGGTGTCCGAACCTAAGGGGATACAGGTCCACATGGAATATACCGATAGGAACAGTGATGGCAATCCGGAGAAGTTGATCATCACAGCTGATGTGAACGGAGATGACAGGCCGGACCTGACCATTGAGATGCTGGATACCAACAGCGATGGCAATCCGGAATCTGTGGTCTTCGATATGGATCTGCCCGCGGACCAGATGACAGAGATACTGTTCAAGGTCCTTGAGATGGCAAGCCAGATGCCTCCTTTCAGCAATCATCCTGGAATGGACCCGATGTTACCAAGGGACCCTGTCTATGACGATTCAGACGACAGAAAAATCGATGAGACCCCAGATATACCGGACCGGAACACTGCTTTTGAAAGAGATCAAGATCTGGAAGAGGAAAAGGATACTGACAAATCCATGATGATGCCGGATGATGGTGGAGATGTGAAGGAAACGATCTCCTCTGATAAGGGTTCTGAAAAAGAAAATGGAAGCGACCTTTTCCTGATGATCGGGTCCATCTCGTTACTATTGGCTCTAATTTCATTGGTGATGCTGGGCGGATATGCAATTCGTTCAAGGAAGGTCAAATAGTACTTAGGAGGGGAACAATGGAGCTAATCTCCACATCAGTGAAGGGGCTGGACGAAGAGATCGGAGGAGGTGTACCGAAGGGTTCGATCGTCCTTTTAACAGGAACCCCTGGTACATACAAATCCTCCATGGCCTATTCGCTTCTATACAAGGCGGCTAACGAGAAGAGCTCCATGGGGATATTCCTCCTCCTTGAACAATCAATGAACAGTCTCGTTTCCCAGCAGGAAAGAATGGGGCGTCCCCATGAAGGGAAGGCAAAGGACCACATCATAGTTTCCGATGTAGGCAGGATAAGGGCTGCCATGGACAAGTTCTCAACTGACAATGATTGGATGGAAGCGTTGAGGTCCTATGTCCAATACCTGGTGGAGAAAAGGAATGCAGAGCTACTGGTGATAGATTCCCTTCCGGTGCTTGAGATACTTTCAGGTGAATTGAACAGGAGAAAGTTCCTCTTCGAGCTCTTCGAATGGATGAGGGGTCTTGGGACGACGACCATCCTGATATCAGAGAAGAAGAGTTTGGATATGGAGTATGGGGAGGAGGAGTTCCTCTCTGACGGTGTTTTCCAGTTGACACTGAGTCCTGTTGGAGAGGTGGACCTTCAGAGAAGGATAAGATGCATCAAGATGAGGGGCATGGACCATAACACTTCCATGTTCGCCCTGGATCACAGGGACGGTCTTTTCACGATCTCCCCTGCGATATGATAATCAGGAAACTATGACCAAAGATATATGTAATCCCAGGCTCAATGGGCAATAGTGGTCCCATGATCGACGACTTCATACCGCATGGTGTTAGGAGCAGAAAGGAATGCCCCAGGTGCGGTTCCAGATTGTATATGATCGAGAGCGGAGGGATCCGCCTGGATCACTGCTGGGGCTGTGGTGGTGTCTGGTTCGATCGGAACGAACTTGATGATCTTATCGATGATGAGGGCACCCTTGAACTCCTGATAGAGATCACTGGGGAATTGAAGGGAGAAGGAATGCTCTGTCCTGATTGTCGTGAGTTGATGACCACTCATGAGGTCTTTGGGGTCTATGTGGACCAATGTCCCGAATGCAAAGGAGTATGGATGGACAAGGGTGAAACCGAGAAGGTTTGGGCCATAGAGGAGAAGTCCAAACATCCTTTTGGGATCGGGGTTGACGACCCCAATCCAGAGGATTTTTGGAACAGGTTCAAAGTCAGGTACTATGGATTTGAAAAGGTTAAGGACTGAATGGACCTGTTCACTACTTCTTAATCCTTGGAAACGGTTTTTCGGGAAGGTCTCCCTTGAACAGGCATTTGGTGCACCTGTATGAATTATAGTTCTTGGAAATCGTCTGTGAACCGCAAAGTGGACATCTGTAATCGAGCAAAGCGCCATCGTTCTCCAGGAAATCCCGAACCCTCTCCATGTTGATCTTCCAGAGGTTGGCATCTTTCGGGGTCTCATTATCCCTTCTGGGAACAAGGACACCAATGTTGTAAAGGTAAAGGGTGATGTCCCTACCTTTGACCAACCTTGTGGCGAACTTGTCGAATATCCTTTGAACCGTTACCGATTTTTCATCGGTGAACTTCTCATCCAACATTTCGAGGATTGACCTTATTATCTCGTTGCTGGGTTCTTCCTTGTTTGATACCATGATCCTCACCGGTCTCTCCAAGGGACCCTTTTAGGACTTTGAGGGATATCACGACTCAATCATAAAAGGTTATTGTGGCCCTCACTGATGTGACGGATGATAATATCTCTCACAAGCATGAGGTTTCCCAACTTCACGATATCTGTCGCTTTATGTTCCACCTCTTCTCCTTCGGGTCTGAAAGCAATGGAAACGTCTGAGATCTCGAACATGGTGATATCAACAATAGAATCCCCCACGGTCAATATAAGAGAGAAGGGACCCATCTCATCAATATAATGACGCAAAACTGATCCCTTATCTCTCAATGGCACCTTCAAAATACCGTTTCCAGTGGGTTTTCCTTCCTCGTCGAATTCTATTCCGTTTGCAATTGAATGGGAGATCATACCTTCCTCAGCAAGATGATCAGCAAGGATGTCGATCCCCCCGCTCAAGATCAATGTCTCGACACCCATCTCATCTTAATTCCATTGCTATATCAGGAAATCCTTTCATCCTCCTGGAATCCAGTAGTATTCTCTTGATCAAGTCCCTGTCAATTTCAGGAGATTTTTCCATCCACCTCCCAATATCCCTTTTCATGAATTCCAGATCTTCTATCTCGCGGTTCATATAGGCCTGGAAGGAATCCTCATTCTGGGTGCCCACATGGTCATGGACCGATCTCCAGGAGCTCCTCTCCTCAACAAGGACACCATCCATGTCGAAAACTACAAGCGGTCTCGCCTTCAATTCTGAAATCACCACCTTTCACATAAAGGAGGCAAATGATAAAATCCTCTCCATTGGACGTCAAGTTCAATTATAATAACAAAAGGTGTGCCAGGCCAGCTGAGTGGACGCCCTAGTCCGTCACCGGTAGCTCCTCGGTGCTCCTCCGTCCCGGCTCCCAACGAGCGTTGGGAATCTACGGTTAGGCTGCTCCCTTCCGGACCTGACCCGGTTCCCGTAGTCAAGGTAACGGAACGGCCCTCCGACCATTCCTGATGCCACTTCCAACCCCGTAGGACGTTACTTCATCGTCGCTCCTCGGACCGATGGTGTACTGGTTGCGCCGCCCCAGCCTGTCATCCCGCTGTAGACCGTACTGCAGCATGTTTTCACAAGAGGGAGGGCCTAACTCCCCGACCAAGCCTGGCGAAATCCGGGAAGGATATCCTTTCTATTTAGTTTTTGGTGCTCGACATTACCCCATATAGTGCTGGGGATTTACACCGTGCATATGAATGTCATTGCTCAAATCTTTATATCAAATGATGCTTATCCAACTCAGAGGGAGTTTCGATGGATATTGAAGAGAAAGGGAATATGAACGTCGAGGGTATGGAGAAGATGTCCATCAAGGACTTCACAATAACCGATGAGTTCATCTCCGTTGAAAAAGAGATGTCCTGCAAGGACCTTGCAAAGAAGCTCATGGAAGTGCCAAGGGGTGCAATTTTCCTTCTCAACGAGAGCAAGGTACCAATAGGAGCCGTTACTGCGAGGGAGTTCCTGGTGGCAATAGTGAAAGAGGTAGACCTCCTTTCAGCCACTGGAGGGGATATCATGAACACCAATATCATGGAGATCGGTGTCAACGATCCGATATCCGAGGTCCTGTTAAAAATATCAAAATACGCCCCTTATGCAGTGGTTGTAAAGGACGAAAATGGTGTATTCCTGGGTTATTTCTCACCAAAGGACTACCATGAAGCCCTTCACAAGACCGGAGTGATCTGATCCATTAATGTTCCCCTCATCCTATTAGAACTGGAGGAACAATACAGCAACGATATTTCCAATCCACATCTGTATGATGAATCCAAGGAACAAATAGAGGATAAAGGGTATCTTTGGGGTCACCCAGACCTTTTCCATCCCTCTCTTCTTTAAGGTCCTTTCGAGCCTTTCTGTAGGGTCCACCTTCTTTTTCTTCCTATGCTCGAGGATCACCCATACATGCTTCTTAGTGATCCCATCCACATCGGTCCTGTATGAGGTGAACAGTCTCGGGAACGAAAAGTCTCCTTTGATGATGTTATATACGGGGAGGAACAGGAAGAGGACTACAACGCTGATCACTGCTCCATTGAAAAGGACGGAAAGATGGATTGGAAACACATACTGAAATGACGGGAAATCTGCCAAGATCCCATAGAATGTCCCTCTGGAGTAGTAGAGCCCCTCCACATACCATGGGAACACAGCGGCCAGTGCCATCAGGCACTTTGCATCCGCCCCACCGTGGATTATCCTCGTACCACCGATGGGTATATGGTAGAGGGCAATGTAAATGAGCATGAAGATGAAGGCCACACCTATCGGTATGAAGAGGGTTCTGTCTCCAAGAAGGAAGGCCGTCACCGGACCTGCCAGACAAATAATGTAAATGATCAGGAAGGAGAGATCGACCCAGCTCCCCTTCATTGCTTTTTTTACTTCAGGATATCCGAAGAGAACGAAAAGCATCCCTCCCATGGGTAGAAGTAACGAGAGAAGGGTAATAGGAGAGGAGTCAGCTCCCTTCAGCCACATCTCCCAGGCTAAAAGGGGCATGCATGCGGCAAGGAGGACCATCCAGGTCTTGTCCGATATCCTCCTTGTCCGGATATCCATAATAGAACCTGCAAGGAGAACAAGCGAAACGATCACCACCTTTCCGGTGAAAACCGTCTGGATAATCTCCATTCATAACCCCCTTTCAGTGTCTAATATCTCCCTCGCTCTCTTCTTTAGGATCCTTGCCTGTGTCGGATTGATGCCCTCGATAGAGGCGAGGTCCCGAGATGATGCTTCAGAAATATCCTCTAAGTCCTTGTAACCATTGTCCATGAGAAGCTTTGCCCTGTCATAGGAGATCCCAATATCATCAGCAAGGTCGTAGATATCTTTCCTCTGTTTTTCCTTGGTGCGGTCAGATCTCTCCCGGTCCCTTATCATCATGGCGACCTCGTCCGAAGGGCTTGCTGGGGGAATGGACCATTCTGATTCCTTGCCGTCCAATATGATCGACATCCCCTCCTCTATCACAGGGTCAAGTGAGACCGCAGTACCTATCAATAGTATATCCAGATCGCCGCTGGTAGCTCTGTTGATACTGGCAACTACTCCCATTACAGCATCGGCACCGAGTTCATTACCACTTTCAAGGAGTTTCATCTCGGCGGTTGTATAAATCCGTTTGAACTCAGAATCTCCCTTCCCATCTGAGGGGCCCGAAGCGTAACCCGAGACCATTCCCATTACATCTTTTATTATCCTTCCGGGAACATGGTCCAGATTGGTCACTATCATTTAGGTCACACTCATCAGGTGGAGGTACTTCCAACCCTGGAATACGATCTTTCCATACATATATGTAATCTTCTCGATCCTGTTGAAACGAGTCTCGACCGACTATTTTCATTCATGATGAAGTCATCAAAGGTCGGCCCCGATCAAGATGAAGGGTCCTTTCATGCTTGTTTCTTGTTGAGGAACTTGTTCAGGAGTGGTATTGTCTCCCCTTTCCTATACTTAAAGGCCACATAAGCACCAACTGACAGGAGGCCTATTACGGTCAGAAGAGCCGCTATGTCCCATAATAAGTCCGCTGCCGATAGCATTGGGGTGGCTTCCGGCGCCATAGGGTGAGTGGCCATCGATAACGGCTCCCTTTTCCAGATGTTCTGGTTGGGACCAATCATTCTTTGGCGAGTATATACGGAGGTCAGGGTCGCCATAGTAGACCAGGTTCTCGAAGATATCCCACCACCATCCGTCTATCATATATTCGATCCCAACATGGGAAATGCCCCTCTCATATGCATCACCGATGGTCCTTCCGTAATAGATGTCCCTTACGAACATATTCATTGCGAAAGCAGAATACCATGAGGTCAGCCATGGATCTATCACCTGGAATATCGATCCATGTCTTACAAGCATCAGGTGGAGATATGTATTCGCGATCAGACAGGATCCTGCAGAGAAACCCATAGAATGGAGGTTCTCAAGGGCTTCGTCCATAACCAGACCATCCTCGCTGTATTCAGTTTGACCCTGCTGAGAGATGGCAATAATGACCCCATCATGTCTTTCGGGGATGATCCCGCCAGGACCCGATCCTGTTCCTGGGACAATGTCTAGACCAACATGCTTGGACATCGTTACCACGTCTGGATCCTCGGTTGAACCCCTTAATCTGAGCATATTCGTCCCTGCAAGTGGGACACCAGCTTCCTCATAACCTCTCCATGGATTTGCCTCAGTGGCTCCTCTCTCATCCCACCAACCTACTACTCCGGAGTTGGTGTGGCCTCCATGCATGACCTCCAGCCACATTATACTGCCCCGGTTCAGGTTCTCGGTGGTCTTTTCGAACGTTGTCGAATAAACATTTCCATACCCACATTGCTCAAGATAATGCGGAATGATCTCGGAGGTGTCCAGATCGGGGTAGTTACCGTTGAGGTCGATCCCATCGGGATCCACATCAGAGGACGAATCGAAATATGGGGTGATGCCTGTCCTTGTTGTGTAGGCGCAGCCCCAATATTCGCTGGCCTGCTCGTTGAACTTGTATTGATAGGAGACCCAGGACTGGACTACCGGAAAATCAACCTTTTCTTCCCTCTCATCTTTTGTGATAGTGAGGGCCCCCGCGGTCCTTGTGGATTCGGATCCCTGTATCCTCATTCCATCATATTCATCGAGTGAGGGGTCCACGGCCGGATTGGCGAAGATGAGTTTCGGATACAGAAGGGACCTTGATATCCAGACCGAAGTATCCACAGGAGTTCCCATTATCCGGCCAGTGTCAGCTCCACCTACAAATCCACGGTCCCATGAGGAACCAATGTCGAACTGGTCTGCCACGGTAATGATGGATTCCTTGCATTTTCCTTCATCATCCACGGGTGTCTTGATATCGAACCCGTATCTGTCAATTATCTTATTATAGACCTCTTTGGCAGTGAGGACCATACAAGCTACGGAAGGCGGAGCTCTGTTGTGATGGTATGCGTACTTCCAGAATTCATTATGCCATGCCTGGGCACATGAAAGTTCGGAGTGGACATCTGTTACGAAGACAGGTGCCCCATGGATGGAGGCAGCAAGGGCTGCTGGGCCTACGAAGAGAGCTCCGGGAATTTCCGGACCTGGATTGTTTGTTGTATCCCTTCCCTCGATGACCTCCCATGAAGACCAGGGATTTATTGTTGTAAATACAATGTCCCGGTTCTGCACACCATCGACCATGGTATTCTTCTTCACCGAATCGTAAAGTCCTTCAAGGTCCTCAATCTTGGTAACGGATATTCCGTTCCCGAACAATCTCTGCATTATTCCCCTTAAGTCCCTGATATCCTTGTAAAGGTCCTTATCTGCATGTCCGTCAATGTCCACAACTGTGACCTTGTCTACACCAAGTGTATTGATCGCCTCAGCAACATGTCCGTTAAGCCCACCTTTTCCTGTGAACAGGAGAGGTGAGTTATAGGCCGTAGCGATAACGGCTCCC
>CAWEDU010000011.1:0-204381 GCA_963807965.1 uncultured Thermoplasmatales archaeon
AATACTATCCTCTCATTTCCTCCCTTTGTTACCTTCAGATGGATCAATTTCCGTTCAAAATCGATATCTCCCCATTTCAGGGTCCTGGCCTCGTTCAATCTCAGTCCCCGTAATACATGGCCATGATCAGGGTCCTGTGTTTCAGATTCATGGTTCCATCAATCATCTTTCGGACCTCGTCCCTGTTCAAAACAACAGGCAATTTTCTCTTTCTCTTGACCAGAGGGAGGTCCTCTTCGAATTCCCTCTTCAACACCATCCTGTAAAGGAATGATAGTGAGAAGTAAACGGACCTGACAGTTGAGCTCACCACTTCGGGGAATTCCTGATCAGATATTCCTTCGAAGAAAGACCGGACCTTATAAACCTCTGAACATTACCGGAATATGCCTCTCTGGTTGCCCTTGAAAATCCCCGTAGGACCATCTCATCATCCATGATCTTGAACAATTCATCATGAGAAATTTCACATCCGTTGAAAACATACATATAATCACCATTTCTTTGATAGCCGGGGATCAAATACAGAGGAAGGGGTGATATAAATTATCAATAGAGAGAGACAGATGAAGGTACGAAAAGGCGATCACAAATCAAAAGTAAAAATCACGAGGACCTCACCCTCTCCTCCGGAGAGGACCTCTGAATTTCGCCATAACTCCATTAAGCTCTGTTACTGCGAAAAGATTCTTCGCTTAATAGGAGTAATCCGAAAAATGAAACTTTTCGACCAAATGGACCAAACTCCGGGTTAAAGGAATAGGAAATTCTGATGTCAGATAGAGATAAATTGATACAAGAACCTAAGCGGTATGACAAGTTAGCCGCGATAATCTCAGATTGCATTGCATATAATTTAATTGAGCCAAGATTTGACGCAAAATGTAAAGGAAGCAATTGGATGATTCTTTATCTCAATCGAATGTTGTGTGTATTCTTCGGGTTGCCTTTACAATACGGGGGATGGCGCGATAAAAAACTCGATGAACTTATTAAGTGGTGTGATAAGCCAGTCATTAAAGGAGGTGAGTTACTTGTCGAGTAACATAAGCCCTAAACTCCGTTGGAAACATGGTTTTTTAGTCGATCAACATTTTAATAATTTTGGATATTTTTTCAATTCAGATGAACGGAATATTCTATTTGTCACGGGTTTAGGCTTCGATCCTAGAATGTGTTCTGGAATAGAACATCGTATTAATTTTGGAGGAAAAGGTAAACGTGATTGCTACCTTTTAATATTCGATAAGGAAAAGACTATCCCTCCCACATATAACAGGGCAGAAATACAGAAGAATGGCACACAAATCAAGAAAAATTTAATGATCGAGGAAAAATAACCGAAAAATCTATTAAAATGTTCTCTGAAGATGGAAGGCGCATTGGTTCCAGAAGTGTCCCCGATGTTTTTTCAAACACTGGGACTGAAATGGTAGATTATTCTGATATTATCATCGATATAAGCCCCATTCCCCGCCACCTATATTTTTGACTGATTTGAAAGCTCCTACACTTGTATGACACCCTTGATTCAGAAAAGAAAGCTAACATACATCTTTTTGTTAATGAAAATCCCAATTTAATATGAACATTAAAATAAAAAAAGATGAAAACAAATTAAATCGATGGATTTCATGGCGGGGTGGACAAAGAGTCCAATTCTTCTATTCCTAGCAGATGGTTACCGATACTGGGTGAAAGTGGGCAGGACATTTGAATAGGATTAATTCATTAGTTAATCCCGAAGAGATATGTCCTATTCTTCCATTTCCTTCTAAGAACCCACGAAGAGGAGATGACTTACTTTTGGAATATATAATTTATTTTTAATTCTTTAAGCGTAGATCCAAAAATATTATTTATATTTGTGAGCAAAATCCTTTTGATAGTATGAAAAATTATCCGAAATGCAATACAATATAAATAAAACTTTAAGTTCTATAGGGGGATGAAAGTAATATTATCTGCATAATCCGGCAAGCTATTATCGATAGGTGCACTAATGGCAGCGTATGATCTAACAAATTCGACCTCTCAAGACTTTCCTAAAGCTACGGGCATAGCTCACATCGAAGCGCAAGGCTATAAACTCCCGTCATATTCCTCAACAAGGGACGAAGAACTATTCACTATCTGGCTAGCAGGTGATTGTTATGAGTAATTCAGATATATTTATAATTATAAAAATAAGCCATTATTATAGGTTCAGGTATAATTGCTCTTGATTTAATATTCAATGGATCGACAAAAGATGAACCAAAATTAATGGCAGGTGGTTCATGTGGAAATGTGTTAACAATATTGTCATTTTTAGGTTGGAAGTCATATCCCATCGCAAGATTTAGAAATGATACGGCTGCAGATACTGTCAGGAAGGATTTGAAACATTGGAATGTTTGCCCAGATTTTATCTCATTCAAAAAAGATGGAAGCACACCAATAATCATTGAAAAAATAAAGAAAAATAGGCAAGGTAAAATCGCACATTTTTTTAATATGAGATGTCCTGAGTGCGGTTCTTTTCTTCCGCGTCAGCGCTGCCAGTGTTGGCCAAGAGCACATCTGAAATAATAAATGATGTTCCTACGCCAAAGGTTTTTTATTTTGACCGGATCAATAGGAGTTCTATAGAGATGGCAAAACATTTCAAAGAATCTGGAGCTTTGATTTTTTTTGAACCTCCGGGAATTCGGAATGAAAAACAATTTCTTGAGTGTTTAAAAGTAGCAGATATACTCAAATATTCTAAAAATAATCTTGGAAATGCAAGAGACATCATAGAGAATTCTTCCGTTTACCTGATAATTGAAACGCAGGGAGAAGATGGATTAAGATTTATTGTGAACGATAGCAATAACAATTACAATTGGAAGAAGATGGAAGCATATCCAATTCAAAATATTCGAGATGCTGCTGGAGCTGGTGATTAATATTCCAGGAATCATTTAATTACCTCGGAATAGATGGAGAAAGTATTTTTATTCTGCAACATATTGGATTTGGAAAAGGCATTATCCACCGGTCAAATTACTGTAGCAATTAATTGCCAATTCGATGGTGCTAGAGGAATAATGTATAATATTACAAAAGCGGATTTTGGAAGGATCGTAAACAATATTATAGGAAAAAACGTTCCAACGCTAACCATGAACGGAAATAATGACATGAAAAATATAAGTGAAATTTCATGTTATTGTCCAGAATGTCAAAAGAAAAAGGAAAAAAGCATGAAAATCTTTGAAAATACGGAACTCCCCCTCACGAAACGGAAAAGGTTATTGAAAACTACGCCAAGCCCTGGTGGTTCAGGGAAATTAGGAACTTCTCCCTTCGTTATTCGCCTCACTAGGGCCACGTTGCGTTCTCGTTCCGTTATCCTGCTGGATAACTTCACTCGGGTCGGAACCTCCGGGTATCCGGCTCACTCGTTGCACTTCGTTCGACCCCAGTCTCACTTCGCTCGGACTTCGGATACCCGCGGCTGTTATCTTCAATTTGAAACCCTGCCTTTGGAAAAGGAGGCCGTAAATTCACGACGTTGTTGCCTTCGTTTAACGGAAAAGAAAGACGAACTGGGGAAGAAACCCCAACAAGTTGGGACTATCTTATAACGGATGTTAAACGGCTCGCTACGCTTCACCCAAATTTTTTTCTTATTTGAAATCAAAGAATGTTTGATGCTGATAGCTTTTTTACATTGACATATTGTTATTGACTTTATGATAATCAATCTTCTAAAAGTTTTTATTAATAACTTGTTATATAATGATCCATATGAGCAAAAACGAAGAATTATCAAGTTTTACAGAAATCAAATTAAATGTAGAAGAGGAATTCAAAGGGATAATAGGAGATACTAAGGATTTTCCTAAATATACTACGCAAATTATCAATCTTGCAAACCAAAACGCACAGGGAACTAGACCTCAAGTTGTTGGTCAAATGTCAGAATTAATCCATGAATGTCCCGTAAAGTCATTTAAAGGATGGAAAGAGTGGTATCAAGAACACCATCCAGATGCTATTGAAAAAGCAACTGTTAAGGTCAGTGGCATGATTGATAATTTAAGAGAAGCTGTCGAGAAAATTGATGATGACATGATTAAAGAATGGGTCGAAGACCTTGTAATTACAAAAACCGCTGAGGGTTTGGTCATACAAGAAATAATTTTAAAAGATCTTGCTGAAAAATTGAATGAAGATATGAGAAGAGCAAATCCTGAAGAAGAAAGTAAGAACATCGATGGATTTATTGGCAAAACTCCTGTTCAGATTAAACCGATTACTATTTTATCTAAAAAATCAACAGTAAGAGATGCAATATTCATTGAAATCATATATTATAAGAAGACAAACAAATATCTATACATCTATACAAATTTGCTTTAATTCTGAAAATCAGATAGTCTTGCTGTTTTATGATTATTTATTTTTTGCTCCATGATTAATTCATTTTTGTTTATGTTAAAAGAGTTAATATATCTATTTTTCATTATTGAGAAATCCTTTTGAATTGCATTGGAGTATTTCACTTTAAATTCATTTTCATCGATGCGTTCTATATTAAGTAAATCATTAAAAAGCTGAATTTCCTGTCTAGTGATATAACTTTAAATCCATATTTTTCATTTGTATATTTTAATGAACTTTTCTCGATTTCCCTTTTTACTACAAATTCTAAATGTTTTTTAATTCGTTCACGAATTATTTTATTTGAATAATCCTGAATGGCATTAACTCTTTCCAAGATAGTTTGTTGAAAATTTGGATCGATTTCTACACCTATACTATTTCTTTCACTAGCCATTGACGCTAACATAGTTGTTCGATAACCGAAGAACGGATCCAAGACAATATCTCCTTTAAACGCAAACATGTTTATCAATCTATAAGCAAGTTCAAGTGGATAAGCAGCACTTCTATCTCTTATTTTCTCATTTTTTAGTTTTTGCAATACTCCATTCAATCCTTCCCAAATATCACTAAACCAGATGTTCCTTTCTTCCCAAAAAAAACTACTATTTTGTCTATTCATTTTTTCTTCTGTGGTTTTAAATTCTCTTTTTCCACCTTTTCTAAATATTAAAATATACTCATGTTCTAGTGCAACATAAGCCCCAGGCGGCATCATTCCACTACCCATAAATTTATTTGGCGCATTGGTAGTTTTTCTCCATAAAATCTTTGGTAGTGATGAAAAACCGATTTCAGGACAATAATTGATAATCTTTGAACTATTTGAATATATTTTGAAATTGCCATTAATAGTTCTTGTAGCATCTCCAATATTGATACAAGCTATTCCTCCAGATGTCTAAAACTCATAAATTTCATCCCATACTTTACTCAATTCTTGATTCATTAATTCAAAGGCTAGATTTCCATTATTATTTTGTAGAGCATCACCGATTTTTGGGTTTTGATCTGAAAAAATCTCATCCCACATCTGAATGATAGGATATGGGGGTGAAATAATTATGAAATCAATAGAGTTGTCATCTATCTGATTGAGATTTGAGTATTTTCTCGAAATAATATTTTGTGCTTTGTTTCCATGTAGCCACCTATTCGTTACTAATCACATATCTATGAATGGTTTGTTTTAGTATTTTTTACATCTATTAATTCTCTTGCACAAGCATTATCAATAAAGCCCTTAACTGTCTGGTATTTGATCCGATATTCTTTTTTGTTTAATAGATCTTCAATCTCTTTTTTCAGTTCAGGGTCGATATTTACATTTCCCATAATACTTGAGAAGTATTCTTAAGTATTTAATATTTCTCAATTTATAAATTTCCATTTGAACTTGATAACTATTCAATTTCAAATAAGAAAAAAGAACGGCAACAATGGAATTTAAGGAAGGTTTTCAAAATTCTTCGGCACTTCGTGCCTCGACCTCATTGCCTTCTCCCTTCAGTCGGGGAAGATAACACGCGGCTTTGAGGCTCCGGGGGTTGCACTTCCCTCCGACCCAAATTGTTCCTCATACAGTAAAATAAATGAACTCGGAACAACATCTCATAGCCGCGGCCGTTATATGAAATAGACTTGGGCAACAAACCTTTTAAACTCTGATACGTAATTACAGTTGTTGGTACCATTATGTCAGTCCTTACCGCAGTGATACATGAGGAAGAAGGAATCTATGTGGCAGAATGCCCAGAGGTTGGCACTGCTAGTCAAGGATCGACCATAGAAGAGGCTATTCAAAATCTCAAAGAAGCAACTGAGCTTTACCTCGAAGAGTTCCCAATGAAACATGGGACCAAAACCCTAATGACCACCTTCGAGGTGACCAATGGCGCCAAAGCATAGGGGCCTAAGTGGAAAGGATATCGTCAAGGTCCTATGCAATCATTTTGGCTTTTCAATATCTGGGAAGAAAGGAAGCCATGTAAGATTATCAAAGCTAACACCTGAAGGTAAGGTTGGAACAGTAGTACCACTGCATGATGAGATCAGGATAGGGACCTTGAAGAACATAATTAAATTGGGGAAGGTGGAAATGGAAGAATTCGAGAGATACTTATAGCCCAAGTCCACTTCCTTTTCACTTCGCTTAAAGGACCCCTCCAAGTTTTCGAGGGTGAATAACTCGCGGCCATACGGTTCTGGAGCTTTGCTCCCTCTCCCAAATTGCTCCCTATGGTTGCAACTTTACATAGTCGCATCTGTTATGACATTGACAAGCAACCCGTTATCAAATATCTCCATATTATCCCCGATCATATAACTTCAACAAATATTAACGACATATTAATATAATGTTAATATCATGTTAATATCAAAGGTGATCATGTGGTTCAAGCATTCATTAAAATTAACGATCACACTAACAAGGTTCTGAACATAATAAAGGCCCAATACGGGTTGCGAAATAAATCTGAAGCTATCGAAGTAATGGCTGTAAGATACGAAGAAGATATTCTTGAACCCGAATTGAAACCCTCTTATATCGAAAAGATCAAACAGATAGAGAAACAAAAAAATATTAAAGTTGGAAGTCTGGATGATCTTAGAAAGAGGTATGAATGAATGTATTCCATTGATATCAAGCCAGGACTTGATAAGATACTTCAGAAAATGGCTAAGAAGGATAAAAGAAAATATGATTTTATCTTTAAGAAGATATCAGAAATCGTTCAAGAACCTCATCGGTATAAGAATCTCAAGAGACCACTACAACATTTGAAGCGTGTTCAAATAGATACAAATTTTGTTCTTACCTATAGTCTAGATGAGGAATCAAGGACAGTAACCTTTGTAGATTTTGATCATCATGGTAACATATACAAACATACTTAGAATCGTGGTTCAATATTCAACGGGTTGCTTGTCAACTCATCGTTTCTATTCTCCTCGCCTCACTCAAGGTCGGTCGTTATACCCGCA
Source organism: uncultured Thermoplasmatales archaeon (assembly GCA_963807965.1). Taxonomy (GTDB): domain Archaea; phylum Thermoplasmatota; class Penumbrarchaeia; order Penumbrarchaeales; family Penumbrarchaeaceae; genus Penumbrarchaeum. The sequence continues at coordinate 7,399 of CAWEDU010000011.1, forward strand.
ACCATACGGCTTGCGAGCCAAGTCCGGTCGGACAAAATTCCAATTCTAAATATAGCTGCAGACCCATTTACCTCAATATTCGGAATTGAGATCCGAATTACAATTATTAAAAAAAGGGGACTTCATCATGAAAGAAGAAAGCAAATGCCCGGTAACGGGCAGGACAGGTAGTCCAGCATCGAGCGGAAGTACATCAAATCGGGACTGGTGGCCGGATCAGCTGAACCTGAAGATCCTGCATCAGCATTCCAAAAAGAGCGATCCCATGGGGGAGGATTTCAACTACACCGAGGAATTCGGAAAACTCGATCTGAAAGCGCTCAAAGAGGACCTGTATGCTCTTATGACTGATTCACAGGATTGGTGGCCTGCCGATTACGGACATTACGGAGGTCTCTTCATCAGGATGGCATGGCACAGTGCAGGTACTTACCGATTGGGAGATGGTAGAGGGGGAGCCGGAACTGGAAACCAACGACTGGCACCCCTCAACAGCTGGCCTGACAATATCAATCTGGACAAAGCACGCAGACTCCTATGGCCCATCAAACAGAAATATGGAAGAAAGATCTCATGGGCCGACCTGATGATCCTGGCGGGAAACTGCGCCCTTGAATCCATGGGATTCAAGACATTTGGTTTCGGTGGGGGACGCGAGGACATTTGGGAACCCGAAGAGGACATATACTGGGGAAGCGAGGACAAATGGCTCGGTGATAACCGATACAGCGGTGACAGGGATCTGGAAAATCCTCTCGCCGCTGTGCAAATGGGACTTATCTATGTGAATCCCGAAGGACCGAACGGAGAACCGAATGCCGTTGCTTCGGGTAAGGATGTACGAGAGACATTCGCCCGTATGGCAATGAATGACGAAGAGACCGTCGCACTCGTTGCCGGTGGCCACACCTTCGGCAAATGCCATGGTGCGGGAGATGTATCCCATGTAGGTCCTGAACCCGAGGGAGCTCCCATCGAGGAACAGGGACTGGGATGGAAGAGCACACATGGAGTCCGGAAAAGGGGATGATACGATCTCCAGCGGCATAGAAGGTGCATGGACACCAAAACCGACTCAGTGGGACATGGGATATTTCGACATGCTGTTCGGGTATGATTGGAATCTGGAAAAAAGTCCCACAGGTGCATGGCAGTGGGTCCCGGTCAACCCGGATAAAGATCATATGGCACCTGCCGCCCACGACCCTTCGAAGAAGGTAACGACCATCATGACAACAGCCGACCTCTCCCTGAGAATGGACCCGAAATATGCCGCGATTGCAAAACGGTTCCACGAGGATCCGGATCAGTTCGCAGATGCATTTGCAAGGGCATGGTTCAAGCTGACCCACCGCGATATGGGACCAAGCTCCCGTTATCTCGGACCTGAGGTGCCAAAGGAGGAACTCATCTGGCAAGATCCCGTTCCAGAAGTTGACCACGAGCTGATCGATGAAAATGACATCTCGACACTAAAGGAAAAGATACTTGCCTCGGGTCTCTCGATCTCCCAACTTGTTTACACCGCATGGTCCTCGGCATCCACATTCCGAGGTTCTGACAAGAGAGGAGGTGCAAACGGAGCACGGATCAGACTTGCACCCCAGAAGGATTGGGAGGTCAACCAGCCTGTTCAGCTCGGGACCGTTCTGAAGACACTTGAGAGGATCCAAAAGGAATTCAACAAAAACACAGAAAGGCGGCAAAAGCGTCTCACTTGCAGATCTTATCGTCCTGGGGGGCTGTGCAGGTGTGGAAGAAGCAGCAAGGAAAGCAGGCCATGATGTCACGGTTCCATTTTCACCCGGACGTACCGATGCATCTCAGGAACAGACAGATGTGGGATCCTTTACCGTTCTCGAGCCGAAGGCGGACGGATTCCGCAACTACCAGAAGGCCAGATACGCAGTTACGGCAGAGGAGATGCTCGTTGACAAGGCGCAGCTTCTTACCTTGACTGCTCCGGAGATGACCGTTCTCATCGGTGGAATGAGAGTCCTAAATGTAAACTTCGGACAGACACCTCATGGTGTCCTGACCGACAAGCCCGGGACTCTCACCAATGACTTCTTCGTCAATCTGCTCGATATGAATACGGCATGGAAGCCCGTATCCAAGGAAACAGACCTGTTCGAAGGCATGGATCGGAAGACGGGGAAATCGAAGTGGACAGGCACAAGGGTCGATCTGGTCTTCGGTTCGAATTCACAGCTCAGGGCTATCGCTGAAGTATATGCCTGCAATGGTTCAGGGGAGAAGTTCGTCAACGATTTCGTAGCAGCCTGGAACAAGGTGATGAACGCGGACAGGTTCAACCTGGCATTAAAAAATGATCAAAGGAAAAGAGATGATCTGGAATTGAGATAGGGGTCGACCGAAAATTGATACCCACCTCATTATCATTGCCCTTTCCTTGGATCAAATAATGGAGGATATCTGGAACAATACCTTAATTGGATAATTGTAGAAAATGAGGATGATCCTGTAACATGTTATTTCTTCAACAATATGGATCCCATGTCCAATTCCATTTCCTGGGACCTGATTCTCATGTAGTTGATAGAATCCTCAACACCCTGGTTGTAAATTTCCAGACCTATAGTTTGGAGGAAGAAATCCAATATACTTTCAGCAGCTATCATACCCATTCTCTCATCTCTTTCATTCTCAAAGAAAAAATGAGATCTCTAATAATTGTATCTCTTCTCTCTTCCGGGATCATATCCCAATTTCGCTTGGTCTTCATTTTACCGGCCAGGTTCCAATTATGGATATCTCATATTAATGAGTACGGTAAGATGACTTGACAGAGCATTCCGGTAGTTCTGGGAAGGGGATCGTATCTTATGATCATCAGGAACATCTAAGTTGGATCGTTTTTATCGATCCCTTGAAAACTCCCTGTATCTGAGAGATCCTGGTCTATCAGAAAATCTTTTTATGCGGTGAGTTTGTGGTTCCCTTTGGATTTGAGTACCCGAGTTCCTCCTATTTTGTCCGTTTCGATCCCTTGAATATGCTCTTGATCTTCCAAAATGGTCAGATCTTGTTGGAGGAGTTCTATTATAATCAAAATCATCAATGGTGCGGCGTTCGATCTTTGAACCCAGTGATCTCTCGATAGAACGGACTATCTGTTCATCCTCATCCGTTACCATGGTGAACGCATCACCTGTTTTTAAGGCTCTCCCGGTCCTCCCTATCCTATGAGTGTATGCATCCGGTGTATCCGGTATATCATAGTTGATAACATGAGAGATGGAGGAGACATCTATTCCACGGGCTGCAATATCAGTGGCGATAAGGATCTGATAGGTCCCATCCCTAAAACCATTCAGGGCATTCTGTCTCTGGTTCTGCGACATATTGCCCTGCAGCGATGCAGCCTTGTATCCTATCTTATCCAGATGGATAGAGAGACGCTTTGCCCGATGCTTTGTACGAGTGAATACCAGGACGGACCCTGTATCTGTTTTGCTCAATAGATCTATAAGCATATCTGTCTTCAGATGTCCTTGAACAGGATATAGAGCATGGGATACAGTATCTATGGGGCTGGTATGATCGATCGTGACCGTCACCGGCTGATACATGAAATCATTTACCAATCGCCGAATATCTTGAGGCATTGTTGCAGAAAATAGCAGTGTTTGCCTTTTCCTTGGAACATATTTCATGATCCTTCGAATATCCGGAAGGAATCCCATATCGAACATCCTATCGGCTTCATCAATGACGAGTATATCGATCTTGGAAAGGTCGATATTCCCGCTTTTCAAGTGGTCAAGCAATCTTCCCGGACAGGCGACAACGATCTCCACACCTGACCTCAATCCTTTCAATTGGTTATTTGCACTGACCCCGCCATAAATTGTCATACTTCGAAGTCTTGTTTGACTTCCCAAAGCAATGATCGAGTCATTTATCTGTTCTGCCAATTCTCTCGTTGGGGCAATGATCAAAGCACGAAGTCTTCCCAATGACCCTGTTCTGAGATGTTGCAGGATCGGTAAGACAAAGGCAGCTGTTTTCCCAGTGCCTGTTTGCGCCAGACCAAGTAGGTCCTCTCCCTGCATTATGTATGGTATTGCCTCTTCCTGAATTGGTGTTGGTATTCGATATCCAAGGTCTTTGACCCTCTTTAAAATACTGGAATGTAAGTTGAATGATTCAAAATCCATGATAATTCCTTTCTTATGTCAATTTCATTGACAAGGAGTCTTAAATGGAGGTAGTATATATGTATATGTGATGATTATGCTCAAGTGTCACTACTTTATTCCATTAATATTAATTCAAAGTGCTAAGTTCTCGTCAATATGGAGCATTGGATCCAGAACAGTGGAATGGGTCGTATTAATGATCGAAAGAGGGAAAATTTCCAAGGCAATGAGATCAGAATACACGAAAATAGTGATAGAAAGTCCATCCGTCCTCTCCGTTGGAGAGATCCCCTGAATTTTATTACAGCTCGATTAGGGAACGAGAATCCGTAAGTATTGAATGCATAATTTATGTGATTGAAAAACCAAATGGACGATAATAATATATCTACTTAGAATAATGGACATTATGGGCTGATAGATGAAAATTGGATCAAACGAGATAATTATTTTCTGCATAGGATATCTTCGCGGAAGGAAAAAGAAGATCCCTGCGATCAACAAGAGTCATCTATCAAAGGCGTTGAACATCAGGATCGATACACTGAACAAGAAATTGTCCTATATGAGAAAAGAAGAACTTCTTGAGAAGGACCGGATGGCAGGGATATGCGGCCATATCCCAACCGATAAGGGAAGGGACCTCTACCGTGAACTCCATGATCAGATCATGAAGCTCGATCTGGATCCCGATCTTCATTCTGTATCCAACCTCTGCTACCTTGAGGATGTCCTGGACTACATGAGCGATCCTTTCAACATAGCTAAAGTGACATATCATGTTTCCAGATCCAAACCCCTAGATGTCGTGGACCTTATAAGATTGGATAAAGCCAGGAGACCCGATTCAAGGGAGAATGAGATAATCAAGGAACTTCTGCGAAATCGTGGTAAAATAGACCAGTCCATCAATGATCTGATTGAGGACCTGACGATAATAGGAAAAAAGGATCCTGGGACAGGGGATGATACCAGGTTCGATTCCGTGCCTTCGGCCATCATCACCGCAGAAATGAGAGCAAGAAGAGGATTAGACAAGGAAGCCAGAGCCATATACCAAACTCTTCTGAAGGACAGGGCAAAACTGGATCCCGCTTACTGGATATTCTGCATCGTGGGATTGATCAAATGCTCCAAGGTCCTTGACGGCCAGGATAAGGCCCTGGAACTTGCGGATCGTTTTATGGAATCTGTGGAGGACCCTGCCATCGAAGGCTATGTTGAAAAAGAGCAAGGCGGACATCCTTCAGGACATGGGAAGGTTCGAAGAGGCTGAGACCTTCTATAATTCAATTATAAGGACACTGAGGGGGGTCGATATGCCTCATCTCAAGATGATGGTCTTGAACAATTTCGGTGTACTCCATTTCAGGCAGGAACATGAAGAGGAAGCGGTCGATTGCTGGAAAAGGGTCAGAACCATTGCAGTGAAGAACGAACTGCAATGGGCTGAGGCAGTATCGAATGTGAACCTATCGGATCCTTATGCAAAAAGGGGCATGACAGAACGATCAAGACAGATGCTCAGGTCAGCAAGGAGATATTTCGAGACTATCAATGACCAGGAAGGTGATTTCAGAATGCAATTTCAATATGGCCCTCGTGTGCATCGAGGAGGGAAACCGTGACCTGGCCCTTCACTATTTCAAGCAGTGCGAGGATTTTCCCCTACAATACAGGGAGAAGAGAATTGAGAGGAGGAAAGTGATCAATACAAGGTTTACCGAGAAGGGGTGGGAAAAACCATTCGATGAAAAGCTTTAAATAGTCATTATTTAATATTTTCCGAATAATTTTAAATATGAAAAATTTGTATTTAAAGACTGCAAGAAAAAATGCGGATTTTTCACAAGATATTTATTTCAAACGACAAAATAGAATACATGATGCCCCGAAATAATCTTCTCCCGATATTTTGCTTGCTATCGATAATATCCCTTGCAATTCCCATGCTGAATTCCGCACATGCTGGATCGGGTAATGATATAAAGAGCTTGATAATAGTTTCGGGCTACAGCGGATACACTACCCATGAGCTCGACAAAGGCATCCTCCTTCAGAGATTATCTTCTGGATTCCTGCTCGGTGGAGGACATGGTCTACCTCACAGATACCGGAAGGCCAGGATCAGATGACTTCGCAACCGTATCAAATGTGGAGGACGCGTTCTCGTGGCTTATCAATAACTGTGATTCGAATACAAGGGTAAACGTTTACATCATGGATCATGTGCAAATGATAGACAATCAGCCATGGTTCAGGTTCGAGGATGGTACGATAAGTGCATCAACCATGGACGGCTGGTTGGACCAGGTATCCTGCTCGGATATGACCGTCATTTTGAATGGAGAGAGATCCGCTCTTTGCGGACCTGCTCTGGATGGATCCTCCCGTGATGTGATCTGCTCGATGGGATCCGACCAGAATTACTGCCCGGATAACTTCGACATCGCTGAAAGCCTGGGGGACCCAACCGCTGATACGGACAGTGATGGTGTTGTCTCTTATGTCGAGGCATATGAGAAAGAAAAGGCCCTCCTCCAGAGTTCAGGACAGGTTCCCGTTCTCTACTGAAGATGATAGGTGACATACTTCAAAAAAGTGATGAAGAGGAACCGAGGACCACAAAGGAAGCCTCTGTTCCAATCGAGCGTAGCGGATGCGTTGAACGGGACCTTCCACCATTAACTGCCCAGACAGCCATGTCGGAGACTCTCATTGAACGATACCCTGAAACCGAACGAGAACGGGAAATATACATCCAGAAGCCTGGTGAACTTATTTCGATCGGATCAAAAGGGACTAATTATAGTGAGAATAGATACAAGGCCATAGTCGAAAACAGCATGGACAACATATACATATGCGAGGTCAGGACCGGTAGAATAATAGAATCAAACAGATCCATGCAGCAGCTTCTGGGTTATTCAAGGGGAGAGATGAAAGAACTAACGGCATTTGATTTTCTGGACCATTCCAGAGGTAATGTAGGTGAATACATTGGCCAGATCATGGAAACGGGTCATTTGAAGATCAAGAACAGACGCTACATGAGAAAGGACGGATCCCTTGTGGATATCGAAGCTACCTGTTGCCTTATCAAGGAAAATGACAAGGACCTGATCTGTGTCGTTTCAAGGGATATTACCGAAAGAATAGAACACGAGAAGATGCTGATCGAGGAGAGGAACAGAGCCGAGCTCTACCTGGACATTCTCTGTCATGATATCGGAAATCTCCATCAGGGCATCATGGGATTCGTGAAACTGGGCAAGGAAAAAAAGGAGGATCCTATCAGGTTGAGATCCTGTATAGAAAGAATTGATGCTCTTGCAATGAGATCTGTGAATCTGGCCAATAATCTCAAGGTCCTTGCCGGGATCGGATCAGCTCCGGATGAGATCGTGGAGTTCGATCTGGAACCGATGATCAATTCCTGCATCAAATCTGTCATATCTTCCATTCCTGGTAAGGACCCGGAGTTCGATCTTGTTATCCCGCAAGGAATTTCGATCCTTGCAAACTCGAAGATCGAATATGCATTCTTCAATGTGATCCATAATGCAGTCAAGTATCAGATCAGGAGTGATCCAAGGGTGGAGGTATCATGTCGGATAGCAAAAGATAGTTCCATCAGGATATCGGTGAAAGATAGAGGAGGCGGCATACCGGTTTCACTCAGGAAAGAGGTATTCAACAGGGACAATCTGAGCAAAAAACATGGTGGTTTGGGACTATTGGTGGTCAGATCCTTGGTTGAAAGATCAGGGGGGTCGGTGTGGATAGAAGATCAGGACAATGCGGAGGGTACAGTGGTAATAATTGAACTTCCCCTGGTAAAATGAATTGATCAATGTTCGTAGATGTTTTCATGATGATTATAATATTATATGGTCACCACTTTTTCGTTCTTTATAATTGAAAAACATAGTACGAAGTTCTTGTCAATATGAATTCTTTTCAAGTCTTCAGAGGGTGATCTTAGGTTCTTGTATCCTTAGACTTTTAACGAACCACGGAACCCCCTTGCTCCATAGTAAGATTCTGCACCATTGTGATACACAAAGACAGTGTCGTAGCGACGATCAGCAAAGATTGCACCGCCCAGTTTTCTAATATCAGGGGGTGTTTTCACCCAACTCGATGTTTTGGTATCGAAATCTCCAAGTTCCTGCAACTGGCGATACTGTTCTTCCGTTAGAAGCTCAATGCCCATGGCAGCTGCCATGTCAATAACGCAATTCTCCGGTTTATGTTCTTTTCTTTCCTCCAGTGCCAAACGATCGTAACAAAGACTTCTACGGCCTTTAGGACTTTCCGCTGAACAATCCATAAAAAAGTATTCGCCCGTCTTTTTATCTTGATCCATAATATCCGGTTCACCTCCGGTTCGTTCCATTTCATTGAGTGACCATAGTTTTTCAGGATTGGCTTCCAGCTTTGCTTGCACTTCAACCCATCCAATACCTTCATGGTGGTTCATGTTATTCTGAAAACGGGTTTTCAATGTTCTAAGAAGTTCTTCACGTTGTTCTGGTGACAACTCTTTTTTAAATGCAGTGATTGATGGATTGTGTTTGTCCATAGTATTCATCCCAGGTTTTGTAAAACATATATGCAGAGTTGCAAAGCTACTTCTCCTCAGGTAATGCTTCAAATTCTATCTTTTTTCTTTCAAACCAATTATTCATGGCCTCTGGATCCTTCATTAGGTCCATCATTTCCTTCATCTTTTGTATGTGATCTACATCACCCTTTTCATACATCTCTGTTCCATGTTTTTTACTGATCTCAGCAATTTCCTCAAAAGTATTGGCATGGAATCTTAGGTCACAAGCTCCACCGAGTTCCTTACAGGTCATGGTTTTCATATTCAATCACCTACCTTGTAAAAATTGATAGAAATCTGCTGTTAAATATTGAATGCTTGATAATGCATTTGGGGACATTAAGAAGTTGATCAAGTCATAATTAATTCATTTTCAGTGGTTAAGTATATTTCATCCAAAAACAATTTTTAAACATGGGTCCGATTGAAAACAAGGTTTCAAACATAGATGATTACATTTCAAAATTCCCGAAACAAACCAAAGATATATTGGAGGAGATCAGGACCATCGTCAATGTGATGGTACCTGATGCAGAGGAGTTCATATCCTATGGCATTCCCACTTTCAGGTTGAATGGAAAGAATCTGGTCCATTTCGCAGGTTATGAACATCATATTGGGTTTTATCCCACTTCCACAGGGATTGATGCTTTCAGATCGGAGATATCTAAATTCAAACATGCAAAGGGAAGTGTCCAGTTCCCTCTGGATGATCCGATTCCATATGAACTGATCCGGAAAATGGTGAGATTTAGGATCGAAGAAATTATTTCAAATACATCAAATGTGAGATAATCAATATCCGATCGCTCCCTCCTTAAAAATGATCTTACATTACAACAAGATACTTGAACTTGAAGATAACATATCAATACCAGTCCAATAGCGGAATCTGTAGTCAAAGGTATTTAATCAAGAAGGTTTTACAATGTCTATCTGGTTTGAAGGATCCAACGAAATTAAGTGCAACATAGAACAAGTGAAACATTCACTGGATGATCTTGGTGAACACTATCTAGGTGTTATAAGGAACATGCCAGGCTTATCAAGTGTGGAGTTAGTTGAACGAAAAAAAGATTCTGTCATCATTAAAACAAATGAGGGGATCATGAAACGGACAAATATTACAAAGATCTTCAAGACTGATAGGGTAGTTGTAGAAGTTGATGAGGAATATCAGGCTGGTCGGTTGGTCACATCGAGGTCTCACTTCTTTAATGAATTCATATCTACCGATACTGGAGTTAAACATCATATGGTGATCAGTAACCTCAAAGCCCCAGGATTCCTCGGTTTCTTCTATAGGACCTTTGGCAGATCCAACATAGGAAATGCTTTCCTGGAATCCTACAAGAAATATTATGAGAAATGATGAAAGTGAATACCTTGCCTCTAAAGAACATCAACTGAACATATCAACGATGAGGACAACCGGGCCAACAACAAGGGCGACGTTTTCCTCCAAGAAGCTCCGTACTTAACCTTTCAATATGGTTCTTCCTTGTCTCTTCCTTCTTGACAGATGTGATCCAGCAGATCCACTCATTGCGTGCAAGCGGTGTAAGGTCATTCCAAGTTTCTATCAGCTCAGAAGAGGAGCTGAGGACCTTCCTCATGTCCTTAGGAATTTCGTGAACAACACCTGGTGCTAGCTCCTCAAGGAACATATGATTCAATTAAGGAAATCCTCTATTTAGCCTTCATCCCAACATATGTAAAATGAAAGAAATCCATCCATTGTAATAGGAGGAAAACAAGGTCCTGAGATCGTCTGAATTCATACATCTATATTGAGACCATGGTCAATTTTTCCAGTAAAAATTAAATATTTTTTTACATTCATATCCATCGATTATGGAAACGATGAACAATATCGAGTTGAAAGATGGATCGGTTTATCCAGATGAAATAGTATTGAGATCTGTGCTTGGGGAATCCTACAAAGCATATTGTAAATTGATCGAATTCTACGATGAAAACGACATGGACCATACATGGAGGTATTACAATGACGGAAAAGCATGGCTATGTAAGGTCCACAAAAAGAAAAGGACAATTGTTTGGATGTCTGCATGGAAAGGATTCATAAAAGCAACGATCTATTTCCCCGAAAAATATATTGATGACATTTATGAGCTGAATATCAGTGGAAATATGATCGAGAAGATCAAAAGAACAAAGAATGTGGGAAGGTCAAAACCCTGTATCTTCGAGATAATGGATGAGAGTGTCATGGATGATTTTAAAAAGGTCATGCAATTGAAAATTATGAGGAAATGACAGAAAGAAAAGTGAAAAGTGTCACAGGGACCTGAAATGATTCGGGAAAAATTATAATTTGTTCAATGTACAAATCACTAATGTCCATACAGGGTAGTCTGAAATATCCTGAGGAAGGTGTTTTAATGAGATCTGAAACAAAGTCCGTTGAAGATTACTTGGATTCTCTGGACCCTAAATGGAAGGATATGGTAGTGCGATTGAGGGAAATCATTCTGAAGAATATCCCAGAAGGATTCCAGGAGACTATGACCTATGGAATGCTTGGATGGGTTGTCCCCCATTCAATATATCCCAAGGGTTACCATGCAAAACCGGAGGAGCCTCTTCCCTTCATTTCCCTGGCGGCCCAGAAGAATACTGTTTCACTCTATCACATGGGGATCTATGGTGATGATGGTCTGTTGGATTGGTTCAAGGAAGGATATCAAAATGAGGTCGGGAAAAAGCCGAATATGGGGAAAAGCTGTATCAGGTTCAGGAAAGAGGAGGATATTCCTTTCCAACTACTAGAGGAACTATTACACAAAGTAACAGTTGAGGACTATATAGAAGCTTATGAATATAGTATGAAGAAGTGAAAGGAGAAAAAATGAAGGTCTGATCCTCGATTTGACCTCAATAATAATAAAATGGGGTATCCACTTAAGACCACAAGTTTGATATCATTCAATAGGAATTATCTGAATAATGCACAAATCTAGTGGGTTGAGATTACCCAAGGAACTGGGAATGAATTCATTGAATGGTTTTCCAGTGAGAATGATTGCCTGGCCTATTTAGAGAAGATTAGATGGAAAGATGGTTTCATTTGTCCTTCCTGTGGAGAAAAAGGAGATCCATACCGTTTAACAAGAAATCGGCTGAAATGTACCAAATGCTTTTCTGAGACAACAGCCACATCAGGAACTATCTTTCACCGAACCTGTACGCCTCTTAGGACATGGTTCTCAGCAGCTTGGTATATAACCAATCAAAAATTCGGAACGAATGCCCTTGGACTTCAGAGGATCCTGGGATTTGGTAGTTATCAGACCGCATGGATGATGCTACACAAATATCGTCGGGCAATGGTTCGTCCAGGAAGAGAGCGTCTTTCAGGGCGTGTTGAGGTGGATGAGAGCTATATCGGAGGAACAGAGAAAGAGGCTATAGGCAGAGGTGCTGAGAAGAAGTCGATTGTTGCCATTGCTGTCGAAATGAAAGATACTAAAGCTGTTGGTAGAATCCGTCTTCAAAGGATTCCAGAGCGATTCCGAAGTTAGTTTGAAACCTTTTGTAGAGGAAATGATTAAACCTGGTTCAATTGTGCATACGGATGGTTGGAAACCTTATAAATTCCTTGAAGATCTTGGGTAGATTCATGAGAAGACTATTATCTCCAAGAGCAAGGAGAAAGCTCATGTTCTGTTTACCTGGAGTTCATCTTGTATCGTCACTTCTAAAAAGATGGGTTATAATAGGGGACTCTTCAAGGCTCCGTTAGTCCTCAACAACTGGATTTTTATCTTGATGAGTTCACATTCAGATTCAATAGAAGAACATCAAGATCCAGGGGATTGTTATTCTATCGATTGATCGAGCAATCTGTATTGACTGGACCCCATCCATATGATTCTGTTGTAGGTGGTGTAAAAATCGGATAATTGACTGGGTGGTTTAAAGTGGATACCCCATTTAATAATAAATCTAACCTGTATTTATTGAATGGTGACCATGAATACTGCTGTAATATCCTACTCGATGACAGGTAACAACAACACATTGGCTACCAACATAGCCAAGGAATTGAAAGCAGAGCATATCAGGGTGACAGAATCGAAGAAGAGGTCCTATTTCAAGATAGGGGTCGATATGCTTCTGAACAGAACTCCAAAGGTCTTTGTAGATGTAAGTGGCGTTGATGAAAATGATCATGTGATCCTGGTGGCACCTGTTTGGATGGGGCAGATTGCATCACCCCTGAGAAAGCCTATCAAGGACCTCAAAGGTAAAATTGATCGATATGCCTTTGTTTCCATCAGCGGGGGAGCCGATGGTCCTAATCCTAAACTTGCAAAGGAATTGAAGAAAAGACTGGGGAAAGGACCAGAAGCTGTCATTGATATGCATATTGCAGATCTCCTTCCCTCTGATCCAAAACCAACACGGCAGGATACATCCGATTATCGTTTGAACGAACAGGATGCGGTAAAACTTACAGAAAAGATCCTAATTGAATTGGAGGGTCAGATTAATCGGGTTTAGTATCCCAGAATATATGAATAATTGATCAGGTGAAGTATATGAAGAAGATGCAGATTTCAAGGAAATGTATTGTTTGTGGAAAGGAACTTGAAAATTTTTGTTGACGAGAATGGGAAATACACTGGGGGACATTATTTTGGAAAGGTTAAATTTCCAGTTGGAGAAGGTGAGAATAGAAGTCTTGGAAAGACCAATATACTCGACTTTGAGATGGAAGTGGTAGAATGGACCGGTGACCATGAAGAAGTGGAATACTGGGAATGCGATGATTGTTACAACGAAACCTGAAAACTGCAGAGTTGAATTGATGAAATCATTCCATAGAAGATCAAAATTAAGGAGATATGTCAATGAAGAATGCAGGCTCATTCAGTTTGGAAGAATTCCCATCAAGCAGGATCGCCACAATAGATATTGGAAATGCCAGTCAAATGAAGCATTATATAAAGGCCCTGATCGAGGTTGATGTGACAAAGGCAAGAAATATTATCAGGGAGAAGAAGAAAAGAAACGAGAATATCTCATTCAACTCCTGGTTGATCAAATGTATTAGTCTTGTAGTAGATGAATTCGGAGATATCCATGCCATTAGAAAAAGCAAGAGGAAGAAGATAATTTTTAAAGATATCGATATTTCGATAATGGTGGAGAGGGAAATCCGGGGAAAGAAACGTTACCTTTACCTTATGTTATCAGAAAGACGAATGTAAAGAGCATTTCCGAAATTGACATTGAGATCAAATCCGCAATGGAACAATCAATAACAGACGAAGGGAACAATGTGTTGGGCAGGAGGAAGAACAAGCATCTTATGAGATTATACTACACCATGCCCGGTTTCATCCGAAAAATGATATGGAAACGAATAATTAACAATCCATTCATGATAAACAAAATAAGGGAACCGTGATGATCACATCGGTCGGAATGATGGGGAATACTAAATGGATGGGTCATTCCGTTCAGTATCCATCCTCTGAGTGTCGCTGTTAGTTCTATTATCAGAAAACCGGGAGTTGTTGGAGATAGGATAGAGATAAGGGAATACCTTCCTCTCACCATTTCGGTTGATCACGACGTTATCGACGGAGCACCAGCCATAAGAGCCCTTTCCAAACTCGACGAATCTTACTAGGAAATGGCCATGGGCTTTGATATGATCTCCTTGATTTTTCAAATGACATCTTTTCTGGCATAATTTGTTTTTAATAATAATCCATCTCAATCCCAATTTTGAAGGTGAAAAAGATGAAATTGGAGCATTCTCTGTTAGCCTGGTAGTAAAGGATATCGAAACGTCAAAACAATTCTATGAGAAGCTTGGATTCAGAGTCTTCCATGGGGACCAGTCGCAGAACTGGCTGATCATGAAAAATGGAGATGCTGTCATCGGTTTGTTCCAGGGTATGTTCGAAAAGAACATCCTGACATTCAATCCCGGCTGGAACAATGGAGCACAACCTCTGGAAGAATTCACGGATGTTAGAGATCTTCAAAAAAAATTGAAGGATAAGGGCATTGAATTTTCTTCTGAAGCTGATGAAGCCACTTCGGGACCAGCTAGCTTCATCATTGTCGATCCGGACGGGAATCCTATATTGATCGATCAACATGTATGATCGAATCTGTATCAAATGGGACCATCCTACTGAAAAAATATCTTCCTGGAAGTAAAGATTACTACATCTTACGGCACAATCTTTATCTCCACGTTCAGGTTTTGAAAAACACTGATAAGCATGGCTGATAAGAAAAAAACTGATAAGACCACCATGTGCAAGAAGAAAAAGCTCTTGGCTAATGATCCGGAAGCCTATATTAACCTTATAAATGAACCCAAGTTTCTCTGTATGAAATGCGGAAGGGTGGCAAACAATAAGAAAAATTTATGCAAACCCGTTAAACTCACATCTCCGAATTAGGAGGAGAAGCGGAGAAATCGGATGGTTGCGAGAGATTTTACTACTTCACTGGTACAGGGCAATTCCCTTTCGGTTGCAAGGGACCTCTCGACGAGGTTGAACGGGGATATCGATCCCGGTCGTTTCAACGATCGACAAGAAGAAGATCGTATCGAATGCTGGGGTGATCGGTTTAGTATTTCCGATCTATGACTTCAAAGCGCCTCAACTCATCAATGATCTTGTTTCCAGGATAGAGGGTATCGGAAGCAAGTACATCTTCGCAGTCTGCACATATGGTGTCATGCCTCTCGATACGATGAAGAAACTCGAGAAGGAGATCGGGAAATCCGGAGGGAAGTTGTCAAGAGGATTCGCCATTCATCTTCCCCACAACGGCCTCGGATACGACAGGATTCCCGCGGAGAAGAAGAGACTTATGTTCCGGAAATCAAAGGAAAGGACAGTCGAGATAGCCGAATATGTCAGAAGCGGAAAGGAAGGTTTGATCGAGGCAGGCAGTATCAAGGACCGGATAAAACTCGGCGGAATATTACTAAAAATATCTCCCAAACTGTTTCCCATGGTCAAGCAGGCGGTCCTTCACGGCATGGATTCTCTTGGTTTCAGCAGCGACGAAAAATGTAATTCCTGCGGAACATGCGCAAGTATCTGCCCGGTGAAAAATATTGAATTGAAGGATGTAAAACCGCTCTGGGGCAAGGACTGCGTCAACTGCTTCGCCTGCATCCACTGGTGCCCGCAGGAAGCGATCCAGATAGCCAGACTCACAGGGAAAATGGAGAGATATCATCATCCTGATATCACGATATCCGATATAAGCGGGCAAGAATGAACTGCTGAATTTTGGATAAGAGAAGGGAACAGGATGGAATGCACAATATGCAAAGAGGAAATGACAAACTACGATCCCGAACTTAATACAATGATATTGACGGATCGAGACCAGCTGCGATTTGCTCCAAATGCATCAAAAGATTCCTCAAATGGCAGCAGAAAAGGTTCGCAAGGCTCTTTCCAACGGGAGCTGCGAAGAAGAGGTAAGAGAAGAAATGAATGATTATTCTCATTATTCAAACAAGATCATTTTTCAAAATCCTGGAAAAAGTCTAAATTCAAATGATAATTATCAGCCTTCATGGCCGGCACCGATTGGCTAGACAGGAAGGAATATCCATTCAGATCCAATTTCTATAATACGAAATTGGGGATGATCCATTATCTTGATGAGGGAGAAGGCGATCCGATCGTTTTCATCCACGGTAATCCCTCCTGGTCCTTCCAGTTCAGGAATGTCATCAAGCAATTATCGAAAACACACAGATGTATCGCACCTGACCTCATCGGTTTCGGATTATCGGATAAACCGCGGGATTGGTCCTATCTTCCGAAGGAACATGCCAAGATCGTGGATGAATTCCTCGAATCCCTTGATCTCCATGATATAACGATGGTTGTTGGTGACTGGGGGGGCCCTATCGGTCTATCATATGCTATCGATCATCCTGATAGGATCAAGAACCTGGTTATCACGAATACCTGGCTTTGGTCGGTAAAGAACGACTGGTACTACCAGGCTTTCAGCAAATTCGTGGGAGGACCGATCGGAAAGATACTCATTGATTCAAGGAACTTCTTCGCAAGAGACATAGTCCGGATGGCATCTGGCAAGAAACCCTCCAAGGAAGTTCACAGACACTATCTGAAACCTCTGGAAAATAAAGACGAGAGAAAAGGATCGTGGGTCTTCCCGGGACAGGTTGTGGGTTCCTGGGAGTGGCTGGATTCATTGTGGGAAGAAGGGATGCAATGAATGATAAGAAGATACTTCTTGTCTGGGGATTGAAAGATATTGCCTTCAGAGAGAAAGAACTGAAAACATGGTCCAAAGCATTCCCGAATGCAAAGGTTGTAAGGTTCAAGGATGCGGGACATTTCATCGCAGAGGAAATACCGGATGAACTCGTAAAAGAGATGAATTTTCTATGGTAATCTTTATCTAATCCTCCCTTTTCACGAGGTCCTAATGACCATCAAGATCTTCATCACCGGAGGGACCTTCGATAAGGAATACAATTACATCACGGGTCAACTCTACTTCAAGGATACTCATCTCAAAGAGATGCTTCAGCTTGGAAGGTCCAATCTCGATGTCGACATCAGGACCCTCATGATGGAGGACAGCCTCAGTCTTACAGATGAGGACCGTCAGATCATAGTCCACAACTGCCAGAAGACTCCAGAGGACAGGATCCTTGTCACACATGGAACAGACACCATGGTCGAAACAGCAGGAAAGCTTGCAGATTCGATCAAGGACAAGACAATTGTCATAACCGGAGCCATGATCCCATATACCTTCGGTTCTTCCGACGGACTCTTCAATCTGGGAAGTGCCTTGGCCTATGTTCAATCAATGCCACCTGGGATATTTATCGCTATGAATGGGAGATGCTTCGACTGGGACAAGGTTAAGAAGAACAGGAAGACAGGATTCTTCGAAGACCTAGGCAAGGATGATAAATCATAACCGAAGGAGAGATTTATATGAAGATCGGAGAGATGGAATTCGATAACGAATTCATGAAAGAGAACATGATGGGCCCCAACTCTATGAGGATCATCGAGGAAATGGTGAAGGACCTGGACCTCAGAGAAGGCATGAGGGTCCTGGACCTCGGTTGTGGAAAAGGGTTGACCTCGATCTTTCTTGCGAAGAAATTCAATGTGACCGTATATGCAGTTGATCTCTGGATTAGTGCTACGGAGAACTTCCTGAGGTTCAAGGATTTTGGACTTGAGAACCTGATAATACCCATTCATGCGGAGGCACACGATCTGCCATTCGCAGACGAATTCTTCGATATGATATTAAGTGTGGATTCATACCACTACTACGGCTATGAGGAGGGTTTTCTTGACAAGCATCTGTCACCTCTTTTAAAGAAGGGAGGACAGATCTCCATCGGGATACCGGGCCTCCAGAAGGAATTCGATGGTAATGTCCCTGTCGAGATGAAGGCCTACTACAAGGAAGAATACAATTTCCATACATGTGAATGGTGGAAGGACCTATGGACCAGATCTGACATTGTTCAAAATATCAAGTGTAAGGAACTGTCATGCCATAAGATTGCCTGGGAAGACTGGCTTGATTGCGACAACGAATACGCAAAACAGGACGTACATATGATGAAGACGGAAGGCGGGAGATACTTCAACACGGTTTGCATTTCCGCAATTCGAAAATAGGAAGGTAATAAGGTGGGAGATGAAAGGAGCTTCTCAGGAAAAGGAGTCTTTCCTTCCAAGTATGCTTTCACCTTGCTCATACCATTCCGGAAACTCATTCTCTCACCCAAGAAACTCCTCAAACAGATCAAGCCGGAAGCCGATTCTATCATTCTGGAAGTTGGTCCAGGGCCGGGTTTCTTCAGCATTGAGGTCGCAAGGGCCATTCCCGAAGGGAAACTCGTTCTCTTCGACATCCAAGGCGAAATGCTGGATAAAGCTGAGAAGAGATTGAAGAGAAAGGGGATCAACAATGTTGAATTCGTTAAAAGCGATGGAGAACAATTCCCTTTCCCTGATAAGAAATTCGATATCATCTTCCTTGTAACGGTCCTTGGAGAGGTGGAGAACAGGGACCTATATCTGATTGAATTCAGACGTATCCTGAAAGATGGGGGAGAAGTTTCCATATCGGAACAAGCTGGGGATCCTGACTTAATGACGATTGAGGAATTGGAGACCCTATTCTCGAACAATGAATTCAAGCTCATTGAGAAAATCGTCAAAAAATTCTATTATACCTTGATCTTTAAGAAGAATTGATCTTCAGATCAGATCCCTTTCAACAACTTCTCAGCTTTATTTGAAGCCTTTGAAAAACCAATTTTACTAGAATCCTTGATGATCCTTGAAAGTACCTTTTTAGCTTGGATTTTATCCCCAATTTCTAAAAGGTCTTCAGCGATCCAGAGGGAAACCACAGTAGAAGCATGGATGTCGCCCCGTTCTCTGAGTAACTTGGATGCAGTATTGAGAGACCGTATCAGGATTGAATGATCAGGACACTTCCCTCTAATCTCACTCAATCCCTTAACAGCTGTTGTGTGGTCTTCTCTATCAAATATCATTTCAAGGGAATATCCTACACCCTCAACGATCCTCGAAGGTATCTTCACGTTTTTCAAAGAATGAACATTTTTCAGAAAACACCATGCAATATCCTTGGTCCATTTCTCCTCTTCCCTTGCCCCTTGTATGAAAGGTATGAGGTTCTGAAGGTTCGAAATTGCAGAGGTCCTATCCCCATTTTTAATGGAAACCTCCACCATCTCACACATCGACAGAGCAGCTCCCTGTCTCTCCCCCCCATCCACACTGCAGGTATAGGCTTTCTGAAGGTCATCAATGGCCCCGTTCCAGTCCCTCATCATAACCTTGATACGCCCTGTCTTCCTTCTCAATCTTGATTCGATCTTCGGAGATCTTATAGAGATACCCTCTACTGATTTCAAATGCTTCCTGGCGGTCTTGATATCTCCTTTCATCACCATTAGCTCAGATAGATTGGCTTCAACCATTGCCTGAGAAACCGGGTCATCGATCCTCTTGAAGATCTCAGATGCTTCTACAAGTGATGATACAGCTTTGTTGATCTGGCCTGCATTTTTGTATGCAAGTGCAAGATTGTTGAGTGCTTTTCCAAGTGAATGTTCATTTCCATGTTTTCTGGTCCGGGATACGTTTTCAATTTGATGGGAGATCACTTCTTTCTCTTTACCCTCGAGCCTGGATAACTCCGCCATGAGATTGTAGATCCTTGTTATCTGCTCGAAAACCTCCTCATCGTTCTTTTCTTCCGAACTCAAAGTACTGCTCAGATCCAGGGCTTCCTTCAATCTTGTCCTGCTCCTGTGGATATCTCCATTCGAGATATCCAGATCGGCTTTCAATATGAGGAACCTCATTCTATCCATTCCGGAAAGCCCGTAACCATCCATGAACTTCAGGTGGTCTAAAATTAGGGAGTTGCCCCATTCGATCAATTCCTCTCCAAGGTCTAAGAACAATCTATTGATCTCTTCCTTCTTACCTGATCTTTCCAGAAGAACAAGATAGTGCAGGACCTCCCTCTCCGATCCCCTTGTCGCAAGGTGTGAAAGGGCGATATCGGTATATCGTGAGAGATCCGACTCTCCCATCCACATTCTCAGATTGTAACGCAGGAGAGCATGAAGGTCCAATGTTCCATCCGGGTAGGACCTCAGTATCAATTTCTCCTTGAGAGAATCCAGTAACCGATCTGTTTGAACCGGGTAAGATAAGTAGACCATCCTGGACAACCGGTTCCTCGTAAACAGCTGCAAGGCAGAGAACCTCTCGTTCCTTCTCAACCAGGCCGGATAGGAGTTCCTTACCCAGATAATCCTCGACCTCCCTGGTCAATCCCATGGGGTCCTCCAGAGAGGACCTGCAGATCAATTCGAGCGATAGAGGGTGTCCCCTGGTAATATTGTAAATACGTTCCCTTTCAGGCAGAGGGACGCTCCTCTCCTCAAGCAGTTTCATGGAGCTTTCACGGTCAAGCCCCTCAAGGGTGATCTCTGAAACGCGTTTCCTGATTTGTACATCATCTTTACCATAAAAACCGGGCCTTTCTCTGGAACCGATCAATATCGTGTGATCGCTTTTCATTGACTTTGAAAGGACCATTGATAGGAGATCATCGATCCTGCTATCGGATCGATGGTAATCGTCCAGGACCAGTATTGCATCCAATCCCTTTAGATCCTCGAACAATCTATCCACAGCTTCTTCCGGATCATTGTATCCTTTATATCCGATAAGGTCAAGGAGGGACATTCTGCCATGCATACCAAGGAACCGTGCCCATTTGGAAAGGATCCTTTCAGGACCTGTCCACTCGGTCAAAGAGGTCCAGTCGGTATTTTTCTTTTCAGAAAGGACCTTTCCCATCAACGTGGTCTTCCCCATCCCTGCAAGAGAGATCACAGATACAATTGCGATCTTCTTGTCATTGATAGATCTGTTAAGATCATCGATCTCCCTGTCTCTTCCAAAAAAATGTCTGCTTACCGGAGGTTCCTGTGATGAAGGGGTTTTCTTTCTTGTGACAATATTGAATTCGGAACCATCAAAGAAAGAGGTTAGTAGCTGGAAATGGGAAGGTTTAGTCCCGGACCTCTTGGAAATCAATTCCAATATCTTAGGGATCGAAAATAATTTCAATCCCCCGTCTGGAAGTCTGACAGGGAACTTTCTTTGATGAAGCGATCGGATATAATCATTGACCTCTATCACTCCCTTTTCCTTCAGGAAATAGATATTACGTCTTCTGCCTACACCTTTAATGTGAGCTGTGCTTACACCGACCAAACCCTCGTCCTTCAATTCGGTAAGTGCTCTTGAAACATGGTTCTGTCTAAGGGATAGTTTCCGACCCATCCCTTTCTGGGAAAGGACCTCGGGAACCTCGAAATCATCGATATACTTCAGATTCTCCAGTAAAAGAAGAAGTACCTTTCTCTGGACCCCTATACGTAGGGGTCGGACGGATCCCTCCTCCATTTTATCGAACTGGGACCTCCTAATAGCGTTAAATATGTTTTCCGGCACATGGGATAATTTCTGCATCTTTGGTATAATTTCAGGGTAATGTCACGTGATGCTTAAGTAAATCAGTTCTCAGTTCCATCTTATCAAGGAAAATGAGGTGCTAAAATGCGATCAAACAAATCATTATCGGCCATACTGATGACGGTTCTACTACTTCTCGGATCATTAATGGTCCTTAATTCCACCGAAGGAGGACCCTCGAGAGATTACAACCCTCATATATGGAGTGGGGAGGTAACTCCCTCAATAGGGGATGTAAATACAACATTCAATTTTACATTGAATTATCGTGATGGCCAGAATAACACACCTACTTCAGTTCTGGTTGCTGTGGATGGATTCTTCTACAACATGACAAGCGAGAATGAAACACTCCTCAACATCAGTATCGCTGAAAAATTCTATTACAATCATACAGGTTCATTTGCCCCCGGGACACATGAATACTTCTTCTATGCGGTAACCGCCAACGGAAGTGACCGATACCCATCCCTCCCTTATAATCGGACATTCAAAGTTTACAGTTCGAGCCCTAACGATCCCGAACTGATCGATCCACAGCACCACCCTAACAGACCCACATCCGAGACTAAGATCAATTTCACAA
This sequence comes from uncultured Thermoplasmatales archaeon, assembly GCA_963807965.1. Lineage (GTDB taxonomy): Archaea > Thermoplasmatota > Penumbrarchaeia > Penumbrarchaeales > Penumbrarchaeaceae > Penumbrarchaeum. The sequence goes on from CAWEDU010000011.1 coordinate 29,872, forward strand.
TAAAATACAGGGATCTTGATGGTGATGCTCCTAAAAATGTATTCCTCCAAATCTTTTATGGGACTACTCATAACCATACCTACCCCATGAATATAACCCCTGGCAATTATTCAATTGGAGTGCAGTGTTATATAATAGGAATGAAACTGGATTGGGGGAATTTATTATACAGATTCATTGCAGAAAATATCAAAGGTGAGATCGTTTTAAATCCGGAAGAAGGAGAATATAACCTGGATATTGTAAAAGATCATCCTCCAATCCTTTACAATAACACGATTTACCCCCCACATCCGGATCAGGATGAGGTTATAAATTTCAGTGTCAATTACAGTGATTTCGAAAATGATCCTCCATTGTTTGTTGTTTTGGAAATCTATGATTCCGACATGGGTTTCTTCAAATCCTTTGAAATGGTACAATCCCAAGGCTATAACTACCATTATAGGTGTGTTATATACGGCAAATATAACATTGATGGAAGGTCAGTATTCCTATAGATTCTGGACGCATAGTCACGTTAATGTTACCTTACCAGAAGGTTACTTCTTCAATCTAACTGTCGGAGAAGGATCAGTTATCCTTCCCACGATCTACAGTCCAGCAGTGAGCCCGACATCTCCTGTTAACAATCAGACATGCAACTTCACATTATGGTACAAGGACCAGACCAACGGCAACAATCCGGATAATGTAAGGCTGATCCTGCGTCCTTCCGGTGGTCCCATTTTCAAATTTGACATGGCAACATCCGGAACGAATTTCAAAACTGGGGTTCAATATTACAAAGAGATCGCCCTTTGGGAGGGGAATTTTACCTACTATTTTGATTGCACGGTAGGTAACTATTCAATGACATCTGACAATAACTACTCTCTTTACGTGAGACCTCAATCCACACAGGATCATGCTCCTGTTCTGAAAGGAGGAAGGCATTCTCCTCCATCTCCAAAAGAAGGAGAGAATGTCACCTTCTCAGTGAATTACAAAGATATCGACGGAGATGCTCCAACCTATATCAAAATGAATCTAATACCAAAGTCGATAAACGGATCAACGATTATACTTACGTATTTAATAGAATTCAACATGACATTGACTGGGAGCTCTTATTCCAGCGGTGTCACAGCAAGATATACTGTTCCATTTTTCGAGGGTGACTATGCATATCATTTTAAAACGGTTAACGCAAATCATGGGAGCAAGGTATGGTATCCTGGTAACAACTCCTTTTTACATTTGAATGTCAGTAAATCCTTACCCAAACCTACGGATTCTCCACCTATGATCAATTCCCCAGCAGCAAGCCCGTCCAGACCCATAGAAGGTCAACTGGTCAATTTTACAATAAGATACAAAGACATTGACGGAGACGCTCCATCTTACATAAAGATCCATATCGGAACATCTTCAAGCAATGGTACAACCTATTCCATGAACATAGTTGGAACCTCCTATTCGACAGGAGTCACTGCATACAAGGTCCTGAATCTCTCTGCGGGCAATCACTCCTACCATTTCCAAACATCTTCAACAAATTACACTGTTAACCATCCAACATCTGGTTCCTACATGCTCTATGTGGCAAAGACAGGAGGTGGGAATGTGAAAGAGAATTTCAGTGCAAGTGCTTCCCTCACTCCTGGAACTTCTGGTGACGTAGATATGGATGTTATCGAACTGGAGGATGGTCTTTCTTTGACCATTGAGGATTATAAGAAAGGAAAGATCTCAATTCTCATCGAATCCAATGAGACCAGGGACAGGATCGTATCCCTCGAGATAGATGAGGACCTTTTCGGAGAGCTGACAAAGAAAGGAATTGTTATCAAACTTGACGGAAAGGAAATATCCTCCACCTCATATGAGGACCTCATCAATTCTACCGGTGATGATCCTTTATATTCCATTCAGTTCAAGGATGGAAAATACCTTCTCAACCTCTACATCCCGGACGCTGGATCCAATCACCTGGAAGCTTCAATGGGGAAAGATAAAACGAATTCTGGAACACCTATCATACTTTTCGTCTCTCTGGCTATCGTGGTCATCATAGCTGCTCTCCTTGTCCTTGGGATCTGGGGTTTCACCACCACCCAGCAGAAGAAGAAGAGAGAGTTGTTCTACCATGATTTCGATCTTGATATGAGCGAAAATGAAGAGAAGACAATCATAAGCGGTAGTCTGGATGAAGAAGAAATGGACTGGGATATGTTGATCGATTGATCTTGAAAAAGCCAAACCCTCCGAAAGAACGAATGGGGTCCTGTTTTCAGGGCCCCTAATTTCTTCAATACAAAAGGTAAATTATCGAAAAAGCTCTCCATAGTACATGGACGACCTTCCCTCAGAGGATCGAATAAGAGGTCCTTTTTGCAAACCCATACTGATCCAGGAATTCTTGGATGGGATCCCGTACAACACAAAGAAAGATACGAAATCACCTTCAAGGGTCCTCAGGGAAAAGACGGCCCATTGCTTCGAAGGGGCCCTTTTTGCTGCCGCACAGCTGAGGACAATTGATTATCCACCTTTGATAGTGGACCTCAGAGCTGTGAACGATGATGATCACGTGATTGCCATATTCAAGAAAAATGGTTTTTGGGGATCCATAGCAAAATCCAATTTCACAACATTGAGGTTCAGGGAGCCTGTTTACAGGAACATTAGAGAGCTGGCCATGTCGTATTTCGACCTATATTTCAATACATCCGGTGAGAAGACTCTCAGGGAATATTCGATTCCCTTCGACCTTTCGAAGCTGGATGAAAGGAACTGGATGACCACCGATGAGGACCTCGAATACATCGGTGACATGCTTGAGAGGTCCAGACATTATCATTTGATAGGTCCAAAACTGGAAAAGGACCTCTCATTGGTCCCGGATTATCTGAAGGAAGCCGGACTCCGGGGATCTGATCCAGATGGTTTATTTATACCAAGATGAGGGATTACCATCGATCAGCCATGAGTGAATCCAACACAAAAGGTCCTGGGAACATGGAGGTCTATCACATTGCTCCATGCGGAATGAACTGCAGTCTTTGTATGGCTTATCAAAGAGAGAAGAATCGATGCATAGGGTGTCTTGGACCTGATGATAATAAACCCAAGTCCTGTGTCTTATGCACAATCAAAAACTGTGACAAGAGGAACCCGGATGAGGGATTGGGTTACTGTTTCCAGTGTGAAAAAATGCCCTGTAAAAGATTGAAACAGCTAGATAAGAGATACACTGGCAAGTATCATATGTCAATGCTGGAGAACCTGGAAATGATCAAAGAACAAGGTATTGAAAGGTTCATAGAAAATGAGATCAACAGATGGACCTGTCCAAATTGCGGTCAATTGGTATCTGTTCACAGGGATAACTGCATTCGTTGTGGTCAGAGATGGATAGATTCAACATCTGATAATTGATCATCAAATAAGAATTCCCATCTTTTATTTTGAAAATAAAATGATCCCTTCCATATCCTTGAAATCCGAATTAAGACATCATTACCGATCACAGGTCACCAGATTAATATCTGGACCTCCATTGAGGGTCATGAAGAGGCACTTCTCACCACTTCTCATCTTGATCCTGATCCTGACAGCTGGTTGCATGGACAATAGTGACGATGATGAAGACACCCCCCCGTCTGGAGAATATAAACAATACATGCGTGATCTCGTCATCAACATCAGTTCATATGGCAAGGGATACGATCCGGATTTCATAATAATCCCCCAGAACGGTCCTGAACTTTTAACAGAAAATGGAGAACAGGACGGGGCACCCGCTCAAGATTATATCGATGCCATCGATGGTGTGGGCAGAGAGGACCTATTCTACGGTTTCGATGATGACAACAAGGCCACTCCTGGTTCGGAGACGGAATACATGACCTCATTTCTTGATATCGCAGAATCCAATGGAGTTGAGGTCCTCGTTACAGATTACTGCTCAACTCCATCCAAGATGGATGACTCCTATTCCAAGAATTCAGATAAGGATTACATTTCATTCTCGGCGGACCACCGGGACCTGGATGATATTCCATCCTATCCCGAGGATCCTTTCAATATGAACTCCGACAATATCACTTCTCTCTCTGAGGCAAAGAACTTCCTTTACATCCTGGACCCGGATGGTTTTTCCACTCGAAGCGAATATCTAAGTGCTTTGGAGGATACAAATTTCGACATCATCTTGATAGATGTGTTCTACTGCGAGGATATCCTTTCCTCCAGTGAGGTCGATTCACTAAAGACCAAGGAGAATGGAGGAGAACGGCTGGTCATCGCTTATATGAGCATTGGGGAAGCCGAAGATTACCGATTTTACTGGGAGACGGAATGGAAGGACAATAATCCATCATGGCTGGAGAAGGAGAATCCCGATTGGGAAGGGAATTACAAGGTCAGATACTGGGATCCTGCATGGCAGGATATTATCTTCGGTAGTACGAATTCTTATCTTGACCGGATAATCGCGGCTGGATTCGACGGAGTATACCTGGATATCATCGATGCTTTCGAGTACTTCGAGTGAACAGGGTGTTCCGAATATGATCGTCAGAAAGGAGGAGAAATGGAAATGAAGATCGGATTCTATATTCTCGGTATATTTCTATTGGGTCTTTGAAATATTCGAATTCCGATTTCTCAGGTGTAGTTTTAATCATTATCGTCATTACGAACCATATTCACTTATGTCCCCGGTGGGACTGTTGATATATTAAGTATAAATATTTCATGTCCCCAAAGGGACAGCAGGAGATGGTATCGATTGACATTAAAATTCGATATGATAGGTCTCTTCGTGAAGGACCTGGGGAAGATGGTGGGATTCTACCGCGATGTGATCGGCCTGGAAATAGATTGGAACGGGGAAGGCCCTTATGCCGAGTTCAAGCACGAGGGAATAAGGTTCGCAATGTATGAGAGGGAGAAACTACCCGGACTCCTGGGGAAGGATCCGTCATACCCGGAAGGCATCAACGGGACCTTCGAACTTGCAATAAACGTTGGTGAAAAAGAAAATGTTGACATCTTCTTCCGGAAATTCGTCGATCAAGGAGCGGAACCCATCTACGAACCTCGGGATGAACCCTGGAAGATGAGGTCCTCCATGATCGCTGATCCTGAAGGGAATCTCATAGAGATCGGATCTGACTTCTGGGAATGGATTTTGGGAGAAGAAGTTTTACTTGAACCTCAGTTCTCCACCAATCCCATCTCAGGAGCGGGTCCTTCGAAAGGTCCTCTTCCGAATATGGTATCTTCCATTTTTTTCTCTTTTATTGAACTTGCAAAGAGAAGGTTCCTTCTACCTTCCTTCCTCTTTTCAACCAGACCGAGGACCTCTAGCTGACTGACGTGGTAGCTGATCATCATCGGATAGAGGTCCAGGTGGTCTGCTATCTGTTTCTGTGACGAACCCGGATATCTTCTGATCTCATCGAGGACCCTCTTCTGTGTGCCTGTGACCATGGGAGTGTCCTTGTAAAGTCCGTCGACATAGAACCTCCTGAACTGGCGGTCCTGTTTGGAGAAGATCAGTTCCTGGGTCTCCATGATGTTAAGATGATGGGTAAGAACCCCATGGGCGAGGTCCAGTTCCTTCCTCAATTCAGTGTAATAGGTCCCTGGATGGCCCTTGATAAAATCCATGATCCTCTGTCTCGTCTCGTGGTCCAACAGTTTGTCCTTCTTCAACTTGGAGTAGAAACCAAGGATCAGAAAGAATACAACAAAGAATACAATGATGATCATCACGATGAGGCAGAGAAAGCTGGATGCTTCATCAGAAGCTCCTTTTTCATTTCGTTTATTGGTGGTCATCATCTCCTGGATCACGACCATCCGTCGGATCTGATCCATTTTTATATTCCTCAAGATCAGAAAATCCATCATGGTCCGCATCATTTTCAGCCGAATACTTCTTGGGATCCAGATCATGATCCACTTCCCAGCCGTCAGGCATACCATCTGAATCCGAATCCGGATCGAACGGATAGACACGATACTCATATTCCCTAAGGTTGATCAGACCATCACCGTCAGGGTCCTCAGAAGCATCTGATGGATCGGTGATGTTCAATCCGTAGGTCTCTTCCCAGGAATCGGGCATACCGTCGGAATCCGTATCCAATTCTTCTTGACCCGAGGTATTGAAAATTAAAAATGAAAAGATCAGGAAGCAGACAAGGATCTGAACTGAGATCATACTCAGTTTTCTGTTCCTCCCTGCTTCCTTTTCCATCCTCATGTCTCTCCTCTCCCCTATTGTCCCTCATTATTATATTCCCCTTCCCTCTCGGGATCCTTCTCATTCGAATCTCTATCAGCTTCCATCCTTCTTCTGGACATGACAGCTCCAATGATCAAAACCGCTATCACGCCGATTATAAGGAGGAGGAAAAGACCTGCTCCCAATGCAATGGCGGAACCATTGTCATCTTTCTCAGTATCAAAGATCCCACTGAATGAAGTGTCATCCCCATTTCCTGATCGCCTTCTCTTCAGCCGGGGTCCTGGTAGGATCCCTTGACAGCTTGTATTCATCAAGGTTCGTCAATCCATCCCTGTCCTTATCCTGAAGGGCATCCCGGGAATCCTCCGGATCCAGTCCGTAATGCCTCTCCCAGCTGTCGGGGAGCCCATCATAGTCCATGTCACCTGTGGTTCCTCTGACCTCCACGGTATTGAACTCTGCACCTCCATCCCCGTTCGTGGAGACGGTCGCTCTCCCCTTAACAAGCATCTTCCCCGAACCGAAGATCAGGATCTCAACAGAATGGATCGTTCCTGCCTGCAACTTGATATTTTCCTCACCTTTCAATGTTTGATTCACAGAGATCCTGCCGAAGTTCACCTCTACCATATCCGTGGCAATGTTGGAACCTTCAACGATGGGCCATATATGGACAATAACCTCTCCTGCATCGGCAGTCCCATCATTGGTGATATAAATTATCACATCAAGTGTGACAGCCACTGTTTCCCTGCTTCTAAAATAAACATCTTCGATGTAAAGATGCGGAAGAAGCTCTCTCGGAGTCTCAACCTTCTCCCTCTCATTCGAACCGTTATCTCCTGCAAGCGCCACCGCAAGGACTGTTACACATATCAGTGACATTGCAGCCAGCAGTGCATATACAGCCCCAACAGGGACCTCAAATCTCTTAGATCTCTTCTTTGCCATTCTCTCACCTCGATGCGGGTCATTTCCCGCTTCGTGGCAAGAGTATCCGAGTCCTCTATTAAACCAAAGATTGGAACCATTCTTTTACTTTTCAGACCTTTACACGGCCCTTCCTTCCACATTCCTCACAGCTGAACCTGCCGTCTCCAGATGAGGATATCTCTACCTCGTTGCCGCATTTACAAGTGACGACCAGTATGTCCTCTTCCTCCTCATCTTCCCATTCGTCATCATCATCTTCCAGTTCTTCGAACTCTTCCCAGGCCTCCTCCTCCTCGTCCCATTCCTCCGCCTCGGCCCAATCCTCAGGTTCATCCTTCGCTCTGGAAGGCATTGCACCGGTTGGGAGTTCGACCTCCAATGAGAGTTCTTCCCTTTGCTTCCTAGGTTTCTTCCTGGGAAGGGTCTTCTCCTCCTCTCCGAAGATATCCTCCAGGAGATCTGTCTTCCTTCCTGGACTGGCATCTATCTCATCAACATCTGACATGAATGCCCCAGCTTCCTCTGAGGAATAGAATGGGGCAGTTGTGGCTGGGGCAGGTTCAACAGAGGTTTCCGTTCCCCAACCAGGTGGAGAGTATATGCCACCCTCTCTCTCTTGATAATAAGAGGGCATCTCCTCTTCCCTTGCCGGTTCCGTTTCCTTCTTTGGTCTGATCTCTTCGATATCAGGGATGGAACCTTTCCTCTCACTCTGGTTCCCCCTCCAGATGAACAAACCGACAACTAACAGGACGACCACGACAACAGCGATAAGTCCCATGATCGCAAGTAGACCTGGGTCTATGGATGATCCCTCTTCGTTCGGTCCACTTCCGCCTCCCGGAACTTTGTTCGAAACAGAATATGATATTACCGATCTCCATACCTGGCTCTGGGCATCTGGATCGGTATAGGTTATTCGTATCTCATACCCTGGACCGTCAGGGAACAATGGATTACCGAACTCATCCTCATCCAAAGTGTTCCAATCCACATAGAAGCTGACATTCTTTCCCGGAATGAATATCGCTTCAGGATCCAAACTGAGAGAAGGTCCTATCTCTACCCATCCGGAAAAGACGAAGACCTCTACAGTTATATTCTCGATGGATACAGGTTCATCATCGGTGATATTGAAGGCTATCCTTCTCTCTCCTTTGATCGGACCGGAAGTTGTGAACAGTTCTCCCTGGACCGTTGGTGGGATCAGGTTCTTCACAATGACCCCCAGGACCTCCTTGAAGGCAGAGAGATTGTCCCTATCTGTCACTTCAGCCCTGAGATCATATTCTTTGTTCTTAAGGATGGTCGTATCCCAATCAACTGTAGCATTTGCTCCGATAACAAGGACAGGGGATATCCTGTTCCAGATCCCAACATCGGGATCCCTGTAGAACAGCTTCACATCGGTCTTGTTGAAATTCATGTCCCTGTCTGTGATCTGGATCCGGATCCGTGGGATCCCGGATAGGATCGAACCCTCATCGATATTGACGATCGTTATAGTGGGAGTGTAGGGATTGTGGATCCAAACAGGTCCTGAAAGTACCTCTTGTGCCTCATTGAAGGTCACATCCCTTGCCCTTACCATCAGATTATATTCCCCATTCTCTACTCCAGTGGTATCCCAGTTGTAGAAATATGTCCAGTTTCCTATCGGTCCTCTGAATTCTCCCAGAAGGTCCCAGGCCAATACGTCCGGGTCTTTTATAAAAAGTTGAACAGGTGGGTCCAGATCAAGGTCCTTGTCGTAAGCCTTGACCGTTACATTGATCACTCCTGAAAGATTCCCTGAATATTCTCCCAGGAACTCGATCTCCGGAGAATAATAGTTATCAATGATGCAGGGTTCCGAATTGCCCTCTTCCGCCCCCAGGCCAAATTCGGTGGAAGAATTTATCTTGAACCAGATCTCCCCGTCTTGGAGGTTCTCAGTATCCAGAATCGTTGAGTAATCCACATCGGAACCTGGAACTGTCGAGGACCTATTCGCGAATTCGGTCCAGTTCTCCCCATCGCGGCTCATTAAGAACCTTACGGGCATGGCGAGGAATTCCTGAGGTGGAGGAAAGACCCTGGCTGTGATCTCAACATTGCCGCTGAGCACGGTTCCATCAGCCGGGTAAGTTAGGAATATATTGGGGGCTCTATGGTTCAGGACCTGGATCGAGTTCGAGTATCTAGCAATGGAAAGACCGAAGGAATCCGTAACCTCCACCTTAAGAAAATACAGACGGTTTTCAAATGTTGTGGTATCCCAGTATTTGATAGCCGACTGGCCCTCGACCTTATCGGGTGTTCCATTCCCAACTGGGGACCACGACCTGTTATCGATGGACCTGTAGAACTTGATATCCCAAGGAGTTGCATCAAGGTCCAGGTCGCTCATTGTGGCTTTGATCTCAATTGTACCCGACAAAGGTACTCCACGGGGTGGTGAGTTGAGTCTGAGTTCAGGGTAGTTCGGACCCCTATCATACTGCTTAATGACCAATTTGTCCGATCCATCAAGAAGCAGAAAAATGAAATTCGGGTATCCATCTTCTTCCGGGTCTCCAATGGGAACCATTCTCAGACCGAAGGCATACTCGTTCTCATCATGGGGAACCAGGAGACCTTCATCGAGGGTGTATACCCCTTCTTCCATAGGCAGGTCGTATCTGACTATAGCTCCGGTTCCATTTGGTGGTCCACCCGACCATGCAGGAAGAGAAATGAAAAGACCCTTCATGGGTGTGAAGGCAGAAGCTCCTATCACGATCATGTCCCTTCCAAAGTCTGAACCAGTATCACCAGTTATTGTCATATTCGCTTTATCCTCGTTGAATCCAGAAAGCGAATCCCAGTAGGGATCATTCCCATGATAGATCCTCACCCTGTTCTGCTTGGGATTCCCCGAAGCAAGGTCCAGGGATCCATCCCCATCGATGTCCTCGGCCAAAAGTTTGGAACCAAGACCGTTGGCACCTGTCATTGTGGTGATGTCCATCTCCAGAGATCTTAATCCAAGGGTGATGTTATCGAATCCAACTGCTCCGCATTCGACAGAATTGGTCCATCGAGATATTTTTCCCCCGAGTTCAAGGTAATGTTCTCCGGAAGGACCTACGATACTCAGGATCTCTTCTTCATAATGTCCCATCCCACTCATGAATATCCCACTGCCGCCGGAGTTCACTCCCCGAATTGTCCAGATCTCCGGAGTCGTATCAGGAGCAGGATTGAAATCAAGATCGGAACCAAGCCAATTCGAGTCCCCATCACCGTTGGTGATCCTTCCCTTGATCCACATTCTCTCATCCATCTCGAATCCCCAATCCTCCCAGATGTAATCGAATGACAGAACAGCAGAATTCTTTCCTATCAGGTCCGAAGGGGAGAGTTGAAAGCTCACCCCATATGCACCTGACTCGGAAAATACCGAAGTTGAGGGGGATACCCCTCCTATCTCGATCTCCAATCGGCTCACATTTTCAATGGAGCGGTTGTGGCCTCTAGCATTGCCAGTTGCCTGATTGAACCTCAGTGAATTTGGGGTCTGGGGGGGATCGAATACATCACTCCCAGATGTATCCCAACCATCATCTCCTGCTCCCCACCCGTAGGTATTGCCGGATGATTGGATCGAACCCTGGAAATCCACAACACCAGTTGAGTTCGCACCAGGGAGATGGTATACGGTCTCCTCAACAGTGAAATAGGCAATCCTCAGCATGGCCCTGTCTGGCGAGGAGTAGACAAGAGCATCCATCCCTCGTCCCATCAGGTCAAGGGAAACGCACTGGGTAGTGGGGGAAACGCTAAGGGTTGGAAGTGTCATATTCACACCCAAACCTGGTACTCCACCCCCCATGAAGAGATGGGCCTGAGGTTCGGTTGTGTCATTTCCCGAAGAGAGGACCACGAGATCATCGTAGTCAGATCCGGTGAAATTCCCTTTACTTATCCATCCTCCGAAAGAGTTTGTGGACTGACCATTGAGCTCGATGTAGGCCCATTCAGGCCCATAGACCGTCCCAAAGTCAGCCCCATTGACCTGTACCTGGTTGAAAATTAGGGCCCTCCCCGAACTTCCATTTGCTCCTGGACAACCGATCACAAGCTCTTCCCAACCATTACCCTGGAGGTCCCACGTTGTTACCGCCGTCCCCATTCTAAACCCACTATTTCCATGAAAAGTGATATCTGCATTGGAAGGGTGGAGATCGGAGAATCCATCGCTCTTTCCCCAGAAGAGGTAGACCGTCCCGGCTTCTATTCCATAGGTTGGATCTTCAGGGAGAGTAAGTACGAGGTCCACTTTCCCATCTTGATTGAGGTCTCCGATCGATGACAGATTCCCCATATTTTTCCAGATACCGGAAATGGTCTGGGGATCACCCAGGTCCCTAAAACCTACTCCCGGTTGATCAAAAATAAGAACTATTGAAGTGGACATCATGAAGATCAATGCAAGAGCTGCTGCTCTGGTCCTCTGAGATCGACCTGGACCTGCGTACATAACAATAACACCTTGCCGCTATACGAAAGGGATTCACCATCATTGAAAATGGAGCCCCATTGATAACTGTTGGTGTACTATATAATCTATATTCCTTCATGGAATAGATACAGATTCCAATATTCAACTGAAATCAGCCAGGAATTCTTCAACAATATCCTGGCCTCCCTGGCCTTGAACGAAACCGTTGTAAGGTTCTCTCGGGGTTATCTCATGAGCAATTGGTTTCAGCATCATCTTGTTTACGGCTTCTGGTTCCTGGACCTGACCCAGCACCCATCCCAATTTACAGTATGCAACCTCAGGCAGCATGTTCCCCAGCGGGACCACACCTCTTGCCATCAGGTCCCTGCCAGTATCGTAAACGAACATCTGAGTGTATCCGTAAAGTGTCTGTACTGCCATGAAGAGGTGAATACCTTCTTCATGGGCTCTCTGCAGAGGATCGTAAAGTGGTTTGTTCACATGTCCCAAGCCCGTCCCGGCAATAATGATCCCTTTATAGCCTTTGTCTATCATGGATTCAAGTATGTCTGGATGCATGTTTGGGTAGTAATAGAGTACTGCCACCCTCTCCTCGAAATGGGGAAAGATATCAACGTCTTTATCCTCTCTCCTTCTCTTGTAATCATCTTTGAAATAGGTGAAATTACCATCCTCCACCTTCCCCAAAGGAGTATCCCCCAGTGATTTGAACGTATTTCTGTATGAAGAATGCATCTTCCTTACCCTGGTCCCCCTGTGAAGGAAGCAATACTTGTCGGATGTCGTTCCGTACATGCATACTGTGACCTCTGCAGCATCTGAATGGGCCGCTGTCGTTACTGAACCAATAAGGGTTCTGGCAGCATCTGAGGAGGGCCTATCAGAGGACCTCTGACTTCCCACACATACGATAGGGACCGGACTGTTCTGCACCATGAACGAAAGGGTCGCAGCAGTATAGTGCATTGTATCCGTCCCATGACCGATAACGATCCCCTTCACTCCCTCCTCGATCTCCTTCTTAATGTTCTTTGCCAGGATCTTCCATTGATGTGGCCCCATGTTCTCCGAGAAAACACCAAAGAGCTTGTTTGTCTTGATATTGGCAATATCTGCCAGCTCCGGAACCGCCCCAAAGAGTTCTCCAGGAGTGAATGCAGGTATGACAGCTCCGGTCCTGTAATCAAGTCTGGAGGCTATCGTCCCACCTGTTCCCAGGATCGTTACATTCGGTTTATTCTCATCGAAAGGGAATTCCTTCTCAGGGATCTTGTAGTTCGCTTTCTTCGATCCCAGATGCTTTATCGAGACCACATTATCGAACCTGACACCGATGTTGTAACCGGTGATCATCTTCAAAACGAGATGCTGATCATCTCCGGCCGACCTCGGGAGAAGTATACCTTCCATCTCGGCATCCGGGGTCTTTATCCTTATCATATCCCAGACAGCGATATTCTCTCTTTTCAGGACCTCCAGGGCAGGCCCCCTATAGCCCTGATACTTCTCATCTGTCAAGCGAACACCTGAGCGCCCAATGTAGCGGTGATAAATAATCGTTTCTTATCCTGATAAATCCATTAAAGGACAGCATCCACCAATATCAGGCATAGGATCAATGAGCCAGTACCTATAACGTCCATTATAGCTGTAAGAAGAGGGATCACCACATTGTCAGGGTCCAGACCGGTCCTGAATGAGAGATAGGTGATGTAATAGGCAATGGTGGAGGAAAGGAATGTTATCATTGAGGCTCCTAACAGGATCGTCCCGGCTAGTATAATGAAAGGAGGGGATCCGACACCAGCGATGGTTCCCATAATAAGACCCGCAAGGCCTAGAAATGAGAAAACGATCAATGATATGATCCAGAGCGTCATGAAGGAGGACCTTCCGGTAAAGTTCGGGATAAGGGTGATCCTGTCCTGTCCAAGGTATCCAGCCGAAGAAAGACGCGACCCGATTATCGAACCTATTGACCCTCCCTGTCCATTAAAGGCTGGAACAAGTAAAAGGAAGATCGTCCCTTTTAGGAAAGTATCGAAGGATGCTGTCAGTAGAAGTCCGGAAAAAGTGGAGATGGTTATCGCTGTAAATGCTATCGGGAACATTCCGATAAGGATCTTCCTTACCTCTGTTCTATATCTTGATAGGATGAAAAGACCTGATACCCCTATTATGATCAGAATGGAGAAGGAGAATATCTCCACCAGCAATAAAGAGATATTCAAGGAGATCCAGGCAGAAAGGAAAATTATCGGTATCGTCAAAATATCTCCAGATGATGCGATTATGGGTGCAGACACATTGTCAGGGTCCCACCCTTTCCTGAAAGATAGAAAGGTGATCCCCAGAGATATGATGAACATCAGAATACCAGAAATGAGCCCAGCGGTGAGGGAAATAAAAAGGAGAATGGAAAGAGGTGCGATCTCAATATGGAAAAGAATTGAAACTATGGTACCCACGAGGGGTATCAATGATGAAAGCACCATAAGCTGTAATCCTGTTGCGATCACCTGATCCTTCAGCTCGCGGTTGTTGGTGATATTCGATCCTAATGTACCAAGATGCAGCTTGGAACTAAGTCTCGAAGCAAGTGCTCCAAATGTATTACCACGGAGACCAACTGTCGGTGGAAGGAGTATAAGGAGTCCGGGAACAAGTATTAGATATCGCTCCATCGAGCCCAGAAAATATCCGGGAAACAGGTCGATCATTGCACATATTAACAGAACACCAAATGACTGTACAAAAAGGGTAGGTTCAAGATGAAGGAACCGGGCGACGGAATTGAGGGACTTTGCGTACATGGCCCCTGCTGAAATGGCACCCCTTGGGGTTTTGGCCAAATTCAACATTGCCAAGGCTATTTCCTCCTGTTATCCATCGTTGGTGAGGGTCTTCATCGATCATGTCGGATCTACCTCGTTGTGGACCATATTCCACAACGTCACCTCGGACGATATTTAGGTTATTTATGATTTGCTATCTTCATATTATGGAATGTTGATCGTCTGGATGGAGAACATTGACCGGTAGTTAACCTGTAGTTTAGATATGTATTTATAGAAGTCATCTATTGTAGAAACTAATTTATAGAAGTGTGCGATACAGAGGCACCGACTAAGGAGGTAAGATCAACATGTATGCAGGAGGAACACCCATCCTTGTATTGAAGGAAGGAACCGAGAGAAAGAGCGGAAAAGGAGCACAATCCAACAACATCGCAGCTGCAAAGGCCATAGCCGATGCGGTAAGGACCACCCTTGGCCCCAAGGGAATGGACAAGATGCTTGTAGATTCCATGGGAGATGTCGTCATAACCAATGATGGTGTCACCATTCTAAAGGAAGTTGATGTGGAACACCCGGCTGCCAAGATGGTCATCGAGGTCGCTAAGACCCAGGATGAACAGTGCGGCGATGGGACCACCACAGCAGTCATATTCGCGGGAGAGCTCTTGAAGCTTTCAGAGAACCTTATTGAGAAGAACATTCACCCCACCCTCATCACAGAGGGATACAGGCTTGCAGCTGCAAAGTCCATGGAGGTTCTCAAGAGGATCGCAATGCCCATAGCAGAGGTGAACGAATCCCTTCTCAACATTGCAAAGACCTCTATGACCGGCAAGGCCGCCGGGGACATGAAGGATGACCTCGCCCAGATAGTCGTGAAGGCAGTCCAATCCATAACCGAAGAAAGGGATGGAAAGACAACTGCCGACATCGATAATATCAAGGTCGAGAAGAAGCAGGGAGGTTCAATCAAGGATACCGAACTGATAGAGGGTATCATCGTGGACAAGGAAAGGGTCCATGAGGGCATGCCCAAATTCATTGAGAATCCAAAGATCGCACTGGTGAATGCAGCATTCGAGGTGAAGAAGACCGAAGTGGATGCAAAGATCCAGATCACAGACCCCAGCCAGTTCCAGCAGTTCCTTGATAACGAGGAGAACTACCTGAAGAAGATGGCTCTTAGGGTAGAGGAATCCGGTGCAAATGTGGTATTCTGCCAGAAGGGTATTGATGACCTAGCACAGCACTTCCTCTCTAAAAAAGGCATCTTCGCTGTAAGAAGGGTGAAGAAATCTGACATGGAGAAACTGGCAAAGGCAACAGGCGCAAAGATCGTCTCCAACCTTGAGGACCTCACATCAGAGGACCTCGGAACATCAGGCGCTGTCGAAGAGAAGAAGATCGGAGGTGACCAGATGACCTTCGTCACTGGATGCAAGAACGCCAAGGCAGTTTCCATACTCATAAGGGGTGCATCCGAGCACGTGATCGATGAGATCGAGAGGGGAATGCACGACGCCCTGTCAACAGTCGCAGTTGCAATTGAGGACGGAAAAATGACAGCTGGCGGTGGAGCAGCAGCCATCGAGATCGCAAGGGAGCTCAGGACCTTCGCCATCCAGACCGGAGGAAGGGAGCAGTTCGCGATAGAGGCTTTTGCCACCGCCCTTGAGGTCGTCCCCAGGACCCTGGCAGAGAATGCAGGCCTCGATCCGATCAATACAATAATCTCGATCAACAAGGCCCATTCCGATGGCAAGGTCTACCATGGTGTGAACGTCAACTCGGGACAGATAGAGGACATGAGGGCACTGAACGTCCTTGAGCCACTAAGAGTCGGAACCCAGGCGATCCAGGCAGCCACAGAGACCGCCAATATGATCCTTAGGATCGATGATGTTATCGCCTCCAAGTCCGGCGGCGGTGGCGGCATGCCACCAGGCGCAGGCGGAATGCCACCTGGCATGGGTGGAATGGGCGGTATGGGCGACATGGACTATTGAGTTGGATCAATTACAAACTTGGAACAACGGGGCCCGCATGGGCCCCATCTTTTTTATTTTCAATTAATTAACCTTCACAACTTACGTCAGAACATATCCTTCCAGTTATTGGATTGAGTTAGAGAAGACGGCAAAGGGTCATTTGGCCTTCTATCGGGGAGATATCTGAAAACAGGAACAACATCAACAGAGGAGACTCCCTTCTTCACCGCCTTCATCATAAGACCAGGAAGATCTGTTCTTAATGATTTTTATCTCATGTGGTCTGCGTTTATCTTTAATACCTTTCTAACATTGCGCCAATCGAGGTATTCCAATGTATGATCCAAGGATGAAGAAGCTTGCAGAAGTACTGATAGACCATTCGACCAGACTGAAAAAAGGAGAGAAGGTCTACATCGAAGCCTTTGACATACCCAATGAGATGGTGGAGCTTCTGGTGGATAAAGTGTATGAAAAAGAGGCCACGCCCATTGTATCTCTTAAATCAGCAAAGGTCCTGAGAAAGGTCTTCAAGGGATGTGATGAACCCACCATGGAAACAATTGGTGCTCTTGAGATGGAGAAGATAAAGAAGGCCGATGCTTACATAGGCCTCAGGGGTTCCTTCAACATCACAGAACACTCCGATGTTCCCTCGGAGAAAATGGAACTTTACAAGAAACACTGGTTCGGACCCGTTCACATCAATTACAGGGTTCCGAACACAAAGTGGGTTGTTCTCCGCTGGCCCACCTCGTCCATGGCCCAGCAGGCGAAGATGTCAACTGAAGCATTCGAGGAGTTCTATTTCAACACATGCACAATGGACTACACGAAGATGTCTCGAGCAATGGATCCACTTGTTGACTTGATGAAGAGAACGGACAAGGTTAGGATCGTATCTCCCGGGACCGATCTCTCCTTCTCAATCAAGGATATACCCGTCATCAAATGCGATGGAGAGCTCAACATACCCGATGGGGAAGTCTTCACAGCTCCAGTGAAGGATTCTGTGAACGGTGTCATACATTACAATACCGAAACCCTGTATGAGGGCAAGGTCTTCTCCGATCTGAGACTTGAGTTCAAGAATGGAAAGATCATCAAGGCAACTGCCAACAATACCGAGGAACTGAACAAGATACTGGATACCGATGGTGGTTCTAGGTATGTTGGTGAATTCGCCATAGGGGTCAATCCCTTCGTTACCAAACCCATGCTTGACACTCTCTTTGATGAGAAGATAGCAGGGTCCATACATTTCACTCCAGGGAACTCATACGATCTTGCTCCCAATGGTAACTCATCCAAGGTCCACTGGGACATTGTCCTTATCCAGACAAAGGAATGGGGAGGAGGGGAGATCTATTTCGATGATGTCCTTGTTAGGAAAGATGGAATGTTCGTCCTGGAGGAATTGAAGGGACTGAATCCCGATCATCTGATGACTTAAGACCGCATGAGTAAATAATCGTAGATCCTTACCTTAGATATGAAGGTCTGCTGCCTCTTCAGCGGGGGCAAGGATTCGGCCTATGCACTCCACAGGATGCTGCTTTCTGGTTTCGAGGTTCCGGTAATGCTGACGATCAGGTCAGAGGACACCGATTCCTGGCTTTTCCATACTCCAGGTCTTGAGGCCTCACATCTCTTCAAGGACCTTACAGGAATACATACTGAGATTGTCAGGTCCCCCTGTGAAAAAGAAAAGGAGCAGGAGATTTTAACAGAAGCTCTTATCGATCTAAAGGAACGGTTCGATCTGGATGCAATATGCTCTGGGGCCATATTGTCAGATTTCCAGAGGATGAAATTTTCCCATGCAGCCATGGATGCGGGTCTGATCTCATACACACCAATTTGGAGAAAGGATGGTTGGAGATATATGAGGGAACTTCAAGAACAGGGATTCTCATACATGCTAGTATCCTATTCATCTCCTGGATTCTCGGTTGAGGACCTGGGTAGACATGTGGATGACGAAATGGTCTCTAAGTTCATGAGAACCGCAAGAAAATGGGGATCCCATCCGGCTTTCGAAGGAGGAGAAGCTGAGACAATGATTCTTAGCGGCCCGTTATTTCCGAAAAGGTTGGAGGTCACTGGAAGAGTGGAGGTAAAGGGGGAATATAATGCAAGGTTCATTATTCAGGAGGCAAAGGTAGTATGAAAGAGCCTATCTTTTTGAAGGACGCCCGATTCATCCTTACAATGGAAGGGGACAGGATTCTTGAAGGTGCAAGTGTAAGGATCGAGGAAGGTGCCATCTCCCAGGTTGGTGATATTGACCCACAGAGAGGTGATGAGATCATCGATTGTTCCTCATCCATAATAATGCCCGGTCTTGTGAACTCTCACACACATGCTGCAATGGTCCTTCTAAGAGGATTGAACGATGAAGCAACTCTGCAGGAATGGCTGTCCACCATGTGGGAGGTTGAAGGTAGGCTTTCACCGAAATTGGAGGAATTGGGAGCTGAGGTCGGATTTCTTGAGATGATAAGGACAGGAACGACAACATGTATCGACATGTACAGTGCCTTTCGATCAGCCCTAGCTGCAAAGAGAATAGGAATAAGAATGGCAAATGGCCCTCCCTTGATCTCTATCTTCGGCTCAACGGATGATAGAATGGCAGAAGCGGTTGACTTCATTGAGGAATATAGAGGAGATGAGAGGATCGTTCCGATCGTTAACCTTCATTCAATTTACACCAATGACGAAGATGCTATGAGAAGGGCAGGAGATCTTTCGAGGAAGGAGAAGATCCCATTACATGTTCACTGCTCCGAGACTAGGAAGGAAGTGTTCGACAACAGAAAGGAAAGAGGAAACCTGGCCCTGGAGGAACTTGATAAGAATGGATGCCTTTGGGAAAGAACGGTCCTGGCGCATCTTGGATGGACCTCATCCTGGGAATTCAACAGAATGAAGGAGACCGGGGCTAAGGCTGTTCATTGCCCTAACTCCAATCAGAAATTAGGTACAGGAGGTTTCTTTCCTTACAAGGACCTGAAGGCTCAGGGGGTGACCGTTGGTCTCGGGACAGATGGGGCAGCTTCCAATAATTCACTGGACATGTTCAGAGAAATGAAAGCAATGGCCATTTTACAGAAGGGGCAGTACCTGGGACCCTGTTGCCGCGACCGCTGAGGATTCACTTCTATCTGCCACTGTCAACGGTTACAATATCCTTGGTCTGTGTGGAGGGAAGGTGGGTGAAGGCATGAATGCAGACCTCGCCATTGTTGATATCGATCCTCAACTGATGCCTCTTAGAAGAGACAATCTGATGTCTGCTCTTGTTTACTCTGCAACAGGTAACCTTGTACGGGGGACCGTTGTTTCCGGAGATTTGGTCTATCTTGATGGTAAACTGCCTGACCAGACAGATTGGAAGGAAAGATGCTGTGAGATCATGATCGAGATAGAGAGTGAACTCGGTCTTTGACCCCCTATATAACTTTTAAATAGTTTTCAATCTCATATATAATCGGGGATTCTAAATGAAAGAACCGATCAGAGTACTATCCATAGACGGAGGAGGAATAAGGGGGATCATACCATCCCTTGTGCTCAAGGAGATAGAGGGTAAGGCCCAGAGGCCTATCTCCCATCTCTTCGATCTGATCGTGGGCACTTCTACCGGAGGTTTGATCGCTCTAGCATTGACAGTTCCAAGGAATGGAGGTGGCCCCGCTAATGATGCAAAATCCCTCCTGGGTTTTTATGAAACCAAGGGGAAGAGGATATTCCACATTCCCATGTGGAAAAGGGTGGAATCTGCCTGGAACCTGCTGGATGAAAAATATCCGGACAAAGGAGTGGAACGGGTCCTGAATGAATTCTTCGGGGAGACCAGATTGAAGGATGCTATTACTCCTGTCATGATCCCCGCATACGAGATCGAAGGTAGAACACCATGGTTCTTCAGAAGCAACAGAGCAAAGGTATCCGAAAGTTACGACTTCCCCATGAAGGACGTTGCCAGGGCCGCTTCTGCTGCTCCAACTTATTTCTCCCCTAAGAAGTTGACAACCCGTGATTCCTCGGATTATTATTCACTTATTGACGGGGGAGTATTTGCGAACAATCCAGGAATGTGCGCTTACGTCGAAGCAAGGACCATGTTCCCGGAATCTGAGGATATTCTGATGGTCTCGTTTGGGAACCGGAGAACTTACAAGAAGGATCCAGCACAAAGATGCAAAGGACTGGGGACTGGCCCAGTGGGCCCATCCCATACTTAATGTGATCTTCGATGGGGTAAGCGATACTGTTGACTACCAAATGAAGGAACTGCTCAAGCCTCCTGGAAGGACTAAAAGGTATTTCAGATTCCAGAGCAGACTTGATTCAGGGAACGATGACCTTGATGATGTTAGAGAATCGAATATGAGGGGCCTAAAACTGGAAGCCAAGGAGATGCTTAAAAAACATTCGGAAGACCTGAACCTGCTTGTAGAGACCTTGATGAGGAGCGAGGAAAGGTCCTGAATGGACCGGTATTCAGAGTTACGGCTATCCCGATGGGATCTCCTCAGGGATCAGGACCCTTACGTGAGCTCCTCTCTCCTTAGCGGTCCTTACGACCCTGTCAAGGGACCTTTTTCCACTATCCGAGATCAGTTGGACATCGGAGAGGTCCAGAGTTAGGTCCTCTCCTGAATAACCGGAGTTGAGGACCATTGTCTCGAATTCCAGGAAGGATTCGTCATCAAGACTGCCTCTGACTTTCCACAGGAGGTCCTTTCCTGTGATCCCTTTGCGCAGCTCCATGGTGGAATATATTGGACGATAAGGAGAAAAGGTTTTCCCAGAAATAACTGACATCAACTCCTCTTTCTCTTTAGATGGATAAAAATACAAGGATCGTGACCGCTGCGAGGATGAGAAGGGGAGTTGAGATCCAAACTGCTGTTACAAGTTCATCCCTGTAATTGTTCAGGACCTTGACCTCTATGGTCCTGTGGACAATATATGATATTTCGCCAAGAGATTCCGCAATGGCAGAGATTATTGTCAATTTGATCTCATAGGTTCCCGGAACCTCGTTGGAGGGGACGTGGAAAAAAATGGAAAGAACCTTCATTCTATTGGCTGGAAGTGAGCATTTATCCTGGGAAAGCTGGACCTCCCAACCTCTGCTAATAAGGTGATCCAGATTATCGATCTGGATCCTTGGCCTGTCAGCGCCATTACCTTCATTTAGTAATCTGATCAAGACCTTTTCATCATTACCCGCCCTGACAGTCACATTTTCCGGTTGAGGAATAGACAGCTTGTAATACTGCCTGGGAAGAAGGATGCAGGAGACACACATCGATACCTCCCGACATGTTGTTCGATCCTGCTTCCCATTTTCCAGTGATGCTTACAGGGAATGGGATCCCGGATGAAGTGTTGTGAGGAACGGTTATGAGAATGGTGAAAAACTGGCTTCTTACTTTTTCATTGAACAACAGAACTTGTGGATAAGGAATCCAATCGAATCCACTAGCATTAACTGAAAGTGTCACATTCAATTGTTCATAATGTGACGGGAATTGACAGTTCACAGTCCCAATTATTGAAGCGATAGAGTCGTTTGTCCCATCCAATGGAACAGATAACTTGTTCTCTTCAAGTAGGATCGAGCAGCACCATGGTGAGATCGAATCTCCCCGTCCTGTGAAATGTATGGAAGATAAAATGAAGATCATCAGAAGCAATAAAAGGAAGGTACTTAGTGAAATAGTCCTATCCTTCTTCATATGGATACATTGTCAGGAACTTATAACCCCTTTATTGAACCAAGATGTCCTTTCTCTCGGGACCACCATCCTATCACGAAACTGACGATAACAATTGATAAAAAAAGCTGAGAAACGACAAAGAAAGTTATAATGAAATATTTGAATAAAAATTCATATATCGACATTATGGCTTAAATTATTAAATAATCTGTGTAAAAGTTTATCTATACCAATAAAGATATCGAGATGTTGGAGTAAAATGAGTACTTCAAAGGATGTGATTATCAATGGAAAAAGAATGTGATAGCGAAGAGCATAAAGTCACCTTGAAGGTGATGAGCAGCTCGATCGGATCCGTTGATTCGGGAGTTGCAAGGATCAATTCCTCTCATCTTTCCTGCTTCGGTGATGAGGTCCCAAAAATGGTGACCATATCATTCGAAAAGAAAAAGAAGGTCGTGAACCTGGTTTCCGACCGGCTTGCAAAGAAGGGAAGAGTTATCCTTAGGGAAAATGACATGAAAGACCTCAAGGTCAGTGAAGGGGATGAGATCATAATCTCACCATATACCTCCCTTTCAGATGATATGAAGGTCTCATGGAATAAATTCAAGGATAAGCTGAAGAGGCACAAGGAAGAGGATGAAGAGGAGGATGAAAAATGAAAGTAGGCCAAAGAATGCAGGCATTCTCGGTAACCCATGCTTTCTCCATGAACAAGAAGCTCGACCAGTATCTCTCGGAGCATTTACCGGACCTCATGGATGAATTCAAGGTCGCCGACAGATCGGATATCTCCAGCCTGGAGGGTGATTTCGAAGGTCTGGAAAAGAGGGTGACCGAACTTGAGGGCTGGAAGAAGGTCCATACAGGAAGGGTCAATGAAAACCGCGTGAGGCTGGATCGTCTCAAGACCAAGTATGGCACGGAGTGAGGTGTTGCAAAATGAACAATACAGATATCTTTTACATTGTTTTGATCGCCGGTCTTTTCCTGCTCTTGGTCCTATCCCTGATCTGGTTCATCAGGCTCAGAAGCAAGAAGAGGAAGGTAATGCCTTCACATCTACAGCTCTACTTCGATGAGAATTTCAGGAAGATAATGACCGAATGGGATTTCACCACTCGGGATCGGGTAAAGACCTTCAAGAAGGATATCGGAACCCGGTTGTCGAAGGTGGAAGTAGACATAGGTGTCCTTGAAAAGAAGAGACGGAGCCTTGACCAGAGGATGGGAAAGATAGAAACCCATATTGGGAAACTGGAGGGTTTTTAGGAGGTGTTATGAATGGAAGAAATAATTGAAGAAGAAGAAAGAAGAGGTTTCGGATCCTGGTTCAGGTCCCTTTTCGCAAAGAAGGAAGAAGAGGAGGTAGAGGAAGAGGCCCCAGAATACAAGAGAAGGCTCTTCGACGGAAGGATAGAGAAATACCTTGATCAGAACCTCGATTCATATATCTCCGAATACGGAATAGTTACCGGTCTGGACCTAATGGTCTACGAGGACAGGTATACCAATCTTACAGGAAGGGTCAAAGAAATGACCGACTACATGATGGACGCCGAGGCATCCACATCTCAGATGGAAAGGGAATTGGCCGCCATCGAGAAGGCACCTAAGGTTGCCAAGAAGTGAGGTGAATTACATGATGGAAGAACTTGTTGAAAAATATGAGATCACGAACTCCGTTGGAGAACATATCGGTAAGATCAAAGAGATCTATCTTGACTTGGATACATGGGAGATAGTGGCATTCAAGGCATCCCCCGGTGCTTTGAAGAAAAGTTTCATGCTGGACCTCTCAGACATTGTGAAGGTAGATACAGAAGAGATGAAGCTGATAGCAAAGGACGAGATCGAGAAGAAGGAGGTCCCCGAGACCCCGACCAAGAAGCTTTACCCCTATGATGAACTTCAGAAGGTCCATGTGGTGGATTCCGAAGGTGAGAAGGTTGGAAAGATCACATCACTGGAGATACCATATGAAAAGCTGAAGAAGTTCAAGGTATGGAAGATCCTGATAAAGACAGGATTAAAGGACAGAAGGCTCAGATTGGCCCCAGCCGAGATCGGAAAGGTCATGGAAGAGATCCATCTCGTGAAAACCCTTGAAAACTATCAGGAAACAGAGTGAAAAGATCCTGAACCTTGATTCAGGGAAGGGGGCCATACTATCTGGCCCCTTATTTTTTTTTTATATTTTTATCAGCTCATATTCTGTCGATCCCATGCCCAATTCTTCTGCATATTTCAGAGTATACTCGGCATCTATCTCTGGTTTCAGACCTTTGAACTTGTTCTCACCTGGTTCCCAACCGCTTTTAAGTGATGATTGTCTGAATCCGGTCTGTTGGTTAACTAGATTCGAAAGAAGCCTTATCTATGGCCACAGGGTCCTTGGATGCGAGTATTCCGATATCCGGAACAATAGGGTAATCTGACCATGAGAAACAATCGCACTGAGGGGAGATCCTTGTCAGGAAGTTGAAGTAACCCATCTTGCCCTCCTTTCCCACAGTGGTTCCATAGGCGTACTCTGCCATTCTTTCCTGGAAAGGCACTATCTCCGAAGACCAGTCCAGACCTATTGCTTCTTGAGGGCATACAATGATGCATTCACCGCATCCGATGCAGACCTCCTTGTCAATATGGACCTTGCCATCCTCGTAGATATGAGCATTGACGGGACAGATCTTCATACACATTCTGCATCCGATGCACTTCTTCTCTATCACTTCGGGCCTAACCGAGTGCTGATCCATCTTTCCGTATGCGGATGCTCCGCCCATGGCAAGGTTCTTGATCGCTCCTCCGAAGCCAGCCATGATGTGTCCCTTGAAATGGGACATCGTGATCATCGAATCGGCTTGCTGGATATTTGCAGCGATCCTGACCTTCTGGAAATGTTTTCCTTTGATGTCTATCCATCTGACATCCTTGGATTTCAGACCGTCCGCGATTATCAATGGAGCTTTAACAACCGAGAAATCGAAACCGTTCTCTATGGCATTTATCAGGTGGTCCACAGCATTATGCCTGTCACCTCGATAAAGGGTGTTTGAATCGGTCAAGAACGGATTGGCACCCCCTTCCTTGATCTTCTCCACCACCTGTCTCACGAAAATAGGGTTGATGAAAGCATCAGAACCTCTCTCGCCGAAATGGAGCTTGATCGCAGTGAGGTCCTTCTTTCCTATTATACTGGCCAGGCCCGCTTCCTCAAATAATTTCCGGACCTTCGTGACAGTATTGGTCTCATTTCCCTTTGATCGAAGATCGGCCATAAAAACCTCGCTTGTCATGTCTTTCACCCTTTGAAGAGAGAGTAAATGAGACAACAAGCTAAGTAAGCTTTGTGAAAGTTGTTTACAGTATCAAGTATCGCCACCTCCGTTTGGAGGTGGCAGGGCAGGGAGTGGGCAGACCCCCTGCCCCTGTGTTGGTCTTCTCCTCTCCTTCTCAGAGCCTGATTGCTCAGTTCCAGCTCCTCTCCGGCAAAATAAATCGGTTCCCCCCCTTAGGTACCAACGGACCTGTAAAGCGAGGACCTGTTGGGTGAACAGATGAGGGTTGTCATTTTTTCTGGTATTTGGGCCACCCGGGGCCTTATTACTGGATCGATTTGTAATTATTTGAGAATTATTAGTAATAAAAGATATTTATATTCTTAAATTCATTTTACATTTCGAATTAGACATATTAAGAAGGATCATTAATTGAACGAAAATAGATCAAAGGTCCGGATGATTGAACCGGACCTATGCCATTTATCTCCAATTTCAATCCTTATTTTTGCTGTATACTATGAATCCACCAATGGCAGCAACTCCAATAACAAGTACCAGCAAAATATACCCGATCAAGGTACCTGACATCCCATTTCCTGATGTGTTGACCACGGGATTATTTCCATCCTCGTTCTCCTCTTCAGGTACTATATCGTTACTATCATTCCCGTCTTCATCATCATCTGCATTGGGGATTGGAGGAATTTCATTTTCTTTGACGGTATAGATGGATATTATCACTCGATCATATTCGATATTCGAGTCTAAGTCCATTAATTTGAATGTCAAGTGATATGTTCTATCAGGGGAGAATTCATTTCCGATCAGAACGGCCGACACCTCACCATCATTTCCAGCATCAACCTCGACCATCCCACCTTCCTCCAATGAAAAAGATATCCCCACATTTCGGAGAATGTCATCACCTTCGGTTTCGATGAGATAATGTTCTTTTACATTACCTGGATTCAGGACTACAATTGGTACTATTTTTTCCTCATTCTCCTTCAATTCCAGGGATGTGGGGGTTCCAATGCTACCATCCTCAAATGGCGCCATGTTCAATATCACATTGTCCGATCCAATGGTTCCTCCGGTTATTCCTGGTTTGTTATACCACCTACCACCAATCTCCACATTGGTCTCCCCAGCTGGATATGTGTGGGGAACGGATAACTTCAGATCAAAGTTTTGGATTCTCTCACCATATTTTTCAAAGACCATTTTGGGAGGATCAAAGATCCAACTGAGGTCATCATCCAAAACCTGTAAGGGTTATTTCGACAACTTGCTGATCGGGACTCCATGCGGTCAAGAACACTCACAGTCCCATTAAGTAGGACCTCATCAGACCCTACTCCCTCGGCATCGGCCGAGGCCCTCTCCTGGTAAATGTCAAGAACTACCTTGGGGCGAACCTGCTGCACTCCCTTCTCCTGCCATGACCAAGAGGAACCCCATCGAGACCATGATCGCCGTTGCAAGCAATGCACAGGATCCTTTGTGTGTTCCTCTTTGTTTCATCTCTCATAACTCTCCTGCTGACTTGATTGTCAAGAAATTACTACTCAAAAAAACTGTTTTTAATCCTTTCGGCCGAACGGTAAAATAATTCTGAAATGAAATTCATAGTTCCGAATTATATACAATATCTGGAATAATGGTTTAATGAAATCTCATTATACCAAATCGATTTTACCATTAAATTACCACCTGATGGTTCAATTGATATGGACCAGGGAGGATCTATCAGATGGTGGTCACTGTTCCATTTGCCTGGAATTGATGATGTAGAGGACCTTGGTCGCGAAGATCTTCGAAAGACTGCTTATCCTCGCAGCTGCCTGGTTCATGGCAAAGAGGAGCTCAATACTGCCAATGCATTCCTTTCTGGCCAACAGTTTAAGGCCCCCTTTCTTGGAATTCCTGGCGGATAGAGATTCGATCTTGGTGGCAAGTTCCGTCACCGAATGGTCCTGGAAAGAGGATCTATTCTGCTTCTCCATTCGATGGTCCCTAATTATCTTCAGGCAGGACCTGACCGCCTCTTTCTTATCTTCCATATAATAGATATCCAGAGTTTTCTCCATCCTATCAATGGACTTCCCCACGGAGGACCTCCAGATGGATATCGCCTCTTCATAGAGCAATTCCTTAACATCATTGGCCTCTGCACAGGAGAGCATGTCACGGACCTCTATCGTGGAATCCACAAGATATTCGATCTCGTCATGTACCCTCTCACATGCCTGTGAAAGGATGAAAAACCCAGCAGGTTCTATCTGGGGCAGGTCCCAGTGGACGTTGAGAGCATCGGTATAGAGCCGGTCCTGGTTCTTCTCGGCCATTTCAACTGAATATGTAAGTTCATCCAATCGATCCTCCATCTCTTCTATTGAAAGCTGGAGCAGATCGTCAATGAACTTCCTCAGGACCTTCAAGGTGGAACGAAGGACCGAGACGGATCTGTTGACCATCTGTTCATTGGTATGTCTGGGATAGACGAAGGTACACCTGTAGGCCCCGGGAATTGTGGAATAAGAATACCCAAGCTCTCCGGAAAGGTATTCCAGGTCCTCTCTGAGAAATCCATCCAGGTCCTTGTCCTTTGGTTTATTGATCTCCACATGGACGAACCTGTCTGAAAGTGAGTGTGATACAAGAGCTTCCTTTAATTCCTCTATCTTGGAACGGTCCCTTTCCTCAGCTCCAGCCCTTCCGGCAGGGTACCAAGGTAGGTTGTTAACATCAAGATTCCTGGTAATGAAATTGGACGGTTCCATCTCTTCGGTATCCAGATCTGACCTGTACACAACAAAAGCCCTCTTATTAACCGGTTTGAAAATGACGGAGTCGGAATCCCAATCAAAGGTCCTGCGGTATATTATCGGGATGTTCATCGTCGATCCCTGGGCGCCCTTGAGATAGACGAGCCTCTCCTTCAATGCCTCCTCCATGTTGGGCTTGACCGGTTGTTTTCCCCTTCTCTTCTTCATATTGAACCCCAACCTCGAACACTTTTATTATAGATAAAAATATACTTAAAAAAATTCTGAACGCGCTAAAAACAAGGAAGTTACAATTGAATATCGGAAAATTATAAGATAGAGATGAAATCAATAATCCAATACTACACGGAGGATCGGAAATGGAAAATATTGACAAGCTTGAATCGGTTAAAAGGACCAGATTGGGAGTGGTAATCCTCGGAGTATCGGTCCTTTTAATGATAATCTCATACTTACTACCTCCCGTATCATTGATAGCTTGTCTTACCCAACTATTTGGTCTGATAGCGACGATAGGATCGGTTGTGGGACTTGTCCTCATAGCCAGAGGATCCTCAGCATTTTCCAGAGAGCATGTCTGGTTGACTAGGGCAGCCCTGATCTTCGTACTGATATCCGTTTTCCTTCTCTTCGTGTTTTTCGTAACATCGATCATAATTAACGCGGTCAGGGTCGCGGGAATGGACCTCGACAAAGGCGCCCCCGGTTCGGATCTGAGGGATCTTTTCAGAATGCAGATCTACCTTACATGGATCGGATTCATCCCCTCTTTCATCATGATGGGATCCTATCTTCTTGGACTATGGGGAATAACTCCCAAATGGGGAAAGGTTGTCCTGGGGATGTTCATACTCGCCACATTGGGATCCATGATAGGCGGTGGTTTTCTCATACAGGATCAACTTGAAGGAGAGATCAATGAGATAGATCCAGAGAAGGAATATGATGTGGAAGATTACACTGAGATGGGCACGGAAATTGCTATGAAGGCATACACGGCAGGGATGATGAGGCTCGCATATCTCGTCCTCCTTCTTGTGGCATCCGTCTCATCGCTTCTATATGTTAACGGAAAATTCAAGGATGCATATATCAGCGGTTGAATGAGTTATCTGACCATCATACCGGACAGCCGGCAAGACCATGTTTTTGATGGTATTTCTGGTGGTATTCCTCAGCTCTGTAAAAAGGACCCGCAGGAACCACTTCGGTAACAATCGGCCTCGGGAACACTTTCTTCTCCTCAAGAATCCTTATCATGCCTTCTGCCTGGACCTTCTGTTCCTCATCGAAATACATGATGGAGGACCTGTACTGATTACCGAAATCGTAACCCTGCCGGTCAAGGGTCGTTGGATCGTGTATGTTGAAGAAGTGTGTCAAAAGCTGTTTGAATGTAACTATTGAAGGATCATACTCCAGTAGGAGGACCTCGGCATGACCGGTGGATTTGGAACATACCTCCTCATATGTAGGATCCCTTGTTCTTACCTCCTGAATAACCCACAGTTGTTTTCAAGATCCCATTAACTTTATCGAAAGATGACTGCACGCCCCAGAAGCATCCAGCCCCGAACATAGCTTTCTTTGATCCTTCCATACTACCAAATGGAACTGATACAACTTATCCTTTCAACCATAAATGGTAAGGAAGAGAGCCGGTCCTCCAAGTAGGTTGATAATTATAATTGGGAGATATTGAATCAAGAAAGAAGAAGAACAAACATTATAAAAGATGATATTCGGGCATTTCCACTTTGGTGTTAAAGTCGGAAAATCAAGTTACAGAAGGGTAGATTGTAAATAATTGATTATTTCAGTATTAATTGAGATTATTAAATCTATAATATCACAAGATATAATGGTAAAAATCGGAAATATTTTTCCTACTTATGCTTAATTGAGCACAAAGCGGAAAGGAAATCCATCGATTTTGGTGGTCTCGACACCATAGGATCCAGGTTGTGGTCCTATGAATTATTTGTTTCAGAATATTAAAGAATTGCCTTCTTTTGGGGGAAGTTGGTCTGTTTTAAAAATCCAGCTTGAATTTGGCAATTATCGCATCAGCTATAGAGAGTGGCTATGTTGGAGAGGGGATGAAGAAATCATGATAAATAGGTGATAACAATAGACCAGTCGAGTTCTATTCTTATTACTATTTTGACAGTCGGCGAAATTGGGTAAAATTCAGTTGACGGTAACAGAATCAATCGAAACCCTACTTAGTGACAAATCCACCCAGTCCCAAAATACTGGCCACAATCCCCGCCAGAAGCATTCCATCACTTGGATTTGGGTGTAACCATAGATAACCAAGATATACTTTGACTATTCCGCTACTAGCAGTTATAGGGGTAATATTTGGGGGTTCACATAATATTTTCCACTTATAAGAACTTCAATTTCATAATTGAAGAGTGATTTCGGGGATTAGATTAATCAGCATATTTGCCCATATATAACTCAATTATTAATCAATCTAATCTTCTGAATATGGTATATATTTAGAACTATTTTCTTGCATAGAAGAGTTGGATTTCCTTCTAATATAAAGAAATAATAAAACTAAAGAAAATGAAAATAATAGAATCAATAAAATGCTGAATATGATTATAATTTGGTTGGTGTCTTCTTTGTTTGGAACTTCCCCTGATACGTAATTACTTGGATTACTCTCGCCCGCTTCGTTTGAACAAGATATATAATAAGTATAACTGTTCCCCTTTGAAACGTTCATGTCCATGAATACACTTGAATCATAGTCAATTATTGAAATCATTGAGAATTCAGAATTTTCTTTTTGGCGATATATTTTAAAAAATAGAATTCCCGTGTTATTATCTGGTGGTATCCATGTAATCATGATAGCTTCGTCTATTACCTTTACCGATAAAATTTTCGGTGGGTCAGGTAAAGAAATATTTGTTTTGCCTCCTGTCTTAACATATAAAATTGAGGCTGAGCGCATTAATTTTTCCGAAATAACAATAATTTCATAAATATAATTCGAGTCCTTTATTAATCCTGTATCATTATAATGCGATATGATAGGATCAAAGGTTCCAATTGTCGTATTATTTCTCGTTATTTCGTAACCTGTGATCTCTCTTCCACTAAAGTTTGGATTAATTTTCCAGTAAAAGTGTACAAATGTCGATCCGATTTCAATTTTCAATATTGATACATCAGGTAATGGGCCCAATGGTGTTGTAGTTATCTCATTGCTTTTTTCGGAATAACCAATTATATTTTTAGTTTTCAAATAGTAAGAATATTCTTGTCCATTGATCACATTTGTATCATTGAAGAAAAAAAGGTTTTTGTTAGTTAATTCAATTAATTCATCAAATTCATTGTTAATCGATTTTCTAAAAATTACAAAAGAGAAACTTCCCACACCTCCATTATCATCTGGAGTGGTCCATGAAAGATTAACATAACCATTTCCAGAAGCTACATTCACTATTTTTATTGGAGAAGTCTCTGTTTGAGGTTTATTTTTTACCTGATCGCTCTTGGTCGATTCCCCCACACTGTTCCAAGCAGAGACCTGATAAGTATATTCAATTCCTTTTTTAATATAATAATCTATATAAAAGGTGGAATTCAAGACCTTGAAAATTTCATTTTTCATATCAACTTTCCTGTATATCCAATATTCAAGGACAGGTGAACCTCCGTTATTTTTCGTTGGTTTCCAGGTTATGTTTATTCTCATTTCCTTGATATTAAAATGAATATTAACGTCTGTGGGCGAATCTGGGACCGTCATAGGGGTGCAAATGATAGTATCGGTTGGGATCGATTCTCCAATATATGTGACTGAAATAATTCTGTAAAAATATGTCATTCCGTTAATGACGGTGGTATCGTTGTAAAAATACCTGTCAGCTCTTACTGCATCCAACCTGAATAATTGATTGGATTCTTCCCCCTTATATATAATGTAACCCACGATCTCTGAACCTCCGTCTTTCGTCGGTAGTTTCCATGTAATATTGACGAATCGATTTCCACAATCTACCTCGATTTTTTCAGGAGGATCTGGTAAACCCTTTGGAGTAGAATTAACTATGGTCACTTTTTGGAGATTCTCCAAATAGGTTTTCACATGTAAGGTAATAGAAATATACCCTTCCATTTGTAACATTCTGATCGATGAAGAAGGATGAATCTGGGGATAAAGTTCCTTTTTTTTCAAATAAATCGTTAGAAGTTCCTTTAAAAAGATTTATTTTCTGTATGAATGCAACAGACCAATTAATAGGAATTGTCCATTCAATTTTTATCATATTATCTGAAGATGTTGCGATAACATTTTCAGGAGGATAAGGTTTCAATATTGGAGTGCCATTAATTACACTTGAGAAAGACTCACCAGCAATATTTATAGCTGATACTTTATAGAAATATTGTTTTCCATTTATTAAATTCAAATCTATAAAAATATTTTGAGATTTGTTTATTATTGAGATTATTGAGAAAATGGTATCTTGAGTTCGCCTATATACACGATATTCAGTGATTTCAGCTCCACCATTAAATATTGGATGATTCCAAGTTAAATTAATTTTATTATCCCCTGAAAAAATAGTTAAATTATTTGGAGGATCTGGAGGTCTTGATATATTGATTTTACCTATAATAATATCCCACATTCCATTTTGAGTATTATCAAATGATGTTGATATACTTGGAAAATCTGTTGAGCTAGTATATCCTGAAAATATAAGATTATTATAACTATCTGATGATATGCTATTAATTATATCATATTGACTCCCACCAATATATGTAGAATATAAAATTTTACTTTTCCATTAACAGTCATTTTCAATATAAATCCATCTAAAGCATTACAATATTCCTTCATGATGGCATCATCTGAAATGGGGAAATTATTGGAATTTGTTTGGCCTGATATTGAAAAGGATGTGTCATTATTAGCAAAAATACTCAACCCATAATCATCTCCTCTGCCTCCAATATATGTTGAAAATACAACATCATATGAGGTTGTATTCAAAGAAGTAATACAAGACATCAGCAGGCCCCCATAATGTATCATCGAAAAAATTTATTAATGGAAAATCAGATGACTCTGTAAGTCCCCGTAAATATAATATTTGGACTCTGATAAATGAATTTGGAAGGCAGTTCATTGTTTATACCACCGAAAAAACTTGAAAAATTGATGTCATTATTAGTAGAGTTATAAACTGTTATAAAACAATCAAAACCTCCATTTATTGATTTGTAGATTGCATTTGTCGTGACAGGAAAATTTGAGGAATTTGTATAACCTATTACAATAATTTTTTCACCAATAATATCTAAATCTGTAATTTTCTCATCTTTGCTCCCACCAAGTATTGTTGATAATAACTGATTTGATTGGATATTGAGACATTGAATGAAACAATCATACAATCCCGAAATATTGTTATTTATATTATTTGAACCATTCATGAATTGTTCCGATTTTGTCCTTCCACCAACATATATATTATTCATATCAAATGCACAAGCTGTGATTTCGTCATCATCTTCTCCGCCTAGAAAAGTTGAGTAAATAATATCTGAACCATTTTTATCCAATTCCAATATAAAAATATCATAATCATTGGATGTTGAATTGAACTTATTTTCATTTAATGATTCGGATGTAGTGGGAAAATTGGTTGAATTTGTTTTTCCTGATATTAGAAGGGATCCATTAGGAAGGATATCAAGATCAGATGATTGGTCAAACATATTTCCTCCAATATATGTCGAGAAAATGATTGAAGATAAATCGGGATTCATTTTCAATACAACAATATCCAGGTATCCATTAAAAGTATCATCATAGATGTTTGATGAAATAGGAAAACCAGGTGAACCGGTACTTCCTATTAGATAAACATTATCATTATTAGGCTTACTAGAAACCCTATCATGATGATTAAAGATAATTTCATATTTCTTTCAATATTATAGACCATCACCATGAAAAGGATCTCTCGGTTTTGATTCCAGACCTTTTTTGCCCTTACACAGTCACCCATCTTTCGCTTGATCACAGAGTTTACGGTCTCGACCTTGTTCCGTTGTCGATACCGGTCAACATCATTAGCCAGACTTCATCTCTTTTCGGTATTTGCCTCTTGTCTTGAAGTCCTTGGACCGATTCTTCCTTGCTGGAATTATGCTCTCAGCTCCAAGGATCTCTCGAGCATACTCATGATTCGATTCCGAATCATATCCCTTGTCCGCAAGGACAAGACCAATGTCAATTGAACCATTCTGGTCCAGTTTCTTGTATGATCGAACGAAATCCTTGTTGTCATTATCAGGGCCTCTCCTGATACTGGTAACAAGGATTATCTGAGTATCGGTATCGACAACAAATGTAACCTTCAGATACCGTTTGATCGCACGTACATTATTATCAGTTATGCTCTTGTAAGAATATTCATTATCAATGCTTCCTATAAAAGTGGAGCTAATTAATGGATCTCACTGATAATTGTATTTCTTTTTATCATAAA
The DNA here is from genome assembly GCA_963807965.1 of uncultured Thermoplasmatales archaeon. Taxonomy (GTDB): domain Archaea; phylum Thermoplasmatota; class Penumbrarchaeia; order Penumbrarchaeales; family Penumbrarchaeaceae; genus Penumbrarchaeum. The sequence continues at coordinate 64,662 of CAWEDU010000011.1, forward strand.
ATTCTAAGTTATATTTGAAACTATTCCCATTCAATAACACATATTCATTATCAATGGGTTTATTGTCAATTTGATAAAATGCAATTAAACTTTTATCTTTAATGTAACAATTATCCTTTACTAATAATAAGTCGTTTTTATCTACAGACAACGAATCTATTCCATCAATATTTATTTCGATATTATTAATTTCTGCAAACGGTTTTACATAGAAATTCATATTTTAATGAAGAATTTTGTAAATAGAAAACCATATCTATGCCTGACCTAGATCTCCTCATAAACTAACATAGAATACATGGTAAGGTTCTTCTTCCACTCTTGACTATTATTTCCATATAATAGATTGATATTATTGCATAATATATTTTCACCTTTAATAATTGAATTGTCAAGATTAACGAAATTATAGGAAATGATATATTCAGAATTATAATATATGATTTCTACTAAGTATTCATAAAAAGTTACTATACCATTATTCAGATATAATATATATCTTGAATTATTTTTAAACGGTTCTTTATTTTCAATAAATCCATATAGATAACCAACGTTCGATTTATTAGTTTTATTTATATTTGTTATTAGTCCATCATCATCAGAATTAAAATCATATTGATTAGAAGAGAATAGAAGTATTATACATATTATCATAGGAAATTTTCATCTTTTTCCCATCCATATTATTCAGGTGATATTATATATTCTTATCCATCCACAGGAATAATTACGTTTATTTGTATAATAAAAGAAAATAATTATAACTTTTCTCCATTATGAAAAGAAATCCTAGAATTTTGAATTTTGCCATTTTCGTCCATTTTTCGAACATTCCTAAATTATTATAAATCATTACATTTGTACTTAACTTATTAAACTAATTCTTTCCTGCAATATATGTTATTAAACCAACAATGGATCCGAAAACCAGAGAGCTAGCAATGATGATCACTCCAACCATATGAAGCAAACCAACAAGAATTGCACAAGTCAAACAGTAAGCTAATCCAAATCCCAAAACTATTCCCCGGTTAAGTTTAACTTCTGAGGGTTTCATTTCTCACCTCTCTTTCCGTATTCGTCCACTTTAGGAATCACCTTCTAACCCTATAAAATTTTTCTCTTTCGTGCCTTCTAGAAAGCTTAAAGAGCACAGAATTGAGGTCCAGAAGGATGAAAAAGGGAGAATGCCTCTCTGGAGAAGATCTTGGTGACTTACTGGACTCCGATGAGTGAAATGGACTTGATACAATTCAGTATGAATTGGTCTATTCCAGGAATAAGTGTGATATCTATTGTCATTCCTTGGTCTTGTATAGTAAGATCCGTAGAGCAAGAGGATACTGCAAATTAATCCATAAATGTAAGTGCATCCTATTCATTCATGGATCGGGGTGCATAAATTGGTGCTGCCTGCTGGTTTGAGAAGGTCCCTTTCAAGGATCCGCGATGACAATGTGCATGGGTCCATTGACATAGCTCTAGAATGCTGCAGATTGTTCATCTACAATGAATCCGCCGATCCCAAGGTATTGAAGGAGATGGCAATGGAACTCCTGAAAGCCCAGGGATCCATGGCAGCGGTTGTGAACCTTGTGAACCAGATCCTTTTCTGCCTTGATGGCGATGGTGACATCAGGGGGACAATAGAACACTACCTGGACCATATTGTGACATCCATAGACAGGATAGCCGAGAATTCATTTCCGTTGATAGAGGGTAAGGAGACCATAATTACCCATTCATCCGGATCAACAATTCGAAGGGTCCTCCTCAATGCTCATGAGAAAGGATTGACCCCTCGTATCATATGCACAGAATCCAGGCCTATTAACGAGGGTAGGAAACTTGCAGAGGACCTCTCAGATACTGGATTAAAGGTTACACTGGTGGTGGATGCTGCAATTTTCCAGGAGATAGAAGCTGCAGATCTGGTCCTCCTCGGAGCTGATTCGATATCGATACAGGGACTGGTAAACAAGATCGGGACAAAAGGTGTCGCTCAGGTTGCAAGGAACCTTCAGAAGGACATCTACGTCCTTGCGGGTACTGACAAGGTCATGCCTCTAGGAGTGTGGCCATATGAAAAGGACCTTCGGAAACCTGAGGAGATATACAAGGGGAGCCACGACCTAGATGTCAGGAACTACTACTTCGACCTCACTTCCATGGGTCTTATGAACGGTCTGGTGACTGAGGATGGTATCTATGATATCTATCAACTAATGGAGTTGATAGACATGAATGTAGCCCATCCCCACCTGAAGGAACATATGCTGGGTCGATAGGGTTTAATCCCGTTATCACATTATGTGGTTCGGATGAATAGAGGAGTCAAGGTCCTGCTTTTAGTATTCGGGATCTTCATGCTGGTCCTGAGTACCATCTTCTTGATAGCCGGTATATCACCAGACGTGAGGGGAGATATTCTCCTTCAAGGATTGGTCTTCCTCGTTGTTGGGGGAATCCCTATCGGGATCGTTGTCTATCTAGAGAAAAAGGAATCCTCCAGACCAATGAACGTCACTCAGAATATCAATATCGACGGATCGGACCTGATCGGTGGAGAGAGAAAGGTCCATGAATTAAAATGTAGGGGATGTTCCGGAAGCTTATCCGAAAAAGATGTCAGGATAACCGATCTGGGTATGGTGGTGAAATGCCCGTACTGTGGTAAAGGGTATATTGTCGAGGAGGCACCAAAATGGTGAGACTTGAAAGGGTAGCTTCCTTCCTATCATTATTCATCCTGTTATCCGTCATTATTATAATTACCGTTCCCGAGGAAGCCGATGGCCAGGAATATGATTTCAGCACGGTGAAGGAAAAGGTATTCATCAAGGTCCTTAAAGATGGAAGGGCGGTAATAACATACAACTTCGTTTTCATGAATTACGGAACCGGTTTCAATGTGGTGGACATAGGTCTCCCTAATTTCAAGTATGACAAGGATTCTGCAAGTGCTTTCGTAAGGATCAAGGATAGTAACGGAAGAACAGTATCAACGGAGAATGATCCTTCAATCAGGATGTCATGGTATGTTTACCCAGGGCTTGAGGTTCATGTCAATGGGGGAGCGAACCGTCGTATCGAACTCGATTTTACTGTGACATGCGATTGGATGGTTTGGGAAAGTCCTAACAATAGGGACCTAGCCTCGATCGAGTTCAGACCCACCTGGTTCAGTGAAGATTATCAGAGAGGATCCGCGGACTCCATATCGGTAGAGGTCAATCTTCCGGTACCAATTGAGGAACTGGACAGGATCATCTGGGAACATGGAAAATACGACAGGGTTGATGAGAATGAATATGGAGTAGTCCTGAGATGGGACTTCGGATCGATGTACCCAGATGACATGGAAGGAGGAAAGGCCGATGTAGGGGTTGCTTTTCCCAAACAATACGTTGATAACTACTACAAGAAGAATCTCTGGGTATCGATACAGTTCTTCTTCCAGGATGTGTTTGGAACATTCTGGATGAACAAGTTCCTCTGCTGCTTTCTAATAGTCCTACTCGTAGTGGTGGCGATCATCGTTTTGGTGATCGTATCCTCGGTCAGAAGCAAAAAAAATTACTTCAGACCATCGATCTCGGCTCCAGGAGCCGGTCCTAGGTTGGGCCTTACAGCACCGGAAGCTGCCATTGTCCTGGAACTCCCACTTGACAGGGTGGTGGAGATGGTCTTTTACGGAATGTTGAAGAAAGGTTCCATCAAGATCGTAGCAGTCGGCAATCCTCCGTTAATCAAGAAACTTGATTATAATGTTCTCACCACGAGCTATGAAAAGAATTTCTATGGAGCGATCTCTGAAATGGGAGCTATCGACGATGATCAGATAAAAAGGTCTCTGGAGAAGATGATCAAAGCAACCGAGATCAAGTTAAAAGGATTCAGCCAGAGGAGGACCGAAGCTTATTACAAAGGTATTGTGAGGAAAGCATGGGATGAGGTGAAGGCCAGTGGGGATGCAGCCGAGGTGGACAATGTTCTAAGGTTCAATGATGAATGGATGCTCCTGGACAAAGACTACCATAATAATATGAGGTCCTTTGTCCACATATGGTATCTGGGGGGATCGGTTGATAGTGCCCGGGGCTTTATCAACCCGGGAGGATATGCAAGGGCTTTCTCCGAAAACCTCACATCAATCTCAGGGAATATGGTGAGCTCAACAACCAAACTTACCCATGATGTGGTCAATACACTCCATCCCCCTCCACCTCCCAGCACTGGTAGAAGTTCATACCATGGCGGGATCAGCAGTTGTGCCTGTGCGTGCGCCTGTGCTTGTGCTGGGGGTGGGAGATGATGTGGCCCTTTAAAAATAAAAATGAGGGTGCAAAGGTCCTCCATTTCGATGGAAAAGGACCTCTTGAAGGTAAACGGATCCACCTTAGGATAGATAGTCCGGAAAGAGGGGTACTTATCCTGGATGCATCGAGGATGCTCCTATTGAATGGAACCGGTATCGAGTTCTCCATGGCGATCCTGGAAGGGCTTGATGACAACAGGATAATAAAACGGGTCCTGAAAAGATACAAAGTGAAGAAAAAGAAGGTAGTAGAGGATCTGATGCAATTCAGGAAGGATTTCGAATCTCTCATTACCTCTACCGAGATAATTTCCAATATGGAGGATGACCTCGAGAAATTGTATGATGGTCAGAAGGCCCCATACAGGATGGACCTCGCCCTGACATACAGATGCAATAATGATTGTGTTCATTGTTATAATGAAAAGAAAGGTGGAAAAGAGTTAAAAACCAAGGAATGGAAGAAGATACTGGATAAACTCTGGAAAGCTGGCATCCCACATATTGTGTTCACAGGCGGAGAACCAACACTTAGGGGGGACCTTCCTCAACTTATCGAATATGCGGAAGGTCTGGGACAGATAACCGGATTGAACACAAACGGAAGGAAATTATCAGATAGTGTTTACCTGAAGAAGCTACTGGATTCAGGTCTCGATCATGTCCAGATTACTCTTGCCTCCATTGAGGAGAATGTTCATGATGCCATAACCGGAACCAAAGGGTCCTACAAAGAGACCATCAAGGGTATTGAGAATTGCTTGCGATCAAAGATCTACCTTGTGACCAATACCACAATAATGGAAGAGAACAGGAACTCCGTCCTGAGGACTATAGAAGAATTACAGAAGATGGGTGTCCAGCATGTTGCAGTGAACTCCCTTATCAGATCGGGAAAGGGGAAAGATGCAAAGGGCCTCGATCCTGATGATCTAAAGCCAATTCTTGAGAAGGGAAGGATATTGGGTCTGGATACAGGGACCGAATTCAGGTGGTATACCCCTACTCCCTACTGCAGGTTGAATCCAATGGAGATGGGATTGGGATTGAAACAATGTTCAGCCTGCAGGCTGAACATGGCTGTGGAACCAGACGGTGGAGTCATCCCCTGTCAGAGCTACTACAAAAGTATGGGGAATATCCTAACAGATGGTTGGAACAGGATATGGAACAATGATCTTTGCAGGAGAATTAGGGACAGGAAAGAACTCCCTGTTGAATGCCAGGGCTGTGATCTTGGCAACGTTTGCGGCGGAGGATGTCCTCTCTCGTGGGAAAAGGGGGATTACATCTGCAGGAATATACTCTCATCTTGAAGGATTGATTGCCACCCAGATGAAGGGAACGTTGAAGAGGATCGGTTCCGGAACGTCGAGGGTCATCCCGTTGAGGTCAGCCTCCGCTTGAAGGTTATACAAGGTCTCTTCAGGGGAAGTATCCATGGGAACGGTCCCATATCTGTGGTTCAAACCCAACCTCCGGGTCAGGTTCAGTACCTCCAGGCCACTATCCGGGTCACCACCCTCATCTCTGATCTTATTCATAGACCGAGAGTGAAGATCTTCAAGTTCTGTTGGATCCATTATTGTCATGGACCAGATCGGTTCGGCAAGTATGATGACCTTTCGAGAGGCCACCCTGATCATCTCATTCAGAGCCTGGCCCTTGTCCTTGACCCACATGAGATAGAAGGAGGAAACGACCAGATCGAAAGAAGAGTCAGGATAGGGTAACGACATGCCATCAGCTGTGACCGCATCAAGTCCCCTTGACTTTGCCAGCAGTACCCTGATCCGGATCGATGTCCACACCTTTAATATCCATCATGTCGGAAAGGGCTTCCATTACCAGTCCAGCCCCACACCCAACCTCAAGGGAGCGCCGGCAGCCCTGGATGAACCTGTCCATAAGGTATCTGTGATGATCCGCCATCCAGGATATCTGCCTCTCCTGGACATCCAAAGATTGTGATCCGGCCATGTGATTCGCATTACGCAACTCACCTTTCCATCTTTCGCTCTCATGAAAGTTCTATGTCCGAATTTGTTTCCATCTTGATCCATTCAAGATATCTTTGTGAACCCCCGGCATTGTTGATCATCCATATCTCTGGGACCTCGTAGGGGTGGGACATCTCTATGAACGATACGAGCTCATCAAATCTTTTAGAGGTGGTCTTGAAGACAACCAAGATCTCTTCGGCTTCTTCCAATCTGTCTTTCCAGTGGAAAATAGACTTGATCTGAGAGAATTGAGAACAAGCCGCAAGTCGGCCATTTACAGCTTCCTTCGAGATCTTCAAAGCTATTTCCATATTAGGAAGGGTTGTCTTAACTTCTAAATAACTCTCCTTTTTCATATTTCCACCTTCATATTCCAATGGAAATGATAGTTCAGATAGGTTACGGTTAAATATCTGTATCATCAATAATGCCCAGGATGGGATAGCACTTGCTGGAGTATGATAACCAGAAGGGCTTCAAGTGCCAGAGGTGTAGCAGTTGGACCCTTGGTGGCAACCTGTATTCGGGTGGAGATAGAACGAGGATCTGCTTCCTCTGTCACATCGATGATGTGTCCTGGGAAATGGCGAGAAGATATTCCTCCCTTTCTGAGATACCCCTCCAACCGGAACCAATTAATCCGGAAATGGAGATCGAAATGGGCCAAGCAATGCCGGATCTGGATGATAGACCGAGCAGGAGTCGGAGAAGGGGAAGTAATAGGTTAACTAGATAAGGATCGGTCATTGGAACTCAAATTTCTACGTTAAATGATCCGAAAAAGAGATAGGATCATGGAGCGGAGGCTGAACAATTTGAAAGAATGGTACAGCGATCTATCTTCCAACCTGCCTTCATTGGGTAAGGTCCTCCGCTCCGATTGAATATTATGGATTGGATTGATAAAGCAATGGTTCACATGAACATCAGTAACGTTATCAGAATATAAATCTCGAAATTAGTTACACAGGAAAGGGGAAGGGGGGCCCCTTTCCTGTCAACGGGTAAACGATGGATGGAACGAGGTTATTTCCCGTTATAAAAACACCTGATCAATCGGTTATAAAGATTCCATGCACATGAAAAAAGATCTGGACCGACGAAAAGGGTCGAGAGGCCGGGTCCGGTTTGGAGGACCAAAACTTGATCATGGGGATAGCACAGTAGGTTTGGGGGTAGGACCCGGCTTCTCTAATTAATTCCACACATCCGCACCTGGGTGATACAGCTGCATGGCTCATTTTCAATTAATGTCCTTGACCTCTTCCCGGTTAGGCCCGGAAGCTGTCCCTGACTGGTAGACATCTTTTTGTTCCATATAAATAATAATTAGAACCAAATTTGAACTATTACTTTAAACTGCTCAATGGCTACCCTATCTGGGTCCTTTTTCAAAAATCACCTCATTTCATCTGCGTGAGGTCATTTTCAATGTCAGTACCGCAAGGAAGAGGAAACCAACAGCGAACAACACCAGCATCAAAAGGTCAAACCAAATATCCACAACACCCCATCCTCTGAGAAGGACCGACCTCAAACCATCGACAGCATAGGTCACTGGAACGAAGTAGGATACCGGTCTCAGCCAGGAAGGCATTGCCTCTATAGGCCAGAATACACCTGATAGAAGGAATCCCGGCATTACTATCAAAGGAAAGAATTGGATCGCTTGTGATTCCCTTTTCGCAAGGGATGAAAGAAGTATGCCTAGACATACGCTTACAACAGCTAATATTGAAGCGATGAGAAAAGCGAGAAGGGGATTCCCTTCCACCATTATACCGAATACAAGTATCGCCAGTACCATCAGGATTCCTACCTGGACCATACCTATGATGCTGAAGGAGATAGCATACCCCACAACGATCTCTCCTTCAGTAACAGAACTCGCAAGAAGCCTCTGAAGAGTTCCTCTGGTCCTCTCCCCGACGAATGAGATCAATGTAAGGATCGTTGTCAGCAGGAATACGACGAAACCCATTATCCCGGGTACGAACATATCCAGGAACCTGGCCCCCTTTCCGTAGATCGGATCGGATGTATCTATCCTTACTGGATTATTGAACCCATTACTTTCCGTTGTCTTGGTCATGGCGTCCATTACTTCCGATATCACTTCCTGAGATATTGTGACCTGGCTCTGATCTGACCTTACAATGATGGATGATGTCTGGTCAGTATTTTCACCAAGGGAGAAGGAAAGCAGGTCCTTTGTGAAGTTCTCGGGGAATATTATCACCGAATTGGCGTTCCCTTTTTCAACCTCCTTAACAGCCTGATCCACATCTGTGGACTGTTTGATTATCAATTTGTCCTTATCCATGTTCTCAACGACCATATCGGAAAGTGTAACAGTAACATTTGATCCGGGTAGGTTCCCACCCTGATCAAGGTTCACGACGATCACATCGACATCTTCTACCTCTCCACTGAAGGCAAAGCCAAAAATGAACATGGCCATGATGGGTGCGATTATGATAAGAGCAAGGCTCCTCCTGTCGTGTTTCAAGGACCAGAAGAGCTTACGGGAAACGATCAATGTCCTTCTGATCTTCATTGAACCTTCCCCCCTTGCACGATCTTGAGGAATGCATCCTCAAGGTTATCCATTCCCGTTGTTCTCATGATGTCTGCAGGAGTCCCCTCGGCTATCCGCTTCCCTTCCCTCATCAATCCCACAATATCGCAGTTCCTGGCCTCATCCATATAATGTGTTGACATGATAATTGTCACTCCCTTCTTTTTCAGTCCGTGAAACGTGTTCCAGAAACTTGCCCTAAGTGGTGGATCCACTCCAACTGTTGGTTCGTCCAGGAAGAGAAGTTCCGGTTCGTGGATCATCGAAGCAGCAAGGGATACCCTGTGCCTCTGGCCTCCACTCAGTTCAGAGAGGGGAAAATCCCTCCTTTGGAAGAGGTCGACCATATCAAGGACCTCTTTCTCCCTTTTCTTGAATCGTCCCCTTGACAGACCGTATATCCCAGCAAAGAGCTTCAGATTGTCATGAACCGTCAGGTCTTCATATAGGGCAGTTTCCTGGGGCATGTATCCGATCCTTGTAAGGTATGACCGGTCCTTGATATCTTTACCAAGAACACTGGCAGATCCTGCGTCCGGTTTCAATAAACCGCAGAGGACCTTGATCGTGGTCGTCTTCCCCGACCCATTGGGCCCTAACAACCCGAATACCGTTCCTTTTGGAACAGAAAGGTCCAATCCATCGATCGCTATGACCTTTCCATAATGTTTCTTGAGTCCATTGACCTTTACAGCATCCATTTAATTTTCCCCCCTCTTTAATACACCATTCAAAAAGATCGATATTGCTTCCTTGAGCCTATTATCATCCACTTCGTGGAAGGGATCGGATCCCATCATCATGACCATCATCTCGCTCCTGATCAGATAGGATGCAAGGAACACACCTGCAGTCTCAATGTCAATATCATCACGAAGCCTATCCTTCAAGATCAAACTCAATCTACCGAGCAGGAATCCTTTCATTTTCCCGGGCACCTCGCTTACTTTCTCCCTGACGATATCATTGTTCATGATCTCCCGGTACATGATGGCATATACTCGCTCTCTGGCCCTGAGATTGCTTCTTATAGAGAGTAATAAGGATAAGATATCCCTTTCCGGGTTTCCTGATAGTTCTGATGAGACCGATCCTTTCATTCCTTCAATATCGAATCCATGGTTGAGAGATTCCGCAAGAAGGTTCTCCTTCGATGAGAAGTTGCGGAACAGTGTTATCTCGTTTACATCGGCATTATTGGCTATCTCCCGGGTAGTAGTGGCCTTGAATCCGTTCCTTGAGAATAGGTCCAGGGCAGTTTCGAGGATCTTCTTCTGGGTTTTCGTCCTTTCCATATGAACACCTATCAATGCAAGTAATCACTTACATACATAAGTGATATTTATCTCTTATGAACAAATCATTCATTTCCACCCCTCCTAAACATTAATCTCCACCTTTACTATTCAAAGAGGGATCATATGAATGAGAAGGACCTGTCCGATCTTCTTTCCATGAAGATGATGGACCTCTTTAGAAAAGGAGCCAGGATCCTCAGGGACGATCCTGGAATGATTCCCTTTGCCTTCAGGATATTGAAGGATCAGAAGAAGGCTGTTGGTATCAGGAAGGACCTTCTTTCGAAGGATCTGCATGTCCCTCCCTTCATGATAATAAGTGTAACTAACAGGTGCAATCTTGACTGCAAGGGGTGCTATGCAAGGAAGTTCCAGAATGCATCAAAGGAGGAAATGAGTGGTGAATTCCTCCGGAACCTTCTCGGCCAGGCCAGGGACCTGGGGATCTCCATTGTTATGATAGCAGGGGGAGAACCTCTGATCAGGAAAGATATTCTGGATATTATGAAGGATTACCCGGAGATCATCTTCCCATTGTTCACCAATGGAATACTTCTTGATGAAGAGATAATTGAAAGACTAAGATCCTCCAGGCATATCATTCCGGTCCTTAGCTTCGAAGGATTCGGACCCAGAACGAATATGAGGAGGGGAGAGGGCGTTTTCGAACTGTTAATGGATACGGCAGAAAAGCTAGGACAGGCAAGGCTGTTCTGGGGGATCTCCTTGACTGTCACCAGATCCAACTTTGAAGAGGTCACTGACCCGGAATTCATCGGGATGGCAAGTAAAAGGGGATGCAGGCTTTATTTCTTCGTGGAATACATCCCGGTCGCTGAAGGATCCGAATGCGAGGTCCCTACACAGGAACAGAGAGGGAGGACCGTCCCGATCACGGAGGAGCTGGAAAAGAGGTTCCCTGGGATATTCATAGCGTTTCCCGGGGACGAGGAGATCTTTGGTGGGTGTCTTTCCTCAGGAAGAGGATTCGTTCATGTCAATCCTCAAGGAGAGCTTAGAACCCTGTCCGTTCGCTCCTTATTCGGATACAAGTTTGAGGGATATGAGCCTTAAAGAGGCCCTTGGTCGAGATTGTTGAAGGAGATAAGGGAGAACCACCACATGTTAGAGGAGACCTCAGGTGGTTGTGCTCTTTGGAGGAATCGGACGTGGATCCAGGGATTGATGAAAGATAATTCAAATTAGTTATTTTGAAATAACTAATTCAAAATATTTTCTCACATTTTTCATTAAATTTATAAAATGAATATTATCTTCTCTTTCTGTAAAATATAAAAACAACAAAACTGCCAAGGACTAATATTGGGATCAGAATTGTTATGAAACAGCAAACATCCTCCAGCCATTTACCTTCGGTCACATCCACCTCCTCATCAAGACCGTCATAGACAATGTATGTGTCCTCCTTCCACCAGTCCTCCAGATGGATATCTACGATGAGGTTCCCATCCTCATCGGAGGACCTTCCCAGATCGAATCCTTCTGGAGGGGAGTGATAACCAGATCCTGAGGAAGATATCCATTCTCTACCCACTATGACCCTCATTTTGGGATCATTGAAATTCTCATGATGGGAATGGAACTTCAACCGAAAACTATCGATTGGTTCCGGCCATGAGCTATTGGAGAAAACGAGATAAGAATTCCCCCAGTCAATGATCTTCGTCTTGTAGTATTCATCATAACCAAATGGTATAGGGCTGGGACCTATTGAGGATTCTTCATATAGGATCACATAGGGATCGGTACTCCAGGTAACATTCATGATCACTGATGAATTTCCAACTACACTTACATTCAAGGTCTTGACAGGATATGGTTCCTCGTTGAAATACCACAAAAACGATCTATCCTCTTCGATCCACCGATAGTAATTATCCTCCAGATAGATCTCATTCAAAAAAACCTCCGCCCCATCTAAGTTTGATCCTGCAGTTATCGGCATAATAACTTGGATCGAAGAAAATATTCAGGTCCTCTGTTTCATTTCCTGGATTGAAAAACATATAGTATCCTTTCCCATCGGCCCTTTCTTCGTGGAGATCAATGCTGATATTGACATCTTTGAGATAGGTGCGGTATCCCTCATTTCCTATGGCACCGTGGGAGCTAACGAGGTTGTTATCGGAAATGATGGAAAAATTACCCAAGACCATAGGAACAAAGAAAAATGAAATTACCAGGCAGAAGGCCATACCACCGATCCGTCGAAATCCTCTTCTCGACATAATCCTCATTAATCAATGATCACTTCAATATTTAACCCGACCCTCTACATGTAGAAAAATCATGAATTCAAATCGTTTTCCTGTCTACAATTTCTCAGTAACAAAGGCCCAGCAGTAATACTTCTCATCGTTTTCCGGATCAATGGAACCGACAAAGAGAAGCCATGCAAGCCTTCTTGAATCCGGCCTCATCAAGGACCTTTTCGATATGATCCCTTCCATGGTGGCATACATCCCTTCCCCACCTGGTATGGTGAAGTCGTAGGGCCCTCTTTTGGTCCTCCATTACTGTCAGCCATAACAGTAAATGTGAATTTTCCTCCGGTTTTCAGGATCCTTCCAACCTCTCCAAAGATACCTCTGATATCCTTGAAGAAATGGAGGACCCCTACCGATATGACATGATCATACACCCCTTCCTCAAAAGGATATGGGACCTCGACCATATCGTGAACTATCAGGTTCCTGGAAAAATCCTTCTTCCTACACTGATCCAGCATCGACTCGGAAAGGTCCATACCATCTATGGTCAAACCAAGGTCCTTGAACCGACATGATCCCAAACCGGTCCCGATACCGATATCGAGCATGACCTGCCCCTTCTTGATATAAGGATATAGAAGTCCGAATACCGCATCATCACCAAAACACTGGAACTGTTCTATCATAGTATCATAATCTGAAGCGAGGTCCTCTTCATCCATATTGGTAGGAATGAACGGAGGTTGATAATAGTTACCTTGTACCGATCCATTACTGCATCAAGATGAAGCCATCCATTCCATAGCTGATCATCCGGTTTTCAGTAGTGGTAATAGCTAGTAATTTCCGCCAATCCATTGGCATAATTGACAGATATTATCAATGCTATAACCCCCCCGCCGATCATACCTGCCCTCACAGCGGGTGGAAGGGATCGTATGAAGACACCGGGTATTATTATGGATAACGTTGTTATCATGCTTCCCAGCATCCAGAGTGACATATGTATATAATTCAACCATTGGTACAAATCTTCATATGGTTTTGGTTCCTGTATCAGAAAGATCAGATCGATAACTATTGTCCCAAGGAATATGAGTAATAATCCAATAATTATGCCGATAACCATCAACAACTTTCCTGCTTTCCCTTCCAATCCATTATCCGATGCGATGGATCCACTTCGGCCTTTTTTGATATTCCCCCGGCTCCCAGAAGAGATGGTTCCATCTCTCCGATTATTTCCTTCAAACCTCATACAAATCCCCATTTGGATCAAAGGAATATGATTACTTAACTCTTCTTGATAAGGGAATGAATACTTTATCCCTGCCCTCACCAAGGACCTTGGCCTTGATCTCATAGACATCTTCCAGGACCTTTCTGGAAAGTGCTTCCGAATCCCCTTTTGCCACAACCTTTCCGGCTTTCAGAAGAACGAACCGATCACAGTATCTTAGGGCCAGGTTCAGGTCATGGACGGCCATTATTGCAAGTATTCCCTTGCCAGTCTGCTTCTTGATGAGCTCCATGACATCAATCTGGTTTGCCAGGTCGAGAGAGGAGGTTGGCTCATCCAGTAACAGCATATCGGGTTCCTGGGCAACGGCCCTGGCTATGATCACCTTCTGCCTCTGACCTCCGGATAGCGAGTTCAGGTCACGACTGGATAGAGCCTCCAAATCGAATTCCTTCAATATTCCTGAAACAAGGTCCAGATCCTTCCTGGTCGGTGCCCAGGAACCATGGGGGATCCTCCCCATCAGGACCGTTTCAAAAACTGTTTTTGGAAAAAGGTTCATTGATGATTGGGGAACATATCCGATCCTCCGTGCAGTTTCTCTCCTCTTCATAGAGGACAGGTCCCTGCTGTCTATGAGGACCTTCCCCTTTCCGGGTTGTAGGATCCTGTCCAGGTTCTTCAGGAGTGTGGATTTTCCCGAACCGTTTGGACCAACGAGACCGATAAGACTTCCACCCTCCATGTCAAGGTCTATACCGGAAAGGGCATAGGTCCCGTTGTAGGAGAAATGCAGGTCCTTGACCCTGAGGTTCACCAATGTTCCTTCCCCCTAATAACAAGATAAATGAACAACGGAGCTCCCAGGAAGGAGGTAAGTATACCCACCGGAAGAACAACAGGAGCTATCACGGTCCTGGCAAAGGTATCAGAGGCAAGGAGAAGAACGGCACCGAAAAGAGCAGAAGCAGGCATAAGGTATCTCTGGTCTGCACCTATTATCTTTCTGACAATATGGGGAACTACAAGCCCCAAGAATCCGATTATTCCCACAAATGATATGATGAATGCCGTTACGAGGGAGGCTGCGCCCATACCGACCAATCTGAGCCTCTCAGTGTTCAAACCAAGACTACCGGCAGTCTCATCTCCCATGTCCAGGGCATTATATCTCCACCCGTTGAATGAGAAATAGATCAATGCCGGGATGACCACAGCGATCATGATCAATATTTCATCCCAACCTGTTCTCCCCATATCACCGAATGTCCAGAAGATGATAGAGGACAGCTGAACATCATCGGCAAAGTATTCCATTGCTGTTGTCCCGGCTGTTGCAAGTGACCCCATGGCAACACCGGTAAGTATCATTGATTCCGGAGAAGCTCTCTTGAACCTAGCAAGCAGGACTATGACACCGGTCGAAACCAAGGAAGCCGTAAAAGCACAGATAGAGATCAGGTAAATGTTGTCATTTACCACCGCATCGACCATGCCGCTGTGGATCGTTCCTGCCCCCAGTATTACTATTGCGAAAGCAGCGCCAAAAGCTGCAGCCTGAGATATCCCCAGAGTGACAGGTGAGCCTATAGGATTCCTTAGGACCGACTGCATTGCTGCTCCGGCTACGGCAAGACCCGCACCTGCGATCATTGCGGTCACAACCCGGGGAAGCCTTATCCTCCAGATGATGGTCTCTGTGACATCGTCACCCTGTCCGATAAGTCCCTTGAATGATTCGGAAAGTGACATATCGGAAGAACCAACGCTCAAAGAGATCAAGACTAATAAAAAAAGGAGAAAAAATGAGAGGAGAAGGAATAACCACTTTTTCAGTGATCCCCTTCGATAGTCATCAAGGGGATCGGTTGTTTCCGTCTCCCCTTTCTTCAAATGTCCAGCTCCTTGAATCCACCGAACTCATTGGCCATTTGTTGGTAGACACCTTTCCCGACAAGGAACTGGAATATCTCGTTAGTCTCCTCTATTGGGTCGATATTTATGAACTCATCCGGATACAGGATGGATCCAATGTAGTAGGCATCACCGAGCACCGTTCCGTAATTTGTTGTATACCAATTGTAGGGTAGGACCCCATAGATCCTTTCGTTCTCAACTGCATCAACCGTATCGAAGGTCCCATCCGAAAGCTCGGTTTCTGCAATGGATAGACCTCCTTCGTCTATGAAGATTACCTCAGGGTCCCAGTCAAGGATCTTCTCCTTGTCGACGAAGGCATGTTCAAGTCCCAATGAGGATGCAACATTGATACCGTTGACGAATTCAAGAGGAGAATAAGCAGGTTCTGTGGACAGCATTCCATGGGACCCACGATAACCCACACCGCCGACATAAGTTGATGACCTGTTAGTGAGCCCCGTTGTAAGATCATCAAGCTCCTTGATCCTTTCTTCGAAGAATGATTGTATATCTTCTGCTCTATCTGGGTTCCCCATCACTGTCCCGATCAAGTCCAATGCACCAAAGAAGTCATCTTTATTATTGTTGAGGTCTCCATATTCCAGGGCAATCACCGGGATCTGTGTCTTTGACTCCAGATCGTCCGCTTTTGAGATATCCGTTGAGGTCCAGAATATCACATCAGGTTGAGCAGCAACAAGAAGCTCGGCATCACCGCCGTGGATCGGACCTATCGATGGAAGGTCCAATAATTCCGGGTTAGCGAAGAGATATGGTTTGGCATTTCCACCCGCTCCATCTTGCTTCTCATTGTCCTCTATACCAACTACCTTTTCGGTATGCTGCATATAGACCAGTAGTCTGAGTGCACCGGCCTCGATGCCTACTATCCTGTCAACGGTCTCGGGGATCTCCACGTCCCTTCCCAGCATATCCGTGATCCTTACGGTTCCTTTGGCATCATCTTCCAGACATCCACATGATATCATCAAGGAGGAAGACATCAATAAAATGATCAGGATCCATACCTTCATCCTCTCAACTCCTTTTCCGAGAGCATGGAAGGCAATATCTTTCCTTATTGATCTCAACGGCCCTATGTGCACCCACCTTCTCTCCGCAGTCAGGACAGATGAATGAATCGAATATCCTGGCCTTTTCCGGGATCTCCTCCTTCACCTCCCCGATGGTGAAAAGGTCCTCTCCTCGTTCCAGCACCGATACCGCTCTTTTCAACCATTTCTTCTGGAAGGTCTCCTTCTCATCAATGGTAGCTTCACCTGACCTTACTTTCGAAAAAAGTGACATGGCCTCCTGATCGTCTTCTTCTGGAGGGATACCCTGAAATGAGTATCTCCATCCTCTTCCCGATCTCCTATCAAAGAAGGTAAAAACGGCCTTTCCATGGTCGAGGAAGATCAGGTTTCCCTTTCCAAAAGTACATCCAAGAAGGGATTGTATCCCGTCTACACCGCAGGCATCATTCTCCACAACGGCAACGAGTTCCTCATCCGGAGACCTTTCTCTTCCACTGAGGAATGAGAGAGAAGCAGATATTCCAATTGCAAGTCCAGGGCATATGTGCCCGTGGAATCGAGCTGCCCATGACACAGCATCCAGAAGATCATCTGAAATACCGGCCTGTTCTATCTGGATCAACTGATCTTCAAGTCCATTTGCTGACATCATCGACCCTCGTGCTACTTTTTTCAAAAAAGTAGCACGGTCCGAATGTTTGGTTGATATATATCGGTTTTGAATCCTACCTACCCGGTGATCCTTTCCCTTATTGTCTTTTCAACATCCATCTTCTTGGTATATCTTATGGGGAATATTGATGATCCAAATATAAACAGGAATCCGAAGACAAATGTGAATACCATTCCACTTATTGCAAAGACCACGGGGAAGTAGTAAAGTATATCTTCCATCACAATAGCGAACAATTTTCCGAAGAAATAAGCAAACGGCAATCCAAGTACCGCTGAAAGGAAACCAATGATCCCGATCTCTATCAGCATGGATCCGATCACTTTGCTCCGGGGAATACCAAGCGTTTCAAGTGTTGCGAACTCGATATCTCTCTCCATGGTCGAGATTATTATTGCAGAAGCTGCAACGACCATTGCAATGAAAAGGCAGATGATGAAGAAGAACCAGAGCATACCCATGGCAGATCCAAAGGTCTCATCCATTGCCGCAATAATGTCATCCTGTATAGTGACCTTTGAGACTCCTTCTATCGAGTCAAGCTCAATGGCCAATGCCTCTACCTGTTCCTTATCCTCAAGTTTGATGAAAGCTCCCGATGCCATATTCTCATCGAATATAGGGTTCGCTGTTGCCCGGTCCACGTAAACAGCCTGCATCAGGATATCGTAGACGATACCACCGATGGTCGTTTCTATCTCATTGGCCCCTACTGCAACAGTGATCGTATCACCCTTGGACACTCCAAGTTCACTGGCCAGTTTATTGGTGATGACAGAAGTTGTTATGTCAAGTTTACCGGATTCAAGCTCGAAATCCCTTGTCTCCAGTATCCTGTCAGATGAGACGATAAATGTATTCTCACTATTCCCACCCCCCGTGACCTGACCTGCAAGATAGGCGAATGGTATCACATATTCAGCGTCGGATACATTCAACATCAATGTTGCATTGGAATTTGGAACTGGACCTGCGAAATCCACTCTCAGGTCCCATGTGTCCTGTTCGATCTGGTCCTGCATGTATCCCCAGGCCGAATCTGCCACTATGGTCCATGATCCTGCGATTCCAATGGACATTCCAATGACAAAGACCGTTATCGCCAATCTTGCGGGATTTCTGAAAGTGTTCCTTATTCCCATCAATCTTGTCTTGGAGATGCCAGACAGACCATTTCCAACGGTAAGGATCTTGGTCTTCGGTTTATGGTCAAGGGCTTCTCGTACAGATTGTCTTGTGATCACAAATATCGGTATCCCTACAGAGATCACCACACTCCCGTATGAGAATAACAGACCAAGAATGAAAGGCATTGGAGCCACCGGATAAGCGATCCGGATATCTCCTATCATGGTCATTGTATATCCCATGATACCCACGGTGAAAAGAAAAGCAAAGATCAAACCTACGATAGATCCGATGGTCGCAAGTATCGTTCCGAATGTCAGGTATGCCATCGCGATCTTCATCTTGGAATAACCAAGGGACATCAGGACACCAATGTATCTGGAGTCGTTCATCACGATCCGATAGAAGGTCATGAAGATCGATATTATCCCGACGATCATGAATATAAGAGAAAAGAGTGGGAACATGTTCCTCATCTTCCCTGCTCCGAGATCCATGAAGACAACACTGGAGTGATCTTCCTGGAAAAGTATCTCTGAAACAGGGAGCGATCCCAGAGAAGAAATGACTTCTTCCCTGTTTTCCTTATCGACCTGAAGAAGAATATCATTGACACCCAGTCCAGTTTTTTCCTGCAACTCGCTAATACCCATGAAGAGGACCACGAAATGACCTGGTAGGGGAAGTGATGAATCCTGGACCGGTGATGCAAACATGTATTCTGCAGTTTGGACCACGCCGGTAGCTGAGATGTCTATATTCACACCACGGGTGGAGAATGAAAGGGTTTCTCCTACCTTTGCACCTATGTCATCCATTCCCGATACAACAACACCCTCCCCAACCCCGGAAAAGAACTTACCCTCTTTGAGCAGTAGCTTATTGATCTGTTCAAGCTCAGGATCTCCTATCCCGATCAGAACAGCAGGATATACATCACCATCATAGAGATAGGTTCCATCCAATTTCAATCTTAATGAGTATGATTCGATACTGTTGATGTTGGAAAATATACCATCAGCTTCAGAAACATTCACAGTTTCCGAAAGAGAAATGAAAACATCCGGGAAATTGGTCTCTTCGATGAATGTGTCCATGGAATGATCAAATATCACTGCAGAGTAGAGGCCTGTAACGAACATAGCCATGGCAAGTGATACGACCATTGAGATCGCCACTACTCTCCATTTCATCTTGAAGAGCTTTCTAACAACACTTTTTGAAATTGGTTTCATAATATCACCACCTATGAGCCCTCTTTCAATTTTCCATGTCTAAGAGTCAAAGTTCTGTCCATGTACTGTTTCAATCTTGTGTTGTGTGATACGATCAGGAATGTGATCCCAAGTTCGTGCTGGAGCTTCTTCATGATCTTCATGATTGATTCTTCCCTCTCTTCGTCCAGATTCCCGGTAGGCTCATCAGCCAGAATAAGAGCAGGTTCTTTTGCCAGAGCTCTAGCAATAGCAACTCTTTGCTGTTGGCCACCTGATAGTTCCTGTGGATAGTTGTTTGCTTTGTCAGACAATCCCACCATATCAAGATATTTACGTGCTCTGGCCTTCATCTCTTTTGAATTGCCTGAAATGCTTTCCAGACCAAGTTCGACATTTTCTATGGCTGTCAATGTTGGGATAAGATTGTAAAACTGGAAGATGAAACCGACCCTTTCCCGTCTGAACTTGTTAAGCTCTTTCTTCCCCAAGTCTGTTAGTTCCAATCCATCTACAACGAGAATCCCGGAATCGGGTCCATCTATTCCCCCTAAGAGATTGAGAAGAGTTGTCTTTCCACTTCCAGATGGTCCCATGATCATGATCATCTCACCTTTGTTCATATTAAGGTCCGTACCCTTCAAGACATGAGTGGTCTCTCCACCTGTGGTGTAGCTCTTGTTCAGGTCGTTTATCTTTACGAGGGTCATACATCTACCTCCATGCAAATGGTATAATACACTTCAAATAGAATATCATACTGCCGTACATGTAGGGCCATTTATATATCTCAAAAGAAATTGAGTATTATGAGGAAAGCAATAATTGAGATCACTCCAAATCCCATTGTGAGAAAATTGCAAGGTAAAATGTACGAATACATAGACAGGATCGAGGGAAGGGAGTTGTTGAAAATTGATTTCGAAAGGAAGTCAAAAATGGTCATAACTGATATAATAATGGCACCTGGCAAGAAATTCGAGGAGATCGAATGGCCCAAAGGGGTGGAGATCCTGAATACCCTGAAGATCGAGGGTGACCGATATACAATTCTGATGAAGGCAAAAGCCCCTGGTTCAAATTTGACCAAGATATTCAAATTATTTGATCTGAACGTAATATACGATATGCCTTTTTCAGCAACAAAGGAAAAGATAAAATTCGCTGCTGTTGGAGATAATGATTCCCTGAATAAGCTCATTAAGATCGTAGCATTACTTGGAAAAATGGAAAGGGTAAGTTTCACTCAGGCTACTTTTTCAGAACATGAAATTCTAAAGGTTTTAACTGATAAACAACGGAACATCCTGATAGAAGCGAAGAATAGAGGTTATTACGAATATCCAAGAAGGATCAATACACAGGGACTTTCTGATAGATTGGGGATCAGCAAGGCAACCACTGTAGAACATCTGAGAAAAGCCGAGATCAGATTGATGAGCAATCTGCTTGAAGGTTACTGAATTCATACCAGGGGGAATTTGACAAGGAATTTTGTTCCTTTTCTATAGTCTCCATCCACCCTGTTCCTGACCATGATCTCTCCTCTATATCTATCGGCCAACGCTTTTACCAGTGAAAGACCAATACCTGTCTGGGACCCTTTACCATGTGGTGCGAACCTTCCAAATAGTCTTTCCTTTTCAGGGTCCTTGATCCCGAATCCATGATCTGAGATGATCACCGTGACATCGTCCTTGTTCTTTTTAATATCAATTTCCAACTTCGGGACCTTCCCTTCTTGGAATTTGATGCCATTATGCATCAGATTGAGGAAAAGCTCCTCGACGATGGGTTCAGCCATTATCTCCAATTTACCCTTTCCCAGTCCCTCTTCGATCTCTATTTTCTTACCTGGGAACATCAATCTGACGTGTTCAATGGATGATCGAATTATATTTCGCAGGTCCAATCTTTCAAGTTCAGGTTCCTTGGCCCCGATCCTAGAAAGTAGAAGAACGTTCTTGACCAGTTTGACAGATCTCTTGATCAGTTCTTCTGTGGAATCAAGTCCCATTTCCTTGACCTCGGGATCAGAAGCTCTTCTTGCCAATTGTAGACCCGTGTAGATCCCCTGATGAAGGTTTCCGATATCGTGGCCTAGAAGGTCCAGGTAGAATTCGGATCTCCCCCTTTCTTCAAGGATCCTTCGCTCGGATTCCTTTTCTTTTGTTATGTCCCTTATTACAGTGATTATCTTTTCGATCCTATCATTAATTATCAGAGGTATCTTGATGGTTTCTGTGACAAACTCAATATCTCCAATCGTAATATCTTCTTGTGTCTGGATTATCTCCTTTTTCTTGAGAACCCTTTGATATTCATCCCTGACCTTTTCTGGAAGGTATGGCTGAAGTGTCATAAGGTTCTTGTTGAGTGGGTCCTCATCGATCCCAGCTTTCTTCAATAGAACCCTGAAACTGTTATTAACGAATTCAAGTTCCAGATCCTGGTTAACAACATTTACCGAATCTGTCAGATTGTTCAACGTCTCAAATAGCAGTATTTGTGACCTCAAGAGTTCCCGCTGACTTTTTCTCTTATCAGTGACATCCGTTCCAATGCTCAGAATAACCTCAACATTTCCCCTTTGGTCCAGATGTACGGTATTGGCCCATGAAATGTATTTCAGGTCTCCCTCCTTTGTGATGATAGGATTCTCTTGATTATCGTGAAGATCTTTTCCAGTGAGAACATCGTAGAAGACTTCTTTTATCGCAGATCTTTCCTCCTCAGGAATGAATAGGTTCATCCAATTCTTTCCAATTACCTCTTCACCCCTATACCCGGTGATCTTCTCAGCGTAGCTGTTGAATGAAAGGATCTTTCCATCCGGTCCCAAGGTTACGATAATTGTGTTGGCAGTTCTGAAGAGGTCCTCCAGAAAATCCTTGGAATCCTGAATCTCAGTGATCAACCTCTTCCTTTCAGTTATGTCGTTAAGTGATCCTACTATCCCGATTGTCTTTCCATCTTTCACCAAGGGAGCTTCTCTTACCTCAACCCAAATGATCCTTTCATCCTTTCTCCTTAGTTCCAATTCATAAGGGGGCTGAGCTTCTCCACTTCTAATTGCCTTCATGGTTTTTTCCAATCCAATTTCATTGATTGGATTATCCGTTGCCATTTCTGTCCAATTAATCATCGCTTCTTCTGGTTCATAACCAAGAATACCTTTTGATTGGGGGCTTAGGTAAGTGATTACCTGGTCCACCCCATGGATATAGAATAGATTTGTGCTATGCTCTACAATGTTCCTGAATCTCCCTTCACTATCTATAAGGGCATTCTGGACATCCTTCTTCTCTGAGATATCCTCAATGGTCACAAAAACCTGATACGGACTTTTCTCCCCATTCCTGAATTGTGGAATTGCATTAATATTGATCCAAACAATTACTTCCTTGATGGGGTTGAATACACCCAGCTCTTTTCCAAGTTGAGGTTTTCCTGTTGATATGGCAATCATGGAGGGGTGCTTCTCTCCGGATATTTCATTTCCATCTATATCAATGACCTTCCATCTTGGGTCCATCGAGGTCCTGCCTGTGAATTGGTCCTTCGTCAATCCGAAGATCTCCAAGGTCCTTTCGTTGCAATCCAATAATCTGCCATCCTTGGATTGATAGAAAACACCCTGGACCATATTCTCATATATTGTCCTGTACTTCTCCTCATTTCTTGTGATATCCCTTTCCAACTTCACCCTATCAGAGATATCATGGGAGATGATCTGGACAGCAACCACTTTTCCATCTTTATTTCTTATAGCATTGAAATATGAAGTGTAGTCTCTCTCTCCTTCTGGAAATTCGATATGATCCTCAAATCTTAGAGATTTTCTGCTTTTGATAGTTTTTCTAATTCGATCATGATATTCCTTACCATTTGACTCTCCGTATATTTCCTGAAAGGTCTTCCCTTCAAAATCTTCCGATCTTCCACCCATCCTTTCGGATGCGATCTCATTGAATCTGATAAGGACTCCGTCTTCCGACCAGATGCCGATTCCTGTACCAGCTTCTTCCATCAATCCCTGATAAAGCTCCTGGGATTCAGTTAGTTGTTCTTCTATGCAATGTTTTTCAGTGGTATCCTTTGCTATTATCATCACCGCGGGTTCACCATGATGATCGATCACAACGGATCTTGACTCAGTATATATTACACTTCCATCAGCTCTAATATTCACCTGTTCAGTGATTCCCATTTCCCCACTTTCAAGTAGTTTATTCCTTCTTTCCTCGAAGTCTTTCTTGCTGTCCGGATGGATGAAGTTCACAACAGATCTACCAATCAGTTCCTTAGGATCAGTTACTCCTAGCAGTTTTACTGCCGCAGGATTGGCCTCAATGATCTTCATGTCCTTATGGATAATGATCGCTTCGGAGGAAGCTTCTATGAGGAGCTTGAAATTGCTAATCATCTTTTCTTCTTCAATCCCTTTACTCACTAATGAAACCCTTTTCATAGACACACCATGGATTATTCCTAAATTGAAGGTTATTCCGTCACCGTGAAAATATCTTTCCCCGTTGGTGATTGTTTCTATGTATGTAATAAATTTTTGTTCCGGATTTCAGTAATTGACTCTATAAATATCTTGAGATGTTGATAGGGAGACAGGACGACTATTCATTACATTTTAATTTGCATTAATTATGATATCATCGTGACGCACCGAATTCACGATCCAAGATGCTCACAATATTCTCATTCGTTTGAATACTTGCGGTTGCCTCTACCACCTTTCCATGCTTGAAATATACGGTGAAAGGCAGTCCTCTGAATGTTGAACATTGCGGAAGCTCCCGAATGAACCTAGCATCGGGAATATCGAATTCCATATCCCGGAATTCAACATGAGGGTATTTCTTTTCAAGGTCCATCATGATCCCGTAGACAGGGATGCACATCTGTCCCATTCTCCCGCAGCAGATCATTACATTCTCATTGTTTCCAATAAGTTCCTGAATATCCTCCTCGGTTTCCAGGTGTTTTAGGTTCGTCATCAGCATTTTTCATACTCCCTCAATTAATGAACCGATTATGGATCATGGATATTAAAAACGGTCCCTAATAATATTAAGTGGTGGGCCGACCCGGACATTCGTAAAAAAGTAATTTCAAACCAATTCCAATCGCTTTTTTACTTGCCAAAGATCTTACATTGATCTCACGTGTCGGCCCACCACTTACAATCACAATTAAAATAAAAACAGTGGTGGGCCGACCCGGATTTGAACCGGGGACCTCCGCCATGTCAAGGCGACGTCATGACCAGCTAGACCATCGGCCCACGGATTGGAGTGGGATTATCAGGATAATAGTATCCGATATAAACATTATCCTGCATGTATATACCAACTTCGACCTTGTACATTTCAAAGCAGTTTGACATCTACTGTATATGTTGTGGAGGCGAACTTCTTCTCATTTATCAGATCATTTGGATCGGAATCATCCACAAATCCGTTGTCCGCCGCCGTGATGGTTATGGTCTTCATGATGGCTGTTGTATAAGTGTGGGAGATCCTGGCAATGGCATTCAGTGTTTCATCGACATAAACAACTTCCAGCTCATCCTCATCATCATCCTGATCCCAGTCTATTAAGAAGTACTGGATTCCCCCGTTGGAATCCTGGTCAAAGGCCCTCACGGTCAGTTCGAATTCCTGGTTTACCCTTACCCTGGAAGGGGAATGGTCAATATCTCCCATTATTGGCGCCTTGTTGATGAAGGTGGTCACCTCATCAGGTTCACTGGTTAGTACCCTGTGTTCGGAGTCATCCTTGACCATCAGGTTTGTGAACTCGGCAGATACCGTATAATTACCCATAAGGGTCCAATCGAGGTCTATCTGTAGTGCTGACTGATTATTATGCCATTCATACATCGTCCTCTCCTGTTCAGTCCTTTCACCAAGGGGATCAAAAACAATCAGCTTGATCAAAAGATGCCGATTATAATCCTGGACGATGAATGCCCTTCCCCCTTCTGGTATCTCAACTTTTGGTGTAACCAATAGCAGGGACTTGGTATCCATTGTCTCCTGGTCCAGGACCTGGGTGAAGTTAACTTCAAGGGTCTCTGGTATATGCCTTACGAAAAAATCATCCGCAGCTTTTCCGCTCTTTCCTTCAATGGTGAACCTTATCTCATATGCACCGTTCGATACGGCAAAGTCCTTGTAATCGACCCTGGTGCTTGCTTCATCATTTTCGACATCCACCTTTTTTGAGAACACCTTTGACCCTGAATGGATGATGTCAAGTGTCCCTGTCCCTTCTACCCTCTGTGCTCCTGAGCTGATCGCAAGGATACGGACCTCTATCCCTTGATAGTTGTCATCGCTACCCTTGAACTCATCCACCTCAAGGACCCTGACCTCCTCAACGGAGGTCCCCCAGAAGAAGTAGAAACCCAATGCAAGCAGGATGATCACAACTACAATAATTGCTATGATCGGTCCTGCTGTCAATCTTCTGGGTCTGTAATCATCATCTTCCGGGTATTCCTCTGCCTCGTACGAGGCAACTGGTTCCTGGTCCATAGTATCGACCCCAGATATCTTCCCACAGATTATAAGGGAATATCCGAACCAAGTCGACCATATTATATAAGAATAGATGATGGAATCCTTAATATTTCGATGTGTTCTCCAGCAATCCTTTGATCACCGCAGCAATAGCAAGGGGTATCAGAATTAGAAGGCCCATGAGGCTTTTTCCGAGGATCGTTGAGCCTTCGTAAATGTTGAATGGACCGTCCCCAAATAGGAAAGGCAGGTATGCAATGATAGAACCGGCACCCAGGAAGACAAGGGTGAAGGCTGCCTGCTTCTTCCAAAGGATAGGTGTCAAGGAGTCATCGGGGTCCAGATACCTTGTCTGCCAGTTCATTCCTTCAACGAATGCTATTATCGACCAGATGAACACAATGGAAAGGAATGGGTCTTGAGAGATGACCTCTGCACTGCTTGCCTGGGCATATATCATCGTCGCGGATGCCGTAGAGATGAATGAAAGGATCGACACTCCTCTGGCCCATTTGGACCTATGCAGGATGGCCAGAACGCCCATGAGGGATGGGCTGATGGATAATAACGTCCAGACCATAAAACCCCAGACCTTCACTGGACCTGAGTTTCCTATCTTCTCAATGCCTTCTCCTTCCCCTGTAAGGAGGGCAATGAGGATGGCTATTCCTATGTAGGCGAATATCACAAGGGCCAATCTCCTCGCGCCAGAAGTGACCGCATTGGGCCACTTTGACCATACCACCGAAAGAGCGATCCCTATCAATCCTCCTGACAGGAACCAAATGGGAAATGTCACCGTCTCCATTCCCGGAAATATCCAGGATTGGATCTCGGTATGTTCCGGCAGGACCAATGTGTAAAGAGCACCGCAAATTACCAGAGCCACCCACGGCCAGAGTTTCAGGACCCATTTTTCCATGACCTTCATTTCCACACCTCCTCCATAGCCCATATGACATCCTGTTCGGGACTCCAATCTACTACCCTTGCTCCAACCGCTCTCAGGTCCTGAAGTAAATTGTCCCTGCCTATCCTCTTTAAAACGTATTTCGGGAGTAATTTCCCATTGTAAACCTGCCTTTCGAACTCGAGACCTGACGGGCTGACGATGGTCACCTTGTGGCCTCTTCCGATCAATTGTTCCACTGCAACACTCACTGTTGGGTCCTCGTTCAAAGCTGAAAGAATAATGACCGGACAATTAGGAGGAAGATATGAGAGGGAGTAAGTAACAGAAGCACCGAGGGTTATCTGTCCAGCGGGTGTTGAATCCGTCAGCATATGGAAAAGTTGATCCAAACCCCCCGCTCCCCCACGTGGTTTCATCACGGTCATGGAATGGCCGAAGATGATCAAGCCAACCCTGTTGGACCTTCTGATAAGCTCGGTTGCGAGGGATGCACAGAACCTTACGCTCCTCTCAGCAGGATTATCGGATACACGTCCCACTCTTGATACAAGTCTGGAATCAAGGATGAACATGACATCTGTGACCGATTCCGCTTCGAACTGATTCACAAGGAGCTTGCCCCTTCTTGCGGTTGCTTTCCAATTGATCGTATTGAACGGATCCGTGGTAGTGTAGTCCCTGATCGAGTGAAACTCCTTTCCCATTCCAACTCTTTTCAGTCTCATATCCCCAGGACGCTGTTTGGTATCCTTTATCAGAAGTTCACCGGACCTTGATGGAGAGACCTCAGGAAAAACTGTTAATTGGTCTATGTTCTCGAAATCACCCTCCCTGAACCAGATCCAAAGTGGGTCCCATCTTCTGACAAGGGTTGATCCGATCTTATGAAAACCCCTTAGAGAGGCTTTGATCTTGTAGGAATAGTCCCCCGCCCCAGGGGGTAGCAATGCCAGATTAGATCCCTGGGAGATCTCCAGCAGAGGAGAGACCTTGTCGAATATCTCCACGTTGCCGAGCTGTCCTTTTCCCTTTACACGGATCTTGACATCGATCTCCTCTCCTTCGAAAACGGTATGTTTTTCCATTTCCCTGACAATTTTTACACCTGGAGGAAACATGGATAGGGACAGTAGGACCAGTGTGGCCGAGATAAGGGATGCTGCAAGGAATAGTTCGGAGGACAGTATCAATGCCACAATGAATGATGCAACAGCCACGGAAGTGTAACCCATAGCTCGCAGGGTGAACCGGCTCACTTCTTTTCCCATTCCATCACCTCCAGGAGCAACCCCTCAACACCACCCTTGAACTTCCCTTCCCTAACAAAATGTAAGATGTCATCATTGCCGATCTTCTCACCGACCTCTTCCCAAGTCAACTTTGAGAAATCCTCAACGGACATCTCATAGGATACTCTGATCCGGTCCAGTACAGTGGTCTTCAGTTCATCCAGATCAGTCTCAAGAAGATCCGGTTCTACAAGCTCGGCAACACCTGTCCTTTCCAGTATGGTTTCATGTTTTGGCCTTCTTGGAGACTCGTAGATATAACCAACAGCGAAAATGGCCAGCACGGCAATGGACCCAAAAATGATCTTCAGATTCACATCAGTGGTAAGGAATGCAATACCGATGATACTGCGCTGCATTGCCCCGAGACCACCGGAAATGGCATGGACCGAATCGTCGAAGACGATCCTTCCGCCATCCGGGAGTAATAGCTCGACCATGGCCAAAGCAAGGTCCATGTTACCTTCTCTTTCTATCATTCCGTTCATGAATATTGAAGGATCCGCCATCATAAGACAGGTTCCCGTATCCAGATCCTGGAAATCAGGTTCGGAGATCACTGCAAGATACCGTACACCTTGGGCTTCACCTTGATTGGTTGTAACGTTGTCATTGATCCCATTCCCGTTCCTGTCCACCCATGCAGATGAGGTGGATGCGATCAGGGCCTGTCCTGATGAGAATGTCAAGGAAGCGGGTCTATTCATCAGGATAAAACCATCAAAGAACGGAACAGAAACCTTGATCTTCACAAGGTCTGGATTGGAGACGAAGTTCTGATCATACAATTGTCCCTTTACAAAATTGGTATCAAATCTGGAGGCAAGCTCATTTGATCTCACATCGTCATCAGCAAGAATGATCCTTCCACCACGATCGTGGAATTTCTTCAGCGCATGTACCTCAGAGAGTGTGTAACCTCTCTGGGGACCAAGTGACATGAAAAGTGTCGAGGAAGGTGAATCCTCCTCGTGGATAAGAGATGGAGTTGTCAGTAGTTGAACCACATCATAACCCCTTTTCTCCAGTTCATCCCTGAAAATCGAGGCTCCGGTCCAACCATTTTCCGAGGTAGAAAGGACATCATCAGTCCTCATGGACACAATTAGATAGACTTCCGAAAGTGCAAGTAGGATCAGCAATATGGATCCAAAGACCATCCATATCCTGGATGCTTGAACGACCTTCACTCATCCACCTCCTTATCTCCCAGAAGTTTCTTCAGTTCTCCCGTTGGGTCCATTCTCATTCTCCAAACAAGGTCAGTGTGGACCTTCTGGACCGACCCCTCAATAGATCTCTTGAAACCACTTTCAAGTTGAGCGGTATCAGCGGTTTGAAGGAATCGCTCTATAGAATGCTTCATCTCCTTTGCCTTTCCAATAAGATGGGAGGAAATATCATGGTCCGAATATCTAGCCTCCTCGAAAAGTCTGGTCAATGGCTCCATTCCCTCGAACCCACCTGAAGAATCAAGGACAGCCCTTTCGAACTCATCAGGTGTCATACCAGGGGGTTTTTCCAACCCTTTGACCCCAAGGTCATGGAGTATATCTCGATATGTCTCAACTATCATTTTCTCGGAAGTTGAACTTGGAAGATATGGATATCTTGACATGGACCTCTTCTCTATTGCCTTCTTGGTGGTCGCATCCTTCCTGACCTTTAGTAGCCTCAATGTGACATAGGTGGCAAGGACCAGAACTGAGACCAGAACAAATATGACAATGATCATTGTCCGCTCTGGTGTCTTATCCTCCACTATATTGTCGGGTACGTTTACTGTTATGTTCGAGGTGAGAAGTGATCTTCCCGGATCTCCTGGAAAAGTGATGTCAGTGAATCACCAGGAGATATGTTTCCTAGGTCAACGGTCACATTCCCATCAGGACCTGTGAGATAAGTGGTTAGACTGTAACCGATCTCAAGTCTCAAGGGAGCATCAGGTATGCTTTCCCCTCTCTCGTTCCTTATGGTCAACTCAATGGTGGAATTCAGATCGAAGAACCGTTCCTTAACTTCGATATACGTTCTGGAATCCACAGTGACCTTGATACCCACCTGTTCGATGGAATACCAGTCGGACCTGTTATCCTGGAGACCAGTGAATCTCAAGATCAAAAAGCCTTCTCCCAATCTGGATACTGGGGTACCAATCCTCTAATGTCGAACCATCCACCATCGGATGTGGAATAGAACCCAATTGATTCACCATTAAGGAGAAGTTCAAGGAAGCCATCTCCAACAATACCTATCCCTGTATCCTCGACCAGTCTGCCAGCGATAACTACACTGTCCAGGATGATGAGCTCTTCGGATGCTGAGAGTATTTCCAAGGAAACAGGGGCCCTGATGCTCAATAATCCTGTCCATATTGCAGGAACGATATCTCCACTTCCGGCAACATGCTCCACTCTCATTGGAGTATACCCCAATGGAACATCACCCTGGAGTTCAATTTCAAAGACGGCCCAGCCAGTTATGTTTGTCCTTTGAGGCCTGGGGTCCAACCAGGGTAGCTCCTGGAAAATGACCTTGATGGTACCACCAGAGATAGGATCTCCGTTTTCCTGGAAGAGTTGAATGAACAGGAAGGGATCAAGACCGCGTTCTACCTGAGGTTCTGGAACGAAAAGGACCGTCCTTCCAAGGAGCTGGAAGGAAAGGGAGGAATTATCCGAAACCCCGATACCTGGTATCTCGTATGAGACAGACACTACATAGTCTCCAGAAGGGAACGTTTCCCCGTTAAGTGTAACTGGGACGGAAAAACCACCGGACCTTATAGGACCTTGAACGACCGTAATTGAACGAAGGCCATCAAGTTGCAGGAAGGAGATATTTACTGCTCCCTGAGGTACCTCTGGCCCTCCGCCTATTGTTCCGTTTATAAAGACCATATCGCCCGAAACATAGGTTGGATCGATGGGATCAAGGGAGATCGAAGGTCCTTCGAAGGATACGATCTCCAGCTTCTCGGAGGAGGGACCAAGATACAGCTCCCCGGCATAGGAGAGGTTCAGGTTCCAGCTTCCAGTTGTAGTTGGAATCCTGAATGTGAACCTGAAATATCCTTTGATATCGGTGTCGGAAATCACCGGAGAAGTAAAAGGAGATGTCAAGATGATCTCAGCCTCCGGAACAGGGACATCCCCCGAATCCATAAGCTGGCCTTGTACAAGGACTATTGCACCCTGGGACCTCACATATCTCGATCTCTCCGGAACTATCCTGGTTGTAGTCGCCACCACAGATTGGAAAGGATCGGATGCGGCGGATCCGAACCTTCGACTTTCAGATATACCATCCCGTGCCACAGCGAAGATTGATACTTCTCCAAATGGAGTTCCTGGATTCGGAATGCAAGTTATGGTGTACCTTCCATCAATTGATGTTGCATCGGTGCTTCCAACGCGGAATCCTGGAGAACCCTCGAGGAGGACTGCGTCATTCCTCTTTGAACCTCTTTCAAGGACCATTATTGATACACCAATACCGGGAACAGGATTACCATCCTCATTCCTTACGATGCCGGAAACCCTGAAAGCCCCTTTCAGGAGTTCTGCTTCCTTCTGTATCTTTTCTGGTGCACTTTCAATAAAGATGAAGGGTGTTTCTTCAGGAAGGAGCTCGATCCCGGGATCGCCGCTGTCCAAGGGATTGGTGGGTGTTTCATCTAGTATCTCGTTTCCATCCGTTATAGAATCAAGGTCTGTATCCCTGTTTTTAGGGTCGGTCTTGTGGTCAAACATCCCGTCGCCTGTCCAATCCACATAGGATACCGTGTAATTTGTTAGAACCTCATAACCATCGGGGAGATCATCATTATCGGTGTCAGAAGAGGTTGGATCGGTCCCATATACCTCCACCTCCTGCCAATCACCCAAACCGTCACCATCACTGTCCATAGAAAGAGGATTGGTACCAAATCCATAGTACTCCTCACCATCACCAAGGCCGTCCCCGTCCGTGTCAGCATCTTCTGGATCAGTATATCCGTCCGGGATCCTGTCATTGTTCCAGTCAACGTTATCATTCCTGGGATCATTGGGATTGTAATATATCTCGAACATCTCCTGACCATTTGTCAAACCATCCCCATCATCATCGATCATGTACCTATCATCGCCGTCATTCAGAGGGTTCAATGATAGATTGACCTCCAATCCGTCCGGCATACCACCATGGTCTGA
Source organism: uncultured Thermoplasmatales archaeon (assembly GCA_963807965.1). Classification (GTDB taxonomy): domain Archaea; phylum Thermoplasmatota; class Penumbrarchaeia; order Penumbrarchaeales; family Penumbrarchaeaceae; genus Penumbrarchaeum. The sequence goes on from CAWEDU010000011.1 coordinate 97,239, forward strand.
ATCATGATCAGTAGGGTCAGTTCTTAGCTGACCCAGGTATTTAAAGACACCTTCCTTGTAAAATGTACTGATCTCATATTTATCGTCCAGACCGTCTCTGTCGGTATCCTGGTCGTTGGGATCCGTCTCGTAGAAATATTCTCCAAAATCCTTGTCCCCGGAAGGCAGATCGATGCTCCTACCATCATGAAGACCGTCACCATCAGTATCGAAGTTCAACGGGTCCGTGGGAAGGTACCCGTGATGGCCTGTCAACTCGCCCAGGTGGAATCGGATGCCGTCAAACTCATCATATCCATCCCAAAGGCCATCTCCATCTGTATCCTGATCATGAGGGTCGGTCTTTTGTTCGACCTCGGCACCGTCCAATATCCCATCGCTGTCGGTATCCGGGTCCATCGGATCGGATGGATCGAACCCGTTTTGTCCTGTAAGCTCCCCTTTGAATGTCACTTCATCGATCACTATCGTTTCATATCCATCAGCCAGACCGTCGTTATCTGTATCTGGGTCATCCCACCTGGTGAGGTAGCTAGTCCCGTTCTCCAACAGATCGGAAAGCCCGTCGCCGTCCGTATCCTTGATGATCTCATCGTCAAAGGGGATTAATGGATCTGAACTCCCCTTGTAGAACAGTTCCTGACCGTCGGTCACACCTCCATCGTCAGTGTCAGGGTCCAGAGGATCAGTCTCTCCAGGACCTGCTCCATTCCCCCACATCCCTGAATCCACCAGCCCGTCAAGGTCCCTGTCCTCGAATTCACCTTTGTCCTTTTTCCCATTTTTAGGAAGATCCCTCCACCCATCTATCCAACCGTCAGGTAGACCATCTTCATCGGTATCAGGGTCAAGAGGGTCTGTAAACGAGATGAACACCTCCACCTGGTCTTTCAGACCGTCCTCATCCCCATCGGATGATGAGGGATCACTTGGGGAACCGTATGTTCCCAGAACCTCATGATCATCCTGGATGGTATCATTGTCCGTATCCTTCAACGTGGGGTCCGTGACATAGGTATCCTCACCTGGGAGGACCTCCTCGCCGTCGGTGATGTTATCATTGTCCGTATCCGGGTTCCTTGGATCTGTTGACGGCCCTAATACCCCATTGATCTCGTAGCCGTCTATAAGGTCATCATCATCCGTGTCACTATCATCTGGATCGGTCTCATTTGCATCTAAGGACCCATCACCGTCCTTGTCCTCCTCTACATCGAGGAGTCCGTCTCCGTCAGAATCTATGTAACTTCCATCATCGGATCCATCGAGTGGATCTCCACCTCTATCCAATTCGATACCATCAGGGGCTCCACCCTTATCAGTATCCTTCAGCGTGGGGTCGGTACCCTGGATACCAGGCATCTCATCATTGAGATCGTGGAATACCTCCCGACCGTCGGAAAGACCGTCCCTGTCAGTATCCGGATCGTTCGGATCTGTCAGATATATTTGGACCTCCAATCCATCCATCAGGCCGTCCCCGTCAGTGTCGTTCTTCAAGGGTTGGGTACCCCAATCTTCAAGCTCCTCCCCATCCCAAAGACCGTCAAAGTCCGTATCCTCCAACAAAGGATCGGTCCCTGTTATCAGAACTTCTCTTCCGTCATCCAATCCATCCTGGTCAGAGAATTTATCCAGTGGATCGGTCGAATGGAATATCACCTCATCCCCGTCCGGAAGACCGTCATCATCGGAATCCGGATCCAGGGGGTCAGTTCCCAGATCTGCCTCAATAAGATCGAGGAGACCGTCCCCATCCTGATCGAAAAGAAAGGGCAGATCATCATAAGGATCAACAGGATCTTTCCCAAGAAGGACCTCCAATCCGTCCCTCAACCCTCCATTATCGGAATCCGGATCCAAGGGATCCGTTCCCTGGATCAGTTCCCTCCCATCAAATAGTCCATCACCATCAGTATCCGGATGGACCGGAGAAATGGATGCTCCAGTCTCGAACCGATCCTGAAGATGGTCCCCATCCGTATCGTTCCTTAGGGGATCAGTATGTTCCACCATAACCTCCAACCAATCATCCAGACCGTCTCCATCGGAATCCTCCATAACGGGGTTGGTGTGCACCATAAATAGTTCCATCCCGTCTGGTATACCATCGCCATCGGAATCGTTATTGGATACAATGGTTTCCGACTCCGCCTCGGTATCATCTGGAATTCCGTCATGGTCCATATCAGGCGGAGGAGCGAGTCCCTGGTCAGTAAGTGGATTCAACCCATACCATTCCTCCAGGGAGTCGATAATACCATCACCATCAGTATCTAAAAGGAGGGGGTTCGTTCTCCTGTCAAATTCATAACCATCCAGAAGACCATCATCATCAGAATCCGGGTCTAATGGATCAGTCCCTTCGAATATCTCCCTCCCATCTTCTGCACCGTCACGATCCGTGTCATCAGAACGTGGGTCTGTACCATTCTCAACCTCTTCCCGATCGGATAGACCATCCCCATCAGTATCTGACAGGAGTGGATTGGTGTAGTAGGATTTGATCTCATCAAGGTCAGATAGGATATCATCATCGGAATCCGGATCTAATGGATCGGTCTTGTAAGAGAAAACCTCATGCCCGTCAAGGAGTCCGTCTCTGTCAGTATCGTTGTCGTACTCGCTTGTCTGGTATTCTTTTTCGAGGGTGGCGTTCAGACCGTCCATGTCCACATCGGTCAGTCGGTAATCATCGGACCGATTCAAAGGGTCCAAGGGATGTGGCTTGTAATGGACCTCTATCCCATCGTTCAAACCCCCCAGGTCGGTATCGGGTTCGAGCGGTTCAGTTCTGTAATCATTGACCTCCTCTCCATCAGAAAGAAGGTCGTTATCCGTATCCCTCAAGGTCGGATCGGTCTTGTAAATATAGTATTCGAAATGATCATCAAGACCATCACCATCGGAGTCGGTCAGATTGGGATCCGTTCCCAGTAACTGCTCGAACCCGTTGGTCAGATTATCCCCGTCATTGTTACCCAACGGATCTAGAGGGCCTCCGATATCTCCCTTTAATGTCCCGCCTCCGTTTCCTCCGATAGGTCCGTAGATGTGGGGATCCACACCGTCACCGGAAATACCTGAACCTCCCTCCATCCCCCAGGAATACCTTGTGACCTCGAACTGAACCCAGCCAAGATCCTTTAGTAATATCTCGGACCAGGCATGAAGATGTCCCTCCCTGTAGATCCGACCACCATCGTTTCCCTCCCCCACAGCATAACCGACAACAACTCTGGAGGGTATGTCATACATCCTCATAAGGATCGTGAAGGCAGTTGAGAAGTCCAGAGCATTGCCCTTATGTTTTATGTAAAGGAATTCATATAATGGGTCCTCCGTATCCGTCCCAATAATAGGATCTTTGGAAAACTGGTAATTTTCCGAAAGCCGGGATATGATTAAGCCAGCCTTCTTGAAATCGCTAATATCGGACCTGTCCCATCTTCCGGCCAGGTCCCAGACCTCGGATGGGATCGAGGGATCTATATCCAATAATCCAGGGGTTGTCGGAGCTGAGGCATTCGCCCTTTCCAGACTATTCAGGTCAATATCCATGCTTCGTATTGAAATGGAATAGTCGATCACCGGGACCTGGGAATAGAGAACATCACCCCTGAACTGAGGGATCTCCACTTCCCTATGCGGAAAGGTAGAATAAGGGGTCGAGTTAACAGCCTCCGAGGTCTCATAAGGGGTGGGCAGGTATCCCCACCAGGCCCCGTTCATGTTAATTGTAGCGCTGGAGGTCTCTTCATCTCCAAGTATCTCAGGAAGTATGTAAGGGCCCCTGACCCAATCGGATCCGTCAAAGTCATCGAAGGATGACACTCTGAGATAGGATGGACCCAGTCCTTCAACTGTGAAATGGATCCTGTAAGGGTCCGGATACCTCAACAATCCTGAAGCTGTGTAAGATCCGATATGTCCAGAATGATCATCCATGTGATTGGGATCGGTCCTTCCGGTGAACTCCAATAGATTGCTTATACCATCACCATCCGGATCCTCCGCTGGATTGGAAATTGAATGGTAAGTCTCCCAAACATCGTCTAATCCGTCACCATCCGAATCAACAGAAAAACCGGTATTGGGATCCAAGGGGTCAGGGACGGTATCACCATCAGTGTCAGGGTCCAGTGGATCTAGGCCCCTCTCTACTTCCTCCCCATCAAGGATCGTATCACCATCGGAATCGGGGTCCAATATGTTTGGGAGACCATCCTTATCGATATCACCAGTAGGGGAGAGAGAGGAGATCATCGATAGGATGATCGCTTCTTCTTTTCCAAATGTCGATATCCAACTCGTTGTCGACGAAGAGTTAACAGATCTGTCCTTGAACAGATCATACTCGTCTCCATCCTCCAATCCGTCACCGTCAGTATCCTTGTTGTAAGGATCTGTTGGAGAGGATTCTCCTTCATCTGTCCTGCCATTCCTGTTTAGATCCTCATCGGTATCCCTCAGACCATCCCCGTCTGAGTCTATTCCAGGGACCTCATCTGATCCGCTATCCCCGAGGTCCCTCGTGAACATGCCGCCATCATCTGTGAATCTCACGAGGTTTGAGAAGATGATCACAATGACCAGAACAACGGCGATTGTCCTGTAGATCGTTCCAAACCTCAAATGGATACCTCCTTCATGGTAGTAACAGACTTTTCCTATACTGGCATACTAACTCGATGCAACTATATGTTTTCACTCCTGAACAATATATATCGTTTCCTGTACGGTATCTGGGCAAAAAGGTTAAATCGCATCCTTCGATGTGGATGCCGGGGGCCCTCCATGATCGACAGGAAGATCGTTCAAGACATAGTAAATGACTATAGGCCGAAGGAAGTAAAACTGGGTCTGGTAGCTTCCCACTCAGCCCTGGATACATGCGACGGTGCAGTGGAGGAAGGATTCAATACCGTTGCTTTCTGCCAAAAAGGTAGAGAGAAGACATACTCACACTATTTCAAGGCTAAAAGGGATGAAAATGGGACCTTGGTCCGAGGGATGGTGGACGAACCTGTAATAGTGGACAGGTTCAAGGAGGTAATGGAGGATAAATGGCAGTCCTGGCTCAGGGATAGGTCTGTCCTTTTTATTCCGAACAGGTCCTTCACATCATATGTCGAGATCGGTAGGATAGAGGATGATTTCAGGGTGCCCATGGTGGGATCAAGGAACATGCTCAGAAGTGAGGAGAGGGAAGAACAGCAAAGTTATTACTGGCTCCTTGAGAAGGCCGGTCTTCCGTTCCCCGAGAGGATAACCGATCCGACCAAGATCGATCAGCTGGCGATCGTCAAGTTACACCATAAGCAGAAGAAACTTGAAAGGGGGTTCTTTTCCTGCTCATCCTACGAGGAGTATCTGGACAAGTCGGAAAAACTCATGGAACAGAATGTTATAGATGAGGATACTTTGAAGACGGCAAGGATAGAGAAGTACGTCATAGGTCCGGTCTTCAATTTCGATTTCTTCTGTTCACCTCTGGAAGAAGAGATGGCAAACGTGGAACTCCTGGGAGTTGACTGGAGGTTCGAGACCTCCCTGGACGGACATGTAAGGCTTCCCGCCCCCCAGCAGATGAGCCTCAATCCAGACCAGATCATGCCTGAATATACTGTATGCGGTCATAACTCCGCAACCCTTCGCGAGTCACTTCTGGAGAAGGTGTTTGCCATGGCCGAGAAGTTCGTTAAGGCATCCAAAGAGCATTATGATCCCGGTATTATCGGACCCTTCTGCCTTCAGACCTGTGTTGACAAGGACCTGAACTTCTTCATCTATGATGTTGCCCCAAGGATCGGGGGAGGGACCAACGTCCATATGTGGGTCGGTCATCCATACGGTAACGCTCTTTGGAGGAAACCGGTCTCCACAGGAAGGAGACTTGCAATGGAGGTCAGGAGAGCGGTTAAGGAGGAAAGACTTTCCGAGATCGTAACCTGATGACGGAATTATACCTTCTGGAACCGTCCGTTGTTAAAAAGGAATAAATAGTATCCAGATTAATGTACCCTTCACTTAAAAGGGGGCTTAATAGTGTTCGATTCCTTGAAGAAGTTATTCGTCCGAGGTTCCAAAGAGGAACAGAAGGTCCACCAGATGGAGCTCATCGATGAGGAGATCGGTGAATTCGAAAGGGAGATCCAGGAATATATCACCTATACCGATGAAGGTACAATTCCAACCCCACTTCCATCTGTGGAACAGCCTTCATCATTATCAAAAGGCGGGGCTTTGGGAAGCTCCAGCCTAATAACACCTGAAGCTGAGAAAAGGATCAAGAGCACCTGAAATTTCAACCTTCAAGCTGAAGGACTATCTCTCTAGCCTCCTTTAGTAATTCATCATGAAGCTCCCTGTATTCAGCGTTGGAAAGTTCTTCATTCAACTTTAATTCGGCCTCATCAATGAAGGAAAGGTCCAGCTCCTTTCCCTGGGACCTATCAGATATCTCCTTCCTTGCCTCCCCAATGATCTCCTCGAACCGCCTCTTCCAATCAGCGGAATCAGCCTCGATCCTAGCCTGCATCAGCTTGGCAGTGAGAAATGGATAATTCTTGTTCTCAATTTCCCTTGTGCAGTTTGTACATTCCCATACACCTTCTTTGCTGTCAACGAAGAACTCCTCTCTGCAGTCCGGATCTCCACAGATAACTTTCATTCTCATTTGAGGGCCTCCATTCCCGATTATTGATCCTCGTTTATGTAACCTTTGAATGAATCTTTCACCCTACTCTCTCTCCTGCCAAACATTAAATGAAGAAAGGTGCAAAAGCCCCCATGGCAGACGGACCCTTGGATCTTTTCCCCTACAAGATGAGACCCATTCAGAAGAGGATCGTCAACTCCATCGAAAGGGCCCTAATGGATAGGGACCATATTGTGATAGAGGCAGGCACCGGATCAGGAAAGACCGTTTCAGCCCTTGCACCTGCTCTTTCCTACGCCTACAGGCATGGAAAGAGGGTGCTTTATCTTACAAGGACCAACTCCCAACAGAAACAGGTAGTGGAAGAATTCAAGAGGATCAGGGACCTGGACAGACCCCCTCCTGGAGATGTCAAATTAGCCTGTACCCAAACCGGAGACATGGTGGGGGATGTGATGGGAGAACTGAACAGGGAACTTAAAGGAGAGGAATATGAGGAATTGGAATTTAGTACTGGTGGGGTCTGGGAAGGAGGTCCTTCCAGAGGTGTATGTGTTGCCGTCCAGGGAAGGAACAACCTTTGCCCCTTGACGGACGAGGAAGCTGAATTTATCACCGGTACTCCTGAAGAACTCTCCAAGATGTGCTCAGAGAGGAAGAAGAACACCACATCAAAGATGATGGGAAAAAACACAGGGGGATCAGAATGCAGATTCTTCTCAGCCTATCTTCTGGATGATGGAATGGAAGCACGAAAATGGATGATGGAGATGTGTCCGACCGCAGAAGAACTCAGGTCGGAGTGTCTTAAAATGGGCATTTGCCCCTATGAGGTGACAAAGGCAGTCCTTCCTCAAGCAGTCCTGGTCACAGCCCCCTATATCTATTTTCTTTCTCCTTTCATCCAGAGGAGGCTCCTGGAGTGGATGGACTGCTCCAAGGATGATCTGATCGTGATCATTGATGAGGCCCACAACCTCGCTCAGTTCGCCAGAGAGCTTTCCTCAATAAGCCTTTCAACCAACTCTCTCAGACTGGCCCTAGCTGAAGTGGAATCCATGGGAGATCACAGGATCGGAAAACCATTCACCATCAGGAACTTCCTAGAGATGTGTCTTCAGGCCTTGACCGATATCGCTGAGGAGTATCTGATCGATGAGGACGGCCTTGTTCCTCCTTCAGCTCTCTCTGAAGCGATGATGATGCTTTTCAAGACCAACTCATCCAGAATAGATTCCATGGCATCCGAGATGCTTCACCATGGACAGGCTATACAGGACCAGAAGAAAGCCATGGGAAAACTGCCAAGGTCATATATCCATAAAGTGGCCCTGTTCTACAAGACATGGCAGGAGCTTGAGTTCGAATCCTTCTCCCCTTTGATCAACAAGGGAAGAAGGTCCATTGACCTATCCTTGGAGGGCCATGCGATGGACCCCTCACTCATCACTTCGGACCTTATGAATGCCCATGCTTCGGTACACCTCTCCGGGACACTATCTCCTCTTGATGAGTACAGGGACACCATCGGCCTACCCGATGATGCTCCTCTTATCAAGCTGCCTCCGCCATTCCCACCTGAGAACAGGAAGATTGTCTTCGATCAGAACCTTACAACGAACTATGAAGTGCTTTCGAACGATCCTGAGATGAAATTACGGTTCAGGGAAAGATTAGACCAGGTCCTATCCATGACAAGATCCAGGAATGCCGCAATATTCTTTCCCTCATTCGATCTGATGGGAGAGGTCCTCGGAAATCAGGAGCTGGAGGACGGATCCACTCTTCCGGCCCACATGGACACAGGAAGAGAATTCTTCATAGAGAGAAGAGGGTCACCCCAAGCAGAGGTAATGGAACTTGCCTCATCTTTTAAGAACAGTTCTGGAGGTGTTCTTGTCTCCGTTCTCGGAGGTAGACTCTCAGAGGGTATGGACTTTCCCGGAAGAAGCCTGGAGATGGTTGTGATAGTTGGCATACCCTATCCAAAACCTAATGCCAGGCAGAGAGCCCTCTCAGCGTTCTATGATATCAAATTCGGAAAGGGTTGGGAATACACTGTCCATGCCCCTGCTGCTCGAAGGCTGATGCAGGCAGTTGGAAGAATGATCAGGTCTGAGGAGGAAAGGGGATTTGCCATTATTCTTGATAAAAGGGCAAAACATTTCGCAATAGAGCTTCCTGATATGAGGGGCGCAACCCAGGATCTTCCTGAACTTTCTGGATTCTTTGAAGGCAAAGTTTATTTGAAATGACCGAGAATCATTTCAGAAAGGATTGATCGCAAAGAAGGGTGTGACCTCGATTGACCGGATCTAGGAAGAAGAAGGGGAGAAAAGCTGTCGTCATAGAAGATGATGAAGAGTTCGAGGACCATGAAGAGGTTTGGGACGCTGTTGAATGGGGCGATATCGGACCAATGGATTCCGAAGCTGTCTTCGATAAGGATATACTTTCTGATATTCTGAAAGATGCTGTGGACCAGGCATGGGAAGATGGCACGATATCGGGCGATGAGATGGCTATCCTTAATGTCCTCAAGAGCAAATTGAAGATCGATGATGATACATTTGATTGGATAATAAACGAGAGAAGACCGGAGGACACCGAAGAGGGTCTTGAACTCGTAGATGAGGACCAAGAAGAACTAATGGAAATAGAAGAGGTGGATGAGGAAGAAGAGGAAGAGATCATCCAAGGAGAGGTCCTCCCCGACACAATGCAATATTACAGGAAAGAGGAGATGGACCTGACCTCCATATCTGTTCAGCCTCCAATGCAAGAAATGACTCCCCAACCAAAAGCTCCGGAGATGATCACCCTTAGACATTCCGTAAGAGGGGAATCAAGACCTCTTAACCAGGCCTTCGACCTGTCCAAGCAAGAAGCTGCCACGGAAAAATCAGCACGGATAACCAGGAGATGTCCACATTGCAGATCTCTGATTAGGCTGGATCCTGAACATGGTAAGATGTCCTGCCCAGTTTGTGGTAAGAGGATCTCTGAGGATGAGGATACACCTTCAGAAATGAGGAAGTTGCTAGACCAGGCCAAGCAGGCATATAAAATGGGAGACCTTGAGGTTGCAGAGAAATTCTACAATGATATAATTCAGGAAGATCCCGGCAATAAGGAAGCTCAGTTCTACATACAAAAAATGAAGGTCAAGACAACCTCGGTCAATACCTCAACGATAGATGCAAGGAACATAAGCTATCTAGATACCACATCGATCAGGGTGGACCAGCTCCTTGACGGTGGTATCAAGATGGGAGACACTGTACTTGTTGAAGGACCTCCATTCTGTGGAAAGGAGGTACTGCTTGAGCAATTCATGGCATCAGCATTGAACAAGGGAATTCCGGTCATCTATGTATCCACCAATAGAGCTATGAAAGAAGTTATGAGGAGTATAATAAGAAGGGTCCCCAACTTCAAACAATACAACCATCAGGGACTTATTCGGATGTATGACCTCTTCTCCAAGTTCAAGGATGACCTTGTTCTCAAAGAGGGACACAGGATATTCAATATAGACGATAGAGAGGATTTCCAGAGATTCCAGGGTGATCTTGTTTTCGTTCTTGAGGAACTGGTCAAGATATACCACGGAGGGGTCCTCATAATAAACTCTCTTTCACCATTAATCTCACAGGTGGACCAGCAGGACCTGATGAAGTTCCTGCAGGTCCTTATAGCACGATCCAAGAGCTACAGGTTCACCAATATTCTGGACATGGCAGCGGGAGTCCATACAGAATCCATAGTCAATTCAGTGGAATATCTTATGGATGGAATAATCGAGTTCAGGGAACAGGACCTGAAAAACATGTGCAGGATGAAGGGATTCTCCCAGAACATCCTTACGAGGGACTGGGTCGAATACGTTGTAAAGGAGAATAACATCCACATTGTGGGATCCTTCATGGAAGAGAGGATCGTTTAGGAATGTGCCAATTTCTAAAAAGAACCTTTGAACAAGGATATGGAGTGCAAAGATTTCGATCCGTTCTCATTCATATTCCCCGGGCATCCCATCCGATCCAATGATCAAAAAGGACCTTAACCTCCATCCATCACCAGATCCAGCAATCTCATTGACTTGATATCTCCCAGGTCCTCCCGGTTCTTTGTGATCATCACCCTTTCCTTGATCTCTTTTGATCCGAGGTTCTTGATGTTATCGAGGTCCGTCTCATCCAGGGAATCCTTGTACTTGATCTCATAGGCGACACCATCACGAAGGAAATCAACCTCTCCTTCATCACCCTGTAGGTAAGTGATGTCACCTTCCTTCCTGGAAAGTTCCAGGTATGCCAGGTTCTCCACCATGGAACCTGTCGGTATCGTGGAGGCAAATATCGAAAGGATTCCTTGATCGGCAATGTAAACCTTCTTCGGTGAGTACATTCTTTCATTCGGAGTCCCCTGCCTTTCAACGAGGGCCACCAGGAATGTCTCCTGAAGGTATGATATGTAATTCGACACCGTATCATGGGATATCTTGAGCACCCTCCCCAATTTGGTCGCTGTCATCCTCTGGCCTGCCCTCTGACAGAGTAAAAAAAAGAGATCCATCAGCAATCTGGGATTCCTAACATTATACCTCGGGACGATATCCTTGTAGATGATATCCTCCACGAGGTCATTGATGTATTGCGGATCCCGAGATAGGACGTATTTGGGTATCCCGCCGGTTTCGATGTATTCATCGAGATAACCATCAACCATGTAACTCTCGGAAGGTTTGATCGTTACACCTTTGAATTTTAGGAATTCTTTGAAACCAATTGGTGTAAGATTCATTCTTCCATGACGCCCGGTCAGCGCCCCGCTTCTATGCTTTATCAGAAGGGAATTGGATCCCGAACATACTATGAACAGGTTCTCTTCGAGATCGAATATTGCCTTGAGCTCCTTTTCGAAATCTTTCAGTACCTGAACCTCATCTAAGAGTATGTAGCATTTCTCCTTCCTTCCCAACCTGAACATGGACCTGTAGGTATCGATGATATCCGATATGGAAAGCTCCTCGAATCCCGGATGGTCGAGGGAGACATAAAAAATGTGGTCCGAATCGACATCATTCATCTTTCTGAAGGCTAATTGCTTCATCAATGTAGTCTTGCCGCATCTTCTCAGACCGTATACCAGTACCATTCTCCTGTTTTCAAGAAGGTCCTCGAGGTAATTGAGATGAAATTCCCGGGCGATTCCAGGAAGCTTATAATCTTCTTCCCACCAGGGGTTGTATTTCGATAGAAGGTCCTTCACCATAAAAAGCAATATATATTTACCTTTAAATAGGTTACGATTGGCAATCGTATCCTATTTGAGTTTTCTACGATTGTGAATCGTAACACTTAGGCTTCCTTCTATTATTCCTGATGATGATCACGATCACAACAATGACAACGATCAGGAGTAAAATAGGAAGGCAGATGATCAGACCCATTATCTTGACAATATTGGGGATTACTATCCAATCGTCATCTCCGCTGTCTATACATTCAAGGTATTTATCCCAGACCTTGTCCTTATCAAGGAGGTCCTCCCTTGGAAACGGTTTCCCATCCGGGTCCTTTGCCTCGATAATTATCTCCATCTCGATGTCGACCATGTCATTAACATAGGTCTCATTGAACACTATCAACATGTAAACCATATGTCTGGTTGTCGAAGGGTAGGTGCTGTTCAACCAATAGATGAGGGATTCTCCGGGCCCTAATATCGTCCCTGCATCCTCATCCCATTCCCATCGTCCGAAATTACGGGCCTGGAAAACCTCCACATCAACAATGTCATCGTTGTTCACAACAGTAACCTTACAAGTGAATCCTCCAGCAAGATATCCTATCTCCAAATCGCCCCCTAGTCCTGAGACATTATGGTTAATGAGAACGATTTCACCATCCCCTTCAGATGCAAGTACTGGCATTGATAGCAGGAACAGTGCCAATGAAGCAATGATTACAGCGTATCTCAATTCCAAACCCCCGAAATACCTAAGGATCGAATGTTGACCGTATTCAAAATATTATCTATGGTATATTTGAAGAAGGGTTGGAGGGACAGATCGTTACCATTTCAACAAGATACCTGCAGTAACCGAGGACCAATATTAAGTATGGAAAATGGATTGTCATTGATAAGGAGGGAATATAATGGGGATAACATCCACTAAACCTACAGTATTTGCTTTAGCTTCAACCCTGATCCTTATCATGACATCCATCCTGTTCATACAAAACATGAACGATGTTTCAGGTTCGTATAAAGATTCTGAAAATATTGATATGGGACCTACCAGGTCCTTCACGGAAGAACCTGTGATGTGGGGGACAAGGGATGTGAATATCGGTTCGGTAGGTTTGAGGTTCTACGGGGAGAATAACCACGATCTATCCGGACAGAGTGTTGCAGGCGTAGGGGATGTCAACGGGGATGATCTGGATGATATCATCATAGGGGCGTATTCAAATGACGAGGGTGGAAAAACAGCTGGTCAGGTTTACCTCTTCTTCGGTAGGTCCACCGGATTCCAGGGGGATACAAACCTTTCCTCAGCTGATGCTTCGTTCATCGGTCTTGAAGCTGATGATAGGGCCGGAATAAACCTCGCAGGGGTTGGGGATGTAAATGCCGATGGATTCGATGATTTCGTCATAGGGGCGGATGAATATGAAGCATTGGGAACGAGTGGGAGAGGAAGGGCGTTCCTAATTCTGGGAAAGGAAACAGGGTGGTCGATGGACACGTCCCTGATGAATGCGGATGCCTCGTGGTACGGGGAAGCGAATGAAGATATGTTCGGAAGGTCCCTCGGAGGTGGTGGAGATGTCAACGGAGATGGGTTCGACGATATCATCATAGGAGCACAGGATAATGAGGAGTCTGGTGACCTTCAGGGTCAGATATATGTGATATTCGGAAGGTCCTCAGGATGGTCGACGAATCTGAATATCGGTTCATATGCTAATGCATCCTTCATAGGCAAGGAGAACAAGGAGCAATTCGGATATTCCGTGGACATTGTCGGCGATACCAACGGTGACGGATATGATGATATACTCGTGGGAGCACGATATTTCGCCGATTCACCTGCGGGACAGAGAAAAGGACACGCATATCTTTTCCTGGGCAAGGCAAGTGGATGGGAAATGGATACATCGGTATCCGCGAGCGATGCCACATTTGTAGGACAGAGAAGTCTAGCAGGTTCCCATGTCTGCAAAGCAGGGGATGTGAATGGAGATGGTCTTGCCGATTTCATAGTCACAGAACATATGAGCAACGAGAATATGCCTGAGATGGGGCAGTCCTACCTAATACTTGGAACCGAGTCCGGTTGGTCCAATGGAACTGAACTCAGCGATATCGATGCATCTTTCTGGGGTGAGACACCATATGATGAAGCGGGAAGATGGGCGTCCGGTGGAGGAGATGTCAACGGTGATGGATTTGATGATATAATCATAGGTTCATACCGGAATGATGATGGCGGAAAGGATTATCCATACAATGCTGGAAAGATCTATGTTGTATACGGAAGAGCTGAGGGTTGGAGAAATGACATAAGCCTTTCCGAGGCAGATGCATCTTTCATTGGTGAGGAACCAGGGGGTTCCTTCGGCTACTGCGTCGCGAACGCAGGTGATGTAAACGGCGACGGATTTGATGATATCCTTGCTGGGGCCTGGACCGCGGATCATGACGGCGACAACAGAGGTATTACATATCTCATCAACAGGACCCCTTCTGAAATGATCACGGGTCTATCAGTTGCCAGGAACGGTACATCCATGAGTTTCAAATTAACATGGGATGACGATCTGGAAGAACCCTTCCAGTATGGTATCTACAAATGGGATGATTATTCCAAGGAACGGGTCGGAAATACGACTGAACCATATTTCGATGATCTGAACGTTGGAGTTGATATGTATTATTCATACACTGTTGTCAGGTTCTGTCCACTTGGTATGGAATCTGAGGAGGCACCATTTGTTTCGATCATTATCGAAGGGTACCCGGACGATGATGGGACGATAGATGATGATGAGATACCAGATGATGATACCACAGATGACGATGACACTCTGGATGATGATAATACCACAGATGACGATGATGGGACAATAGATGATGATGGACCAGACACAGATACCGGGAAGAAGGATGATCCTTGGGATAATACTCTGATATGCCTCAGTATCGCTGGAATTCTCCTATTGATCATGGTATTGATACTCATATTCTTGATCATCATCCGAAAAAAGAAGACGGATGAAGAGGAATGAACTATGATTGATACTACTGTCTTTGTTCAATTATTTTTTAAGAAACATATGAACGAAAATAGTGGCAATAGAAACAAGGATCACAAATAGAGCAATGTATCCAAGGTCCGGACCATCTCCGGGTTCCTCATTGCTTTCTTCCATGAAAGGATAATAGATGATGATGGTTGATCCATCCACCTCATAATAAGGGCCCTCATTCCATACCTCAGAAGTTATCTCAACCGGTATTACACGAACCCTGCTTCCATTGAACTCCCAATCCTGGATCTCCTTGCTTGGCTCATCTCCATTTACGAGAATCGCCAGCACCAGATCGTCAAATGCTCCCTCCGGATCTTCCACCCGGACCAGGACCTCATGAAAACCCCTTTCCTCTTCCTCTGGAAATATATGGAGCAATCCTGTTTCGGGATCCAATATCGTAAAATCAGGGGATTCGATCATTCGCCATTTCAGGGATCCGGAGATAAGATCCTCATCTATGGCATCGAGCTCCACTTGAATAGTCACTGCCTGCATCAACTTCAAGAAGGGTAGGGGAAGTTATAATCCTGGGAGGGTCATTTACCCGGTGTATATATATCGTAAATAATGCACAGGCCGCTTCAATACCCTTTTTCTCCACCATTACCTCGAACCGGTAAATGCCGGCATCATTGTTCCCTGATCTACCTGATAAGGTCCCAGTTTCTTCATCGATCGTAAGGAAGGGGGGTGCATCCTTCAGTTTCCATTTCAAGTTCTCTTCATCCTTTCCCTCCGAGATAGTCTGGAACCTGTAAGTGAAGTGCTGTCCTTCCCGGAGTTCCAGGGATCCATTCGAAGGCAGAAGGAAAACGGATCCGTTCTGCCGTGTAACAAGAGCAAATATCTTACCTTCAGCAGATCCTCCGTTTCCATCACTTACCTTGAGATGCAATTCATGCAATCCACCGTCTATGGGTGTCGGATGAGCATGCAATGTATCATTTTCTTCATCCAGATCGAAGAAATCAGCATTGGTCTCGATCTCCCATGTTAGATCGTCCTCTGTTGGATCGATATCGGTTGCGTTCAAAGGTATGAGATAACGGGATCCAGAATCCATCATCACATATTCCGGAATTGTCATCACGGGAGGATCGTTGACATTTGGAACATCAATTATAACCTCGATCATGTCCAGTAATACTTCACCCTTAAACAGTTTGAACTCAACCGTATATGTTCCGACATCCTCATTTCCTGGTTCAGCCCATAGTACCTTATCCCCCTCCTGAAGATGAAGGAATCCTGGAAGCGGATCATATCTGATGGTAAGCCCATCCCAGCCATTGGGGGAAAGCAGAGTCACCTTCTGAACCGTATCCTCGGAGATCTCCCATTTTCCGATATCAATAAGTCGGGGTGGATATTTGTCATCATTCGGGGGAGGATCTTCCTGGACCTCCTTTATCTTCATGGATAATCCACTTTTCTTAGGGACATTTTCAATGATCTCTGTTCCAGAGTTTACAGTGAAATCCCTGATCTCCACCGAACCATTACCCGGGTCAGTGTACAATCGAGCAGAATATTGACAGCCCACATCAAGGAAATCCAACCCGATCTTCAAGGTCCTCTCTTCCGGACCATTGATAGCCCCAAGATACCAGTTTTTCTCTGATCTCCTGGCGTAAACTGCATGGCTTTCGGGATATCCCTCGATGAATATCGATTCATTCCACACGGTGGGAATATTATCCCACAGGGTATTGATCGAAGAATTTCCAGCCTTTTCCGGCGTGCCATACCAGTATATGTATTGGAGAGGGCTGAATATCACGATCGGAAGGGCAAGTTGATGGGCCATTGTCGTGGTCGTCCCCTTGGTTGTGAATATCGGTGTATAATCCGTCGGACCTGCAACACACCTTGTGAAGGGTAGTATCGTATTATCCCGAGCAGAGGGAAATTGTTCATTTCCCCTGACCCCCTCCTGTGTTAGCATATTGGGATAGGTTCTGCTCATCCCGGTAGGTCTGTAATTATCGTGAACATCAACGATCAATTCGTTCTTCGCCGCTTCCCGAACCGCTTTATGAACGAAGTTAATTCCCGCCTGGGACCTTCCGTCGACGAAACCGAACTTCACTCCGGCGATTCCCCATTCCCTGTAAAGAGGGAATATTTCCTTGTACTGCCTGGTAAGGGCCTTGTTATTTACGTAAAGGATCACACCCATATCCTTGCTTTTGGCATAGGAAATAACCTCTGTGAGATTGAGGTTCTTGGCCGATACCGTTGAGGCATCGGAGCTGGATTCGCTTTCCTTTCCATACCAACCGGCATCCAGATGGATATATTCAAGACCATGATAGGAGCAGTAATCGATTATGCTCTTGGATCCTTTTGTAGTTAGAGAGCAGTCCCTGAAGGCTTTACCTGGTCTTATCCAGCTCGTATCACCTATGGTATTTTCAGAGCACATGGAATAGGAGATCCTGCCCTTTTCGATCATCTCGGAAGGATGATCTCCGACCAGGACCATCCACCACGGAGTGGAAAATGGAACATTCTTTCCAACACTAGAATAAATGGATGTGTCTATGGTCCCATTCATCTTGCTACCGGGACCAAGGAATGCCCTTGAGTAATCTTGAAGACCAGCTTCCGAAATGGTCATCCAACATCCAGAATCCGCATCTTCTATTAACAGAGGTAGTTCACAGTCCTCCTTGATCTCCGAGACCTTTACTTTCTTATAAGCGGCCTCTACGCCATATTCAGCAAAACAAATAGAATCCTCTGTGACATTGAAACTGGTAATTTCATCTTTTATCCTACAGGTCTTCTTTCCATCGAGCTTATCCACACAATATGAGAAAGATATGCCCTCATCGTATGCTCTGAAAATGACATCCATCCGTATATCATCATCCTCTGAACTCTTGAATGAAACGATCATCTGGTTATATCTCTCTGGAATTGCATCAACATCTGAGGCAACTAGTTCGATCGAACTGTTCACCGAACTTCTTTCATTTCCATCTATCATCAGACCAGAAGATAACTTCTCCTCCATTCCTTCAATATTCAATCCCAATCTGGACCTGTGGATAAGGGAATTCTCACCATATAGAATGCAGTAAACCGGACATCCCTTTTCATCACCTAATTCAGTTGTCCAGATACAGACCTTCAGACCATTTTCCGGAGAAGTAAGGAATAAAGTATCATTACCGAAATTCAGATTACTCACATAATCAAATATCAATGGATTCTCATTTTCCTTTAAACCTAAGAATGATCCATGATAGGACCCGACAATTATCATTACTATGAAAATGAACATCAATGCAAATGGGAATAAGGATGGTCTGCTTCTTTTCCCTTGAGGGATCTTGAGAGAGAACTCTTCCCTTCCCATAGGTAGGATATCCTTCTGAGATTATAAGCTGGATATCGCAACATCTTTTTCACATATCTGGCTTAAACTTACCTATTAAAATATTGCGGCAATATCCGTCAACATCTCATTCATATCTTCAAATAATCTCTTTATATGTTGGACTAGTTTGTCACAAAAAATATATAGGGTCAAAGGGCCAGATATGTTATTAATTATCGCTGAATCTGATATATATGCGGGATCTCATAGCGCCAATGTGAGTTCTATCGTCAGAAACCTCCTAACCACAGGAAGTTCGATAATTCTTCTTTGTCTTGTCATTTCTACCTTCATGGTAGCAGGTGCGGAGGAAAAGATATTCCCAAATTCATGGAACATTATCGTTGATGGGAATCCTGACGTTATCAAATTCTCACCAGATGGGAACACCGTAGCTATCGGTTACCAGAACGGGACCGTTGTTGGGTTCAATCATACATCACAAGAGATCGATTGGACCATAAAGGAAAACTACTCCATCAGGGCCCTGGAATGGACCTATAGTAGTGGAGATCTTGTTCTTGCCGTGGGGATGGGATCCTGGAACAATACCAACAGAGGAGGATTGAGGATCTATACCATCCCGGATATGAGCTTACTTGAATCTTCCCATTTCAATGAATGGATCTCATGTCTTTCCTCTGATCCATCACACACAAAATTAGGAGTGAGCGGACCTCATTACGGTAATGTGGATATACTCAATACCACCGATTGGACTCTAATAGATAATTACCATCCTTATGGTTATACTGTTGCTATAGACTATTCGGATATTGGACATCTTGCCGTATCAAGTTATCAATTCATCGAGTTGGATGGGAGACCATTCAGGGGGATTGTCGAGATATTATATCTCTCCTCTGAGGATGAGATCGAACTCTATAGCACCATAGGTCCCTTCCCGGTGATCGCAACCTATCTGGAATGGAGGCCACACAGTTCCAACATGGTGTTTGGAAATGAGACTATGTATTTAGCGGATGCAAACACCGAAGATTTCGAGGTCCTTATCGAAAACCTTCCTGCTCTTGCAACGGGAGCTTGGGAGGGAAATGGAAAATTACTTTTCTTTTCGAACTACAGTAAACTTTGGGTAATGGATGTCGAAAATGAAATAATCCTGAACATGACCAATTTTGGTATTTGGATCAAAGACATTGACATATCTCATGATAATAGATTTATCGGGGTATGTAATGGTGCAAAGGTAGAGGTCGGAGCGATTAATGTCAATTATAATTTCATTGAAAAAGACAGTGACGATGACGGTTACCCTGATACCATCGACAGGTTCCCTGAAGATCCCAACGAATGGAATGACACCGACAATGATACGGTGGGGGATAATTCGGATGTCTTTCCCAACGATCCAAATGAATGGAATGACACCGACAATGATACTGTTGGAGACAATTCAGATACATTTCCCAATGATCCCAATGAATGGAAAGATTCCGATAATGATACCTTCGGAGACAACTCAGATACATTCCCAAATGATCCGAATGAATGGATCGACACAGACGGTGATGGAGTAGGCAACAATACGGATGCATTTCCGGAGGATCCTTACGAATGGATGGATTCCGATGGTGACAAGGTGGGAGACAATTCGGATGTTTTTCCATTTGATCCATCGGAATGGAAGGATTCGGATGGTGATGGTTATGGTGATAGAATAGATCCCTATCCACATGATCCTTTAAGACCAGGTGAAGGAGAGCCAAAACCGAATGTATCAAAGGATTCCGATAATGACACTGTTCCAGACGATGAAGACAAGTTTCCAAACGATCCAGCAGCTTCCGTAGATGTAGACATGGACGGATACCCTGACGAGTGGAATCCGGGGATGAACCAGAACGACTCTACCACCGGACTGGAACTTGATAGGTATCTCAACGATCCCAGGGATCAAAGTGACAAGGATCCCGATAGAGTCCGGATCGATGGATACATCCTCGTACCGGTAATCATATTTACAACTGCATTACTTTTTATTCTTGCAGCCTTCATTGTTATAAGGTCGATCGGTAGGAGATCCGGTGATCTGACAAAGGAGGAGGAAAGAATAAAAGAATATATCAGAGATATTACCAGGTCCGGGGACACAGGAGAGATCGAATTGGATTCGGACAGTATCCGGGTCCTTCTCGAGGACAGTAAATTCGATGGTCGTATCAGTGAAAGCACTTATAGGTCCATACAAGAGATACTCGATTGATGTCCTGGATCGATATCTACATTGCGAGGGTGTCAGATGGATGCGGAAGGTCGAGTGATCGATCATCATACAAGAAGATCGATCTTCAACCATATTACGACCTATCCCGGGGTCTCCTTCGTTACTTTAAGGAACATTTACCAGATGCCTGACGGGACCCTGAGATATCACCTTCAATATCTTGAAAGGAAGAAAATAATACTGGCCAGGATCCTCAATGGGAAGAGGTGTTATTACCCTTCGGATACGAAACAATCCAATCAGATAGACCCCGAGGGAAATCTTATCGGAGTTCCATTATCTGATCTCCAGCAAAAGATGCTTCACAGGATCAAGAGCAACCCGGGATCAAACCAGAAGGAGATATGCTCATTGGTAAGATGCTCCAGGTTCACATTCAACTACAATATCGGAACACTTCTCTCCCTGGGATTGTTAAGGAAATGGAAGGACGGAAGGTCCACGAGGTTCGAATACATCGACCAGGACACCTTGGTCAAAGAGATCCTGAAAAGAGCGGCGGAGGACCTTCTCACAGGCAAGATCGATGAGGACCTCTTCAAAAGGATCAGGTCCCGTCTCGAGAAGTGATCTTATATTCAGAGTGACAAGGCATTTATCAAAAACTTGTCAGAGTTGATCAATCATTATTGGTTTCGGTCCTCATCATCAGAAAGATTACAAGGGCTACGAAGAGAGAAGCCACGATCACCCATACAGTCGGAAATGGGATTCCATGATCCTCGTATCGGGATCCGTGATACAGTTCTTCTAGATCTATTTCCTCACTTTTAAAAACCCACTGGATCTCACCGGTTTCATCAAGACAATACAGAGTCGTCCCGGATTCGCTCCATGGATACGGCATCAGGTCCTTTCTGATCCTGGGCCAGGTCCTGTCAGTATTTCCGATTATCATGAGTCCGTGATGCGTCCCTACAATGATTCGTCCATCAGGACCTATGATCGGTTCCGTTGAAATACCATGTAACGTCATGTTCCATTCCAGGGAACCGTTTGCAAGAAGATAATAGAGGCAGTTCCCGGAACCCAATATGATTTTCTCCCTACCATCGACGACAGGTCCCTGAAATTTATGGCATTCAGTCCGACCCACCAGAATCGAACCATTGGGTAGTACTACTGGGTTTGAGATGGCTCCATATCCAATCTCCGAGGTCCAGAGGATCGATCCGTTCAATCCGATCCTGTTAACCCTTCCGGTGGAATCGGCGATTATCAATGAATCGTCATAAATGATCACGGGAGTGGATGTATCGCTCTGATTCAATTTTACCTCCCATCTCAATGAACCGCAAGGATCGTAAGAATGAAGATACATCCCCGTTGAAAGGTAGATGTTTCCGTATCGATCGGACGAGGGGGTATGACGGATCGAATAAGGGGCCTGAAATTCCCATAGCAGAGATCCGTTCAGAGCAAGGCAGTATACCCATCCTTTCAGATCGCATACGATTATGGTATTATTTACCGTCAGAAGTATAGAGGATTCCAACCAATCTCTTGTTTCATGGTCCCAGGTCACGGTACCGTTCGGAGCAAGTGACAACAGGTAACCTTTCTCCCCGGTCCTGTGAGTTATACCGAGATAGATATTCCCTTCATCATCGAGGGCAGGAGAGGAAAGAATATCCCATCCTGCATGGAACCTCCATTTGACATTGCCCTCAATATCGACCGCATAGAAGTGACCGTCATAGGATCCGGTTCCGAAATATATCATTCCATCAGGTCCGATGACGGGACCAGAGGTGACGGAATCCTCCGTTCCAACAAGAACTTCCAGGGTCCCGTTTACAATGCCGGAATCTCCAGAAAAAACACCAGAGCGATCAGGACCGTTCCTGAATTGATTACCCGAACCTCCAAGAGGGAGAATGAGAACAAGAATTATCAGAAACATGGGAAAGATCTTCATCATGATCACCTACGGGTCCGTGAAAGGCGTATCGTCCTCCGCAATTGCGATGTCATTACCGTTAGAGAATGCAAACCTGAATTCCTCTCCTTCCTCGAATTCGTTAACGACAACGAAAAACGCTTTCCAGCCATTTTCGTCCGTTCCATTTTCATTCAATTCGTGGGTGAATACCTCTGTTCTCGTATCCTTGTAGCCGAAAGGAACCTCTCTCCAGATCATAAGAACGCTTTCTCGGGGCCTTTCTCCATCAGGATCCTTGTATTCCACCTTGAACAGATAGGATCCGTTTTCAAATTTCTCGTATCCACCGTTTCTCAGCGCAGGAGCCATGTTGTTCTCTGGAGGGTCCTCGAAATCGATCTCCTCCACGGTTACATCCAGACCGGATTTCCGTACCTTGATGAATATCTCGAAATCCTTGTCAAGATCATATTTGTCGGACCATACATACATGGATTCGCCGTCGAGGTATTCCACAACCACCTCGATTTCAATATCTCCTTTCTTCATGGTGTATCCGGTCGAGGATAAAGGATGACCTCCACCCTCCGGGGAACCCTCTGCTCGTTCCCTGTGGATCTCATCTCCGTCTACCTCCACAATGACCATCACATCATGATCCAGTTCACTTTCAACAGTGATATCAAGATAGATCTCATTGTTGAACAAACTGTTAAGACATCCGGGAATGATCAGGATTGAAAAGAAAACTGGAATCAACAACCATCTTCCCGTACCCATGAATTGAAACCATCCTTTCCGCTATAAATACCCACCCTCTACAGGTAGAAAATGGATATTATTTTCGTAGAGCTTTCAATTCCTGTATCAAGTCATCGGGATTTAGGCATTCCACTTCATCCGTATCGATCTTCTTCTTCGTTATCAATACTTTCCTGCAATCAAAGTCCTCCACCTTTCTCAGGAACTTCCTGATATCGGATTTTTTAACTTTTTCAGACCATTTCACCTCGCCGACGAGGATAGTCTTGTTCCTTCTTGTGATTATAATATCCACTTCGGAATCCTTGTCCATTCGGTACTCGAAGGACCCTTTGAGGATTTGCGCGAGTATTTCACCGATAAAGGATTCAATATGCCTTGGGGACCTTTCATTGTATACTTCATTGGCAAGTTCCATTCCCTCGAGATCAAATCCGTATTTCTCATCTATATAAAAATACAGGTCCATGATCTTGGACCTTACGCTGTAATAGTTGCCCTTCCTGTTATTGACCGGTATTCTTTGAATGAGATCCATCGATTCCATGTTGGAAATATACTGTCTTATCAATGATGGATCATTTGAAGCGATCAAACCCCTGGAATGAAGTTGATCAGCAACCTCTTTCAATGTTGTTTTTCCATTTGACAGGGACCTGAGAATTCCCTCGTAAACTCGGGAAAGATACCTTTCCTCGGAAAGGAATATCTCCCCGATAAGGGCCGGAATGGCTTCGCGTGAATGTTTCAATATTCTCAAAATTGTATCATCCGGGGTACCGGAAAAATAAGGAATTGTCCAGGGATCTCGGAGGTAGGTACCAAGTTCGATTGCATTTTCCGGATTCATATGTTCCGAGAGGCCCAGCACGATCTCTGATGGTTTCATCAATGTCATCTTCACCTCGGCAAGAAGTCCCAAAAGAGGAGACTTCGATGAAAGGAGGTCCTTTGCGATCTTGAAAGAGGAACCCATCAATATTACCTGGCCCCTTGGGTGTACCATCTGGAGCTTGTCGATGAATTCGGTTGGTAATCTCTGAAACTCATCCACCACAACAACCTTTCCGCTTTCTACCCTGTCGATGATCATATCCATTGCAATTTCAGTGTCATCCAACGATCTTTTCGAACCGGTTTCAAACAATGCGCCCCCTCCCCTTTTGATCAGTATGTATTCGTCATGCTCCAGGAAATTTCTTATCAGATAGGTTTTCCCAACCTTTCTCCTACCGTAGACAAGCATCCATATATCGATGCCTTTTATGGAATCAAGTACATCACGAGTAATGGACATTCCCGTAACCATGGTTACGGTAACCATGATTATCCTTAATAAATATATCTCCGACAATAATTGGCCCTAAACACCTATGATCTCTTTCTCGATCCTCCTGAAGCAGTAGGGGTCATTATGAAAACGATCTGTCAAAGAAATGGAGACCGAGTTGCATCCACCCTTGCATTTCTTCCCGTACCTGCACCCTTTGCAGTTCGGTCCGAGGTCCTCCTTGCTGAAATTCCTGTTGTAAGCAAAAGATCCGGGGTCCTCCCATATATCTATCAAGGTCCTCTCCCTGATATTCCCCTCGATGAACCTCTCATTTCCCATCGACAGACACCCGACTATTCCACCGTTCGAGGTTATTCCGATCGATCTGATACCGGCTGTAGCACCCGCTCCACTTGCACCCGGGAAGGACCTTTGAATTATATCCATAACAGTGGGCTCCAATTACTGGCAGGTCCTCGAACTTGTTGTTTATCCTCTGTTTAGCAATGAACATGGCCGAGGCGTAGTAGTCCTCTTCGGAGATTAGCAGGTCCCTGTTGAAATTCCCGAACGGCATCGCTGTCTGGATCTGCCAATTGCATCCTCGTCCCATTATCATCTCCGCCATCTTTGGAAGGTCCTTGAAATTGATCTGGCTGATGGTGGTTATCAAGGTCGTCTGAATGCCCCTTTCTATAAGCATGTCAACAGCTTTCATTGTCGGGTCGAAGGTCCCCTTCCCCCTAATCTTCTCGTGAGCTTCCTTCATACCATCCACCGATATGCCCACCACCTTCGGTTGGAGGTTCGATATCTCATTGATGAACTTAGGGACCAGGATCCCGTTAGAAACCATACAGAGGTCCATCCCCAGGTCCTTCACACATCCACCAAGAGCATGCCAGTCATTCCTGATCAGGAACTCTCCACCCATCAAGGATACATCCTTGCATCCTATATCTGCCAACTGCTCGATGAGGGAGAAGCATTCCTGAGTAGAGAGTTCATCTGTCCTTGCATCCCCTGCAACCGATCCGCAGTGAGAACATCTTAGATTGCACCTAAGTGTGGTCTCCCATACAGCTACTTCGGGAACGGACTTCGATCTTCTTCCCATTAAATTCACCATTGTAATGATCATATTTCAACGAGCGGACTACATGTGATCTCTCAGGATCTATTGAAAACACCATAATCTATGCTCTGTCCAAACACGGGAGCAGATAAGCCTGCAAGGAAAGCAACGGCTGCAGTAAGGATCAATGCCATCCTTGATGGTCTTGCATATTTCAACCCTCCAACAGCCACAGCAACCCCCGCGTAGGGATATCCGCCTCCCGGATCCGGATTCCCTGATCCGGCCCCGCCCGTCCCCTTCTTCGAAAACCATCTTAGAAGAAGACCAAGTATGAATGCTATCAAAGCAAGGATTGCACCACCCAGGAAGAACATCGTTCTCCATTTGCTCCCCTCCAACCTGACGGTCCTGACATCATTCTTCGAAAGGCCAAGTCTCTTCCCGATATCTTCGAGCCTCTCCTTCATGAGATTCAATTGGTTGAACCCTTTAAATAATTTATTGGAACTTGTTTCCGACATGGACCTCGGATCTCGGACCTATTGTTTCCGGATCGATGGCCCCCTTCCTCATCAGATCCTGTTCCTTCTTTGTCTCCCTTAAGAGGTCCTTTTCAGTCAATAGCTTGTTTACCTTCTCGAACCTTTTTAGGGCCTCGGACCTCGATCCTTGACGATAGAGAAGCCTGGCAATGTTCCAATGTGATACCGGGTTGTTGGGTATCACACTGATGGACCTCTCAAGCTGCATCATTGCTTCATCCATCTCCCCTTTATTGAAGGCCTTTATTCCCTGATTGGACCATTCCCTTGCTTTGTCAGAGATCATCCTGAAATCCAACAATCTGATATCCTCGGGCTGTAGTGAAAGTAGGTATACCAGTTCCTTCTTCGGATCCTGGGATCGGAGAAGGGCATCTTTCAACTTGTCAGAGAGATCGGTGATGAAATCCTCGAAGGATTTCCTGACATCCGTTCCCTTCTTTCTTTTCATCCATAGTGAAAAGGCCCTGCTTTTGATCTGTTCTTCATGGATGAACCTCAATGCTTCCATAAGCTCATCAGCCATCTCCATACCCTTCCTGTAGGCTTTCATTGAAAGGATCAGTTGACCTGGAATCTCAGGATCTGCAAGGGCTGCCTTGAAAAAATTCTCTGTGAAGATCGGCTCCCGGGGTTCACCGTCCACAGTAAGTGAGAAGAAGAGTTCGTTCATATGGTCCTCGATGGGTATAAGGAGATAGGAATCCCCTTGAAATATCGCTCTGACCCGTTTGCGGAAGAGGGTCTCTACTTTTCTCCTCCCCTCTCCCTTTCCCTTATGGCATTCAAGGTGTAATCCAGGTTCGTAGAGATGCGTCCTCTGCGGAGAGAACTCAACATCCTCGAATCCAGAGGATATCAACATTCCCTGCAATTCCTTCTCCTTGAACACCATCCCATGCCTTTGACCCTTGGTCCCTATTCCGAAAAGCCACTGCGATCCTATGAGGAATTCCTCCCCCTGGGTCCTTTTCAGTTTCTTCATTGTCCCCAAGAGGTCCGGTGTCTCCAGTATCAATCTTCCATTGGGTTTCAACACTCGCCAGCATTCGGCAAGAAGATACCTGACATTCACCCAGTCGAAATGTTCTATCACCTGATCAGCTTCGATCAGGTCCACCGAAGCGTCTTTCAGTGGCAGGTCTAAGATATTCCAGAACTCATCTGCAACGGACCTGTCACCTGAATCGATATTGATGTATCCGGGTTTGTAAACCTTTCCGCATCCCAGATTGAGTTTCATTTGACCTCCCTTACTTGTTGTATACACCGTAATCAATGGCAAGACCAAATTCATGAGGTTGAGCAGTCTCGTGTGCGATGATGAATCCGATGATCGAGGCAATTATTGTGATCACTGTAACAGTAATCCAGAATCTTTTCCTCCTCACCCCAGCCGTCAATGCAAAGAGGAACGGTCCAGCATAGGGATAGGTCAGGACCTTATCATAGACCGGATCGTTCTTTCCAATTATATAACCCAACAAGGTTGAAAATACCGTAATGGAAGCCCCTATCACAGGACCCATTATCAATTCCTTCCTTTTCTTTCTCCTTATCCTTTCCAGGTCCTCATCATCGATATCAAGACTTGATCCAAGCTCCTCCAGGTCCTTGGCCATGAACTACCATCGATAGGATAATATTTCAAATTCACCGAAAAGTGACCCCTATCTTGTTCTATCGTAAACACCGTAATCGATGGAACTGGAGTAGAAGACCTTCCCAGCCTCGAATCCCTGGAGATAGAGGAAGATCCCGGCAATGATCATCATGAGAGCTCCGATTCCCATATAGGCCCACCTACCTCTGTAATTCCTGGAAACGACCAGGGGAACTACTGCATATGGATAATAGGCCATGCCATACTTCTCGGTGTTTCCAATACCGAATCCAACGATGAACGAGAGAAATGATGTGATGGTTCCAACAACCGCGAGGACCAGAACATCCTTCAACCTTCTCTTGCGAATGGACTGGACATCATCTTCCGTCAGATCAAGTCTGTTCCCGATCCCCTGAAGCTTCTCTCCCATATCAAGGAATATGGACACGTTGATATTTCAAAGGAACTTCTACATGTAGAAGATCAAGCCCTGATCTCCTTCTTCTGGAACAGGTAGTAGGAAAGGAAAATTGTTATCCCTGCGACAGCCAGAGGGACTATAACGTTGATGGGGTGTATCACACCCTCCAGCATCGCATCGTTACTGTTCCAGTATGTGAAGAGGCTCAGATATTTGATGGTATCACCCCAGTTGGCAATATTTGCAACGATATTGAGCATATACTCCCCAATCACAACCCCCATCACGATCCCTATGGATTTACCACCTTCATCTACCAGGACTGATACGAGCATCGCTATACCAACGAATGCCAACGCCATTGGTATGGAATCGATGAAGGCAAATGTCAAACCCGAAAATGGAATGGATTCACCAAGCATCAAGGTACCCAGCACCAGCCCCAACCATGCAGAGGATATGATCAATACAAAGTTCAGGATGAGTAGAATGACCTTCTCGTTCAGGAACCGGATCCTGGAATACCCCGTTGCTAAAAGTATATCCAGGGACCGATCCTCAACATGTTTGGATATTATACCGGATGTCTTCACCGCCAGGAATATAATGAAGAGCAGGGGCCAGAGGCTGAAGTATTCGAGTGCCAGATAACCCTCTATCGAAGAGAAGTCCACATTTACATCGCCCAGAAAACCCTCGACAAATGGATTATCTTCCAGATATTTGTCGAAATCGCTGGAAAGTTCCAGATCTCCCAGGAATGCAGGCCCCTTGATGGTTGCATTGCTGATATTGCCGTCACTCGGGATGAGGACAACTATGAACATATCGCAATCATAGGTGTTGACGAAATTGACGTATGTTCCCTCTCCCAGATAGATGAGGGTGGTTCCGTTCTCATCTATCTCGTATGGAGTTTTCGGTTCAATTCCGCCCTGGTCGGAGAGCTTCTCCTTCAATCCTGGGATCACATCGGTCATCTCAAGGATCTGGAACCAGTCCAATCCCAGGTCCGCTATCTCTTCAGGAATGGTCCCGTTCAATACATCGACGATCTGGCTGTCCATTGCCCACTCGGAATCCATACCTATGGCGACATGCGAAAGGACTCCGGCCTGTGTATCCCATGTCAGATTGTAAACCATCACCTTATCGACCTTTTCTCCAGTTTCAGTGATCATCACTCCGTTATTCTCCGAGAACGGATCGCTGAATGTCTCTTTGACAGAGGAGAATGCAGACATTATCATCAAGCCGTAAAGGACCAATACCACACAGTAGATTATCGTTGAGACCTTGGAATCCCAGAGAGCGGCTCTGAACAGAGGCAGTTTCATGCTTCCACCTCCTTGATCGTCTTTCCTCTACGGTCCACAACACCTTCCTTCTCATAGTATTTCAGGAATAGGCTCTCCAAGGACATATCTTCGTAATCAAGATCAAGGACGGTATATCTTGATAATACCTTGATAACAGGATCCACATTTCCGGTTATAGTGATCTTCAACCTGTTCCCCCTTAAAACCTCCACATGGGCGACACCACGTATAGATTGGAATTCCGAGGGCGAAACCGCACCCGAAAACCTTACCTGCATTGTCTTTCCGGTCTTCTCCTTGAACTTCCTGATATCCTCAACGACTATCAACCGCCCCTCCTTGATTATTCCGACCCTGTCGCAGATCGCCTCTACTTCTGCAAGGATATGAGAAGAAAGGAAAACGGTCCTTCCCGCTGCTTTCTCTTCAAGTATGATCTTGTAGAACTCCTGCTGCATAAGAGGATCCAGACCGGATGATGGCTCGTCGAGGATAACAAGGTCCGGGGAATGCATGAATGCCGAAACAAGACCGACCTTCTGCCTGTTGCCTCTGGAGTAATCCTTGATCCTCCTTTTAAGGTCCAGTTGGAGTCTTTCAGCAAGTTCCTCGATCCTGTTGGGTCCCTTGTGTCCCATCATTTCAAGAAGCGTATGGAGATAATCCTTTGCCGTCATGTTGTGATATGTACCCAAATCCGAAGGAAGGTATCCAACAGACCTGCGGACCCTGGCTCCTTCCTTCTGAGGATCCATTCCATTGACCATGGCAGATCCTGAGGTCGGTCTAATGTAATCGAGAATGGTCCTTATAGTGGTTGATTTCCCTGCACCGTTGGGTCCCAGGAATCCAAATACCTCTCCCTTCTTCACGGAAAGGTCCACCTCGATTATACCCCTGGCCTTCCCGTAGTATTTTGTAAGGGACCTCATCTCAATGATACTGACATCGGCAACGGGAGATCTCATGGTCAATGAGCTGTGTCTATGTATTTATTTGAATCCCATCCTACCTTCCATATTTATATAAAAATTCACATAAGATCGTCGGTAAACATTTTCAACCCCATCCACATTCCACATCATGGCAGAGATAGGGATAATGGTCTATGGATTCTCGAAGGATGAGGCATCCTCCATCAAGAAAGCCCTTGAGGATATCAACGGAGAGGAGGTCATTCTCATATCCGGAAGCGGAAGAGAAGATGATCTTTTAGGTGATATCCTGGAAGACGAAGGTTATGATAACTTTGAGGAAAAGGAAGACCCAAGGGTCATCATGTTCCTTGGTTTCGATGGCCCCAAGATACATGCCTCAATGGATAATTTTCCCAAACTTCAAGGGAAGAGGCCGATCTTCTGCACTCCAACGGAGAACAATATCGGATGGAAGTTATCGGCCCTGATCAAGGACCTAATGGAGGAGAGGGAACACTTCAAGAAAATCGAGATGGAGAGGAAAGGACAGTCCCCGAATTAAACAGGCTGAATTTCAAAAGATATTTACATGACCATACCGATATGATATCATGGTCTGTGGAAAACCTATCCTTATCATAGCGACCATCTCCGTGGTACTTCTGTTGCTGGCACTACCTGATCTCACAGTTGCCGATACGGTCGAAGATGATATGGAAATAAACTCGAACATGGATGACATAAATGATAATGGAGTCATCTACACGGAACCTCAGGACATCGGCAGACCAAACAGGATAGCAGTGATCGAGGTTGCTGGTTACGGCACGATCAAAATCGAGCTTTATGATAATATGACCCCGATCACAACCCAAAATTTTATTGATCTTGCTTCAACCGGATTCTATGATGATATCAAGTTCCATAGATGTATTGACGATTTCGTGGCTCAGACGGGTGACCCAAACACCAAGAACAATATCCTGTACGATGATGGTTCGGGAGGTTCCGGGACCACGATTCCACTTGAGATATGCAGGAACGCCTCACATATCGACGGTGCCGTCGGGATGGCAAGGTCCACGGAACCGGACTCGGCCTCCTCACAGTTCTATATATGCGACGGACCCCAGCATGGACTGGATGATTGGGAAAGGGATGGTAACGGATATGCGGTCTTCGGAGTGGTGATCGAAGGACTTGATATTGCGAAGGAAATTGCGGCCTGCGACACTTATGGAAACAGAAGACCGCTTCTTAAGGACCATCCTGTGGATGATATCACCATGACCAAAGTAACTGTGGAAGAGGGTGTCTGGGAGAATGCCACCTTAGATGATGACCAGCTCCAGAAGGACTCATCAGGAAAGAAGATTCCTGGTCCTGAGACCATCTTCATACTTGTGGCAGTTGCTCTGATCACCATTATTACCAGGAGACGAAGGGCCTGATTCAGATCTCTCCTTCAAAGTGATCATAATCGGGGAGCTCGGTATCAAGAGGTTCATCCAGACCTGCATTGTATCTGAAATATACCATCTTGATGTCGTTTGGAACCTCAAATACCACATAGAAGGTCTTGCCGGTATCGACATCGATTATAAGCGTATCTATCTCCCTCATGTCCACATTGGAGAGGAATGATCCGTCGACCTCTGTAGCGCTGTTGTCGTCCACACTGAACCTGTCAGCATTCCAGACAGTATGGTCAGCCTTATCGTTCTGGTTAGTGATGTTGATCTTCACGTAGAGGAATTCCTTTCCATCCGATGCATTTACAGCGTTTGGAGCAGGGCTCTTATCCTTTGCCACGATCTCGATAACAATGAGGTCCAGATCAGGGTCCACCGTCTCCTCGACCTCTTCCAAGCATCCAGCTATTATTCCGGCTGTAAGGACCAAAAACAGTACTCCTACTAACATATTTGTTCTCATAGGACATCCCGTCCGTCCATTCACATGAACAGTATTTAAGCTTTAAGTGGGGAAGGATCGAATAATGATCCTGTCTTACTCCCGCATAACGATCATGGTCGTTGAGCAGGAACCCATTCCTCCTCCCTTTTCAGCCTTGATCTCGATAGTTCCTGTGTCGGAGCCGGGTGCCAGAGCCACTATTACTTTTACACTTTCTCCGGAATCAACCTTTTCCACGACCTTCTCATCCACCGCTCCGGAAAAGGTTACAACTACACCATCAACCTCATCCCCTTCCGAATCGTAGATATAGACCTGGACATCGACCTCCAATACGGCTCTGCCTTCTCCTTCCACCTTTATGGTCTCTGGTTCAGTGGCCACTCTTCTAAGGGTCGGGTCCGTATCACCGGCAAGGGCCAGCCATCCGATGAGAATGCCCAGAGCGGCCATTCCCACAACAACCACGATTATCAACTGGAGGGGGATCCCCTCCATTCCTCCTTCCTCTGAGAACATCTTCCTTTTCATAATTTCAACCTCCTAATATCAGAGTGGAAGCAACCACTCCTGCTGTGAATGTCAATGACGAAAGCATCAGATTGCGGGGAACCCTCTCCCATCCCCCCCAGGGTGTTCCTTCCTCCAATCTTCTCATGGTAAGGGTAGTTGAAAGGGAAAGAAGGAGAAGATATACTCCGGATAGAAGGATGAAACCGGTAACTGAAAGCTCTCCTCCCGAAATCGATGTCCCAACCAATTCACCTCCTTTCAATGGGTCTGATGATCTTCCCATCAGTTCGAAGATCCCTACGGAGATCCCTATCATAATGGGGGCGAATATTGAAGATGTCACCTCCATCTGACCTATACTGGACCTGATCATCTCCTTCAAAGAGCGTTCCAGCCGTCCCATCTCCCTTAGATGACTTGAGAGAGCCTTGATCGAGCTGCCACCCGTCTTACCACCGGACCTTGAATATTCATGTGCCACCCTTAATGAAGAAGCAAATTCCCCACCACCTTCTGGAAGGGATCCTCTGAGTGGAGGTTCAGAACCTATATTTCTGTATCCGCTCTCCAAAGCTCTTTCGAATGATCTTCCCTCTAAAAGCCTGGAACCTATCTCTGAAAGAAGATCTGGAACCTTCTGGGCTTCATCCTTCATCCGATCCCTTTCCAATGATCCCTCATGGATCAGACCTCGTATCAAAGATGATAACACCATAGAGGACCCGATTAAAAGAGCAAGAATGGCAAAAGAAAGCGGATCAGGAAAGGGGCCTTCCAATATGATAGGAGGGGCTATTGATCCTGTCAAGACCACAATAGATGCTACAGTGACCAGTCCTCCTACCAAGGGCCCTAGGAGGGTGAAAATATCCTTCCGATAGGAAATGCCTCCATATCCTCCTCCTTCCTTCACCATGGGACGTTTCAATACCAGGTTCCTTCCGGTCCTTAGAATTAGAACAGGGACAACAACCCAGAGCAGAACCCCGATCATCAGGACCGTCCTGTTAGTGAATCCTGCTATCGGTATCATCGTCGCCAGAAGGACTGGAAGAAGGACCCCCAGACCAAAAAGCGCTGTGGAAGGACCCTTAAGCGATGAGGAATAGGATGTCATCCTTTCTTTGAGATCTTCACCCAGCCTTTGAACTACAGATCTACAGGACCTTCCCACATCCTCGATGGTGGATTCCCTTTCTGCGGAGATCAGACCTTCCATGGAGCTTCCAAGGATCTTATCATCCAGCATCCGTGCCTTTTCAAGTAGGACCCGCTCCAAAGAGCTTCCAGTGGTTCGGGAACTCCAGAGGACCTGTCCAAGGACCTTCTCTCCTTCACCTACCTGGCTTACATGTGAAAGCCTTGCAGAGTTGGGAAGAGAGGGATTTGTAGATAGGAAGGATGCCATCCTTCTCACATTGTCATGCATTGCAAAAGCAGATACCCTTTTTCCAAGCTCCTCCTTCTTTAATGGGGCTTCCCATAAGAAATAGTAGACACTAATTGGAAGGACCAGAAGGAGGGCCATACCAATAAAAGCAGTAAAAGTGAGGTCCATTTCGGATCGATAACCTACATTGACCTCTCTCCATTGTCCGGATGGTGTGAGGACAAGATCTTTCGTTTCCTCTACATTCTGGAAGGTATCGGATATTCCATCCCTGTCGATATCCTTTGATCCAAGTATATCGGGTACAGCAATTACGATTATAATCAGGACTCCAAGAAAGAAAGCTCCGATGGATCCTTTAAGAGGAAGATCGATCATGGATCGGTCTCCTCCCCTGATCTCATCTTCTTCCTCCATCCATTGAGTAGACCTTTCTTCGAAGGTGAGGACCTTTTCACAGATAGAGCTTCTCTTACGTCCCTCAAAGCATCAAGGACCTTCACCATGGAGGCGGGCCTTTCAATTTCCCCAGGTCGTAATAACTCCCCTGCCTGTTCCATGATAGCGGTCCTTACCGCAAGTTCGGAGCGCATCTCCTCTATGCTCATTCCCCAATTGGATCCTATCCTCCGGAGTATACCGGAAGAGAGTAAGTTCTCATCCATCACCAGGGAATTCACCTCTGGATCGTAACGGAACAGATCACGAAAACGACCAGGTTCTCCTTTCTTGATATATTCGGATATCTGGACCACCTTCCTGTACCTTGCCCTCCTGCCTTTTGGTTGAACCAGACCGCATACTACCACGAGGTCGGTTGACGAAAATGATCCGGGACTTACACCCATGTCTTCGACGGTGCGCTTGTAAACGGAACCCGCTGAATCTCCGTGGAATGTCCCCAGAACTGCGGAACCGGCAGTTCCTGCTGACATTGCCTCATAAAGTGTCCTGGTCTCCGGTCCTCTCACTTCCCCCATAACAAGAACCGATTCCCCGAGACGAAGAGCGGTCCTCAGAGCCTTGTCTGTGCTCTGCTTGCCATCACCTTCAACTGTCAGACCAAGGACATTGAAACCCTCCTCGGTCAGATTCTTCACAGGGAGCTCAGGGGTATCTTCGATCGTTATGATCCTTCTCGATCGGTCCACATTGAAGAGAAGAGCTCCCAACAGCGAGCTCTTTCCAGCACCTCTTGGACCCGCTATCAACATGGTAGATCTCCCATCAATACATAGGTCCAGAAATGCGGCGGCCTCAGGGGTGATCGAACCAGTTGAGATAAGCCTTAGAAGTGTCCATGGATCATGAGAATGCTTCCTTATCGCCAGGGATACTCCCCCCGGGGATAAAGGTGGAGAGACAGCAGTGACCCTGGCATTGAACATGGGCATATCACATTCAAGGACCGGGTTAGCCTCGGAAAAAGGTCTTCCCGAGGTATATCTCAGGATCGATACTATCCTTCCGATCTCCTCCTCGGTGAGGAGTATGTTCGTAGGGTAGGACCCCTCGAGGTCGGGATCTCTCATTCCTCCGAGGGTGACATGGACCGGATTTGTGGAAAGCGGAGGATCCACATAGATATCCTGGACCCTCTCATCCCTTAACAGATGCTCCAGTACCCCCAATCCAACAGTATACTGTCCGCAGATCCTGGCAGAGACATTGACATTAGGGCCATTCTTTCCTTTGTCCAAACCTGTCAGGTCCCTTATTGCCCTTCTTTCGACATACCTCCTCAAACGGACCTCATCCTCCATAACAGATGATGGGGGAGGATCTTGCTCCAGTCCCCTGATGGTTGCAGTCAACCTTTCAATTGCTCCATTTTTCAACTTGAACTCTACAGGAGACACAACATAGCATCTTTCGGACCCACCCTTGCTTGAGAGGAGCTCTATCTTTGCATAGACGTTCTCGATGGAAGCCCTGGGTTTCCCAAGATCGATATCTCTGAGCCAGGCCCCAGTGAACGGGGGTCTTTTTCTGACAGTTGAATCAGAGACCTTTCGGACAAGGTCCCAGAACCCTCCACTGGACCTGTCCGGCCCCTTCGGTGCCGACATTATCGTACACTCCCGCACTCATCGGATCCCAGTTTGAGGAAATGATTCCACACACTCGGGTCTCTCTGAAGTCAAATTTCCGGTCATCCCCTATAAAAGTGTCGAAGTGAGTGGCCGATATGTAGAAAGAGCCTTGATTTCTCAACAAGTTAAAATAAAGCTATTTCAATGCACATTGGGTTGTACTTACCTGAGGGTAGGACAGTCCATCAGCATTACGGGGCGATGTCACCATGCCAGATACCAGGTTATTATACCGACCAAAGTTAGCTTTATTTATTCTAACAATCCTGATCATATCGGGATTTTCAGGACTCATTCCCACGGAGGGAGCACACATTCCGGATGCAACCAAGGCTCCTACCAGATCCGGTGAAATGGGTAACTGGACAGAGCTTCCAAGCGGAAGCTGGCCGTCAGAGATCGACACATCTGGTGCAAATATCATGTACCGGGAAGCGGAGAAGGAACTTGTTGTGTTCAACAGGGTAGGAGGGTATAGTCCTTCTTTCAGTGTCTGGTCTTATTTCGAGTTGAACGACACATGGGTGAAATGGAATACCAGTGGTCAGTTGCCTGATGAAAGATATTCCAATAGAGCATTCACTTCAAATGAGAACAATACCATCGCTTACTTTTACGGAGGATACCGCTCGGGTGGTGGTTATACTATCTATACTTTGGATATCATGGATATCTTCTTCTATGAGAATATGACCTGGGTCCAGATCGATGCCCCATCATCTTTAGGAGGTAGATATGATTCGGGGATCACCTTCGATAGGTCAACTGATTCCGTTTGGATATTCGGGGGGAGGGATTCAAACAGGGTCTTCCAAGCCGGGTTGTTCCAGTACAATTCCACTTACGGATGGAACCATCCAACACCAATCGATCAACCTTCAGGAAGGGACCGATCCCTACTCACTATTACTACCAATGGAAGTGCTCTCTTCTTATCACTTGGCAGATACAGGACACAGGGGTATAACTCCTATTACGAAAACGATCTCTGGACATTCTTCACAGCCAATAGCACCTGGATCGAGATCTCCAATGACCTTGGAATACCAACTCAGGCGGGTGCACTCTTTCAATACAGGGATGCCACCGATGATCTGATCCTTTCAATGGGATACGACGGCAATGATATCCTTGAAGAAACCTATCTTTTAGATCCTTACAACGGCTTCGTCCAGGAGGTCAATCTTACTGGTGGAATGCCCCCTAAGGATATCCAAGCATGGGACCTCATGAGCGATGGAATTACTGTGGTCATTTTTGGTGATGATGGCGGAAGGAAGGACATCTGGTCCCTTGACACTGATGACCTTTCAACCGGGACTGATGCCAGGGAACCTTGTATGGGAAGGTGGGTCAGCCTTTACGGGATATGATCCGGAAGATGGTGGAAAACTGATGATCCTCAACTATATCGGAGGATCGTTCTGGCAGCTTGGCTACTACTCCCTTTCGACAATGAGATGGTTGAGTGTGGATATATCAACCGAAAATGCACCAACTTACGATGATGGAATGGCATTTGCATATGACCATCTCAACAATATCTTCTATCTTTACGGTGGTGTCCTCATCGAGAACCTTGGGCAGGGAAATTACAGGTGGACACATTATGATGATTTCTACAAGCTGAACTGCGACACCGGCGAGTGGACGATGATCAATGCGAACGGACCTCCAGGAGAGAGGGGGAGAGCCTCCATGGTCTCCGATCCTGAGAATGGATATCTCTATCTTTTCGGTGGACAGATAGAATTTGGAGACACGAACTCTCTGTGGAGATACAACATTGCGGCCAATATTTGGTCCAATTACAATTTCCAGGTCGAGCCCCAGCCAAGAAGAGAGGGTTCTGTAGTCTTCGATAAGGAAGAAAAGGGATTCTTCATGTTCGGTGGAAGAAGGAACGGCACATCTTCAGCTTCCCTCGATGATCTCTGGTTCTTCCATACGGATTCAGAGAAATGGGAAAGGCTCCCCGACGGTGGAGATAAACCGGGTATCCAGTACTCAGCAGGGCTCTCATATGACACCGATACCAAGGAGCTTCTCCTTTTTGGTGACGTTAACAATGAAGATGATGATATGTACCTCTGGAGAGAGGAATGGTTCGAATGGGTCAATGAGACTGCGCCCACCAAACCGGGTGAGTGGTCAGGCCACGGCCAGGTATATTCATCACTTACCAAGAAGCACTACGCTTGGGCACATGACGGAACCGAGGTCTGGGAGTATAGTCCCATCTTCAGGACAAAAGCGGTGCGTGTGAGGATCCTTGATACAGATGGGACAGACCTTATTCCATCGTCCGGAGTTTACAAGGTCTTCCCATCCACTGGAGCATATGCTATATTGGCCAATGGTCTGACGGACCTTCCCCAGAGTGACCTATTGGGATTCCATGTCAACATAAGCACCGAGGGTGATCACCTGGAATTCGATTGGATGGTAAATGGTGATGTGATTAATTTCCTCGGGAACGATACATGGTTCGACATGGACACACCTCAGCTGACCTGGACAGCACAGGAGACCTGGGAATTCAAGATCCCCTTCGAGGTCGAATATGAGGCCCCCAACGGTGCCGATTTCGATATCAGAATGATGCCATTGACAGAAACCGGTCGCCCTGAATCTGGACTCAGGTTGAGAGCCTTCAGGGTCCTTTCGGATCTAAAGGTGGCTGGATACAGGTTCTCGACACCCCTCCAATCAAGTATATCAAATGGGGACTGGCTCTATGGCAGGACGGACCTTACCGTTTCTAACTTCTCCGTGTCATTCCTCGATGATACCACCGTCTATCCTTTGGAGGGAGATTTCAGCATAGTCATGGAAACATCCCAAGGAGACAGCTCATACTGGACATATCTTCCAGGGCAGGAAGGATCGATCACCGTTCCCATCAACGGAGATGACAATGATGTCTTCAAGGTATGGCTCAACCTGACATGCAGTCAGGAGAGGTCCTCCAGTCCAATTCGTTCTCATTCATATTGGACCTGGACACTCCAACAGCTCCCGAATGGGTGAAGGTCAGGGCCCAATCCTTCCTTGATAACAAGGTAGGATACGACAATGACAACAAGGTCTACCTAACCTGGGGGCCGGTGTACGAGAACGGATCCGGACTCAAGGGAATATGCTACTCCATGAACCTGAACCTATGGCCTTTGGAATCGAACCTAACTAACGAGTTCCCAGAGGTCCTGGTCAGGGAAGAGGGCATCCATACATTTTACGTATGGGCAATGGATAAGACCGGAAGGGCAGGTCCGGTTGTGGAAGCTCCTCTAATTGAGGACACTCATTTCATCAGATACACATCGATCACACCGGATCCCACAAAACAGATCAACACCACAGAGGGAACATTCACCTTTACTGTAACGATCCTGGATGATCTTTCCGGAGTGAACCTATCCTCGATCCAGTATCAGCAGTCCTTACCGGATAGGTCCCTGTCCGATTGGATGGACCTGGATGTCACCGCGGTCGATATCAACAATGTAACATTCTCATTGACGGTGGAACTGGTTCCGGGATTGAAGAACGTCGTTGG
This sequence comes from uncultured Thermoplasmatales archaeon, assembly GCA_963807965.1. Taxonomy (GTDB): domain Archaea; phylum Thermoplasmatota; class Penumbrarchaeia; order Penumbrarchaeales; family Penumbrarchaeaceae; genus Penumbrarchaeum. The sequence goes on from CAWEDU010000011.1 coordinate 137,132, forward strand.
TGTTAGGGCTACGGACCTGGCTGGAAACAGCTACAGGGAATCTACGAAGTTCGGTGTCTTCTATGATCCCACTCTTGCGACACCCCAGGCAGAGTTGGGAGGACCGGATAACGGAGCGATCATCCAGGGAGATGTGACCCTCAGAATGGGATGGGGGATATATAGAGCCTGACGAACTCATTTTCGAGATCCATATAGAGGATCCAAAGGGAAACGAAATGACATATACTACCTCATCGGATAGTTACAGGTTCAACCCCTCATATCCAGGCACTTATACCTGGTGGGTCGTATCAAAGGCTGAGGGATTGACGAGCCAGACGGAAAAGAGGACCTTTACCTACAATGCACCACCGTTCACAGTGGAATTGAAGGGGAAGCCGGAAGCAATCCAGGGATCGGAAGCGGCAGTTACCGTGACCGTTACCAATCCACTGCAAGTTACAGCCAATATTACATTCAACTTCCTGGACATCAAGGGATTCACCCTGGAAGCAGGAAGCGAGCAGGCTATGCTCCCAGGAGAATCAAAGGACATGGTCATAGCTCTCGGGACCTCTGCAAAGGATCCGGCAACATATTTGCTTAAGCTCAATACCACAGATGAGTACGGCAGGACCGTTATAACTGATATCACCGTCAAGGTGACTCCGATTGAAAAGGAAGTTGTAGATCAAGACGATGAAGGATTCCCGGTATGGATAATCATACTTATCGTGATCCTCCTGATCATTGTTGCATTAATTGTAGCATTCCTTGTGCTCAGATCAAGGAAGAAGGAGGAAGAAACAGAGGAGGAAGAGGAAGAAACCGATAAACCGATCTCCCTCGATTACGATCCGGAAGGTGTCGTTGCCCAGGGAGGTCATGGTATGAAACCTTCCGAGGATGCTTACTCTGGTCTGCACATATCCGAAAATGAGATGAGGATGAGGGGATCGAATGTCGTTGAGATCACCATCCCTTCCGCAGAGGAACCTAAAGAGGACGGAGATGTCAGCCAGGGGGACCTGCCTCAAGAGTCCGTTGAGGAATGAACCCTGCAACCATCTACTCTCAGGGTTTAAATAAGAATAACAGAATGGTGCGCCGATGCAGAGGCGGGGCAGAGGTAAGAACAGACCCCTCATAAGAGAGGCTGCAAGGAGAAGGATCTCGACCCTCTATGCACTCTCCATGGATATGGCCCGAAAAGGGGACATGATGCTTGCAAGGAGATACCTCGAGCTTGCGAGAAGAATAGGAATGAGATATACTGTCAGGATACCTCAAGACCTTAAAATGATCACATGCAAGGGCTGCATGATCCCGCTTTTACCTGGGATCACAGGAAGGTTCAGGCAGAGAAATGGAAATACCGTGATCACCTGCATTGAATGCGGCAGGATAAAGAGATACGGCAGGAGCATCTCCCATGATGACGAAGAATGATCTAAAAAAGAGAGGAATGGCCCTCAAACCTACGATCCAGGTCGGGAAGACCGGGTTCAGAAAAAGTATCGAAGATGAGCTCCGTTCACAACTGGAGAAGAAGGGATTGGTGAAGTTGAAGGTGCTTCAATCAATGGGTCCCTCATCTATTTGGAGAGAGGAGCTAGAGATGATGGTGTTATCAGTTTCTGCCCAGCTTATCGAGATCAAGGGGGGAACCGCATTGATCTACAAAAGGGGCGGCGGATCGAAGGATGAAAAGAGACATAGATCGTCAAAATAACGATACTCCTATATCGGATAAAGATTTTTTTTTCACTATTAGGGATTTTGATTATACCTTCCGCCTTTCCTGGCGGTATGGGGAGAAAAATGAAAGGTAAGGTTCCAAAGGCACTTTCGAACTGGTTTGTGGTCCACTTCATCATCGATATGATCGTGGCGGTCCCATTAATGTTCTTTCCAAACACCACGTTAGAATTCCTGGGTTGGGGATCTGTAGACCCGATCCTTTCAAGGATCGTCGCGGCAGCCTTCTTTGCCATCGGGATCGAGTCACTTCTTGGTAGGAACTCCGACCCATCTGCGTTCAAGAACATGCTGGAATTAAAGATAATATGGTCCCTTGCCGCAATAATTGGGATTGCTTGGTCCTTGATAGATGGTGGAAATGGAAGACCGGTCATACTCTGGGGAGTCCTCCTCACCTTTGTCGCTTTCAACGGTCTTTGGACATACTGGAGGATCAGGATCGGAAGGACCATCTCCCGATCAGTTCAGGCATCATAACCAATATCTATATGAAGACACAATGAGCAACCAATGAAGTGGGATCTCGAGAGGGTGAAATCTCTGAACAGAGATGAGGTGGGAACCCTGTTGATCTCAATTCTTGTCGGGGCCATTATTGCTCCTGTGGTCCTTTCGATCCCCCCTGTGATCAAATTTGTTTTCGAACTTGTCAGGAACTTGGAATCACTTCCAGGGGGTTATATCTGGATGATACTACCCATGATCGGAGCAGGACTGATCATAGGTCTGCTAACAAGGAAGATCGCTCCCGAAGTGGAAGGACCCGGTATTCAGGTCGCAGCGGCTGCCTTCGGTACGGAAGAGACCAGGCTCAGGGCCAGATCGATGCCCTTCAAATATCTCTCCACGATCATTACCCTGGGAGCTGGTGCAACAACTGGTATCATAAGCCCCTCTGCTCTGATCGGATATTCATTTGGAAGTTCATTTGCCTACAGGCTAGGTCTTGATAAAGGAAAGATGAAGACGATAGCCCTCTGCGGCATGGCGGCTGCAATTTCCGCACTATTGGAGACACCAATGGGGGCAGCTATATTCGCCGTCGAGGTTGGATACAGGAACAAGATATTGTACCGAAGGTTCTTCTACTGCCTGGCATCGAGTACAACTGCATTTCTTGTCTCGAAGGTCCTACTCCCCGGGAAACCTCTCTTAAGAATACCGGGAGAGGTGCCTGCACTTACTGTTGTCGATTTCCTTACCATGTTCCTGATTGGAATTACTGTCACCCTACTCTGCATTGGCTGCATTATCCTATACCAATGGTTCCATGACAGGTTCATAAGGATGAACTGGAAAGGATACGGCTGGTTGAAACCCGCTTTCGGATTCCTTTTAGCTGGATTGCTGATCATCCCTGTATATCCTATTCTAATGGACCTTGGTTATATCGCAGGTTTCTCGGGAAGTCTCGTTGATCTAGAGGAGCTGAACATTTCCAGATTGGCCCTGGCCGCCCTGGTCCTGATCCTCACTTCAACGATCATTGCATCTTCAGGCAACAGCGGTGGTCTGATGATGCCGATCATGGCCTTCGGGGCCATTTCAGGTGTGGCAATCGCTTCTTATTTCTCGGATAAGGATCCCCTTATCTTTGCAGCGGTTGGTATGGCAGCGGCAATTTCCACAACGTTGAATGTACCTGTTGCCGCTGCGGTGATATGTATGGAACTCTTCGGTTTACCGGTCTTCCTTCCTTCCATCTTAGGGGCCATTGCCGGGTATTTTATAGGGAAAAGGTACGTGATCTATCACGAGATCCAGTGGAAAACTCTCCAAATGAGGAAATAGACAGTATACTCAATGGTCCATTTATATCGCCAGATCCGTTTTCCTGTTGTCCCAAATGAGTTTGTTCTTCACGAAAATGGCCATACCAAATCCAAGGGGCCCCACCCTTCCAACGAACATCAGTAGCATTATCCATATCTTACCTAAAGCTGTAAGGTCTGATGTGAAGTCCATTGAAAGTCCAACCGTTCCCAGGGCCGATGCGGCTTCGAAAAAGATATTCATCAGACCAGCATCCTCAGTTAGGGTCAGCAGGTAGACACCAACGAACAAAGCGGCAAGGTACATTCCCAGTGTCGCATTCGCCTGCCTGACCCTATCTGATGGGATCCTCTGTTTCCAGAAGGTGACATCCCTTTTGTTCAGAAGCACGGCCCTGATCTGGCCGATGATAGAGGTGAACGTGGTGGATTTAAGACCTCCTCCGGTTCCTGCCGGGGATGCTCCGATGATCATGATGAGCACCATCAAGAAGAGAACACTCTTTGAAAATGGAGCTATCGGGACTGTATTGAAGCCCACCGTTGTCATGGATGTCATTGTCTGAAAGAATGCTGCTAGGACCTTCTCGGTGTTGGGAAGGTCCCTGATGGAGCCTTCTGATATCAGTATGATGATGGTTCCGGCTATCAGGATATAGGCGGTGGTTCTGACTATGATCCTTGAAGTAAAGGAAAGATGCGGGGTCTTTCTTATGATGTAGTTGAAGCCATCCACGAAAACTATGAAACCGATCGCACCTGAGATCGAGAGAACTGCTACGACCAGATTTAACCAGAAATTTCCCGAGAATTGTTCAAGGTTCCCTGCAAATAAGGAAAAACCTGCAGTACAAAAAGCAGATACAGAGGTGAAGAAAGCCTGCCATAGAGGATATTTCACTCCCTCATCCTTGAAGATGAAGTAAAGAGCCAGTGTTCCCAATCCTTCAATGAAACCTGTGAAAATTATAACCTTGGAAAGGAATTTCTCGATAATGAAATCCTTTGGGATCGAGAACACCGTGGTGCAAACCTTCTTCCTCCTGTCAGAGAGTTCATCCTTCTTAGAGAGAAGTACAAAGGATGAGAAGGTCATGTAGCCAATTCCTCCCAACTGTATTAGAATAAGGATGACGATATGGCCGAAGGTGTTGTAATCCGTATGAATGTCAACGGGGCTGAGTCCTGTTGTTGATACAGCGGATGCTGATACAAATACAGAGTCCAGAAAATTTACGGTATTGGACTGGGCAAAGGGGAGAGCCAGAAAAAGTGTACCTATGCCGATATAGGCTAAATAGCCATAGATCACCAGCATGACAGGGTCTGCCCCCCTGAGCCTTTCCTTTAAAGGCTGATTGGACCTGTTGTAGATGTCTGAAGTCCTCTTCGGCATTGGCTCCTACCCAATGGTATAAGAGAGGATATCTTTAAAAAGGATTTCAAGGGAGGTCCCCTATGGATATCAATATGGAATAGTTTTTACTCCCCTAATAAAAAAGGACCCCCGTTTTCTTAGGGAACGGGGGTTCTATCCATATCTTTCCTGCATCTCACTGGTTCTTTGACTGGAATTCCTTAAGGAATTCTGCAAGGACCTTTACGCCTTCGAGAGGCATTGCATTGTAGATGGAGGCTCTCATTCCTCCAACGGACCTGTGTCCCTTGAGACCAATGAGGTCCCTTGCCTTGCCCTCTTCGACACATTTTGCTTCGAGCTCGGGTGTTGCCAGATTGAAGGTGACGTTCATAAGGGACCTCGAGTCCTTATCGGTCACGTGCCCTTTGTAGAAGCCTCCTGAACCATCGATGACATCATAGATGAGCTTCGCCTTTTCCCTGTTTATCTTCTCGATGGCAGCGATCCCGCCCATCTCTTTCATGTGATCCAGGGATAATTTGCAGATATATATCGGGAAGACTGGGCCGGTGTTGTAAAGAGAATCCTTTTCCGCTTGTGTGGACCATTTCTGCATGGTCGGAGTATTCTGAGGGACCCTCTCAAGAAGGTCCTCCCTGACAACAACCAGCGTAACACCAGCAGGGCCGAGGTTCTTCTGAGCTCCAGCATAGATCACATCGAAGGCGTTGTAATCCATGACCCTGTCCATGAGATGGGATGACATGTCACTGACCAGGGGAACCCCATCGGGAACCTGGGGTAGGTAGTGCCATTCTGTCCCGTAAATGGTGTTATTGCCGGTAATATGGGCAAAGGCGGCATCTTCCGAGAATTGAACTCCTTTAGGGATGTAGGAGAATTTGGTATCCTCTGAGGTTGCAACGACCTCCACATCACCGTAGAACCCAGCCTCCTTGATGGCCTTCTTAGACCAGGCACCAGTATTGACATACTGCATTTTCTTTCCTGGCAGCTGGAGGTTCAATGGGGCCATATAGAACTGGGAAGAGGCCCCTCCCTGGAGCCACATAACCTTCCTGTCATCTTTCAGACCCATTAGCTCCTTTACAAGCTGCATGGATTCCTGATGGACCTTGTCATATTCCTTTGACCTGTGCGATATCTCCATAACGGACATACCCGTCCCGGCGAAGTCCAGGAACTCATCCCTTGCCCTTTCTAGCACCGGCAATGGCAGTGTGGCAGGGCCTGCGTAGAAGTTGTGTACCCTTTTTGTCATCCAATTCACCTCGCTATTAGTTTATTGATCGTAAATCCCGTCCAGACCTTCGGATGGAAGAATGTGGACTTCTGGGGCATGCATTCGAAGTTCTTTGAGACCGATTCGACCTCTTCGATCCTTGTGGGATTCATGAAGAAGACACACTGGGCTCCATCATTGACGGATTGAATGGATTCATCCACCGCATCGCCAATTCCCTTGATATAGACAACATAACCACCTCCGGTCATGGTCCCGTGAAGAAGCTTCTCCTTGTCTATACCTAAAATATTATCCAGTATCATGGAATGCAATATGGCGACATCCAGTTTCCTGAGATCTTGCGAGGCATCCTTCCTTAGTTCATTCATGGGTGAGATGTCCTTTAGTTCCATGGAATAGAAATCCCCGTTGTTCAGATACACTCCAAATGAATGTTCACCTTTCTGGAATGAGCCATCCATATCCAGGAACATTTCATCCTTTGTATTATGTTTCTGAATAGTGAAATGATTCTTCATCTTCTCAAGAAGGGAGTATATATTGAAATCTTCCAGGTTCTGAACCAAACGGTGGGTTGGAAGGATCACGAGCCCCGGATTGGACATGTTCACAAATGTCAACATCCTGTACCTGGTGCTTTCCAATTCCGGATGCTCTTTATTCAGAGCTAGGGCCGTCTTATATCTGTGATGTCCATCGGCGATTATCACGTATTTGTTCCCCATCAGCTGGGTGATCGCTCCCGTGTCCTCAGGAGAGTCCACCTTCCAAAGCCTGTGGCGGATACCTTCTTTATCCACAACATCCATCGATGGGTCCTTTTCCATGTTCTTGATAAGGATTGAATCAACATTTCCTTCCTGGTCGGGATAGATGACGAAGATCTGTCCGAACTGTGCCATTGTGTTCCTGGAGAGGTTCAATCTATCCTCGATATCCTTTGGAAGTGTCTCCTCATGCTGGAGAACTCCTGAGAAGGAACCTTCCGACGGGGCTTCCTTCGCGAACTCCTCCAATTCAAGAAGACCGATGAAACCGAACCTGGTGAGTGTCCTTCCCAATACCTCGAAATCCTGTGAGTAGACATAGAAGGATTCCTCCCCGTCCTGTTCAAGGATACCTTTTGATATCCAATCATTGAGAAGATCTCTAGCCCTGGTATACTGGTTTTCATCGGTTGTGTCCCCTTCCCGGTGTTTATTCTTGGTTATCCAGGATATATTGTTGGGGGAGAGTGCCTGGACAGCATCCAGTTTCTTCCCCTTGATGACATCATAGGGGGGAGCAACTACCTTTGAGAGGTCCGTTAATGCTTCCTTACTGTACCTATAAGCCTTGAAAGGGACGACTCTGACCATGGAGGGCGGTATGTTAGAAGGTCCTTTAAATCTTTCTAGTAATGAACATCAGGACCTGTATCTGACCTCTATCGCTGCATGATCCTTTTGAAAAGGTGAGAGATCCTCGATGGAGATCACTTCATAACCATGGGTTCTGAGTTCCCCCTCTGAATCATTGTAAACATCCTCCGGCCTGGCAGTCACATCCACTGACCTTGCCTTAAGCATCAAGATTCCCAAACCATTCTTATCCAGGAACATCTCTCCGTTGGTTGAGAACATCCTCGTCTGGTCCTTCTGAGAGACGTCCTGATAGAGCATTCCGACGCTCGGTACCATCGATCGGTACCTCTCAGGATGGAAAGCGTCCGCAAGGATCGGAACGATATTGTCCCTTCTGCGCGAGAGGTGGACCAGTTTTCGGAAAGCCACGGATGAAAATTCAACAGCGAAAATTCTCCCTTTGTCCAGGATATCGGAGAGATGGGATACCGTGGTCCCCTGTGCAGCTCCCAGATACAGAACATCCACATCCGGTATTGAAAGATCCCTCTTCTTAAAAAGAGCACCCAGCTTGGACCTCCAGGGGATCCATTCCCGATAATGTTCCCCTTTCACCTCTATTATCTCCTCTCCATAGAACGGTCTTCCATCCTCTCTGTCAAGGGTGTATATCTTCCCATTGAGATGAAGGATCCTGTGGATTCCCATGTTCGCGGGATGGAAAGGCGACTATTTCCCTTTGTTGTTGCACTTTCTTCCACCCCCCAAGCAACATTTATCTACCTTCCCGTCAAAGGACCTTGGAGGAATACCGATTGTCTATTTGCATGAAGGAGACAGTAGATGGACCTACAGATCCCGGACATCCGGGAGGGCCGATAGGGGCGGTTTACGGCAACGTCTCCTCGAATTCATTCAAGTGTATAACCACGGATCCAGGACTAAGAGAGATGGATTATGTGGAGGTCCACCATCCCGCAGAGGGGTGGGTCCTCGGGCTTGTGGATGAACTTGAACTGAGGTCCGATGTGGGGCAAGAGGAGGCTGCCATGAGACTTGCAGGGAAGAATGGGAGGGTCTCATACCGAAGGATCGCAACTGTCAAGATGATAGGAAGGAGGGACCAAGATGGACGGTTGAGGAGGCCCCTCACCCCGATACTTCCATCTTCCAATATCTACACCCCCCATAAGGAAAGTATCTGTTCTGTACCTGGGATTGGAAGTTGACAAGGGGTATGGAGCCTATATTGGCAAGCTCCTGCATACTGATGTTGATGTTGTCCTACAACCTTCGAAACTGGTCCAGAACCATGTTTCCATCATAGCCAAGAGTGGGTCAGGAAAATCTTATGCCTGTGGAGTCCTGACCGAGGAACTCAACCGTCATGGCATACCTGTCGTGATACTGGACCTCCACGGGGAATACAGGTCCATGATCTCCCCCAATCTTGACCGGGTCGAATATGATCAGATGACAAGGTTCGGAACATCCCCTAAAGGTCTCGGGACATCGCTTAAAGAATTCGGGATGGCTGCTCCTGAATACGGTGTGAACGAGGTGACCCCGCTTGGGATAGACATCAAGAAGCTTTCACCTGAGGACCTCCTTGACCTGATGGGACTCAGGAATCTGGGAGCTGGCTCCTCGATCCTCTACAATGCGTTTGAGAAGGCAAGGGAAATCCTGGGGGATGATCTCGAGCTGAACGATATTCTCGCCGCCGTGCAGGCGGATCCCAATCCGGCCAAATGGAACATGATCAACGGGCTTGAACATCTCATGAGGATGAGAATATTCTCCAACTCCCCAACACCTATCCATGAGATCGTATCAAAGGGTTTGGTATCCGTGATAGAAATGACAAATGCTTCCCTGGACCTGCAGCAGGTAGGGGCCGCTGCTCTCTTGATGCAGCTGTTCAAGGCCAGGAAGGAGGGATTTATACCACCCTTCATGCTGGTGGTTGAGGAAGCACATAATTTCTGTCCACAATCAGGTCCTGCGATCACATCGAAGGTCCTCAGGACCATTGCTTCAGAGGGACGGAAGTTCGGGATGGGATTGATCATCGTTTCCCAGAGACCTGCAAAGGTCGATAAGAACGTCCTATCCCAGTGTGGCACCCAGATAATACTGAAGGTCACAAACCCCAATGATCTAAAAGCGGTCATATCCTCTGTGGAGGGATTGACCACAAGAATGGCAGAGGAGGTGCAGAGGCTACCTGTTGCCGTTGCAGTGGTTGTCGGGGGAAATCTCAATGAACCGGTGCTGGTTGAAATTGGTACAAGGATGACCCGACACGGTGGTGCAGCAGTGGATATCATGGGAGATATGATGGACCCTCAAAATGAATTAACCTGAGATTTGTTTAACAAAGGTTATGTACAACCCCAACGATTCAAAGATGGGGCAAGGTCATGGAAAAGACCACCGTGATAACAGAAGAACGGATGAGGAAGTACATCAACACAACCCAGAAGGCAATAGAGAAGGTCAAGATAGCCCCACCCCCGAGAAGTCATCTTAAAAAGCTTGCAGATGACTTCCTGGCCATGGCCATGTCATACTTCATGGATGCCAAGGCATTTGCCTCTGATGGCAATTATGTCCTTGCTTATGGTGCTGTCAACTATGCCCATGGTTGGTTGGATGCCGGGGCACGGATGGGGTTGTTCGATGTTGATGAGGACGATCAGCTATTCACTCTTGCAGAGTGATGTATTATTCTTCCCAGTCCGGATTTTCTCCTTTCTTGGAAGCACTTCTTAGAACCAGCACCAACGCAATTATTGCAACAAGGACGATTAAGGCAAGGAACACGGCACAAACTGCAAAAAATGATCCGAATCCCAGTTCATCATCTTCGGAATGATCGCTCGAATCATCATCGGTATCGTCATCGGAGTCATCATCATCCTGGATCGGACCGTCTGTGCTGTTTATTACTGTTACATTCGAATCCGAAAAGACCTCAATTGAATCGAAGAGACCTGAACTCGTCCAGCCGATTATTGCAAACCAGTGGGTTCTGTTTTTCAGATTTAAAATGAAATCCTCAACAGAAACCGAGGGGGAGATGGTTTGCTCTCCATTGTATTCGATTTCCCAATTTCCATTATAAATACTGATATTCAACTTAGATTCGTATTCTATGGAAGCCAGTTTTGTTGTTTGAATCAAGGTAATGCCTGGATTGCCGGCTGCAGTTGACCTCAGATAGATATCCATGAAAGTAAGGTCGGAGTCCGAGTTCCCCTTGAAATAATACCTATCTTTTACAATGATCTCGGATCCGTTCACCGTAACTTCAGTTTCAACGGCGAATTCTTCGATCTCCAGGGATAGATCGGTCGTTTCATTGATGTTCCAGGGATTCTGAAATGTTGTGGAGGGAAGGACCTCAATCATTATCGAATCCGTGATCCAGAACCCATCGGTATCTGAAACATTCAGTCTGATCGTATGGTTTCCGGGACTCATACCGGTATATGTGAATTCTGATCCGTTTCCAAGGTAGCCATCGATATTGGAACTCCAGTCGAAGGAGAGCACATCACCCCATGGTTCGTCGACATTCAGGGCCGATGCGATGAAATCCCATTTTCCATAGGATGCTGTTCCGTTTTCTGGCATCGATATCGTCACATCAGTGGGAGGATGCGGTTTTCTGGCAATGTCGAATATCAGATGAACTTCGAGGAATGGACCCGGACCTCCGTCGCTTATGTTCATATCAAATATCCTTCTGGGTCCGTCCTCGACCATTGGCATGAATGAGATTAGTCCTTCATCGCTTACATTGAACCTTTCATGATCCGTCCATAGGTAGTGTAACTCATCCATATCAGGATCGTATGCATTTATCTGATAGGTGTTGTTGACATCCTGCTCCGCTTCCAGCTCCAATGAATTGTTGACGGGTGGTATACCCGATATATCCAATAGGATAGGAGCGTCCGGGGTGGGAGAGATGTTCACCTTCAATATGAAATGGGTATCCCATGTCTCATCCGATACTATGATGTCAACCTCCTTTATTCCAAATGCGTTGGGAAGTGGAGTGACCGTTAGGACATTGGACCCGGCTTCCACGGAGACATCAAGGTCCCCTGAAAGGTCGACCGCATCGAAAGTCATGGGTCCATCGTTCCAGAAAAGCGGAGTCAAGGAAAGTGTACCGGGATCACCGTCTTCGACAAGATGCATTGTTTCGAGAGGGGCCAGAAGTTCCGGTTTTAGATCGGTTGTGATATTGTAAACGGATATTCCCCACATCTCCGGAGTGTCCCAGTAGAGTTCCTTGTAGACTATCAGTTCGAAGTATCCGTCCTCTTCGAGGTCATCGATATAAATCCCGGCACTGTAATTCACATCGGGAAGTTCCCACCCAATCTCACCCGTTGCCATGTCGATAATGAAAAGATCTGATATCCCGGTGGTCCCTAAGTCCTCAGATATCGCCCAGAAGTATTCCATGGAGTCATCCTGATCCATATCCACCTTCATCCTGGAAGGATAATCGGTCCAGTTGTGGAAATGGATCTCGTTCATCTCGGGATACTCGAATATCCTGTAAGAATCCGAGGTCCATACCTCGAAAAGAGTCCCACCATCTTCCGTTCTATGCACAGAATCCGTGTATCCATAGCTTCCGGGAATCTCGTTCGTATCCTCAAGAACAGGTTCTCCGGAAGAAAGATCATAATACTCGAAAAGTACGGTTCCATTCTCGGCCCAGGCCATTTCAAGTTCAAATCCATCGTCCATTTGGAGATCAATACTCTTAAATGATCGCCGGATTTCCGCATCGACTGAAAAGGTGACGGCGGGCAGATCTCCTGAAATATTCAGCAGTGTACGATTGTATCTGGTAGTCACTCCGTCGGAGTGATCGAATGAGAACAACTGGAATCCTGGAAGGGCGGATATTGAATAATTATTCACCTGAGGAGAATTCAGGCCTAGTATCTCTCCAGAATCCCACATTACATTGAAAGTAGCACCGTCCAGGAACAGCATCCTTCCGCTATCTGTCGGATTTATCGGATCGCTCCAGTAGCCAAATAGGATGAAATCTGTAATACCATCATTGTTCAGATGATTGGTATTCACTTGAACACTTGAATAATCCTCCGAACTGAACATGGGCGATGTATACTCAACCATACCATTACTGAGATTGCAGATATAGATCCGTGAATAATTTCCTCCGGAAGAATCCCTATAATTGGTTTGGATCGATACGATATCTTCAAGTCCGTTATAATAATGGTAATTCAGGTATTGGCTCCCAAGATTTCCGATGGGAAAACCTCCGAAACTGTACTTCAAACCCATATCCGATGGATCATACGTTCTTAATTCGATCTGACCCGCCATTCCATTCTCCACGATGTTAACAACAAGTTCCCCGGTGTCATCATTTGTGAAAATTCCGTAAGAAAGCATCATGGGGATGTTTATCTTGTAGATCTCGTTCCAGGAATCCTCGGGATCGTATGCTCTGAAGGTCATGGCACCCATATGATAGTCGGTTGCATTGAAAACGAATAGATCCTTACTTCCGTCATCGTTCAGATCTATTGTATGGATCTGACTCTGATAAAGTCTGTGGTCTATCTCATCTTCGAGAAGGACCTCTCCCGTTTGTGGGTCGAGAACAACCAGTTTGGAATCATATTCCGTCCCGGGAGCCGAAAGGATCAGCATTATCTCGGATATTCCGTCGCCATCCATGTCTTCAAGTATGGGATTCTCTCTCAACCTGTATTTACTCAGGTTGACAGTTGACCAGATCCTTGAATTGGTTTTCCCGGAATATAGGTATGTTCTCGATGTTGAATTGTGTTCCCAGAAAGCATGGATCAGGATCTCTGAAAAACCATCATTGTCCAAATCAAAACTTCTTACCCGTGTAAGATCCGATCCGCCATACCCCACAGCTCCCACATCCGATGTGTTGAGTTGGATCTGATGGTGCGCTAGATCGATGATGTATACATTCCCCCTATAAGGGGTATAATCCATCCAGCTGGACCAGTAGATATATTCATGAATTCCGTCGTTGTCCGTATCCTCATAGATACCGGATCCCCTTGAGAATTTCGGTGTGTCCCAAACCTTGGTCCAGGTGGACATATCGTACATCTCCCACCATTCCGTCCTATCGGGAGTATATGATGCAGGATCATCGATGACCTTCAACATGAACTCACCCTCCAAGATATCTGTTTGATACCTTCCGTCTATCATTGGTGGTTCGAAAACAATGGATGATGTCTGAACATCATAAACGAACAATCGGGTATGCTGGATATGATGGTCGTAATCATCGATAATTATCTCCAGGGCCGGGTCTGCGTCTACGTTTAAAAGTTTGAAATTGAGATTTCCGTACGTTGCGGTATAGTTGTAGATAACATCTCCGTTTGAAAGATCGATGACATGAAGATAGTACCTGCCAGGGGGATAGAGCCGTGAGGTGATCACGGCATCCTTGATCCCATCTCCTGTCACATCTCCATATTCTTCCCTCCTCATTTCACCTGGATAGAATCCAGAATCACTTCTGAGCGAAAGCAATTCTTCCCCATCTCTTGCAGGATTACCATCACTCTGAGATTGAAAATCCAGAAGGCAAGAAAATGAGACAACGGTCATAATCAGTACTATACCTATCGATCTTATACTGGTTGAATACATAGTACTCCCATCCACTATGTCCAGATTTCTATGTATTATCAGCTATTAAATACTTACATCAAACATTTTTAAGTATCTCGAAGAAGGTTATATTTTATGGTCCTTATTAACGAGATAACACATCCATCGATTCGGAATATTCAAACAAATGAAAATGTTTTTCTTCGACATAGACAAGGACGTTCAGGTTTTCACCCTTGCCGAGTGATATCGTTATCAGTATTCCCCCTTCTTCCCAGAGTTGGTACAGAATCCATCAATCCCGATAGATGAGGATTCCTTTTCCCTTTTGCCATCATTATAAAATTAACATCCACCATCCCATATCCTCCGAATGGATTCAAATTCCATGTGACTTTCAACATTTCGGAGGAGATCTGGAGTATTTTGAGCTATTATATCGACCAATACTGGGACAAATAACTCGATATTCCATGGAAAAAAACCATTTGTCAAATCCATATTTGGCACTTTTCAAAGATTTGACCAGTTCTGGTGTTAAAGGGTAATAGTGAGAGCAAGTCTTATACTATCCATGTTACAAATTGAAATGAAATATTTTCTTATCCGGTACAAATTGTGAAATCATCACAACGATTATATATCCGAAATATCTGGAGTGTCCCGGCCCCATCAACGGGTCGATAAATCGAGGAGTTTACATGGCAAAAGAAGCTTTTAACGCTTATAAGATGGCACAGGAGCAGTTCGATAAAATTGCTGACTCTCTTGGACTGGACGAAGCGACAAGAGCCCTTCTCAGGGAGCCAATGAGGGAATATCATTTCAACATCCCAGTAAGGATGGACGATGGAAGTTACAAGGTATTCAGAGGATTCCGCGTTCAACACAATGATGCAAGGGGCCCTTGTAAGGGTGGAATTAGATTCCACCCTCAGGAGACAGCAGACACCGTCAGAGCACTTGCAATGTGGATGACATGGAAATGTGCGGTAGCCGACATTCCTCTTGGTGGGGGAAAGGGCGGCGTCATCTGTGATCCCCATGATCTGTCAATGAGGGAGCAGGAGGCCATTTGCAGAGGTTGGGTCAGACAGGTAGTCAAGAATGTGGGTCCCTTTCAGGATGTTCCTGCTCCGGATGTCATGACAACCGGTCAGCACATGCTCTGGATGCTCGACGAGTATGAAAGGATAACAGGGGGTAAATTTCCCGGTTTCATCACTGGAAAACCAGTTGGTAGCGGTGGATCCTTAGGAAGGACCGAAGCAACCGGATACGGGGTGGTATACCATCTGAGAGAAGCTCTGAAGGACCTTGAACTGGATCCATCCCGGACCATGGCAGCTGTGCAGGGTTTTGGTAACGTTGCTCAGTATGCTATCGAGCTTTATACCCAGATGGGTGGGAAGGTAATCTGCGTCTCCTGCTGGGATCAGAAGGACAGGACCTCCTACACATATCTAAGGGAGAGTGGTGTGGATCTGGATGAACTGAGATCGATAACCGACCGGTTCGGGTCCTGTGGACCCTGTCAAGGCGGAGGAGAAGGGATACAAGAAGCTCCCGGGTGATGACTGGATCAAACAGAATGTCGATATCCTCATCCCGGCTGCACTTGAGAACCAGGTGAACGGAGAGACTGTCAAGTTCATATCTGACAGGGTCAAGATCATGGTTGAGGGTGCCAACGGTCCTACAACACCAGAAGCTGACCTGTTCCTCAGGGAAAAGAAAGTGATGGTCATTCCGGACTTCCTTGCAAATGCAGGAGGTGTAACCTGTTCCTACTTTGAACAGGTGCAATGCAATATGAACTATTACTGGTCAAGAGACGAGGGTACTGGGGAAGTTGGATGATAAAATGACCAGAGCTTTCCATGCTGTCCTGGACCTGTCAAAGAAGAGGAATATCCCCCTGAGGGATGCGGCCTATATGATAGCAATTTCAAGGGTAGCAGAGGCGGCAAAGATTAGAGGATGGATATAGATATACCCTGTAGATGGAGAAATCCAAGATGAAGGGCCACGGATATGAATCCGATAAAAATGGGTACGGACATGTAATGATCGATCCATCACCTCCGCACCCCTTTCGATCGGAGGACTGTGCCCGATATTCGAGTATCAGGAACATCTTATTGGTTTCCACACCTTATGATCTCTTTCTTCTTGAAGAGGAGGGCAGGTTGACCGACCATTTCAGGGAGAGATACATAGAGTCCGGGTCCAAATTCATACCCCTCATCGAACATGCTGCCTCAGGCCGGGAGGCATTGGAGATGATCGGGAAGAGGAGTTATGATATTGTTATTCCCTTCAATCCGCCTTGGGATATGGACTTGGAGGATTTTACTTCCTCGATCAAAGAACATTCACCAGAGACCTATGTGGCACTACTTGCCAGTAACACACCTGAGATCAGAAGGATCATGGATAGTACTGTTAACAACAAGCTCGATATGGTAATGACCTGGAGCGGGGACGGGACAATTCTCGAGACCATTGTAAGATCAGTGGAGGATCTATCAAGAAATAGACTGGTTGATCCGCTCCTCAATCCTGCGGAGATCTTGGTTATTGGAGATGACATCGGTGCCATATCAAGCATGGTTGAGCAGATATGCGGATTGATACATGAAGCATTTTTACAGATCCTCGGACCGGATCCTTCTCTAAAAAGAAGACGGAGGATCTTCAGCAGACTCCCCCGTCCAGTGATCATCCGTCGGTTTGAGGATATCGATCGTGTATTGAATGATCCAGACAGGCGAATTATTGGAACTGTTGTACAAATCTCAGGTTTGGATGAATGTTCATCTCAAGGTATCCTCGATCGACTGAAGGCCTTTCCTTCCCTGATGATATCGGATGATGATGAATTTGACCTTGTGGACTATGATGGGATCAAGACCGTGACCAAGAGAAGGAACAATATTGACAGGGAATTAAATGAGTTCATATCAGTATTGGTCCTCCCTGGAGACCTTTCCAGAATAATGGGTGATGGGTCCGGAAGTGCGATCAAGGACCTTAGGTCCCTGATGGACGTTATCGCCACCCTGGAAGGGGATAATGTGCTTGATCTTTTTAAGGGATCGGACCTTGTAACATGGCTTCACTCCATTTGCGAGTTCGAGATAGCATCATGGTTCTCCATGCATTCCTCAGGGGGTGGGAAGATCAAAGCCGGGTCCTTCCTCGACATGATAAAGGAGGTCCGGTCCTTTGACAGGAAGGGTTCTATCCTGAATTATACTCGGGACAGGGTGCCGGCAGATGTTAGTGTGATGCGGATCGGAAAGGGTCCCATGGGCGGAAAGGCCAGAGGTCTCGCTTTCATGGATCGTTTCATCTGTTCTTCCGATGATGCGGACTTCAATGGCATAGAGGTCCGTATCCCCTCAATGGTCATCATCTGTACGGACCTTTTTGCCAGATTCATGGATGAGAACAAGCTTCTGGATGATGCACTGATCGAGATGTCCGATGAAAGGATCGCAGAGAAGTTCCTTGCAGCTGACCTCCCATCCACTCTCTCCGGAGACTTGAGAAGCGTTATCAGATCGATGAAAGGGCCCCTCTCTATCAGATCATCCTCCCTGCTTGAGGATGCAATATTTCAACCCTTCGCAGGGGTTTACGCATCCTTGATGGTCCCAAATACCGATTCTTCGGAGGATGCGAGGTTCAACGAGCTTGCAAGAGCAGTGAAATACATCTACGCATCCACCTATTTCAAGGAGGCAAGGGATTATATCAGGACAACCAGCAACAGGATAGAAG
Source organism: uncultured Thermoplasmatales archaeon (assembly GCA_963807965.1). Taxonomy (GTDB): domain Archaea; phylum Thermoplasmatota; class Penumbrarchaeia; order Penumbrarchaeales; family Penumbrarchaeaceae; genus Penumbrarchaeum. Next base: position 155,072 of record CAWEDU010000011.1, read on the forward strand.
AGGAGAGGATGGGGGTAATTATCCAGTCGGTTTCAGGAAGGAGATATGGTGATCTCTTCTATCCCACTATTTCAGGTGTTGCGAGATCGGAGGATTACTGGCCTCTTCCAGGTTGCGGAAGGGAGGAGGGAACGGTCTCCATCGCCCTTGGCCTCGGAAAGGTGATAGTGGATGGTATGGGCGGTTGGAAATTCTGTCCTTCCAGACCGGCAATTTCCCTGTTCAATGATACCAAGGAATTAATGGATTCCACTCAGAGAAAGTTCTACGGAATCTTCTTAGGATCAAGGGTGCCTGGCACTCACCCAAAGGAGACATCAACATTACGGATCGAAGGCCTGGAGACCGCCCTTAAAGATGGAACCGCTGACCTTCTGGTCTCAACTTTCGATGCTTCTTCTGATCGGTTCTATCCGGGCCCCTTTAGGGAGGGGCCAAAGGTGATGGATTTTTCCCCTATCCTCAAGGAAAGGACATTACCCCTTCCTCAGGTTGTCAAATGTTTGCTGGAAATTGGCAAGAAAGCTCTTGGTGGTCCGGTCGAGATCGAGTTCACCGTAAATATCGATCAAAAGGATAGGAGGATGGCCTTAGACCTCCTTCAGATCAGATCGATGGTGGCAAGATGGGGCTCGGGAGAGATCGATATCGAACCCGAGGAGGGCGAGACCGTGGTCATGAGGTCCAGCAAGGTCCTTGGACATGGAATATCCAGTGATTGCCGTGATCTGATCTTCGTTACTGATCCGGACCTGGACCTCTCCAGTTCAAATGAGGTGTCACGAGAGGTCTCCCAGATGAATGCTCTGATGATCGATTCCAAACGACCCTATATACTTGTAGGGCCTGGAAGATGGGGGTCCTCTGATCCCTGGATGGGAATTCCTGTGAACTGGTCTGATGTATCCGGGGCCCAAACGATAGTCGAGACACCGGTTGGAGGAAGGATGATAGATCCCTCCCAGGGATCGCATTTCTTCCAGAACCTGAGCTCCCTGCGTAGAAGCTACTTCACCCTTTCCGTTGCAGAAAGCGAAGACATGAACCGTGACCTGATAAAAGATAGTGGAAAGCTTGTGGAAGGCAGGTTCCTTACCCATGTTGAGCTTGATCGACCCTTGAAAACCAGGATCGACGGCAAACATGGAAAGGGGACTATATCTATTGGTCAGGGGTCACCTGACAAATAGGAGGGGGGATGGATATGACACGGAAAAAGGATATGAAAAATGGAGAAAAGGATGAGGTCCTTGAGCTTAAAGAGAGGATGAAAGAACTGGATTGTCTATACAAGGTCGCGGATATAATCTCTGATCCGGTCCTCTCCCTGGATTCCATATTCCAGCAGATAACGGATGTACTCCCTGATGCCTTCCAGTTTCCTGACATCACATGTGCAAGAATGAGATACATGGCCAAAGACTTCAGGACAAAGAAGTTCATTTCCACTCCATGGTATCTGATCTCGGAGATCAAGGTCAAAGAAAAGATAATCGGATCTTTAGAGGTCTTTTATATCAGGGAAAAACCTAAGAAGGACCATGGCCCGTTCCTGAAAGAAGAGAAGAAACTCCTTGATTCGATCACCCAGAGATTGGGAAGGTTCCTGGAAAGGACCCAGGCTGATATCGAGTTAAAAAGGTATAGGGAGATGTTAAACGAGATATCTGCCAGAAGCGCATCATCGAAGGATGGGTCCGGTTCCATTGAGGAGGAGTGGCGTATCATCCTTAATGTTCTCCTGAAGACCGATCCTTCCACCCTCTTCATGATAACAAGGAAGATGATATACTATCTATCACATTACAAGGATGTATCCTTCGAGGGGATCATGATCGGTCTTTGCCCAATCGATTCCAGGGATTCCGCCTGGTGTGGAATAAATATCCCCAATCCTAAAAGTGATATTGCCGCTCTTGAAAGGGTCGAGGAGTCAGTATTTGACCTGGCAAAGCAAACGCTCCAATCAGGAGAGATCCTTGAATTGATCACACTTTGGCTCAGGCAATCGAAGACAAGACCACTCCTTTTCTCTTCGGAGAAACCGAATATATCCAAGTCGGAGATCTCTGACATACTCAATCAGTATCTGTCCGTTCCTATTAATGAGAGGTTCCTCTCCTTCGAGGATGGGATGACGATCAGAACGAACCTGATCAGAAGGTTCTTAACATCGAGACTTGAATACTTGAATGTTGCAAAGAAATATTTCAGGGTTCAGGATTTCGCGGAGTTAATGGGGTCCATTATTGGCCCCTCACAAGGTGTCGGGACCCTTGGTGGAAAAGCCTCGGGTTTAATTCTCGCAGAGAGGATAATAAGAAAGGGAATGGAGACAAAGGGCAATATTAAGAACATAGGTTTCGCCAGGTCCTGGTATGTAAGTTCCGATACCATGAGGGATTTCATCAATTACAACACCTTAGAAGAGGTTGCTCATATCAAGGTACCTTGAACCCGCTGAAATAAGGAACGAACAACCCTTCCTGGAGCAAATGTTCAAGAACGGTGTTTTCCCCCAGGAGATCGTTAACGGTCTCAAGGATGTCATAAGGGAGGCAAATGAGAACCCACTCATCATCAGATCATCCAGTCATCTGGAGGATTCCTTCGGAGCGGCCTTCTCTGGAAAATATAAGAGCCTTTTTATAACAAACCAGGGAACATTCGAAGAAAAGCTCAGAGCATTGGAGGATGCGATCGCAGAGGTTTGGGCATCCACTTTCAATCCAAATGCCATTCAATACAGGAAGGAGAGGGGGATGCTGGACCTTCTCGAGTATATGGGAGTGATCATACAGGAGGTGGTTGGGATGCGGATCGGACCATTCTATCTGCCGGCATATGCCGGAGTGGCACTTTCCAACAATGAGTTCAGATGGTCACCAAGGATCAGGAGGGAAGATGGCATACTCAGGCTGGTAGTAGGTCTGGGAACCCGGGCCGTTGACAGGATCTCCAACGATTATCCGACTTTGATATCTCCAAAAAGACCCCAGCTCAGAGCCAATACTCTGGTTGATGAGGCAGTTCAATACTCCCAGAGGTTCATGGATGTGATCAATCTGGAGGAGAACAGATTGGAAACGGTCCCGGTGGATCGGATAATGAACGAATATGGCGAAAAATATCCCCTTGTCAGGTCTATATTCTCCATCTTCAAGGATGGCAGCCTGATGTCACCTGCAACATCTCTCATAGAAAACTCCGAAGATCTTATCGTGACCTTCAACGGCTTCGATGAGAATCATCCGCATCTCAGGAGCCTTAATTCCATTATGGAACTCCTGAAGATAGAGCTGGGATATCCGGTTGACATTGAATTCGCTTCTGATGGAACGGACCTGATAATCCTGCAGTGCAGACCTCAGGCGGAGTCCGGAAAGCTGGAGACGACCCCTCTTCCTCATGACATACCATCCGAGATGATATTGTTCACAGCCAGCAGATATGTTACCTCATCGGTACTCAAGAACCTGGAATTCGTTGTATATGTTGATGCGGAAGGATATGAGAACCTCTCCTCGAGGGAAGATATGCTCAATGTGGCCAGGTTGGTCGGGGAACTGAATGAGAAACTTCCAAGGAGGAAGTTCATACTTGTAGGGCCCGGAAGATGGGGAAGCAGGGGAGATATCAAGCTCGGAGTTCCTGTCCAGTATCAGGATATCAATAACACATGCCTTCTCGTTGAGGTGGCCAGGAGAAAGGGAGGATACCTGCCAGAACTCTCGTTCGGGACCCATTTCTTCCAGGATCTGGTTGAGGCGAACATCATGTACCTTCCCCTATACCCGGATGAGGGAGGTTCGGTCCTGAACAGGGATCTTATCATGGGCCAGGAGAACTACCTTGAATCCCAAGTGGAATCAACAAGGGGACTGAGTGAGGTGGTCAGGTTGGTCCACATACCGGATATCTCCAAGGGAGGGACCCTCTCGGTCTACATGGACGGCGATAAGAATGAAGCTGTGGCGTATATCACCCCTCCAGACCATTCGAAGTGGAGGTATGATAGGATCATTCAGGTGCTTTCCTCACTTGATTCTGGCAGATTTGGAATAGTTGATATCTATTTGACGGGATCTGTGAAGGAATGTTGCGCTGGACCAGCTTCCGATATCGATCTGATCATACATTTCAGGGGAACACCGGAGCAGAAGGAAGACCTGATCGCCTGGTTCAATGAATGGAGTAAGAAACTGGACCAGGAGAATCTGGAACGGACCGGAATAACCACCGGAGGACTTCTTGATATCCATCTGATTACCGACCAGGATATTCTGGATAGATCCTCCTGGGCAGTCCATCTGGATGCACTCTACGGGAATGCCGAGAAACTGGACTTAACCAGGTATCCAGATAGAAAGAACTAGTCCAGGACCTCTCTTTTCGGTTCTTTCATTCCTAATGGATCGAAGCTTATCAATGTGAGACCGCCCTCGATACCGCATGTTGAAATGGAAATAGGACCTACCGATCCGTTGGAAGAATTCACCAGAGAGTTGGAATGATTCGTGAACATGGCCGTGGAGGGTAACAAGTGGTTGATGCTGCTCTATAAACCTCTTTACAGCGATGGAGCCGATGTGAGGATCCAATGGAACATGGTCCACCATCTGTCCTCCAAGTGCTGCTTGATCCAGGACCGTATCGTATGGTGGTGAATGGAAGAGAAAAACCGTATTTTTTGGATCACTCAGAATGGAAATGTTTTTCAGGTCATCCTTGATGGTCCTATATTTCAATTCCGATAGATCCACATCGGTTGTATGTATCCCTTCGAGAGGGGAGATACATCCGGGATCGATATACCGTGACACATCGAAAAGCTCCCAATCCTTCAGGCGGAACGGCGAGGGGTGAATATACGGATATCCAACAACTGGAATCCCTTCGATGGTCACGGTTTTCATAGGTATATAGTCTATTATACCCTGATCATCAGCATCGATCAGAAGAGGTTCGTTCACTTTTGGATCGTCGTTCCCAAGTATGATAAGGAACCTTGTTAGGACACCCTCTCTCCTCAGTTTCTTAATAGGATTGAAGAGGTATTCTTCCAGAAATTCCTTTTTTGATCCTTTCCTTGGGAAAAGGTCTCCACCCATCAGAACAGCTGGGGGATTTCTGAGGGAAACTTCCCTGAAAAGACTCCTATAGCGTTCTGGTCTTCCGTGGAGGTCCGATACTGCAAGCCATTCCATTGTACCTGGTGATGTTATTGAGATCGACCGCATAAAGGTTTGTATCTTATACCATTTGGTGTTCTCCAATTTATTATTTGAATTATAATGTATTATTCCATATTAATCAGAATTACTTTAATGATATACATCTCAATAAAAATTGCCATCCTTGATCGAGCAACTATGATAGATTGCAATCTTTGGGATGCGGTGGTCGAGGTAGCAGGCTTTGATGATGCGTGGATATTGAAATCTAACCTTGGAAAAACAAAAGCAAAGGGAGCAAGGTTTCGGAATGCGAACCTGGAGGGGACAAGCTTCATCTTCTCGGATCTCACAAACGTAGACCTAAGGGATTCAAATCTTAGAAAAGCGGACCTGGGCCATGCGATATTGGTTAATGTCAAATTGGATGATGCGGACCTCACCGGAACGAAGATCGATCATTGATCCAAATCACTTTAGCCTGAAGTTGGTATGTTCCAATTCTATTGGATCAGTGTTACCCTTTCGAAGCATTTATAGACTGGGCCATCTTCATCCGAAGGGATAATCAAGTACCGATCCCCTGAATAGGGCCCTGTTGATAGAACCTATTTATCAGGCATGATCGGTCTGATGTTCACGGGCCTGTGATGTAGCCTGGATATCATCGGAGCCTCCGGAGCTTTGTACAGGGGTTCGAATCCCCTCAGGCCCGCTTTATCCTATCGAGTGATACGTCAAGTATCGCGAGATAGGATCTGGCCTGGTGTGTCTGGGGATTCGAACCTTGGTCCTTGGAACACCACACTTATACCGTGTTCCAAGGTGCGCTGAGTCCGCGAAGCGGGTTAGCTGCATCAATCCCCTCAGGCCCGCTATTTTCCTATTGAACATTACGAAAGACCAGGTGAACAATCCTCTGTAACAATCTTTCATACCCTTATTAATATTGAAACAGTCACTTTTTATTCGATGAACGATCAAAAAGGACCCACGATCAAAGAGAAATTATTCTTCTGGGCCGTTCTATCACTTCTATCAGTTTTCTTCGCCGAGGTCCTTTCGGGATCACAGCCTTTTGCACTTGTCATCCCCTGGAATCCACTGGTCCTTATGCCCCTATACGGGATTCATACTCTGCTTCTTGCAAGATTGGTGTTCAAGGGGAAACCTACATTCACATCATTATTTGCCGCAGGATGCATATTCGGCCTCTATGAAGCCTACATCACGAAGGTCCTCTTCGATCCTCACTGGGGAGCCTCCCCATTCCAGTATCTTGGTGTTGACTTCCTCTGGATCCTGATCCTTGTTCTTTGGTGGCACGCCTTTTTCGCTTTCATCATACCATTACTGGCCGGGGAGATCCTTTTAACAAGGTCCAGCGAGATACAATCTTCTTTACCAGGGCCCATCAGAAAAGCCCTCCGATCCAAAAAGAGATTCATCATTCTGGTCTCGTTATTCGTGGTATGGGCTGCCCTTTTCATGGGTTCCAACATGCCTGCATTCTGGGTAGCTCCAATTTCTCTCGGGGTCAACCTCATTGTCCTTTCATTCTTCATTGTCCTCTTCAGAAAGAAAGTTGGAACAAGATATTCCATGAGAGAACTACTTCCAGATGGGAAGGAATTCTGGGTCCTGTTCTCGATATTGTTTGCAATGTTCCTTGTTTTTGGGGGAATATGGACCCCTGAAAGAATGCCAGGTCCTGTTGGTCATATGATCATCCTTTCTCTTTATGGTCTGTTCTTCCTTCTCCTTCATCTGAACATCAATGCATCGAAAAGATCGAAGATAAATTTGAAAATGAATACACAATGGAAGATAGGGATCAAGATCCCATTGATCCTTTTCTTCTCCTTTTCAATTATATCTTTGATAATGGGAATCACGGGGATCGGGGTTGTCTTCATTGTTCTATCCTTCATCGGAGGAGTGCTTCTTGGTCTTATTCTCCTTGTTAGGAGCATATGGGTTCCAGCTAGGAATTGATTCAGCAAATATCACATGTAAGGTGATACTCCAATTCATGCACTCATCAAGGAGGTCCCGGATATCGTGAAGAGAGAGGACCACATTACATCATGTCAAAGAAAAGATGAAATAATGGATACAACCGGAGATGATCCAAATATACTTGAAGGTAAAGATATTACAAATGCATCTTTTTATGTTACTTTCAGCGTCCTCTCCGACCCCAAGAACAAAGATTCTATAATGCAAACGGTAAGAGAGCTCTCTGCGAATCTGGCAATGGTTATTGATGGTATCATCCGGGAGAACAATATCATGGATTAGCAGAAGAGAGATGATGTCCAGAAGAAGATGATGAGGGAGATATCGGATTTCCTGATGGACAAGGAAGGACTTCATCTGGAATTCGATGATATGGACCTGATCCTTGAAAGGGTCATGGACATAGCTCGGAGAAGGTATGCTTCATGAATCAATGCGAGATAACCTATGGCAATCAGAAGATACCTTTCGATCTCGTCAGATCGAATAGAAAAACACTTGAAACGAGAGTAGAGACCGGATGGATCGGTCCAGGTAAGAGCTCCAAAGGACCTGAAGATGGAAAGCAATCCTTGAGATCGTGAACAAGAGAGGCAGATGGATAGTGAAAAAGAGACTCCATTTCGAGCAGTTCCCAAAGGAGGAGCTAAAGAAACGGTATGTGAGCGGAGAAACACATCGATATCTTGGAAGGCAGTATCGATTGAAGGTTATCGATTCTCAAACCAATAATGTCAAAATGAAGGGCAGATACATTGAAGTATACACATACGACCAATCTCCGGAGTTCGTGGAACTCCTTCTTTACGAATGGAACAGGACCCACGCCGAGATCAAATTCAATGATATCCTGGACGAAGCTATGAAAGTGGTAATAAAATACGGTATCAAACGCCCCGAGATGAAGATAAAGAGAATGAAAAAGAGATGGGGAAGCTGTGTTACATGGAAAGAACAGGATCCATCTCAATCTGGAATTAATAAGGACCCCTCCCTACTGTATCGAATATGTTATCTTTCATGAACTTGTCCATTTAAAGGTCCCGAACCATCAGCGAGAATATTACAAATTATTAAACCAGATTTTGCCTAACTGGAAAGAATACAAGGTCTATCTCGAAAAATATCAGATTAATTGAGGATTGAAATGAAAGACAATCGACCTATTGTTTTAAAAGATAGCCTTTCTTCCAAGAAGAAACGGGAACCTATTCCAAATCCTGGACAAGAGGTAGCTACTTTCATTGCATGGTTAAAGAAAAGAGGTTATTGTCAAAAATTGGTCAAATGTGAAAAGAAATGTGATCATCTTGGTTTGGACTTCGAGGATGACATATTAACACCTCTTGGAAATGAGATCATATGTGTATTTAATTCAAGAGGAGAAAAGGTGGTTGTTCTGCTCGATAAGACCTGGGCACAAGACATATCAACATACCATGGTGTGGATATACCTCATCATCGGCATCACCAACCTATGTGAAAATAATATTTTCAGTAAGTGAAAATAAACCAAATCATTATAATACTTGGTGCTAATTTACACCAATGGTGATCGTTGTGGAAAATGAGTTATTGGAGCTTCCCGATGATATGAAGATCCCTTCCGTGGATCCATTCGACGGTCTATTCAGTAGTAAGATGAGGAGCCGAATGGTAGAAGAGATAATTTCAGATCCCTATCACACTTACAGACCGAAGGAACTTGCCGATCTTCTTGATACCACCTATCCAACGTTGAGAACGCATTTCCTAAATCTGGTTAATACAAGACTCCTGATCAAAGAGAACAAGGACCCGGCAAGACCAAAGTATAAGGTCAATTTTGATTCAAAAAGGCTCATTGCACTATCACTCCTGATGGATGCCATTAACGATGATAGAGATGGTACAGACACCATGGACAGGGCCATCGTTAACTATTGCAGTGAACACCTCTCAAGAAGATACAATGATGCCATCGGGAAGGTGACCATGATTTCAATAAAGGCTGATAATGTCAACAATATAACAATAAATGGACCAGATGAAAACTACCCGGTCACAATATCAGAGGGGAGTGCCTGAAATGAAGGAGAAAAAATCAAACAAAGGTCAGGTTACAATCGACATCAGCAACCTATTCAAAGTTGACCCTGAGCAGATCAAATTAGACGTGGACCATGTTCATTATTCGAATATTGCATATATTCAGATAAATCAAAGAGATGTCCAGATTGACTTCCTTCAACTTCCGGGAATACCAGAGGAGGGAGGAACCAAGGCAAAAACGACACGGATTTACCTATCCCATACCGCAGCAAAGAGGCTGGCTGAAACAATTAATACAACCCTCAAGAACGCTGTCGAGATGGGAGGATTGGAAAAACTCGAACTTGAATGAGATCATTCCTTCTTCATAAGCTCGGTATAACCGCATTTTCCGCAGTGGAACCTGTCATTGTGCTGGGCCAGAAAAGCACCCTCGCATTTTGGACAGAACTTCCTCTTCCTTTCGAGCTTGTCTCCCTTTATATCGTATAGCTCGTTGTTCCTCATGATATCACCTCAGGACCCCTCGGCTTTCTTCTTCTCTTCGAAGAGACCGTTCCTTTTCAGTATATGGACGTTCTCAATAGCTCTGGCCTTTTCGACGTTGGCATAGACCTTGAGGAATATCTTGGTCTGGTTCTTACCGAATTCCGGTTCCATGGAATCGATCACCAGGACACCTTTCTTCACGTCCAGTGTCTCGACGATCGCGTCCCTGACCTCCTTCCTCTTGGGTGTGGCCTCTTTCGGGTGTTTTGCTATCAACCTTACCTCGGTCCTTTCCAGAAGAAGGTTATCGTGCTTTTCTGTGACTTCTATATCCATCGGATCATACCTCCATTTCCCGGAGCATATCCTCTACTCTCTCTTTGATAGAGCTTTCCACTTTGACCACTACCAACCCTTCTTCGGGTTGACCGTAGACCACAGTGGAACCATCGGGCATCATTTTGATCGCAATCAATGTGGAAAGGTCCTCCTCTCCATCGACCTCTATGAGGATCGGGCCATCCAGGTCCTCCGTCACTATTGACCTGGTAGCCTCTTCCATGGCCTGGAAGAGCTCCTCACCGATTATTCCGGCAGGATTCTTGATATTCACGGTCCTTGAGGGCTTTACCGTGAGTGGAGGGATCTCCTTTCCTCTCTTCGTATGATTATCAACAAGGATCATCGAGGCATCATAACCCATATTGGTCATGATGGAAGCTGTTACATCGCCCACAAGGACCAGTGGAGAGGTTACCAGTTCATTAAGATTGGATCTGGTCCTTTCCTCATTGGCTACAAGATTGCCTAACGGGTCCTTGAGGACCATCCGAAGATGGTCCGTGAGCTTGAACATCATCCAGATCTTCACCTTACCTTAAGGGCATATTTACCATTAGCCCGTATCCCCATATGGGCAGCCACCTCGGAGGATTCCCAATCAAGGATGACTATCATCCCCTGCCATTCCTTGGACAGCTCTCCGTCGCAGAGAGGACATTTGTCCTGGTCCGTAAGGAACATACATTTTTTGCACGCCAGCATGGGGATCACTTCTTTGTTTTCTTGGAAGGAGCCTCTTCAGGTACATGATGACGCTCCCTGTATTCATCGTCCAACCAATCGACCTTGCCAAGACCAGCCTGCCTCATTGTCAGACCGATCCTGGACTCTCTAGGGGACCTCTCGTTCATGGACATGGAAACGATCCGGGCCCTTACCCTGTCACCGACCCTGAGATCCCTCTTGGTTTCCTTTCCAACAAGTCTCATGTTCCCAAGGTCCACATCTATATGGTCGTCCATTACCTGAGATATGTGAACAAGTCCATCCAGAGGGCCGAACCTGACAAATGCGCCGAATTTCAGGATCTCAACGATATTACCCTCTACCACCTCGTGGAGGAGAGGTTGAAAAACAAGTGCCTTGAAGGAAACTCTCTGGAATATCGCTCCATCGCCGTGGACGATCCTTCCATCTCCCATCATCTGGACATCGGTAGCCTCAATGACCAGGCGATTGATGTTGTCCATTCTTCCTTCGAAGTTCCTCCTGGTCAGGTAGTCCGACACTACATCCAGGTCCTTTCCCAAGTAGTGAGGGGGAATGCGGATGACATCCTCGCGCTTGATCATCTTGTACATTGGTTTCCACCTCTGCCGGATAGGGTTCTCCCACGGCGGGATATACTACCTGTATTTAAATAGGTAGCATAGGGGAGGGGGTTAAACTACTACTCCTTTATAATGATTATCCCCTTGGAGAAGGATAGTCTGGGTCACTGGATGTCTACCAATCGGTCCCCTTCCCAGGTAAACCTGGCCCCCTTTCTTTTCCTCCAATTCCTTCCTTCCATCAAAGCACCAGCGATAAGGGGTAGAGCTACGGAAAGTTCGATATGGACCATCTGATGGGTGGCTTCGGCGTCGATCTTACCCCAGGATTGGGCTTCACCTAGTGTGGAACCGGATAAGCCACCCCAATCCGGTCGGTCCATGGTTACCTGGATCGCATATTCGTGACCTGCCTGGTCACCAAACATCATATCTGCCATTACAACGGCATCGTTTATGTAGTTCTTTGGAACGCCACCACCGAGGTATACCGCCCCGGTCGCTTTGGAAGAATGCATCATCTGTGCCATCTCGTAGTTGTCTCTGATCGTGTCGAGAACGAAGATATCCTTCTCAGGGACTCCAGCATCCCGTTGACGCTTGTATGAGCGTGGACAATCCGATCCCAATAGAGGAATCCGCGATAGCGGGACAATAAATGGGAACATTCTCCCGAAATGCTGCACCAAGTATGGATCCCTGATCATCCTTGCAGCGTTCTCCCAGGATCGATAGGAACTCACGGGTTGAGTATCTTCCACCTCCAAGGGATTCAAGGAGCCTGCCGATCGATACATCCGTCTCCCTGAACTTGTCCTCATCCACATAGGTATCATAGATACGGTCGATCATATATTCGTGGAGAAGAACATCATCCGATTCCACAGCTCCCTTGTAATGCTTGTATCCTTTGGACTGATAATAGTCCTGGTAGACTACCGCTCCTGTTGTGCAGATAACATCCACCAGTCCCTGCTCGATCATATCTTTTACAACTGTTCTCAGACCAGCTGCGATAACTGACCCGGCAAGTCCCATGAATACTGTATGGGTTCCATTCTCATCGGTCATCCTTCGATAAATGTTTACACAGTCGGCCAGCTTCCTGGCCTGGAAGGATGTCTTTGAAAATTGTTCCACCAATTCTGCCAGGGACCTCTTTTCATGGAGGTCTATCATGGTGATCGGGGTCTTAAGAAGCTCTTCCCGGCTCGGTTTTGACCGTTCCATCTGAACCACCTTCAAGGTATGAAGACCGCTGCGGCAATTGATGTGGTCCAACGTCCCTTGTCATCTACCTGTGTATAAGATGTTGTGTTCCTGGTATTGACTATCCTGCCATCCATTCTGAAGATATCCCTCTTCTCATCATAATCAGAATCTATGTCGAAAGTGATGCCCAGGGTAGAGGCCAGCATCTCAGCAGCAAGGTCCTCTGCATAGTCCCCTGCATCCTTGGCCATCTGACCATAGGAATGGTGTTCAGAAAGATATCCATACATCTCTACATTCTGGGGTATTGCAAGTCCTATCGAGGCCGCTATTCTTCTACCAGGCTCGTTCGATTGGGCCTTCGCCATTACACAGAAGACTATCTGGCCTGGTTCTAGCTTCTCTAGTCCCTCCCCCCTTTCGATTATGACAGCACCCGGTGGGTAAATGGAAGAGACATTGACAAGATTGAACATCTCGATCCCTGCATCCCTGAGGGCAAGTTCAAAACTGGCAAGCTTCTCCCTGTGTCTGCCGATACCGCTGGTAATGAACAATGTCTTTGGTCTGAGGCCTGCGATCCTTTCCATATTTTGACAGATATCAATTATCTATTTAAAAGAGATGGACATCACCTTTGTTTAGTTACCCACTGTGTCCAGATCAACCAGTGACGAAGGGGATCTTTGTCCACGGGACTACACTTAAATATGACCTCTTTCTTAGTGGGCGGCACCGAGGCAGAGCCCTCACAATCAGATGAAGGTGAAAGTAATGGCAAGGAAACCAAACAGGATGTACCGCCAGATCAGAGGGCAGGCATTCACCAGGAAGGAATACACCGGTGGAATACCAGTCCCGAGGATACAGCAGTTCGTGAGCGGTAACAGGAACCTCATTTTCAAAACCACCTATCATCTAGTTGTGAAAGAGCAGTGTCAAATAAGGCACACAGCCCTTGAGGCCGCACGTATAGCTGCTAACAAGTATATCTCAAAGAAGGCCGGAGCCCAGAACTACAGATTGATAGTCAGGGTATATCCACACCAGATCCTCAGAGAGAACAAACAGGCCACAGGTGCAGGAGCAGATAGGGTTTCCCAGGGTATGAGGAGTTCTTTCGGCAAGAACATTGGCACTGCAGCAAGAGTGAAGGCTGGACAGGAAGTAATGACGATCCATACCCCTCTTCATATGGAGGAACAGGCCAAGATCGCTCTCAGAAAGGCCGCTCAGAAGCTCCCCTCTCCCGTCTACATAAGAAAGGTAGAATGAGGAAACGGTTTTTATCCGATATATCACTCCACCCATATGGCGAGGGGCAGGTCCAGGAAACCTAAGAAAATGGTATTGGATGACCCGAAGGACGAATATCTATCCCTTTTTGTCCATGATCTGAACGGTGTTCTCAAAGGGGAGACCATCGGGATTGAAGCTGAACATGTAGTGATCAAGGACAAAGGAGATTTCTACAAAACACCCCTTTCAAACTTCAAGATCGATGGAAGGATCCTCAAAGCGATCAGGAATATTGATTGGGATATTGCAAAAAAGAAAGGAGAGGGGTGGAGAAAGAAGGAGCTAGACCCTCTATGGGGTGAAAAATGATGGCATCAGAGGAATTCAAGAACAAACTGGTTGTGGCTCTAAGGACCGATATCAAGATTTCACCTGGAAAAATGGCCGTTCAGGTAGCCCATGCTGCTGTCAATTGTGCATTTTCCTGCAAGAAGAACAACGAGAGATGGTTCAAGGAATGGTATCGAGAGGGACAGAAAAAAGTGGTTCTTAAAGGGGGTTCCCTTAAAGACCTCTATGAACTAAAATCCATAGCAGATTCTATTGGACTTGAGACCTCACTTATCCAGGATGCAGGCATGACCGAAGTGGATCCAGGTACAGTAACATGTCTCGGAATTGGACCCGGTCCTTCTCCTGAAGTGAACAAGGTCACAGGTTCACTCCCATTATTATGAGGAATGGAAATGTCCGGATGGCCTCTTAAGGAACAGGCCAGGATTGCTGGCGTGGATGATGGACCCTATCTCAGGGGATCCAGAAGAACTCCGATCATTATTACGATAATGAGGATGGATGGATACATTGAAGGATTCCTCAGCTCCCATATATCCACGGATGGTTTAGATGCATCAGAGGTCATATCCAAAACGTTGAACGGATCCAGATTTTCGGAGCAAATAAGGGCCATACTTTCTGATGGGGCCTGTCTTGGTGGTTTCAATGTCTTGGACCTTGAGGACCTCAATGATAGATGCAATGTTCCGGTCATCACCTGTTCCGATGAAGTACCAAACGATATATCGATAGAGAAAGCCCTCCGTGAGAATTTCGAAGATTGGGAGAAAAGGTTAGGACTGATCAGGAGATGGAAACCACGGAAGTTGGAACTAAGAGATGGTCTTTGTTATGTCAGGTCCCATGGGATATCCGATCCGCATGCCGAATGGATCGTGAAACAGACAACAAAGTTGGGACGAACACCTGAACCCCTGAGGATCTCCCATATGGCAGCCAGTGTCATACCTGTTCAAAGTGGTGATAAGAATGGATGATAGGATGCTACTCCTGAAGCTTGCCGGGTTGGGTGCAATGGAAAGGTATGTCACATTGACCACAAGCAAGATGGGTGAGCTCCTGAACACAAGCCAGCAGTCAGCTTCCATCTACCTCAGGAGATTGGAACAAAAAGGATTGATAGATAGGACCCAGAAGAAGGCAGGTTCCAGTATCAGGATCACAAATGAGGGTATGGATTCCCTTGTTGGTCTTTTTCAAGAAGTAAAGGGACTTTTCCAGGAGAAAAGGGAGATCTGTGTCAATGGGACCATAAACACAGGTCTTGGAGAAGGGGCTTACTACTTATCCCAATCCGGTTACATCCAACAGCTTGAAGAGTTGTTCTCACTAAAACCATTTCCAGGGACCCTGAATGTGTTGCTCTCGCAGAATGATTCGCCCCTGGTCGACCTTCTAAGGAGAGGGCCAGGGATAGAGGTTAAAGGGTTCAGGTCTGGAGAAAGGAGCTTTGGATCATGTCTATGCTATCCTTGCAGAGTAAATGGTGTGGGTGGGGTGATTATGGTCCCGAACAGAACACTTCATGTAAGTACTCTTGAGATCGTATCGGATCTGAAATTGAGAAAGGAACTTTCCCTGAAGAATGGGGACATGGTCGAATTGAGGATCACTTATCCCTCGGATTCCGGTCTCTGATCCGATGAGGTTTTCTCATCCCCTCTCTTAGTGGAAGGTCCATTCCCAGATCTTCCTCTCCTGCGGTCCCTTCCGCCGGGCCTATGTGATCTTCCACTGTTCCTCCAATGGGGAGCCTCAACTCCCAGCTTGGTGCTAAGAAGTTTAGACATCTCCCTCAGGCACATGGTAAGGACCTCATCAGGATCACCTTTACCGTTCAAGCCAGCAGCACCATCGTGACCCCCACCCTGGTTGTTCGTACGGGTGCCGATCATCTCCATGAACTGCCCGAGATGGATGCCAAGCTTGAGTATGTGCGGTTTTGCCCTGGCGGAAACCCTTAACTCATCTTTTTTATCTGCCGATACGAAAGAAACGTCCGCACCAGCTACAAGAAGGGTCCTACAGGCAGCTGCTTCGAAGGAATTGACCCTGGAAACTGCCACGATCTGGTCCCCGACCTTCTGGTATTGGATCCTTCTCATAGCCTTGAGCTGGGCCACTTTCTTGGATACGTCGAAATAGTCCTCACCCTCTATCACAGAAAGAACATCCTCCATAGTGGTATCGGAACCACTCAGAAGAAAGGAGGTAACCTCGAGATCTACAGGGGAGGCGAATCTGTACTTCCCAGTATCTGCAACGATCCCTGCAATACCCACCATGGCCATTTTAATTGTCAAAGGGGAATTTGTTAACATCGCCATCTGGAGGGCAATTTCAACACAAGCACCCTTGGTATCATCTATGTATTGACGACCCTCCCAATGAGAATTGTCCTGATGATGGTCGATCACTCTAAACCTCGGCCACTTCGAAGGTTCACCATCCATCACCTGTATCGGCGATGATGAATCAACTATTATCAGAAGTGAGATGTCTTCTAAATCGGGATCTATTTCCATTTCCGTATCGAAGAAGGTCAACAGTTTCCTTCCAGGTTGGGAAATGGACCTGAAGGCCCCCAATCTCACCCAGGGAAATGTCCATTTCAAAACAAGTGCAGTTGCGACTGCATCCAGGTCAGCATTGTGATGGGCAAGGACCATTACACCATCTTGAGACGAGTCCATGATCTCAGAGACAATATCCCACATCAGGTCCCTGTCAGCTGGAAAAGGAAGGTATCCCCTTCCAAACGTCCACCCGACCTGAGAAAGGGCCGGCAGCCTTCCTGGCTGTTCCGACATGATCATCCCTTTAAGGCTTCGTTGATCTCGCTTCCTAATTTTTCGTAAATCTCCCTTGCGCTCTTCTCCTGTGAGGCAAGTGATTTCACCCTGACCCCTAAGGTCTCTGATTCCTCCTCAAGTTCACGGATGAGGGAATCCTTGTCGGATACTTTGATAAGGATATCACCCACCCTTCTGAAAACATCCGCGTCTCCACCCTTCTTGAGGGCCTCAATGGAGGAATCCATCTCTTTCTTCCTGACCTCAATTTCCCCTTTCTGGGAAATGACGATCTGAAGCTGTGACTTTAGCTGTTCGAAGTTTGCAAGTTTTTCCTGCAATTCCTTTGGGAACTGGTATGCCATGTAGCTGCCACCTTTCGTCTCCTATTACCAAGGTCGATAAATATGTTTTCACCTGTTCGAGGAAGCTTTCAGGGCAACGGAGAGCAGTCCTATATAAGAATTGAGCATTGCCCTTGCGGTGGATAGGTCTGAAGATGACATCATCATGAACGGTTTGCCAGGGCTTCCAGTTCCATTAACCTCGACCACCCCTCCAGGAGGAGAGGAAACAGACTCGATCCTCATTGATTCCGATACAATAATGGATCGATCCGGGGAAAGGTCCATCCATATCTCAACCAGGGCTTCCACCCGGTACCACTCCTCACTTTGTGGAGAGGACCTTCTTCCTGTTCGGTCTCTCTTTATAGAATATCTTGTACCCGCATTTAGAGCACTGGATACCGATAGGGCTGAACTCGGTCACCAGTTTCTCTCCGCATCTACCGCATCTGTACATCTCATAACCTCGACAAGCGGTTCTCTAAGGCCTTGAACTTGCCGGTCCTTGGAGAATAGGCTCCTCCTGTGAATTTGAGGGAGCAGGACCTGCATTCCCATATGCCAGCGGAGACCCTTTTAACATTCTTCTTCGTGCATCTCGGACAGAGGTACCTG
Source organism: uncultured Thermoplasmatales archaeon (assembly GCA_963807965.1). Lineage (GTDB taxonomy): Archaea > Thermoplasmatota > Penumbrarchaeia > Penumbrarchaeales > Penumbrarchaeaceae > Penumbrarchaeum. The sequence continues at coordinate 172,960 of CAWEDU010000011.1, forward strand.
GCCCTCTTGTTCTGATCAATAGTGCGTATGGCCTTCTTTACACTAAGTCCATACCTTGGACCGAACTTGCCCGAACTTCCTACCTTCTTAGTTCTTCTGCTCATTTCGGGTCCTCCTGACCTCGGCAGGTACTATACCTGGGGAGAGTGCCTACATTAGATTGCCTTATATATAAGTTCCGCAAACTGGATCCAGAGAGGTTGGTCAGTTGATCATTTTGGTCTCTGCTTGACCGTGGGTCCTTCCATTGACCATATCGTAGAATTCGAGTTGGAGACCTGCTGGGATCTCAACCAGGCAGATCCATTCTCCACCCTTTGTCCATTCCTCTTTCAGGACCTTTCCATAGGACCTTACCTCTGAAACAAGGTTTCCGTAATCAGAGGCCTTGGCTTTGACCGCGATCTGGGCCATTTCCATCCTTATGGGAAGGATCGGCCTCAAAAGTTTGATAATATCATTTATCTGAGCTTCGGGACTCTTGAATGGATCTACACTTATCCTAGCCTCTTCCATGGCAAGTTCTATTCTTGTTGGAGGATGAGGTGTCTTGTTGATAGGATTGATGCAATTCCTGGCAAGGAGTGAAACGATCTTCCTCCTCTTCTCTTCCTGCATCTTCTTTCTTTGTTCTGTTGTGAGCTGGATCTCACCTTTAAGGATGATGAAGGTCACTATCTCCTTGACATCGTTGGACTTGAAAACCTTCATCAACTGTTCGGAAGATGCTCTGTCACCCTTATGGGCGTCCAGAAAGATATCCTCAACCGCAAGTATTTCAGAAACGTCGGGGGATTTTTCATTATCATCCCTAAAAGAAAGGGCAAGGTCCGGATCCACTAAGATCTCGAACCTCTCACCTTCCCTGTCGAGCCTCGCGATAACCGCATCGTCCAGGGATACCATGGTACACACACCTCACTTCTTTGCCTGACCCACGAATTTGGCCACCTTCTTGGTGTCCACTTTCTGGAATGCATCCTTTACCTTCACAAGGCCGATCTCAACAGCAAGGGTGTTCAGGCTGCCTTCTTCTGTAGCTCCTAAAAGAGCCTCAAGACCCAACCCGATCGCCTGATCCTGTGTGAGGTTCTCCTTGTATTTATCCTCGAATATCTCCATGACGACAGACCGACCGGATCCGATGGAACCTGCTTTGTAAGACATCATGGCCCCTGAAGGATCTGTCTCGTAAAGATGGACTCCCTTATCGTCAATCCCTGCGATGAGAAGGGCTGTACCGAATGGTCTGACCCCGCCATACTGTGTGTAATTCTGTTTGAAATCGCAGATCTTCTTGACGAGGACATCCACTGGTATCCTTTCGCTGTATGTGATCTTGTTGATCTGTGATTCAACCCTTGCTCTATCCACAAGGACCCTGGCATCTGCTACCAATCCTGAGGTTGCACAACCTATGAACTCATCTATCTTGAATATCTTCTCGATCGATGTGGGTTCAATGAGTGGGGATGTGATCCTTTTGTCAATGATGAGGATGGCTCCGTCCTTGAACTTCATACCCACAGTTGTGGTACCTCTTTTGACAGCTTCCCGGGCATATTCGACCTGGAACAATCTTCCATCAGGTGAGAATACAGTTATCGCTCTATCGTAGGCCATGTTTCCTGGCTGCATGATTTGTTCCTCCTTTTTCACCCAATTGGGTTAATATGGGGTCGAACCTTCGAATCGACTTACGCTGAGTTTCCTAATGAATTATATACTTATTGGGTTTGGAGGCACAAGGGGATACGGGCTAATCACCTGTTCTGTAATGGAGGTTCTCTCTGGCCTTTTCAGGGATATGTTTGTAGAACGCTCCTCTCAAAGTGCCGGAAACTCCCACGACCCTGACCTTCAACAAACCCTCCCTTAATTGGGTGCCATCGAGTGATTTCAACATCTCCACTAGTCTTCCACATCCTCGATGACCGGTCCTGACTATTCCCCACTGGTTCTGATAATACACGAACCATGGTTTGATCATATTGAAATCATCTGGACTGAGGCTTCTCGTCCGTTCACGTGTCAGCTTGATGACCAGACCCTTGCCTATGTCCATTGGGGAAATGATATGAAAGACAACATATCTCCGTCTATTCTCATGGACCATGGCCCCTCGAGGTCCTATACCAATTAATCGCTTTCGGTGACAATGGTCTTCAGAATTCTAGTATGAAGCGACAACATTTATATGGCTTTCCAGTTTATTGAGTCTTAACCCCAGAATTCATTCACAGGTCCAATACCTGAGTTTGGGAGTGGACAAAATGAGAACTAACGATTTGGCTTCAACGGTCCTTCTAACATTTTCAATTGCTCTCCTCCTCGGAGTACTTATCCCTACTGCCGAGGTTGCAGAAGCTCAGAACCTTGGTCCAATGGAGCTCAATTCGATGAACCTCTTCTTGGTCGAGGGAATGGAATTGAATCCCGCACCTCTGGAAGCAACAGACGAATACCAGGCGGTTTCCATTCCTAACGGCTTTATAAGAGATGGTTTCAGGGGATTCAACCTCCTTCCTGTGGGCCATACATACTGGAAAGCTGTAGGGACATGGTATACACAGCCTCTTAAGCAGAAGATCAATCTCGGAGGAAGGGCACAGGTGGATGTCATTGCATTCAAGGAGACCACCGGCGATGGGTCCCCATCCTGTGATTTCAGGTTCGAGATAAAGAGGGGGAATGAGGTCCTTTTGGACCTTTATCTCGGTGGGGTAAGGATCACTGAAGGGCAGGATACCAAGGTCCAAATTGCGGGTTCTTTCCCCCCTGGAAATGATACAACAATAGAAGCAGGCACATCCATTGCGATTACTGTCACTGCAAGGTGCAATGGAGGCGGGGCGGTTCTTAAGTTCGGTTCCAAATCATATCCATCAGGAATATCGTTCGGGTCCAATGCTTTGGAGATCAGGAACATGATGATCACCCAACACCATTTCGTTCTGGAATACAAGGATGCGTTCATGGTTCCCTGGACGAAACTGCACGCTCAGCTCTATATCAACAAGGAGCTTGTTCCTAACGAAGAAGTCACATCCATGATGAATTCGGTGAACACCACCAGGGAGCTGCATTGGGAGATCAAGAGCAAACCAGGGGATTACGAGGCTTTTGTATCCATAGGGTATCTACCAGAACAGAATATATCGGACCAGAGGTTCCTTGATATCAAGGAGTACAAGAAGGACTGGTTCGAATTAAAGAACATGGGAAACCTAGTGACTAGCCACATGGGTGTTGTTGTCTTGATCATACTACTCCTGGTTTCGATGATAATGTACGGGAGACACAGAAAGACTATCTGGAAAGGGAGGTTCAGGCGGCTACCCCAGGGTCTTCAAAAGAATGATAAGGGAGCTAGAAAGGATACATGGAAGGAGTTGGAAAGGAGAAGAAAGGAAAGAAGGTCAAGGGAACGAGAATCACGTGTGATCGAGAAGAACCATTTCGAAGAAGTGGAGGATGATGGGGAGTTCAGGATCTTCAAGAAGAAAAGGAGAACGAGAGAGCCGCGAATAGATCCAGATGTGCTCCTTTCCGATGAAAATATGGAAGAAATTGAACTGTGATCTAACTGAACGTCCCATTTGGATATTCGCTTCAGAGTTGCCCATCTTGATACTTCGTATCCAAAAAGTATAAATCAAAGGATCGCAAAGTCAATGATGCTACGAAACATGGGAGATGATTGATATGATTAAGGGCCGATCATGGAATTTGGTTTCGATATCACTTCTTTTTATTCTCCTATCAGCATCCTTTGTTATTACATATCCAGGTACAGAGGGCCAGGATGCGGTTTCCGACATCCAGCTCAATCAAATGACCCTTCATCTGAGTGAAGGGATGGAGCTTGATCCTCTTGATCAACCTGCCACTGATGAGTACCAGGCTATTTCAATTCCCAATGGTTTCATCAGGTCTGGTTTCAGAGGATTGGGGATCATACCCATAGGCAGTACCGAATGGAAACCTGTAGGATCGTGGTATACACAACCTCTGAAACAGCCGATCAACCTGGGAGGATTGGTCGAGGTGATAGCCTATGCCTTCAAGGAGGAGACCGATGGAACTTCACCGAACTCTCAATTCAAGTTCGAGATCCTAAAAGGCAACCAGGTCCTGCTTGAATTGAACCTGGGAGGTACCACCATCCGTGAAGGAACAGACGTTATCCTTAGAGCTACAGGATCATTTCCGCCAGGGAATGATACAACAATAGAGTCGGGAACGTCGATGGTGTTCAGGGTCTCTGCAAAGTCAAATGGTGGAGGGGCTACCCTTAGGTTTGGTACTGAAAGGTATGATTCTCATTTCACCTTCTCATCCAATTCACTTGAGATAAGGAATCTTTACATGACCAAAAAGGAGGTCATTCTGGAATACAAGGATGCGTTCATGGCCCCATGGACACGTCTTTACAGTGCTCTGGAGATCGACAGGATCAAGATCCCCCAGGATGACATGTCCTCAATGATGAACAGTTTGAACTACACCCGTGAGATACACTGGGAGAGGAGCAGCAGACCCGGAGAATATCAGGTGTTCGCATCCCTCGGATACTCGATGGATGAGAACCTGTCCTCACAGAAATCGTTGGAGATCACAGAGAAGAAGCAGAGCTGGTTCAAGCTGGAGAACGTTAAGAACACATTCTCAGGAAATATTCCCCTTTTAATATTTATTGTACTTGCCATCGCTTTGATATCCATTTTCATGAGATACAGGAGTCGCCAATGGAAAAGGAGATACTCAAGGTTACCGCCAGATATCCGGGATAAGGACAAGAAAGATAGGAAGTCCGCCTGGAAGGATCTGGATAAGGAGAGGAAGAAGCGTTTAAAGGAAAGGAGGCTTGAAAGGGTCATAGATGATGATGAGGAACTCGATGAGGACGAACTGGAAGAAAAGGATTTCAACCTTTTCAAGCGTTCTGTTATTGGTGGTTCCGGCGGACTTCAAGCAGAGGAGATAGAGGAACTGGAGCTTTAAGTTCAGAACTCGAAAAGACTTGCTTGATGAGGAGTTGTGGCCTCTACATCCTTATCATTTACATCTCCCTTTTCTTCAACGATCTCCTCTTGTTCCACAAAATCCATCAAACCACCCTGAAGGTTCCTGGGAGCTGATCGTTCCCCTCTGATGGAAGTCACCTGGTCCATAATCGCCTTTATCTCCCTATCCTTCAACTTGTTATCTGTCAAGATCGATAGGTGTTCCCCTGATAGGTCCGTATCGGCCATCAGGTGGGAAGCAAATTCAGGATCCCTCTGGCATAGCAGACCGATCCGACCTATTGCATCCTCTTTCTGGTATCTTATCGATGTATGGGTGAGACTACCCATAGCCGATGCGGCCTCCTTCAACCTTGCCCTGGAATCCTTCGTTTTTGACATGGCCTTGAGATAGGAAGGGAATGAATATCTTCCTCCCCTCCTGTTCGAATGTTTCCTTGCAATGGGGATTGCCGCAAGGAAGTCCTTTGCATAGGACCAGAGTTTATAATTTTGTCTCCTTCTGACACGCCCTAAAAAAACATCCGATCTAGATAGGAAACCATAGGCAAGGTCCAGATCCACCGGATGATCCATTACAACAGTGACATTCTGGGCTATCCAGAGCTTCAAAGAATTGATATCCTCATCCACTTCCATGAGAGCCTCCCTCGATTCCCGGATCGAACGTGCTGAAAATAACCGGTCCAGAACAGCAAAGATGTTCTCCTTGATATCCCTAAAACCAAGGACATCGAGGTCGGGCATGGTTATTCGGTCCTTCCCTGCGGAAATGATCTGGAGATCACCGATCGCTGATCTCATATCACCTCCTGATCGTTCAGCGATCGAGTTGATCACCTCCTCTTCGAAGCTGATCTTCTCCATCGAACAGATCTCCTTCAATCTTCTGGAGATGGAAGGAGCGGAAAGACGTCTGAACCTTATCTTCTCGCATGTGAAATTCAGGGATTGGCCTGATCCTGAGGTAAGGCCATATAGGTCGTTAACTATCAACAGAACAGGCTGCTTGGTGATCTTGATCAGTTCCACGATGGCTCTTTTTCCACCCTTATCCCCAACATCGGTCCCTTCTTCTACTGAAGCGCTCCTTTCGTATAGGTTATCGGCTTCGTCAAGGAGGATCAATTTCAACTTGTGATGTTCACCTTTCTCATAACCTTGCAGGTCAGTGATATCATGGGAGATGGATCCGCGGGTGGCCATGTTCCTAATAGCCTCCTGGTTCCTTGAATCCGATGCATTGAGCTCTATTACATCCCATCCCATCTCGGAAGCAAGGGTAAATGCAGCCGTTGTCTTTCCAATTCCCGCTACTCCTTCAATGATGAGCCCTTTCTTTTTTGGTACCTGGTCATTTCCCCATGACCTGGACCAGGTCCTCATCTGTTCAACGACCTTGATGTGGCCCACAAGATGATCCAGATCAGTAGGCCTGTACTTTTCGGTCCATGATCTCCGGTCCTTCTCCTTATCACGAAGGTCCATGGAGGTGCAAGGTCCCGGTGTTACTAAACCATTTTGAGGGAGGGGTCCGTAAGTTGATATGGACCTTTGAAGTAGTTTTATATAATCTGCTCAGGGTTAACCAGCTTACTAGCCCTTTCAAGCGGGATCGGGGGTGACCTATTGAATGGAAAAGATAACAACCTGAAGGAGGCGGAACTTAAGTTGATCGAGGAAGTTCCCACCGGGATCTTGGTGCTTGACAAGGATGGTAAGGTGGAAGAGGCAAACGGATCCATGTGCGCAATGCTCTCCGTTGAAAAGGATGATCTCAAAGGGAAACTCATCTTCGATCTGGTGGATGCTTCCGATATCCCCATGGTCCTTGAACTGGTCAAAGCCAAGAGGACCAGGAAGGATCAAAACATCCCTATAAACTGGTCATTGAAGGAGGGTTCGACGATCCTGCTTCTTGGATCGTTCTCCTGGTCTGGTAAGAATGGAGAAAGAAGACTGATCGGAGCCTTCTCAGAATCAAAGAGTGTTACTACTGGCACCGATATCCCGCAGAAGACACTTGAGGACCTTCCTTTCCCAGTTGCAATTCTGAATAAGAGACTGGAACCGGTGTTCCAAAACTCGGCCACTGATGAGCAGATCAACCTTCCATCGAAGAGGAAGGATCCTATCATGTACCCGAAAAGGGACCTAAAGGGCCTTTTAATGAAGGCGCTTACTGAAGGAACAGGTGGGACCGTTGAGGTCTCCATACCATTGACGGATGGGGAGAGGGTCTTCGATGTGGTGGTCGCACCCTTATATTCAGCCGGGAAGCCTGAACAAGTGATGGAAATATGGATGGACATCACACCAGTTCGGGAAGGATTTTCCTCCGAAAGTTTAAAAAACGGCATCGGAGACGAGCTGCTTGAAAACTCCAATGCAATAATCATTGGCATCGACATGGAAGGACATATCAAGATGTTCAACAGTGGTGCAAAAAGGGCTCTGGGTTATGATCCAAAGGAAGCATTGGAGACGATCTGGTTCGATTACCTTGTGGATAAGGATGCTGAGAAGGGTAAACTAGAGGTGTTCCAATGGAACATCGGGACCGGTTTCAAGACCCAGTATGAAAACCGGGTCCGATCTGCCTCGGGGAAGGTCATCACCATTCTTCTGGAAAACACGATCATCTTCGACAGGAGCGGGACTGTGGCAATGGTCCTCATGGTGGGACAGGATGTCACAAAAACCAAGAGGCTGGAACAGACCCTAAGAGAGCAATCCGAGAAATTGACTGACACCATGGAGGAACTAACACTTTACAACGATCTGATGATCCACGACATGTACAATGCAAATGCAGGGATATTGGGGTATCTCGAGCTCTTAACCATGGACCAGATACCCAAAGCCAAGAAGGATGATTATCTTAAAAGGGCCATCTCCGAGGTCAAGAAGAGCTCTTCGATCATCAAGGACGTCAAAGTGATGTCCCGATGCAGACCGGATATCCAACAAGTTCCTATTGACCTCAACCAGGCCATAGAGAAAGCCGTATTGAGATTCAAGGATTCACATGAGGATGAAAGCGATCTCCCAAAGATAGACTGGGGACGACCTGATATCCATATCATGGGTGATGAGCTCCTGGAAGAAGCATTCCTCAGAATACTGGAAAATTCCTATCAGAACTCCGGGAGCAAGGACCTGAGGATCGGCATTGAGATCATCCGGGACCCCTCATATTCCAATCTGATCCCGGAACCGGTCAGGATAACCATCAAGGATACGGGAGGAGGAATTCCTGAAGAGATGAAGGTTGCGATCCTTGAAAGACCTACATCGACGGAATGGGGTTCCCAGATGCTAGGGGCTCTACCTTGTGAAGAAGATCATCAGCAGATTTAATGGATTGGTCTGGCTGGAGAATGTCAAAGGTGGATCCGAGGTCATCCTAATCCTTAGCGAGGCGGTCTAATCAGCTGATATATGCAGATAAGCCGGATTCGTAATGGATCCAGATATTGTCCCTTATCTTCTTGGTAAGTTCAGATAGGGCTTTGTAAACATCTTCCTCTGACATGCCAAGAGTTCTAGGCAGCTGAAGAGGTAATCCAGGGTCTGGACTCGAAATCGTTATCCCTAACAAATTCGTATACCTTGATCTCTGCAGGTGTCAGATCTTTGAAGGCCAAGGGTCTCACCCATCTATCTCCAACCGAGGCGGCCCACGCCTCCATCTCCATGTTCCTTCCTTACAACCCGGAGTTTTCTTCTCCTTCCATCCTGGGCCACAGCGGGGATCTCGAACTGTTCTTTCCTCTTGATCTTTCCAGGGAAATGCTTCAGGAGGACCACTCTGGATATGGATTGGATCCATCTGTATGGGACCCCAACGCTTGCCCCTTCCTCTACCAGTTCCTCATTGGTCTCCGATACAAGCAACTCGTATACCTCTTCGCTCTCAAGGTCCACAATGATATCTTCCACGTATCCAAGGGATAGACCCTTGTCCGTTATGACCTCAAGACCTTCCAGTTGAGTAATCTCTGTGAGCATCTGCATCCCTCTTTGCTCTCTGGTCCCGTCTTCCCAAATGGATCAACGGCAACTTGAATCGGATAGTGGTCTTCTATCCTTTAAATGTTTTTCAGAGGAAGGTATGAATGATCCCTCCTTTCGTGTAGGTTCGGATGGAAGGGACCTTCCTCAATATCGGGAGTTCACTATGGAATGTTTCCAAATTAGACCAAGAATGTGTTATCGATGTTAACATTATTCACATATGGTTTGGAAAAGGTAACATTTTTCATCGGAAATAGTTACGAAGGTCCGAAAACGGACCGAAACGATTAAGTGCAATACAACAATCGACCCGAAGGTCGATATCATGTCCCTTGAAGAGAAGGCCACATTGACAACCGAGTTCAAAGGCCAGAGGATACTGAACGAACTTCTGAGAGATCCCACCAGATCTCTAGAGGAGATAGCAAGGTCCTGTGGATCATACAGGCAGAAGGTGTGGAGGGAGAAGAGGAAGCTCGAGGATATGGAAGCGATCTGGGGTTACACGGCCGTTGTTGACGAGAATGTCATTGGCTGGAAATCGTTCATATTGCTGATCAAGCTCAAACCCCTCACTGCCGACCAGGCAAAACTGCTCATAAAGAGACATCTGACCAATGCACCTGGAGAATTGAACATCCGCCTGATGGATACCTATTATCTGAACGGGAAATTCGACCTCTTGGTGATATTTGCAGCCCCTAACTGGATGACCGCAAGGAAATACTATGACTCGATCAGGTTGGAGTACGATAGATATCTCGAGGACAGACCTGAGATCATTGACGTTGCATTCTCCATGATACGCTGGGGCAAGGTAAATCCAAATGTGAACAAGCTCAAGGAGTTCATTCCACCTATGCCAAAAGGCAATGAGTGATCCCCTCAAACCGAATATGTGAAGGTATAATCCTGAATATGACCTGTGTTTTCTTCTTGAACGAGGGAAGAAAATGGTCAAAGACATTGAACTTACCGGAAAGAAAGCTCCATCCTTCTGTTTGAAGGACCAAGAAGAAAGTGAATTCTGTTTGGATGGGATAAGGAAAGAATGGACGGTCCTTTACTTCTATCCGAAGGATAACACCTCTGGATGTACAATAGAGGCAAAGGATTTCACTTGTATGGTAGAGGATTTCTCAAAGGAGGGGGCTAGAATAATTGGTGTCAGTCCTGACTCTATTAAAAGCCATCTTCTGTTCATTGGGAAGCATGATCTGAATATCACACTCCTATCCGATCCTGAGCATTTTGCCCTTGAAGCATACGGGGCCTGGAAAAACAAGAAGATGTACGGGAAGGAGTTCATGGGCGTGGAGAGATCGACCTTCCTGATCGATAAGCAGGGGATTGTAAGGAAGGAATGGAGAAAGGTGAAAGTTGAGGGACATGTGGATGAGGTCCTTAAGACCCTTAAAGAAATTAAATGAACTTAATATGTGAAGGGCCTAATAGATAAACCTTCACAACTGTGGATGATAAGGTAGATCTTTTGGATGAAGCAAAGGTGGACATTCAGGTCACAGGTATGACATGTGCCGTTTGTTCCCAAGCGATAACATCTGTCCTGGAGGATTTAAAAGGCGTTTCATCTGCAAACGTCAATCTTGGTACCGGAAAGGCCAATGTGGTCTATGATCCTGAAATCGTCGATCTGAAGAAGATGGAAGGTGCCGTAGAGAAGTTAGGATATGGAACATCACATGATTCCATTACCATAAGGGTCGATGGAATGACATGCGCCACCTGTTCATCGACGATAGAATCTGTTCTATTGGGATTGGAAGGGATCGTTGATGTGGGAATTAACCTTTCATCAGGTAATGTCAGGATATCCTATAACAGTTCGATAGTTTCAGTAACGGACATCAAAAATGCGGTGGAAGGGTCCGGATATTCATATTTAGGGCGAGCGGAAGAGGTTGACGAGAAACTGCAAGACCGAACAAATGAAAGAGACCAGAGGATGAAATTGACAAGGTCCCTTCTAGGTCTGGGGATCGGGATACCTCTGATGGCGCTTATGTGGTCTGGCATTATGTTTCCCTTTGACATGGGGCTTGTTCTCTTCATCTTGACAACCCCTGTCTTCATCTTCATAAGCTATCCGATCTTTTCAGCCGCCTGGAGGAACCTGAGGCATCTGAACTTGAACATGGATGTCATGTATTCTCTCGGAATGGGAGCTGCATACGGTGCATCTGTCCTCGGGACCTTCAGATTGGGTCTTAATGAGGATTTTATGTTCTATGACACGGTCCTGATGCTTGCGGGATTCCTATCCCTTGGCAGGTATCTTGAAGCAAGGGCCAAGGGTAGGACCAACACAGCCATAAGGAAATTGATAGGTTTGCGGCCAACAAGAGCGATCCTTGTTAGGGACAATGTAACCGTGGAGGTCGATATTGAGGAAGTGAAGAAGGGGGATCTCGTTCTTGTCAGGCCCGGAGAAAGGCTCCCCGTTGATGGGGTGGTCTCAGAAGGCAGTTCATTCCTGGATGAATCTATGATAACAGGCGAGCCTATACCGGTAAGGAAGAAAAAGGGAGATCTTGTAATTGGTGGAACCGTCAACGGTAAAGGTACCCTGACCATAGGAGCGACCGGAGTTGGCAAGGATACACTCCTGGCGAATATAATCAGGTCAGTGGAGGATGCCCAGGCTACAAAACCAGAGATACAGAGGATCGCCGACAGGGTGGTGATGTACTTCATACCAGCTGTCTTGACTATAGCTATTGCAACCTTCATCATCTGGTTCCTTATCCTGGGTGAAGGCTTGCTATTCTCTTTTACCAGATTGGTCTCTGTTCTTGTCATCGCCTGTCCATGCGCCCTTGGGCTGGCCACCCCCACTGCCGTGACGGTCGGAACAGGAAGAGGTGCTGAACTGGGCATCCTTATCAGGAACGGCGAAGCTCTTCAGAGGTCGGGATCAATTGATACGGTAGTCCTCGACAAGACCGGAACGATCACCAAGGGTAAACCCGTTCTGAAGGACATTAAAAGCTTGGGGATGGATAAAAGTAATCTGCTTAGGATAGCTGCATCCCTGGAGAAGGGATCGGAACATCCCCTTGCTGTTGCGGTCATGGAAGGAGCAAAAGGAGTCCAACTCCTGAAGTCAACGGAAGTGGAGGCGGTGGAAGGTTTTGGTATCAAGGGTAATGTTGATGGAAAGCATGTGATGATCGGAAGGGAAAGAATGTTCCTTGAAAACGGTATTGACATCCCGGCTGAGATCCTCGATTGGAAGGGGGCCAGGGAAATGAAGGGAATGACAGTTTCCCTTATCTCTATCGACGGTAAGACGGTGGGGGCAATGGCCATTTCCGATACCGTCAAAGGGTCCTCGAAAGAAGCGGTAAGGAGGATGAAAGAACTTGGCCTGGATATACTGATGATAACCGGTGACAGCGAGGTTGGCGCAAGGGCTGTAGCTTCGGAAGTGGGGATAGAAGATGTGATTTTCGAAGTCCTTCCCCAGGAGAAATCAAGGAAAGTGAAGGAGCTTCAGGAAAAGGGAAGGAAGGTAGCTTTCATCGGTGATGGGATCAATGACGCTCCCGCACTGGCCCAGGCGGATGTTGGAATTGCTATGGGGGGAGGTACTGACATTGCGATGGAGAGCGGTGAGATCGTTCTTGTGAAGGATGATCTTGGGGATGGCGTGGATGGACTGCTTCTGTCCAGAAAGGTCATGAGAAGGATCAAACAGAACATTTTCTGGGCTTTTTCCTACAATACTATCCTGATACCGGTTGCCGCAGGAGCTCTTCACCCCTGGGGAGTTGACCTGCGGCCTGAATTCGCGGGTCTGGCGATGGCTGCAAGCTCCGTTACCGTTGTCACATTATCCCTCACTCTTAAAACATTCTCACCATATGGGAGGAAATGAAATGGAAAAAGACCCTGTTTGTCATATGATGGTGGATACCCAGAACGCGAAATGGACAAGTGAACACGAAGGAAAGAAGTATTACTTCTGCGCACCTGGATGCAGATTCCTCTTTGAAAAGGAACCCGAAAAATACCTTGGAAGCGACAAGCCCCAGGTTAAGATGTGATCCCGATGTCAGTAAACGAAGGATTCATGGAACACATCCAGCAGATGCTATCGGAGATCGATGGTTTCGTTGTAAAAAAGATGTTTGGGGGGGCTGGTCTCTATGTTGATGGGAACATTTTCGGTATTGTGAACGAAGCGACAATGTACCTGAAAACAGACGCAGCCTACCAGGACGAGTTCATTTCAAGGGGAATGGAGAGATTCCAGCCCTTCAAGGGTAAAACGATGAAGATGCCCTACTATGAGGTCCCACCAGATGTCTTAGAGGATAGTGGGGTCTTGAAAGAATGGTCGCTTCGCTCCCTCAGGATAACTGAGATTTCCAAACGATCATGATCTATCGAGAATGATGGAGAAAGTTGCTCCTCCCCCTTCAGTATCTGAAACGGAGATACTTCCACCATATCTATCAAGCGTCCTATACACGATGTAAAGACCCAATCCCGTCCCTGCGGATTTACCATATCTGAACGTCTCCTCAAAGATGTGACCCTTTATCTCATCGGGTATTCCCTTGCCATGGTCAACCACATCGATCTTGACCATCCCATTCTCTTGGATGGAGCTGGTGAACTCCATCCTGTCTGTATTCCCGTGTACCACAGCATTCCTGATCAGATTCTCCATGACCGAATAGAAGGCATCATCCGCCTTCACCTTGAGGTCACAGTTGATCTCTATCGGGATATCGAATCCCCTCTTTATCCTGACCAAAGCCTCCTGGACATCAACGGGCCTAAGGCCCCCTCCGGAAGCTACCAGGGATTCCAAGGATCTCATCTGCTCTATTAATTCGAAGGACCTCTGAGCTTTTATTTCAATTGCCCCAAGCCATTGGTCATCCCTGACATCCTTGTAGTGATCCAGAGCCGTCCTGATCATGAAGAGATTGTTCGTAAGGTCGTGACGCAGTATCTTGTTGATCAAGTGCAACAATTCGTTGTACTGCAGGATCCTATTCTCATTGTCCTTCCTCTGTGTGATATCCTGGGTCACACCCACGATCTTCTGAACACTGCCTGAACCATCAACCTTGGGGGACATAGTGACCCTGTGCCAGACATATCCTCCGTCCTTGTTCTTCAATCTGTAATCTATGTCCTTGGATGCTTCACCGGTCCTTACTATCTCAATTCCGGCATTCCAGAGAAGCTCCCTGTCTTCCGGATGTACCAGTTCGATTATGGTATTTCCAACAATTTCCTCTGGCTCGTATCCCAAAGAGGTTTTCACCGCTCTGGATATGAAATCAATGCAACCCTTAACATCGGATGTGAAAATGATCTCCCTTGCATTCTCTATGATAGAATCGAGTTTCTCTCTCGATTCATTCAGTTTTATTGTACCCATTACCCTATCTGTGATATCCCTATCAATACCTCGGTATCCCTTCAAGTCACCATCATTATTGAAGATAGGAACCGCTGAAGAGAGGACATAAACAGGATGGCCGTCCTTGTGACCAAAAACTGCCTGGACATTGGTCCATCCCTTGCCGCTTTGAAGTGATTTCTTATGCCTTTCGAGTTGCTCGTCCGTAAGGGTTCTTTCTAGCCAGAAATCGGTAGCATCCTTCCCGATGGTCTCTTCAGAGGTATATCCTAAAATGTCCTTTACAGCCTCGTTCGAGTATGTATGGGTCCCTCCCTGGTCCATCTCCCACACCCAATCACCCAGGGATTCTGTGAAGCTCATGTAGAATTCCTTCTCATTTCGTAGGTCATTCTCTTTCATCTTCAGATTCGAGATATCGGTTACATGAAAGCAAAGGTATCGGGTTTCATTAACAATCATCGGAAAGATATCCTGTTCCAGAAAGACTGCCGTACCATCCGTCCTTTTAAAATTTATTCTGGTCTTCCAGGATCCTTCATTGTCCAGAGCTCTGCCCATATTCGCTTCCATTTTAACAATATCCTCAGGGAAATAGAGATCATTCACCTTCATATTGCAGGCTTCTTCCAATGAGGGGATCTTCAACATCTCGAGGAAGGATGGGTTCATGAACAATATCTTTCCATCAGGGGATACAATTCCGATACCCTGGCCGGCTTTCAAAGCGAACTGTCTGAACAGATCGAGGTCCATTTCCCCCTCGGGAATGGTTTTATTTTTCAATTTGAAGCTCCCCTATCATGAATGCCATTTATCAGTCAGATATGAATAATAAAAGATTTCCATGTCATTATCGATTTCTGAGGCAGCTGTTTTCATTGGTATATCAAAGGTTTTTTATCTTGAGATGAGGACTATAATGGAGTGGGTCTTATGAAAACGTGTTATACATTTTCCATCGTATTGCTTTCATTGATAATGATATCCGCTGGATATTTTTTCATAGGGCAGTTGGAAGCTGATGAATGGGAAGGGGGCAGGTTCTTCGTTATAGGTGAAGGATCCTGTGAGATGGAGGGAATACGTGATCATCTCAGGGAGATGGATTTCAAGATGGGAGAGCCATTGAAATATGTCCCATATCAGGAGATCATAATAGGTTCTCCAAGGGATTACCAAAGGATCCTGGCTATACCTGGCGTGGAAAGGATCGTGAAGGAATTCTCGGTTGAGAATTCACTGGACATTTCAGCCAAGGATGTTAAGGCAGTCCCATCCATGGAATACTCCCCCGATACCGCTCACGATATTGGTTACAGGGGAGAGGGGATGACGATCGCAATAATCGATTCCGGAGTGGACAATAACAATCATCCGACTTTCATAGGATCCTTCGTTGCAGGAGCTGATTTCAGCTCACCGGAATCTCCTCTGAATCCCAGAGATGGGTCTGTGGACCCCGACGATCTGGATGGGCATGGGACCGGAGTTGCCTCGGTAGCATTAGGAAAAGGTGATTCCGAAGGTGAGCCCTACCAACGTTGGTATTGCTCCCGAAGCAGGACTGATAGACCTCAGGATCCGTATGCTAGGGCCGACATTCGAGAATCCCATTGCAGCGGCTCTGGAATGGTGCATAGATAACAAGGATACGGATTGGGGAAACGGTTACTCTGGTATTGACGTCATTTCGATCTCAGCTGGATTGGGGAATCCAGACGGACCCGTCCATCAATTGGTGACCACTTGCGTTGAGAATGGTATGCCTGTCGTATCAGCGGCCACGAATTCCGGACAACCTTTCGAGGCGGACCCCAACGGTCCCAATTACTGGTCCGATGACTCGATAATCGTTGGCGGAACCGACGATATGGATACGGTCGACAGGTCTGATGATGAGTTCTGGCCGCAATCTACCTGGGGCCCAAGGAGCGATGACGGTGATGAGGATCCCTATGACGAGTTGAAACCGGATATATCCGCACCAGCTGCAAACATTATGGTCGCAGAAGCAAGAGACAAGAATTCACCTGGACCTGTTGTGGGATGGGGGCCTTCTTCCGGAACCTCGTTTGCAACCCCCCACGTATCGGGAGCAGTGGCCCTGATGCTCCAGGCCAATCCAATGATCAGACCAGGACCAGGAAGGAATCCTGTAAGGGCCATCCTTCACAATACAGCAGAAGCCAGGGGAGACCCGTACGACATTTCTCTCTCGGAAAAGTACAATGTTCATTATGGATATGGTATCCTAGACACATTCGAAGCGGTCAGGGCTGCCGAGGACTACATAGAGAAAAATTCCCCGCCGGTCATCAGGTCACTGGAGATTGTTCCACCCAGGACCACGGTCGGATCAGTTTGCACGGTCAAGGTGGATGCGTTCGACCCTGACGAGGATACTCTGTCCTTTGAGATCTCAACGAACAGCGGGTCTATTTCAGGATCCTATCCCGAGTATTCATTTACCGCTCCAACGGAGCCTGGAACATATACGATCACGTTCACTGCAACGGACCCCATGGGGGCCTCAGATACTGAAGATGTCAATGTGGAGGTGGAGGAGGGAGAACCTAACCGACCACCACTCATCGAGGATCTCTATTCCATACCAGAAGAGGTCCAGGTAGGTGGGACTGCGGAGATCCTTGTGGACGTTACGGATCCCGACAATGATCCTCTTACATATGAGTGGAGCTCAACATCAGGAGAGATCATTGGAAATGGTGATGAAGTTGATCTAAAGGCACCTGATATTGTGGGGACTATTACCATCGAAGTCGTGGTATCCGATCCATTCGGAGGAATGGATTCGGAGACCTTGAGAATTCAAGTGATAAAGGGCCCAGGAGGGAGCTCCCCATTCATTGACCGTCTTTCCCTGGATCCTAACAGTATCAGGGAGGGGACATCCAATGTCGATGTCCTGCTAACGGCAAGGGTAGTTAGGATGGATTCACCTATCGTTTCGGTCCATGCCGATATATTGTCAATGGGAGTAAATGATGATCTGAACTTGCTCGATGATGGGAAACACCCTGATCAGGAGAACGCTGACAGCATCTTCACCGGGAAATTACCTCCTGTCAAGGAACTGAAGAAGGGTACTTATGAGATAGAGGTAACTGCGGTTGATTCGGAAGGAAGATCCTCAAGCTCAACGATCATCTTCACGGTCCAGGCCCCATCGGGAGAGACCGAAACTGTGGGAAATGATAGTGGGATCGGTCCAGGTTCTATACTGCTGATAGTGGTGATATTCGCTGTTGCACTGATCGTGATCTTTGGTGTTGTAAGGCTTACCAAAAGGGATCCGAAATAGAACTAATCGGTCCTGATCCCGATAATGAGAAGGAATAGGCCCATGATGAGCAATAGAGCTGACCAGCCGATGCAGCAGAACCAATCGAGACCCAGTAAAATACCCTCTATCAGATCGAACTTGATAAGAGAAAGTATGAAGAACAGCAGGGGAAAGAGGAAAGTAAGAACGATGAGCGAAATTCCCCAGGTCATGAATCTCCTGTTCATTGTCCCACAAACATACAATGAATATTTAGGATATTCGTACAGATATCCCTCAATTCCTTTCACATGAGCGGCCCCAACTCGGGAGGACCATTTCTTTATTACTGGAAATTATGAATAGCGGTTGATCGATATCTACCTTGGATCAAGGAGAGGTTAGGATGAGAGAAAAGGACCTCTGTCTCCATTGTGGCGGAGACAGCATACAGAAAAGCGTGGAGATCAGGACATCTGAAAATCATTCTCTTGGACCCAGAATAAAAGGCCCCTTCGGCATTTTCTCAGCAGGTTCGAATCTTTTCTGTGATATATGCATGGACTGCGGAACCCTCACTAGAACATATGTGAATGATCCCGATAAAGAGTTCATTAGCGGTGATGACACGGGGAAGATCAGATTCGTCAGAGGTTGATTCCATGAGGTCGGTTATGATACTGTTGATAACGATCTGTTTGCTCGCAGGTAGTGCCTTGGCTCTCGAAGAGACAGAACCCAACGATTCCATGGATGACCCCCAAATGATCGGCGAGGGGACCATACTGGGTGCTGTCAATAATACGGGTGTTGGTGATCCCGATATTTTCAAGGTGGATGTGCCTGCCGATGTTGTGGTCTTCTACTCGATCAAGAAGACGGATATCGGCCCAGGTCCCATCAGGATAGATATCTTCGACTCGGAAAGACAGAGGATCATCCCCGAGGGTGTTCAGGACCAGGGATATGAAGAACTCACGATCGCTGGTGAGATAACAAGGGGCCTCCTTGTGAACAAGGAGAGTGCGGATTCCTTCTTCATAGCCATTTCCGGGACAGGTTCCTTCGAGGTTGAGGTCCTTTTCGAGGAAACCGAGGACCCTTACGATGCTCCCGGTTTCGAGGATGAACCGGACCTCCTGGAAAGCGGGGATGAATTGAGCGGAAGGGTCTTCGAACTGGAATACGGATATCTGGAGTATTCCGATGTGGATAGATTTGAGATCCCGACCGATGTTGATGGTATCGTTACCGTGAAGATCAAGAGGACAGATCCCGGAAACGGAACATTATATGCCGGATTGGACCTCGATAAGGATGAAAAGGTGGAAGAGACAAGTCTGACAGGGATCGGTGACCGAGCCACACTGGAAGAGAGTGTGGTCTCATATTATGATGAGGAAATGGTCTACCTGGTGATATGGGGGGAGGGGGAATATGAGATCGAGGTAAATGTTGAAGAGGATTTCCCAAATGAGAACATCATGCTAGGGATCTTTGCAGGCTTCATGTGTTTCTACATCGTGATCCTGTTACTCCCTCTCTTCTCATTTTTACTTATTATAATCCTGGTCATCTGGCTGGTCACAAGGGGAACCAGAGAGAAAAACAATGTTGCAAAAAAGAGAAAGAAAGGCAGGGCCCCTGGAAAGGTCCCAAGAGGGCCTCCCGGATGATGCTATCTTCAAAGCAGCATTAACAGGACACTCAGTATGATGAATGGAATCACAATGATCCAGAAGGCAATGTTATACCAAAATGGAGTTTCGATCTCAAGGAACCCTACAGATTCTTTTCTGGACCTAACTATCCTAAAGACAATCCCATAAACTCCCCATAACACAGCAGATATCGAAAAGAAGAGGAGGAGTATGGTCAGAATGAGCTCCAAGGTCCCCAACATATGATAGTAATGGGTATGATATGATAAAAATAAGTTCCCTGGTCCTAAATGTATGAAATAATACTCAGTGGAACTGGTTTGAAGTATTTAGACCGGATATCATATCCCCTAATATTTTTAATCATTTGCTAATCATTGGCCATGGTATAATACCAACATCATAACATTCATTGTAATAAAATAATAATATATGGTCCAAATGCATTCAGTCTATGTCTTTTTTCAAGGAGACCTGAAATGGGAAAATTGATATTGGTATCCAATAGATTGCCCATCAACCTTACAAAAGGAGAAAATGGTTTTGAGATCACCCCAAGTATTGGAGGTTTGGCTACAGCCCTTTCATCCTTTTACAAGGATTTCAATTCTATATGGGTGGGATGGACTGGCATTACTTTAGATGGGCTGGATGAGAAAGATCTCGACCAGGTAAGATCAGGACTGAAAGAACAAAGATGCAGAGGGGTCTTTCTCTCCGAAGCTGATATCGAGAGTTATTACGAAGGTTTCTCAAACAAGACCATATGGCCTCTTTTTCATTATTTCATCACCCAAACAAAGATGAACCAGGAGGATTGGGAGTCTTATCAAAGGGTCAATGAATCATTTGCAGAGGAGATCTTGAAGATAGTAGAAAAAGATGATACCGTTTGGATCCATGATTATCATCTATTCCTTCTTCCCAGATTGCTGAGACAGAAGATGCCTGAACTCTCCATTGGTTTCTTCCTCCACATCCCATTCCCCTCTTCTGAGGTCTTCAGGATCCTTCCATGGAGGAACGAGATCCTCAGGGGGATCATGGGAGCGGACTTGATCGGATTCCACACATACGATTATGTTCTCCATTTCATCAGTAGTGTCAGACGACTTCTGGGTCATGAAAATTCTCTGGGTTATATAGAGGCTGGACCCCGCACCGTAAAGGTGAGCTCATTTCCGATTAGCATCGATTTCGAATACTTTTCAAATGCTCCAAAATCTCCAAAGGTCATGAAGGAAAAACAGGAAATCCTAAAAACAGTGGAGAACAGAAAGATAATAATGTCCATTGATAGGATGGATTATACCAAAGGGATTCCCCAAAGGATCAGAGCTTACGGCCGCTTCCTTGAAAAATATCCAAAATATCATGAGAAGGTCACATTGATCAATGTAGCAAGTCCATCAAGGATCGGGGTCGATACATATCATGACCTAAAATTGGAAGTTGAACAGCTTGTAGGTGAGGTCAACGGGAAATATACAAAACTTGGATGGGTTCCCATTTGGTATATTTTCCAGGGTATTCCACAGAATCAACTATTGGCCCTTTACTGTTCAGCAGATGTGGCTCTCATAACCCCGCTTAGGGATGGTATGAACCTGATCGCAAAGGAATATATCGTATCAAAATCCGATCACAAAGGTGTTCTTATCCTCTCGGAACTGGCAGGAGCAGCAAAGGAGCTGGGAGAAGCACTTCATGTTAATCCTAACAATATTGAAGAAATAGCAGATGCAATCTTTGAAGCGCTTGAGATGCCTGAAAAGAAGCAGATCAGGAGCAACAGGATTATGAGAGATCGTATAAGAAAATACGATATCGACAAATGGGCATCTGATTTCTTTTCCGAGCTACAAAAGGTAAAGGATATGCAGGTTAAGAGCAGTTTCCAGAAAATGGATGGCCAAATAGATAAAGAAAATGGTCAATGACTATGATTCCGCAGAGAAACGATTGTTAATGCTTGACTATGATGGGACGCTGACCAAATTCAGAAAACTCCCAGGTGAAGCTGTCCCGGATAAAGAACTGATCTTGGATCTCACATCCCTGACCAATAGAAAAGGAACGGAATTGATAATTGTCAGTGGAAGGGACCGTGATACATTGAACGAGTGGTTCGGTGGAATGGATATCAACATAGTGGCCGAACATGGAGTTTGGATCAGGCCAAAGGGTGGGGATTGGATGATGATGGAACAGCTTGAGGACTCCTGGAAGGAGAAGATAAGGCCTGTTCTGGAGTCCTATGTTATAAAAACTCCAGGTGCATTTGTTGAAGAGAAAGGTTACTCTCTTGCTTGGCATTATAGAAGAGCCGACCAAAATCAGGCACAAGCTCAGATCAGTGAAATGAAGGAGACCATACATAATATGATCTCAAATCTTAATGTGGGTATCCTGAACGGAAATAAGGTCATAGAGATCAAAAACATGGGGATCAATAAAGGAAAGGCCATCAAGAAATGGTTGGACGCTGGGAAATGGGATTTCATGATGGCGATAGGGGATGACTGGACAGATGAGGATATGTTCGGGGAACTCCCAAAAAGTGGTTATTCCATTAAGGTAGGATATAAAGCATCCAAGGCCAGATTCAATATTAAGAACGTTGAAGAGGCGAGAGAACTGATCTCTAAACTGGCAACCCATTAGTGTTAGATATTGTATATATCAACATTCAATAGAAGAAATCAGTGCAAAGGTTTTAATCAATTCATATTTTCCCCGGTCAGAGCGGCTGTGATCCTCCATGATCGACATCGAACAATACAGGAAAGTCATAGGTGACAGGCAAGTAGACGAATTGATCAAGAAGGCCAAATCCCATGAAGGCCGTAGATACCTCATGGTGAACACAACCTTTGATGGAGGTGGTGTCGCAGAGATGTTGAACTCAATGGTTCCAATATTGAACAATATGGGAGTCCATTTAGACTGGAAGATCCTCAAAGGTTTCCAGGAATTCTTCGAGGTTACAAAGGGTTTCCACAATGCACTCCAGGGTGGTGATATTGAGTTGACCGATAGGGTCAAGGAGCTCTATCTCAGTACCAATGAGGAATTCGCATCATACAATGATTTCGAATATGATGTTGTGGTGATCCATGATCCTCAACCTCTCCCCTTGATCGCCTATGTAGAGAAGAAGCAGCCCTGGATATGGAGACTTCATATCGATATAACCAGACCAAACCAGGGCCTGTGGGATTTCGTAAAGGAATACATTATGAGATACGACAAGATGATCATTTCCAACGAAGCTTACAGGAAGGAAGACCTCCAAATTGATGATGTGATCATATATCCGGCCATAGATCCCATTACAGAGAAGAACATGGACCTTGATGATGATCGTATCAAACAGGAGATGGTCAATCACAATATTCCACTGGACAAGCCAATTATCTCACAGATATCCAGATTTGATATCTGGAAGGACCCTGAGGGAGTGATAGATGTCTACAGGAAAGTGAAGCAGAGGTTCAACTGTCGGCTCGTGCTCTGCGGAAGCATGGCCTCAGACGATCCAGAGGGATGGGATATATTCAAGAAGGTTGAAGAAAAAGCAAAGGACCTGATCGATTCCGGTGATGTGATATTTGTCGTAAACGCAGGGGAATTATTCGTTAATTCATTACAGAGGATCTCCCATGTAGTGATACAGAAATCACTCAGGGAAGGATTCGGACTCACTGTTTCAGAAGCACTATGGAAAGGGACGCCGGTAGTCACCTCCAACGTAGGCGGCATTCCACTCCAGGTGATCGATGGTGAGAATGGATTCTTATGCGATCCGAAAGATGAAGACTGCTTTGTGGAAAGAATAATCACTCTTCTAGAGGACGCCGACCTGCGGGACCGGATGGGAATCAAGGGTAAGGAGCATGTCAAGGAGAACTTCCTGATTACCAGACTGATGTCCGATTATCTTGACCTGTTCTCACAGATGAATGACAAATGATCAGGGCAAATCAAATAATTAATCACCATTAATTCTCCTTCAGTATACTGTGATCCCGGAGGAATCTAAATGGAAGAGATCATAATATCGATAGATATCGGTGCTACCAAGGTCGCTGCTGCTCTCTCCAATAAAGAGAAGGTCATCGTCCGTATACAACAAACAGTCAACTTAAAGGGGGATCCTGACTCCATACCTTTACAAGTTAGATCCCTGATAGATAGATGTATTATTGCTTCAGGATCTAATCCGGAGAATATATCTGCAATTGGCATCAGCTCAGCAGGCCCTTTCAGGAAGAAAGGAGGAATGATCGAGCTGGTATCACCCAATATTTGCGGTGGTATGGCTCCCGAGAGAGGGGTCCTTCCCAATCAATGGACCTCTGTTCCTTTAGAAAAGGAGCTGAAAAAATACTATTCGAATCTGATCATTGAAAACGACGCGGTGGCCGGAGCTGTTGCAGAAAGAACGTTCGGCCATGGGATTGGACGCAACAATATTCTTTATATCACATGGAGCACAGGGATCGGAACAGGAGCTTTCGTTGATGGTAGATTGATAAGAGGTAAGAATGGAAACGCGCCCCATGGGGGCCATATATATTTAGGATTGTCAGGCCCAACCTGTGGTTGTGGCAATATCTGTGACCTGGAAGCGGTTGCTTCGGGAACTGCAATTGGGACCCAGTATGGGGCGAACATGTCCACAGCAGAGGTTTTTGAAAGATATCACAAAGGGGATGACAAAGCAATTGAGATCATAAACAAAGCTACATCCTATTTCACAAAGGGTCTGGCATCCCTAAATGCGGTACTCGATACATCTTTGATCACCATAGGTGGAAGTGTGTTTCTCAATAACATGGACCTTCTCCTCCCGAGAGTAAAGGAAGAATTTTACAGCTCCTTCCCACTCCTTTCAAGTAATGTCGAAATCCTCCCAACAGGTCTTGGAAAATATCTTGGAGATGTTGCGGCATTATCTCTTGTGATCCCGGACCATTGGTTGGAGGATTGGAGACAAAGGAGGCCGTGGGAGAGGTCCTTTGAGACTTTGACACTTTGAAGATAACAGAGATTGAATATTGGTTAGATCGGGTCATCGTCGATCTGATATGATGAGTTCAATGAATTGCTTTCAGGAAATGCGTATGGATCCCTGACATCCCTAGAACTTCTCAAAGATACAACTCTGATGACCCAGGCGGTTACAATAAAGAGTCCTACCAGGCCGAACTTCTGAAAGAGGTTCTTGATGGGTACATCAATGGTTGCCAGTATGGCATATGTGGTCATGGTTGAGTGAAGAATCAAGTTCATGATGATCATGAGAAGGGTCGAGGTTCTATGTCTGACCTCAAGCATAAGGACCGATGTTATCACCCATATCCCCCCCAGACTCAGAATTGCCCCCAGATCATGTATGAAGAAACCAATATTGTCAGGTATTATCATCAGAATGAATCCCATTCCCGAAATGAAACCTAAGAATTTCAGATAATAGGAATACTTCAAACCGGGTTCATTTCCTATCCTGTTGGCGAAGATGAACATCAATATTCCGGATAGACAGCATCCGATGGAGAACAACACCAAAGATATCGTATTGGGATTGCCCTCCTTCACGGTTATGGAATCCCCGAGATAACTAAAAGGCATGTAAATGATATCGAAGTATCCGGTATAGAAATGGAAAGAGATCAGGAAAGTGACAGCCATAACAAGGAACGCATAGCATAACAGATGCAGGGTCTCGAATCTCCGATAAGGAAAGGTCCCGATCATACCCAATTTGCTCGTCTGGCGCATGCGACACTCCCACTTATTATCTGGATGAATGCCCAATTGATATAAAATAAATCGTCCTGCATTCTCCAATTTTCCATAACTCAAGGAAAAGGGTCCCTTACATTGATTTTGGACCATGATTTGATATCAATGAGTATGATCTTCTGGGACCTTTCAACCGAGAAGTGTTAAGATTTATGGATTGGTCTTATATAGTAAAACTTAGATGAGAATCCTGTAAAAGTAAAGGGGAATTACCGATGTTATATGACGATCTAATAAAATTAGAGGTCCTGAGTTCAGATGGCAACATTTTTGGTAAGATTAATGGAATAGTGCTTGAAGGGAAATGGAAGGTCAAGTCCCTTGCTATCAAGATCGACAGCGAGGATACCGAACCTCTTGGATGGAAAAAACCTTTCCTATCTGCCCTTAGATTGGATTCGGATGTGGACCTGATCGAGGGTCTGAAGGACAAGATCATCCTTGATAAGACCATGAAGGAATTGGGGGACCATCTCGTTGACCATGATAAAGAGCACGAGGCAGAGAGAATGATCGGACTCGAGGTCATGGGGACCGATGGTAAGGTTATCGGCAAGGTGACTGACATCCAGATCGATATAAAGAAATGGAACATTCCAAACCTAATTGTCAAGATCAAGAAGGATTCACTCAAGGCCCTAAAGATGGATGACGGTCTCTTCAGCGACAAGAAGATATCTCTCTTAACAGAACATGTAAACGAGGTCGGAGAGGATTTTATAATGCTCAAATTGACCTCCGAGGAATTGGGAGATATCTTAGAGATCAATTCAACCTGATCCATACCTGTTCCATCAATAATTATTATTATGAATGAAAAAAGCAATGGAAAATTGCTTTAATCCTATGTTCCACGATAGGATATTATAATACCACGGATATCTTCCGTTGGTTAATGGGGGAGACATCTGTGAAGAAGATCGGAATAATTGCAATTGTAGGAATATTCATAATGATGATGTCTTTCCTTTCAGGATGCCTGAGCTCTTCCGGAAGTGACGAGGAAGGAGAGAAGGAGCTTATCGGAAAGGGGAATTCCTGGACCTATAAAGTCGTAGATGCTACCCAGGGAAATGGATTTCTCAAGATGACAGTCACAAGCGAGAGCTCCACCTTCGAAGGAAATGATGTGGTCAAGATCGATGTGGAATTCGGATATGATGCGCATTACGATGAAGATTCCGAGATGTACTATGATGATTGGACGGGAAGTGCTTCTGCATATTACAGGAAGGCCGATTTTGAGGTTGTATTGTATGATTACGAATGGGAGATAAGGGCAAGAGTGGATCCGGCAGTTGGATGGACAAGTAACCTATGGGAAGGTGTAATGATCTACACAACGACCGGCACCATTCCTGATGAGATCAAGACAGGGGTGAACTATACCTTAGAGGAAAACATGGAGGATGAGAGCACTGTTTATTCGAATGGAACCCTCGTGATGGATGATACCTCTGAAGATACAGTTACAAAAGATTACAAGGTCCTTGGAGAGAAGGAGGTCACGGTTCCAGCAGGGACCTTCACCTGTTTCGAGATCCGGGTTGATAATGTGGATTATGATGAGTATACATTGAAATATTTCTGTCCCGAACTGAACATCGATGTCAAGATCGTCGAATACTATGATGATGAAGTATCTTTTACTTCGGAACTTGAATCCTATTCAATGTGATATTGAGTAAGGCACTCCATTACTGGAATGAAATCCTGTTAACGGACTCATAGATCAAAAATGGTCAATGAAAAAACCTTCTCTCAATTTCCACAGGGGATTGAATTATCAAAATATATATGAATGATAGAATTCAATACTCCATTGTATTCATTGGGTGAAAATGGGGATTTCAAATGAGAATTACAGTAATCATAACACTTGTGATCTTGATCTTTGGCTCTTGTCTGATCATTCCTGTTGAGAATTCAATGGCGGAGGATTCGATCCCATTCGAGAACGACACCAGGGAAACAGCAACAGTCCTGGGAATGGGTTCAAGAGATGATAGTATATCCTTGATGGATTATTATGACTATTACAAGATAGAAGCAGATCTAATCGATCTGTATAGGGTGCTGTATCTAACAATAACGTTCATCGATGTTCCCGGCAGCGGCTTCATCGAGGTGAGGACATATTTAACGGAGAACGAGAGGGATTACGCCTATCTAGATAGAGTGAACACCAGCAAGTCGATCGCTTTCGATTCCGAGAAGACCTCGAATATGGACCTCTACGTAGAGATCTCGGGTTACGGAAATTACTCGATCCAGCTAAAAGGAGAAAAAGGGAGAGGGGGAGGTATGCTGGCTCTGCGATATGTTTGGTTGGGTCCTGATCGCCCCATTGAGTCTATCAACTCTGGTGTTAGTGGTGATAAAGAGATCCAAGAGGTCAGTAGATAAATGGATGAAAGTAAATGGCTTGAAAGATCAATAGCCAGGACCTCCGAGAACTATACCTATTGTTACTTTTTTATGAATGGAAATATATGAATTTCCATAAAGGAACCCTTCACTATATGAAATTATGAAAAAGGTAACAAGCCTTTCAAACTGAGCCATAATGTTCTTGAACAGATATCAATTCAATGTGGCGATTTTTTTTGCGAAAAACGTGTGCTGTGTTGCATAATTCCACGTACTTTCAGGGATGTCTGAATTTTATTTATCTAGTTCAGACAACTTAATAACTGATGTCGAAATTTCCAGTAGATCCGAGATGGGGTCAGATACACGAAGAAAAAAGGAATTGGAAAGTGTATAACAATCAACTTGTGAGGAGAGGTGAATTATACATTTCTTTGGAGTTTCTTGACAACTGGGATCAAGAATTACTGGATATGAACGACAGAAAACCCGGAAGAAGATTCATTTATCCCGAGAAATTCATCAGATGGACGGCCATGGTCTATCATGTTATGAACATGCCTTACAGAACATTGGAGGGTTTTTTAAGAGGATTATCCAGGTATATTCCCCGGTTGAGGGCAGCAGATTACACAACATTATTTCGGAGAATTCGAGATGTTAAGATAGATCTCAAGACAAGTTTGTTGCCGTTGAAACGTCCTGTCATCATGGCTGTTGACAGCAGTGGAATAAAGATCACAACCCGAGGCGAATGGAGGAATTTCAAATGGAGAATGAAGAGGGAACGAAAAGGATCGGATCAAGATCCACCTGGCAGTTGATGCCAGGAAGAAAGATATTCTGGCATTGGAGATAACAGATGAGAAAGTTGGCGATCATAATGGATTCAAGAGTTTGTTAGAACAATTGAGGAAGAACCACAACATATGGAATATTTCAAGAGTGCTTGCAGATGGAGCTTATGACAGGGCCGATGTATTCAATTTATTGAATTGGTATGATATCAAATCAGGCGTGAAAATGAGGAAAGATGCGAATCCGAAGAATTGTTCAAAGTCGTATTATCGAAGGAAGTGCATTTGTAGAAGGGATCAGATTGGTTATGAGGCCTGGAAGCAAGAAGTGGGATATACCATGAGGTGGGCCTCTGAGAATGTTTTTTCAAGTGTGAAGAGGATGTTTGGAGAATCAGTTCGATCGAGATCGAAGGAAGGAGCCCTTAGGGATGCGTATAGAAAGTTTGTAATCTATAACGTTTTGAACAATTTCGGAAAGGGGAAAATTTCTGAATTTTGATAGATTAGATAATCGAATAAAAATAGTAATTTTACTGTACTTTATTTGTTTTTAGTTGTAAACAGGAAAAAACGTGCGCAAGTCGGAAACGACCCCAATAATCATAAGAAAACCCTTGAGGATGTTAATAAAACTTCCATAAATAAATGCCTCTTTTAGGGGGAAGGCGGATATGGAACAAGACAAAAGCATTTGTATTGAGATATTGATTTAGAATAGTGAAGAAATTCAAGTATGTGGTTGCGAAAATGGAAACCAATGGAAATTGATGTGGGCAACTCAAGGAAAAAACAATGACATTGAATTTGGAGCTCATTTTCTTACAGGATTAGTTTATTTTTCCATACATGAAAGTGGAGAAGTACCATATTTACTACAAAAACGGATCATAAGAAACGATATGTTATACCACAGAAATATCCCATGGAAATTATCAACGTTTAATGGGATTCAATTATTAACATCAAATGGAATGTCAAAAGACATATTAAAAAAACTGCCTAATTTAAAAAACGCAAGAGAAAAAAATATTTGAAATCGAATTGAAATCATATAATAATGAACTGAATTATTGGGTTTATTTAGTTGAACGAACTTATCTAGATAAGTTCAGTAAATTTATTGAGGATAATTTTTCTGGTGTTGTAATAGCTTATGATAAAAGATTTGAACCTTTGCTTATGTATAATTCTTCTTTGATCCCATTATTCATAAATTGGAAAGGAAATTAATGTGAAGGCAAAATACAACTCTTTTAAAATAATAATGCCACCAAATATTCAAATAATCTATGATAATCCAACAAAATGATATTTCCATTTTTTAGTGATAGATGGAGAAATCCAACTATTTCTATGGAACACCTATTCAATCCTCATTTTTTTCTGACTGATTGATTAAAACGATCTTATCAAGGATTACTTTACTTGAGATTCCTAATAATAGCCAAGCCATGCTCCGATATCCTTGATGATGAAATGGATTTACTTTTTTCGGTTTGCCCTAGGATTATTAATGAAATGACTTAATTCACCACGCATCTTCACGATGAGATATACAATACCTTCTTTTGAAAGGGATTTATTTCTTTTCTGAATCTTTTTTACAATATCTTTCTTTAACTCTGGATAACTCTCAATATTATTTATCATCCAATCGATTGCATTTGAAAGTTCCATTGATTTATTGAATTCCCTTTCCACATCTTTGATTTTTGTTTTGTTGTTGCTAAAAAACCCTTCAATAATAAAGAAAAAATTACGATAAGAATTAATGTATCTTTTTGACTTGAATTCATTATTACCTTGTCTCCAAAATGATTTGGGAATCGCTCGATCTTTGAATATTTTTTATAATTTTCAACTAATAACATTAAATCATTTTGTGAGATTGGGACAATAGGATCATTTTCTTTGTTATATAATTGAACTCCAACAATTCCAACATTTTTCTTTTCTTCATTATTTTCGCATATTATTGTAGATTTTTGGATTTTCCCAATAGATTTTCTTTAAATTAGAGGAAAATGCAAGTGATAATTCAAGTTGTTGAAATTCATTGATGATTTTTTGATGGAGTTCCAAATCAGTATGGATGATGATAGTTGCTTTTGATTCTTTTTCAGGTGTTTCGGTAATTTCTGACTCGAATTTATCAGTTTCAACTCTCTTCGATATTATTTCAATTCTGTTTAGAATTCCATCTTTATCTGGAATGAAAACATCATGCCATATCATTTGCTGTTATTGTCATTTCGTTGTCGATATATGTTTTTGAATCAACTTTACACTCTAAAAAATATTCATTTGAACACCTATATCCATATCATTTACCTACTTCACATCAGTCAATTTCATGCCATCCTTCATTTTGATCAATTGCTTCTATAAATTCTACCAGGAAATCTCCTTAATTTCAGGTATATCACTTAATTGAAGGATCTCCCAGGTGTATCTAAAAATTTTCCAAAATCTAAGGTTATCGTAATACTCCATTTTTTACCTGGTTTGACATTCTCAACATCAATGGAAATTAGATCTTCGAATTTAATATCGACTTTTTCGTTGTAATCTTTTATCGAAATATTGGAATAAAATTCTTCTTCTTCAATATTTTTCTCGTCCTTTTTAATGAAAGGTCTAAGCACCTCTGGTAAATACCCCTTCCCAACAATTTATCAAAGGAAGTATATCATTTAACTTTAAATCATCAATATTGTCATTGTTATTGATCAATTGTTGGGGTATATTGCTCTTTATTTCATCGACAACATCCCTTAGAAAAACATCGTCAAATCCTTTTTAGTTCGAGTTCTCTGATCGTTTTTACATTCATTTTCTGTTCTATGGAATGAGATTAGTGGCAAGATATCTTCTAAAGTTAGACTTTTTACATCCCCCTCATTTAATAATTTCTGAAAATTCACAGTTATATGTTCATTAGGAATTTGGACTTCATTACCTTTAAAATCATCAGGTAGTAAAATATTTCGGAGTCCAAAAATAAATCCTGTACCTGTCCATACAAGGAATGCATTTAGCTTACAATATTAAC
>CAWEDU010000012.1:0-91860 GCA_963807965.1 uncultured Thermoplasmatales archaeon
TTCAACCTCCCTCGATGGAAGATTCTCAATGAGTATCTACCCAGGAAGATTCAGAATCGAATATTCCAACCTCACATTGGAAAACCAAATTTACATTGATGTCTCTTCTGACGGTTTGAATGATTTGAAATTGATCTTACTCCCCCTCACAACAATAATTGGAGTGGTTTCAAACTGGTCAGGCGAACCGATTCAGAATGTCAAAGTGGAGTTGCTGCAAATTGGAAACGAGATCAATGTTTCTTTGGAGGAAATAATGACTGATAAGAATGGAGGCTTCACCTTCCAGGTCGAAACAGGGACCTATATGGTTGGAATAGAAGGGAGCGACCTTCTTGATGGATGGGATTCCGGTCTCCTTATCGCCACAGGTTGGAACAAATTCGATCTTAACATAGGACTTTCCAACAGAACCACATCCACTCTTACAGGGACTGTATTATCCCATGGAGGACCTATTTCTGGAGGAATTCCCGGATCGAAGGTCAAGCTCTTGAATGGATTGGGGAATATCGTTGGGATCAAGGACTCCGATCCCTCTGGATACTACAGGTTCGAGAAAGTCCCATATGGATCGGGATACAGATTGAAGGCAGAGCCTCCCTTGGACATGAGAGGGCTTGAACGGACCTACAGGTCAGGACTCTTCTCGAATTCTACAATCTCCTTTGAGGTTTCAGGTATGGGAATCTCTAAAGATGTTTATCTGCCTTACTTTGAGTTCACTCCTCCGGGTTACTTCAACATCACAAGTATTTCCCCTACCGGTCCTGGTATATTCGTTGATGAACCCATCAGGTTGACCTTCTCATCATCCGTAAACAGGACCTCCATTGCAGAAAACCTACAACTGATACCCGAAGTTGACAATCTCACCTACATCTTCGATCCAGTTGGAAAATCCATTGAGATCCATCATGATCAATTCGACCCCTTAACATTTTATTCCCTTTCTGTCTCGACCGATCTTCTTTCCATAGAGGAACTGAAACTGTGGGGCAACGGCCCCTATCAATGGAATTTCACCACAGGATCAGGAAAGGGAGCATGGAGGATCACAGCTTCCTTTGTCGATGTTGATACTAAAAAGGAATGGAATGTAACTGCTATAGGGCCTAAGGACCAGGAAGTTTACATCGTCATAGAAGAGATCGGATCCTTCCGACTCGAGGAAGGATCCCGATCCAAGAACTCATCCGAATACACCATTTCGATAGATGGTGGAAATTTCGAATGGAATACTACCTATGCATATCACTTCTCAAGCATCGAGGAAGGCCCGGATATGGCAGTGGAGT
Source organism: uncultured Thermoplasmatales archaeon (assembly GCA_963807965.1). Taxonomy (GTDB): domain Archaea; phylum Thermoplasmatota; class Penumbrarchaeia; order Penumbrarchaeales; family Penumbrarchaeaceae; genus Penumbrarchaeum. The sequence goes on from CAWEDU010000012.1 coordinate 1,299, forward strand.
TCTCCGGATGGATCCGAACCCTCGACGGACCAGTTTACACACCTCCGGAATGGAAGGTCCATTCAACCGATGTTCTACTGAAGGATGATGGAGATCTCCACATTTCTGTAGGGGCAAACGAGAACCTTACGATATACATAGTGATCAACACAATAGGATCCTTCCTCCTTGACCAGATCGAGCCCGGAACTTATATTGGCACAATACCGGGATCGAATTTTGAAAAAGGGAAGAGATATGAATTCCATTTCTCCGATTCCGTCAACGGAGAGGACCTAGTACCTTCTGAAAAAGGATCCTTCAAGACAAAGGACAAAGAGAAAGAAGGGACCTCATTGCTACCATACCTTCTGATCGGCCTTGCATTAATATGTTTGATCATGGGAATTTCCATAATGGCCGTATGGATTTCCAGACGACCTGGAAAGGAAGAGATCGAAGGCTTTGAGGAATGAGTGGACCTTAGAGCTTTCCCTGGGCCTTCAACTCATCGAGATAAACCTTGATCTTCTCTTTCAGGTCCGGGTCCAGAAGAGCGACCTGTAGATTGGCCTTCAGCCAATCACTGACAGATCCGATATCGACTCTAAGCCCCTGAACTACCAATCCGTACAATCCCTTTGTTTCGATATAATTTGCGAGAGAATCGGTAAGCTGGAGTTCTCCTCCATGACCTGTCTGGGATCCTCTGAGCCATGTGAAGATATCATGGTCCAGAATGTACCGTCCCATCACAGCCATCTTTGAGGGGGCCTCATCCTTCCTGGGTTTCTCCACGATCTTTGAGAGCTTGTAAAGACCGGGACTTACTTCCTCACCAAGCTCCACTATCCCGTATCTCTCCACATGGTCCTCTGGAACCTCCTCAAGTGCAATTACAGGGGCCTTTACCTTGAGGTGAGCCTCCCAGAGCTGCTTGATGGCCGGGATATCGGATATTATGACATCATCACCCAGAAGGACAGCGAAGGCCTCGTTCCCGACATATGTCTCAGAGCAAAGGACAGCATCCCCCAGCCCCTTCTGGTGCTTCTGTCTGAGGTAGAAAAGGTCAGCGAGTCCCTCGATCTTCTCCAGCTCTCTCAATGCTTCCCCCTTTCCCTTACTCTTGAGAAGTTCCCTGAGTTCGAGGTTCCTGTCGAAATGGTCCTCCATCACCTTCTTGTTCCTGTTGGTAATGATTAGTATCTGATCGAAACCACCATGGGAAGCTTCCTCCACCACATACTGGATCGCCGGTTTGTTGAGGATGGGCATCATTTCTTTTGGTTGTGACTTGGTTATGGGGAGCAGTCTGGTCCCAAGACCTGCTGCTGGAATGACGGCTTTCATGAATGTCCTCCTGGATCAATGAAGGGAGACTGTATAGAAAAAACCTTTTATTCGGTATCCTCAAGGGTCCTATCCAGAGTTCCACTATGGGACGTAACTGCCTTCGATATCGACCCAACCCAGCGCTCCTCAAGACCACACTCTATCACTGCCTCGGTATCAGTGTAATCAACATGCATCTGAGAGGAGACCTTCCTGATGGTATTGAGGATCTCCTTGCTGATCCTTTCAACCGGGATCCTGATAGAAACATCTACCAATGGAGGAAGTAATGTAACGATCGCTTCCTGGAGTTCTTCAATTCCCATCCCTGTCAGCGCCGAGATACTCTCCCAACCATCCAGCATTGATGCCGTTTCCTCATCCAGGTCCCTCTCTGGATCGAAACGTTCCCCCTCCGGTTCCCTGTCCACCTTGTTCATTACCAGTATTATTCTCCCCCTGCAGTTTCCTTTTCGGAGGATATCCATAGATTCCCTGACCTTCCACCAGGCTTTTTCACTATCCTCGGAAATATCCAGAAGGAGCAGGACAATATCAGCTTCGAACACCTCCTCCAGTGTGGACATGAACCCTTCCACAAGCCATGGTGGCAGGTCCCTGATAAATCCCACTGTGTCGGTGATAATGCAGTCCCTTTTTCCCTTCATTCTTCTTGTAGATGTGGCAATGGTCGTGAACATCCTGTCAGCAGTTTCCACAGATTTATCCGTTATCCTGGTATCGGTCAAAGCATTCATCAGTGTCGACTTTCCCGCATTCGTATAACCCGCTACTGCAACAAGGTGAAGGCCCCTTCTTTTACGGAGGGACCTGGTCATTCCTCTTCGTTTCCTCTGGATCCTAAGCTGTTCCTTGATATGGGCCATCCTTTTAGTGGCCATCTCGTAATAGTAGTCAACACGGTATTCGCCCCCTGCAAGGAATCCGGGTCTGTCGGACAAAGTCCCCTGGTGGATGTATTCCTTCAGTATGGGGAGCTGATATCTCAGGTCCGCCAGTTCTACCTGGAGACGGGATTCGGGACTGGTGGCCCTTGATCTGAATAGATCGAGAACAAGGCGGATCCTGTCCACCACTTGAAATCCGGTGACCTTCCCCATTTTGAATACTTGTGATGGATCGAGGTCCACAGGCGTTATCAGGTATTCAACATCCTCAAGTTCCTTCAGTTCCAACAGCTTCCCTGGACCGATATAGGACACTGGTTCTGGTTGTCTTCTGTTCTGGCGGACCTCCGAGATCAGATCGTAACCTGCCGATAGGCAGAGCTCCCTTGTCTCGTCGACCCTATGATCATCTGCAGATATCCAGACCAGGACGGCTTTCTTTGATGAACCCTCGGTAGATCCCATCATGCTAGGACCTCAGATTGATGGATGTAATAGAACCTTCCTCTTCACATGAGGGGGAAAATGATAAATATCTTCTGACTGGGGTGAACATAATGTGGAAGGTTGTTAGTTATAAGCTTCACCTTCTATACATTGTTCCTGTTCAGCAAACCATGGGTGGTATGAATGAGAGAGAAAGCTGTAATTTTAAGTCTGATGATAGTTTGCCTTCTATCCACAACACCTTTATTCGTCAAAGGTGAATTGAACGATACCGAACTTTGATAAACCTTTATCCAGGTCCAACAACCCTCAGTTGAACTTCACTTATCTCGACCATGATGGAACTGGTTCTTTCGGATCTACTGCTTTCCGTGTATGGGATGAAGATCTGGTCATATTCATAGAGGCGTTTCCAAATTCGACAACATGTGATTGGGACCCGGAAACCATCAAATCAGCGGATGTGATCATCCAGGCACCTCACGGCCATAACAGTCATTACGATCCCGACGAGGTTGCAATGGTTGCAAAGAATACTGGAGCCTATCTTGTGGGAAATTCAAGATTGAAAAGCGATATGAAATCACGTGGAATATCTGACAGCCAGATATATGAGGTCTCCCCTTCGGCTGGAGGTACAGCATCCACGAACATCTCATCTCTCGGGATCACGATACATGCATATGGAATGGACCATACTTTCATGGGAGGGACACAAGTTGATACATTCCTTGTTGAGATGCCAAGCGGAATCACATGGTACCATGGCACATGTTCTTCGGGATCAACGACTATGTCAAGGATGGGCAATTATCCAGAGCTGAAGTACACCGATGTCATGATTGCTGACACTGACATGAACTTTGCTACACTCAACAGCAATTATTACCCTGAAACATTGATCAAGGACCACGATTTCAACAGCCCATCATCTCCGATCCCTGCAACCGTCTATGAGGAATACCCAAAGGTCCTCAAACAATTGAACCATAACCAGACCTACAATTACATCAGACCTGATTACAAACCAGAATTAGCATTGGGCAACGTGAACCCGAATGATGGCACCACGGAAACCCTCTTTGATTTCTCAATAATCTACAGCCATAGAATGGAATCACCTCCAACAAGGTCGCAGGTGATCATTGATGATGTGGAACATGATCTCACAACATCCCAGACCAGTTTCAGGACAGGTGTTACCTACAAGTATCAAACGAACCTGACGGAAGGAAACCATGGGTTTCATTTCGAGTTCGAGACCGAGGATGGAACCACAAGATTCCCGACCGAAGGTGAGATCGATAAACCCACTGTGAATTACAGGCCCATCCTGTCCTCCCCAATGGTGGATCCGATCCAGGGAGATGATGATATGGAATACTCCTATTCCGTAGTCTACCAGGATTCGGATGGTGACATCCCCAAGGCTTACTCTGTGTTCATTGATGGTGATGAGGAATCCATGGACTGGACCGGTAATGAGTATGGGTCCGGAGTAACATTCACTTATGAAACCACATCTCTTGGAGTAGGCAATCACACCTATTATTTCGTGTTCACGGATGGGAAGGAGACCGTAAGGCTCCCTGAGATCGGTGAATTCCAGGGACCCGGGATTGAAAGGGCAAATTATGCACCTTATCTATCTTCCGGGATAGTTGATCCAACCTCAGGAACCAGATTGCATACATTCACTTTCTCAGTTGGGTACAGGGATACACATGGTGACATTCCAACCAGATCCCAGTTGATACTCGACGACATTCCCTACGATCTGACCGTTGAAGGTAACAATTACAAGACCGGAGTGAAGTATTCTGTGGAATTAGGACTGGATATCGGAACCCATGGCTACCATTTCGAATTCGAGGAAGGTCCGTTCTCCATAAGGTTCCCCATTGGTGAAGAGGAACTAAAAGGACCTACTGTAATTAATTTGGAACCTGAAGCGGATATTGATTCCCTTTCAGAGTTTGAGGTCTTCTCAGTAGATGATCCGGTCACTTTGAATGGATCGACCAGCACCGATCCCGAGAACGATGAGCTCCAATACAACTGGACCTCTGATATCGATGGGTTCCTTGGGGAAGGCAAGGAGATAGAGGTATTCCTCTCTGAAGGTAAACACACCATTGCACTTGAGGTCAAGGATGGATACGGTGGAACATCACATGATGAGGTCCAGATAGTCATGGTAAAATATCAGACGATCTTCAACCTAGATGTTTCCCTTTCTCCAGGTTCCCTACCAGAAGGGATCGATGCAAGGGTCGAGGTGGACGTTACCAATATCGGGAATAAAGCATCCGGTGAGACTGAGGTTACCATTTTCTTCGATGGGGAAGAAGTGAAGAGTACAGACCTGAACCCGATAGAACCAGGATTCAAAGGGACTGTAAAATTCAGTTTCAGGACCGTTGGAGGGAACCATACCGTAAGAGTTGTTGTAAGTGATGATATTGTGAAATGGCTCAACTTCACGATCAATCCCAGGTCCCCCCCAACTGCTTCTGCAGAGGGTGTATTGGAGGGAAAGATCGGCGACCTTTTCACCTTCGATGGTTCCGGTTCAACTTCATGGGATTGATAGAGAGCTATATCTGGACCATTGAAGAGGAGGTCATTGAAGGAAAGATCGTCCAATATAGATTCAATAATAGTGGCACTTTCAATGTTTCCCTTACGGTGACAGATGAACTGGGAAGGTCCTCAACGGATACTATCAAGGTGATGGTAATTGATCCGACCCCACCGGAAAAGGAATCAAAGGATAATGAAGGAAGCAGTTCGGGAAATGCCGGTCTGTTCATTTTCATATTCATCGGACTTCTCATTGTCATTGCTCTTATAGTGGGAGGATTCTTCATCATGAAGAAGAAACGTGAGGAAGCAACATCTGCTCCACCCGTTCCCATTCCGGGGAGCAACACCGATCCCATGACCTATCAGCCTCAAACACCACCGATAACTGTCCCTGGAAATCAAAACAATGGTCAAACAGAACTGATCAAGGAAGGGCCGATCTTCTGATCCTTGAATTAAAAGGGATTGAGGTTCCTATAAAAGAGCATAGGGGCCCCATTTTCCCCCGAAAATTAGTCGGGGCCCCTATAGAGTGCATCCCATCAAAGATCCCATTTCTGGTCTTTCTCCACTACTGCTTGAGCATGTTCTTGTATTGTTGATCAAGGATATCCTTGGCCTTCAGGTCGGCTCCCATCTCTGTCAGGAGCTCTCTCCTAGCCACTATTTCCTTGATATCCACATTTTCCATTCCGTTGCGGATCAATTCACGGATCCCCAGCTCCCTTGAAACGAAATGGTCCATTGAAACGAGCAGATCAACTGCTGTGAGCATGGTATCGGGAAGTTTGATATTTACATAACCATCTTCCTCATTTGGAACTGTGAGCATAGCATCAATGGAGCTCCTGATAGCCTCGGAACGGTTCTTGAAAGTACCCTGTTCCACCAGGAAATCCAATGCGGATGCTTGCTCGGGAGTGAGCCTAATGGTGACCTTGTCCGCTTTCTCCATTCCATGCCCTCAAAGTGTAAGACGATTCTTCCTAAATGTCCGACATCTATATAAAAATGTCGGGCAAAAACCATCTGATGTATTACATTTATCATTTGAGGGCATACAGACCTATCACAGGTCTTTACTTTTGGTGCACCCCTGGCAAAGATAAAAACATAACCTCTTCGTTGGCGGAACGATGGTCGAGGTAGCCCAAAGGCTCATGAGATATTCGAAGTTCCCCTCCCCTGAAGTTGTCCCGATCTTGGAGATGTCACCTGGGATCATGGATAGTCTGGAGGATGCCCTTAGAAAGGGTGCTGAACTTCCAATGGTCATAGGTCCTGATGAGATAGAGAAGTTCAATAATGGCCATTTGACAACGGAAGGAATGAAAAGGACAGAGCAGAAAATTTCCCCGATCGGTTCGAGAAGCGGAGTGAATACTCCTGAAAAGGACCATACGAAGATCAAGCATGCCCTCCCTAAAAAGGAGATAGCATCGGAAAGGGAGATCGAAAGGATATCAAATACGGTATCGGGACATCTCAAGATGACCGGGATCGATCTTCCTGGAGCAGGAAGCGAGAACATACCTTTGGCAAAACAGTTCGATTCTGATTTTAAGATCATCAAGGACCCATCCGAGACGATGGGCTCCCCTGGCAAGATTGATGATTTCAAGAAGCTCTTCCAGAGCAGGTATCGAAAGCTCAGGTCATTGCTCGTTGCACAATACGGAGACCTATCTCAATGCGAAAGCATAGGAGGTCTCTCAGGAGCCGATGACTCCGTAAGATTCGTAGGAATTGTGAATGATACAAGGACAACCAAGAACGGACACACTCTTCTTGAGCTGGAGGACCCATCGGGAAGCATAAGGGCTTTGATCTCAAAGAAAAAGAAGGACCTCATGTCCATCAGACTTGTCAGCGATGAGGTAGTAGGGGTGGTTGGGAAGTACAAGGCAGGTGATGGCAGAGGAGGACCCATAGTATTCATCGATGCACTCTTCAAGATCGATATTCCAGGAGTTCACAGAAGGAGGATCTCTGAAGATAAAGGACTGCTTGCTGCCTTTACCTCTGATATCCATATAGGATCCAGGATGTATCTTGAGAAAGAATGGACAATGATGGTAAAATGGTTGAACGGGGAACAGGACGGTTCCTTGAAAGCGGCCTATGGTAATCGGGTCAAGTACCTGGTGGTCGCGGGAGACCTCGTTGATGGTATCGGGATCTACCCGGATCAGGACAGGGACCTCATTTATCCGGATATCACAAGACAATACGAAGCTCTTGCCGAATCGCTATCCATGATACCTGATCATATCGAGATCATACTGATGCCTGGTAACCATGATGCAGTCCGGATCGCAGAACCGCAGCCTCCTCTACCAAAGGAATTCCAGGACCTGTTCTCCAACTCGAACATCAGGTTCCTCTCAAATCCAACGAACTTTTCCATTTCAGGAGTGTCGGTGGCTGGATACCATGGAAAATCCATTGATGACATGGTGACGATCTTCAAAGATGTCACTTACGAGAATCCTCTTCCTGGAATGAAGGAGATGCTAAGATCAAGGCATTATGCTCCCTCCTACGGAATGAGAAACCAGCTGGCACCAGAAGAGGAGGACCATCTGGTGATAGAAGATGTTCCGGATATCTTTGTTTCAGGACATGTTCATCGGTACGGTCTTGATAATTACAAAGGTGTCCAGATGATCGAAGGATCGACCTGGCAATCCCAGACACCATTCCAGAAAATGATGAACCTGCAACCTCAACCAGCAAAGCTGGGTATCGTTGAACTGGATTCCCCGAATAAGATGTATACCTGGGAGATCATCTGAGACCTGCAAGCCTGATCATCAAAGCTTTCTGCGCATGCATCCTGTTCTCGGCTTCCTGGAATACAACTGATCTTGAGGAATCCATGACCTCATCTGTGACTTCCTGTCCTCTGTGAGCTGGAAGACAATGCATGAAGATCGAGTCAGGTTTTGTCAGGTTCATCAATTCCATGTTTACCTGATATCCATCGAATGCCCTCACCCTTTTCTCCATCTCAGCTTCATCTCCCATGGAGACCCATGTATCAGAATAAATGACATCCGCCCCTGTCACAGCTTCCTTCGGATCTCTGAAGATCTCGATACTTGAACCATTCTTGGCCGCTATCCCTTTTGCTTTTTCCATGATCTCCATATCAGGATCGTAACCTTCGGGAACAGCAGCCCGGAGGTTCATACCAAGAATTGCTGCTCCAAATGCAAGTGAGTGTAGAACATTGTTACCGTCCCCAACCCAGGCAAGGACCTTTCCTTTTAACTCGCCCTTAACTTCGGTCATTGTCATGAAGTCCGCAACTGCCTGACATGGATGCTCCATATTATCCAGACCGTTTATCACAGGGACGTCTGCATGTAATGCAAGCTGCTTGACGTTCTTGCTATCGAAAGCTCTGTACATAATCGATATCAGCGAATCTGGAGAGGACCTTGGCAACATCATAAACGCTTTCCCTCTTCCCGACCTGGATCTCACTGGGAGATAGGTAAAGGGCATTTCCCCCCATCTGGGAAAATCCAACCTCGAACGAGACCCTTGTACGAAGTGAGGGTTTCTCGAAGATCATTGCAAGGGTCTTTCCTTTGAATGCTATGTTCTCCAATCCTTCCTTGCTCTCCCCTTTCATCACGATTGCAAGGTCGATTATCCCCTCGAGATCATCTATGATATCCATCATTCCAAGGAGGTTCCTTTTCATGGTTTCAACTCCATCTGAGCCCCTATTTACCCCCTTGATATATAGGTTTCCTGCCTATCTGACACCTGACCCAAGAAGTTTTATTAACTTTGAGGTAGCTTACCATTTGTTGTATGGATCATCGCCCCATACAACTCGCTATACGAACTTCGTTGCAGGGGAGTAGCTGTTTCTTAGGTGTATCACTCCAATATGCTGAACAATCCTCTCTTCCGAGACCCCTGCAACACTCTTTTTGGATGACAATTATATCTTATCGGGCCAATATGGGAAGCGGACATGGATATAAACGAAATGATCAGGATAGCGGTCCAAATACTTGAACGTGCAGATTTCATCATCTCCAGGATACAGGGCGTATCGGAGATGAGTTTCGACCTGGCCGCCAGGAGGGATGACCAGCTTCTCCTAATCAAGATCATCAAGGAACGATCAATGCTCAGGCCTCCTGTTGCATCAGAGATGAAGGTTCTGGCCAGCGTCCTTTCCGCATCACCTCTGGTTCTAATTCCAACCTCGATGGTGACAAAGGAGCAAGATGGTGTCCTTTACATCACTAACGGTATACCGCTGATGACCCTGGACACATTCAGAGAATATCTCTTGGAAGAGGTCCCTCCATTGGTTTATTACAGTTCCGGAGGGCACTTTGTCACCCTGGATGGAAGCAGGATGAGGGACTTAAGGGAATCCATGGGCATTTCACTGGGATCGATCTCAAAGTCCGTGGGAGTCTCGAGAAGAGCTGTCCAGATGTACGAATCAGGAATGGGAGTAGATCTGGATACTGCATTGAGGATAGAGGAACTCCTTGGAGTGCCATTGGTTCTCCCATTAGATCCCTTTTCGAGGAGTGGGGATCTCCAGGATATCAGAGAGAATATGTCCGAGGGAGACTCAGATTGCATGGAGGTCCTTGACCACCTGGGATCACTGGGAATGGAGGTAATAAGGACCACAAGATGTCCCTTCGACGCACTTGCGAAGAAGGATAAGGACCTCCTCATGGCATCTATGGGGACCGAGGAAAGGTCCATGAAGGAAGCCGGATCGACCCTCTCATCGCTTACCAGGGTTACAGGGAACGAATCATTCCTTGTTGCTACTGGACCTTTAAAGGGAAGGTCGATCGGTGGTACACCGATCCTTACGATAAAGGATGTGAAAGGGACTGATGATATCGAAGATCTTCTTGAACTTATCAGAAAGAGAAGAAGAGGATCGATCGACTAAATTAGCCAGTATTATCTCTGAACGGCCAACTTTTAAATATTACAGCCATCACTAGAAGTAGGATGGACTTCAGTCGGGGGACGATTTGCTTCCTTGCGGTCGTTTTAATGGTTGCACAGGCTGTCATCAACCAGGGAGCCCGGGCTTTGGATGAAGCAGGTTCCGACATTTATATCACCAGTGACTCTGCCCTCTCAACGTCACCATTCGTAAGGTCAGGATCAGGAACCCAGCTTTCACCCTATATCATCTCGGACTGGGACATGGACGATAATTACATCCGGATAGAGAACACGGCATCATACCTGGTCATACGAAACATAACTTTCTCAGCCCATACTTCCTGGGCTTTCTACCTTGTTAGCGCTGACAACATAGTAGTTAGGAATGTGACAAGTACTGGTAGAGGTGGATTCCTCTATACTTCTGCCTGTTCGAATATTCTATTCGACCTATGCAATGTCACAGAGATCCCCACCCAGACCTATGTTGTTCAGGTAATAAACGGCATAGACTTCACGATCTCCAACAGCAGGTTCGTGAATGCCTCCTTATCAACTGCCTCAATATCCTATGATAATCAGGGGACTGGCCAGAGGTTCCTCAGCAACTACCTTGAAGGAATACCCTTGGTCGATCTTAATTTCCGAACGGACGGATACATATTCAACTCCACATTCATCGATTCCCCGGTCAGTCTGGCATCCGGTATCCAGGGAAGCCGTATCTCCCAATGTGAGTTCAATTCCCCAGGTCAGAACGCATTGACACTTTCCAACTGTAGGTTCATGAAGATAGATGAGAATAGATTCCATGGAGTTGTGGGAATATACTTCTCTTATGCCCAATGGACCACGGGTTCCACTTTAGGAGATATCAATGGCAATATATTCGAGTCATGCAATTATGGGATTAGGTCCGCCTCTTCTCCCACAAATGTATATACCTCGAGATGGAATATTTTTAACAATTACTTCGGGAACTGCTCAAATTATGCTATAGAATGGGGGAGAGGTCTGAACAATGAAATCTGGAACAATATCTTCTATCATAACAAAGGAACCGATAATTCATCCACTGGATCACAATGCAACCAGCTGAATTACGGCTCCAATATGAATCGTTGGACCGTTGATGGCAAGGGGAACTTCTGGGCCAATCACAGGACTCCGGATGAGAACACCGATGGTATCGTTGACGGCCCATATACCATCACAACGGGAGGTTCTGATGACAAACCGTACACGAATCCATATTTTGATCTGAATCCCCCATCGATTCAGATCACCTCACCAACAGATCTCTACCCCGAGAGGTCCTATATTACGATTCAATGGCAGGCTGATGATATCGGATCAGGAATAGAAAGGATCGATCTGAGGATCGATACCGGTCAATGGATCGATGTGACAGGACGGACCTTCAAGTCCATTTTCCTAAAGGAAGGGAACCATTTCGTTGATGTACGGGTAACCGATAAGGCTGGTTTCATCAATACATCCAGAAGGCAATACATCCTGGGAGATACTGTTGATGTTATTGACCTAATATCTCCGATGAATAATGAATATATACCCCGATCCGAGATAGACATAGAATGGTCATTGGCAGAGTATTTTTCCACTTCCAATCAGACCATTGTCCTTGACGGATATCCTCATTATCTGAATATTAATCAAAGGGTCTTCAGACCGGTCCTCCAAGAAGGACCTCATTCCTTCCAGTTGCACTGTAGGGACCTGGGGGGATTGACAGTCAGCAGGTCCGGGAATTTCACTGTGGACCTTACCGACCCGGAGGTGGAGATCCTATCTCCCCAGGATGGTTCTTCCCTCTCCAATACACTTGTGTCCATCAATTATAATGTATCAGACAATCTGGCTCTGGGTGCATTACAAACAAGATTGGATGGTGGGAACTGGACAGACCAGAACCTGGATTCTAAATTGTTCCCAGCCCTCCTAGATCAAGGAACCCATACCGTAGAGGTCCGAGGGACTGACCTCTCGGGAAGACAGACAACCAAAGATGTCACATTCACAATAGGATCCACGCCACTTCTACGTATCCTGTCCCCATCGAACGGTACTTCAACAAATGAAGACCAAATCACATTTAAATGGACATACTCCGGTCCTTTCGTTTGGAATACAGCCCTCCTCAGAGTTGGAATAGCCGGAGAATTCATGGATGTCCAGGGGGAGGAAGAGGTTGAGGTAGACCTAGATAGGGAAGACGAGTACGAAATTATCCTTCGTCTTGTGGATGATTTCGAGAATTTCATCGAATCGAAAATCATCATTTTCAAGGACACCACAGATCCTGTTGCCGGTTTCATATTTCCCCAGGATGGTAACTATATTGGAACCAGGATCGTTCCAATGTCCTGGAAGGGGACGGAAAACAATGGGTTGCCGATTTCTGGATATGAGCTAAGTGTGGATGGGGGCCCCTGGATGGACATGGGTCTCGATGAAGAGAATGAACTGACACTTACCGAAGGAGCCCATACTGCTGCCTTGAGGGCCATTGATCTGGCGGGAAATGTTGGCGAGAAGACCATTTCATTCTTCGTGGATGTCACACCTCCAGAGGCAGGTTTCACATCCCCGATGAATGAGACCATTCTTACGGATTCATTGGTGGAATTCATTTTTTCGGCTAACGATGGTGGGGGACTTCTGAGTCAGGATATATCCATCGATGAACGGATCAATCTATCCGTGCTTGGAATGAATCAAAGGTCGATCACAATAGGGGCAGACGGATTACACATTGTAAAGATGATCACAGTTGATAGGGCCGGAAATTCTGTTGTGTCTGAACTACACCTGATCGTGGACATGACCGAACCTTATATTGAATGGGTCATCGAACCTACCGGTTATTCATCGTTGAAAAATTTCACACTCTCTTGGAATATTACAGAGGAATTGGGCCTTTCCACCCTCTATCTGACCGTTGACGGATCGATCTTCGACCTGGATATTGATGATGATGAATCAACATTGGACCTCGAGGAAGGGGCCCACATCATATCGATCACTGCTGTGGATCTGGCAGGATGGAGGACAGAACTATCCTCATCAGACCAGCTCGAGATCGACCTGACCCCTCCCATTGTCCTGGTGGATGGTTTCAACTCCAAGGTTGAGGGTAACTCTGTTAAAGTTCACTGGTCAAATTCGGATGAAGATGGATCGGGAATTGGTACGGCATTGATCTCATTGGACGGGGGTGAATTCGAGACGGTCCAATCCGAAAGTATGGACGAATTCACCTTCGAGGGTCTCTCTGTGGGAGAACATAAGGTCACGATAAGGATCACTGACAGGGCTGGAAATTTCAGGGATGTTGAATGGGAATTCGAGGTTGTGATCGAAGAGGAGGAGGGAGATGGCAAAGATGAGTCTACCGATCCGATTCCAATTATTTTAGGGGCCCTTGGAGTTTTCATTATTTTCCTTGTGATAGTTGTGGCTATCGTCCTAAGAAGAAGGAGAAAGGAAGAGAAGAAGATCCATGATGCAAGAAAAAGACGACTCCACAAACCCCAGAGTGTAAGCATTGGGTTGTCAAGCCAAAGACAATCCAGATCTCTTCCTCCGGAAGCAAAACTTGTGGAGGACCTCCCACCCACAAAGATCCATCAGAAGGTCGAAGAAACGAAAACAGGATCAGGATATATCAGACCTAAGAAAATGAAGGGGAAGAAACCAGGCAGGGTCATTGAGGAACGAAAGGAAGAGGAGAAGATACCCTCCTTCATGGTCAGTAAAAATGACAGGAAAGAGAAAAAGATACCCTCTTTCATGGCCAGGGAAGAGAAGGAGGATGAGGAATTCTTCGAAAGGAAGGGAAAGGAAGAAATGGGTCAACCCATCTTCGATGAAGGACCCACATTTGAAGAACCTCTATGGAATCATGAAAGAGAAAATATTGAGGAGGAATCCTTCCGGGATTCTCCATATCAAGATAATCAAGAGCCTATCGTTGAAGAAGATATCGATGAGGAGAAAGAAGCGGAGGAACCCATATGGGATTCTCCTGACAAGGATGCCCAAGATTCCATCGATGAGGCAGATATCGGAGAAGAAGAAGAGATGGAAGGACCCATATGGGATTCTCCGGACCAGGATACCCAAGAACCCTTCGGAGAGGAAGAGATCGATATGGAAGAAGAGACCGTCATAAGTGAGGAAAGAAGCGATTCCAATGAAGAGGATATCGAATGGGATGAAGTTTCCGAGGACGAGGAGGAGGAGGTCATTGAATTCGATCCTGATGATGACCTGGAGGAGATGGAAGAAATAGAGGACCTCGAAGAGCTGGATGATGAAGATGAGATGGTCCTTGATGATGGCGAGGATGAGGAACTCGATGAGTGGGACTGAAACTTCTATGATGATCTGAAAGGATTATTATAGGTCCTAGTGGTCCAGCCCCCGATGTCCAAGACAAACAAGGGATCGGATAAGATCAGGAAACGTATGACGCCTGCAATTATTCGCCTTGTTGTAAGGGATTATGTTCTGATGACCTTCGGCTGTGCTATAATGTCCCTGGGACTGCTGTGGTTCCTGGAACCATACCAGGTGACAGCTGGCGGTGTTTCTGGAATATCGATCGTTCTGAAGAATACTCTTAACCTTCCACTTGGATTGACCATGCTTGCCATGAACGTTCCTCTCTTCCTGGTCAGCCTCAAGGTCCTTGGAAGAAGGTTCGGAATAAGGACCCTATATGGTTTCGTGATGTTCTCAGTTATGGTGGACCTCATTGACCAGGTCGTCTATGGCATCCTCCTGGATTCACAACCTTATCTGCTAAGTGATCCCTCCAATATCGATGTCCTGAAGGACCTGGACCCGCTGCTTGCGGCGATATTCGGTGGATTACTATTAGGGGCAGGTTTAGGATTGGTCTTCAGAGCGCAGGGGTCCACCGGAGGATCCGACATCATAGCCCAGATGGCAGTGAAATACAAGATAAGCACTGCAGGACAGGCATTCATGGTCTTTGATTTTCGTAGTTATCTCATTCGGTGCTGTTGTATTCGGCAATATCGGTTATGCTCTCATCGGTTTCGTGGCATTGTTCGTGTCATCAAAAACGGTCGATATCCTTGTGGAAGGTCTGGGAAACACAAAAGGCCTCTACATTATCTCGGATGAGTGGAGGACGATCAAGGACCGGATCCTTGATGAGATAGATCGAGGGGTTACGGTCCTTCATGGTGAGGGAGGGTTTTCAGGTAATAACAAAGAGGTCCTCTTCTGTGTTGTCACCAGAAGGTCAGTTTACAAGGCCAGGCAGATAGTCATTGATGAGGACCCCAAGGCTTTCATGGTGGTTTCAGACCTCCATGAGGTCTACGGTCTGGGATTCAAACCGCAGAAAGAGGTCGAGACACCGCTTTGACCGTTTCTCCTCCAATCAAAAACGATATAATCGATCATCGACCTCAGAGGGCAATATGAGGGTGGAGGGACGGGAAAGGCCCTATGATCTCTATACCGTTCTTGCAGCCTCGACCCTCCTTGTTTTGATAATAGTCGTCAACGAGATCTCCGGCCTGGAGATCCAAGCCCTAAGGGTCCTCCTTGGACTTCCATTCATCCTGTTCATTCCGGGCTATGTACTTATCTCAGCACTCTATCCAGAGAAGAAGAGGTATTTCAACAAGGTTGGATCCCCCATTTCCAAAGAGGAATGGGAGAAACTTGTAGAGGAGAAGGATGAAGGAGATGAGGTATCCAAGGATGATGATCTTCCAGATGGTAAGGGCCTCGATGGACTTGAAAGACTGGCCCTCTCACTTGGACTATCAATTGCTATCACTCCTTTGATCGGTCTGGTCCTGAACTACACTTACGATTGGGATCCCGACCATCTGGGGATCAGACTCCTTCCTGTCCTGTTTTCCGTATATGCTTTCATCCTGATCACTGGGATCGCCGCCGTGGTGCGCAGGAACAAGCGTGCCTCTCGAGGACAGGTTCGAGATCGTGATCGATATAACGGTCCCGAATGATTATACCACAATGGACAAGGTCCTCACTGTGGGGATCGTTGTCATGATGATCGCATCGGTCTCACTCCTAATCTATATTATAGTCGTGCCGAGAGAGGGGGAGGCCTTCACAGAATTTTACATATTGGGCCCTTCTGGAAAGGCAGAGGGATATCCTAGGAACATCCACATCCAGGAGGAGAAGTTCCTACTGATAGGCGTGGGCAATCATGAGCATAAGAGGACGAATTATACCATAGTCCTGACCATAGATGGAAAAGCCGGAAATTCCACTGTAGATTCCCTTGACCATGTTACGATATCGAGGACCACCCAACCAAGCATTGAGATACTGGTGGGTGATGGGAAGACCCTGGAGATCCCATGTAATTTCTCCATACTCGAGACCGGTGCCTACAAGATGAGACTACTCCTTTTCAGAAATGGTAAGGAATACAGGGACCTTCATATCTGGATCAAGGTCTTCTCTGAAAATGGATTGAAGAGATCTTCCTCCGGAGATGTTGAAATGTTCATAACAGGTCCAGATGGGGACCCTTCGACCATACCTGGATCGATACCTTCTGGCCAGATACTTGAAATGGGGATCGGTGTGAGGAATCTCAGGAACGAACCTTTGGACCTCAGTATGTTACTCAGATCAGGTAGCGGTGGATCGAGGACTGACATCACTTCCATGAACGGTACCATCATTCTGGAACATGGGAAGGATTACCTGTTCGACATCCATGTCAATGCTACCTCTTCCTTAGATGTCCTTCCAGTCCATCTGCTGCTTCCTGATGGTGATGATCCCCTCTCCTTCTCATTTAACTTAGATGGAGAAACCGTCACTCTGACAAAGACCATCAAGGTGGGGGTGTGAGTTGTGGGGAGTCGGTTCACCTATATTAGCAGGACCATTGTCGGAATGGTCGTCTTCATCTTTCTCTCAGCCTACATGTTCCAGAACACCTTGATGGCCCTTTCAGGAGCTTTCATCCTCCTCTATCTAGCTTACAGGAGAATGGAATTCCACTCCCTTGCAAGAAGGGTCGGCCTGGAGGTTGAAAGAAAGCTTCTTGAGGATGTGGTCCACAAGGACTCGGTTTCCGCAGTTAGGTTAAAGGTTACAGCCAGGGAAACAATAGGAGTAAGGATCACGGAAAACCTTCATCAAACCTTTGTACCCGGTTCCGGAGACAGGATCCTTGAGGGTCTGGTACACTCCGACCGCCCCCTATCAATGGTCTATTCAATGACACCCATGGAGAGAGGATATCTTAAATTCCCTCCACTAAATGTCAGCATCAAAGAGGCAAGAGGGCTTTTCGAAAAGGATATTATCATCCCCGTGGAGACCGAGGTATTCGTCAGAGCCTCGAAGAAGGACATCGCAATGGCTCGCTTGATGTCTAGGAGGAAGCAATTCGAGATAACTGGACCGGCTAACCAGAGACATACGAGAACCTACAGGGCTGATTTCAAATCTGTAAGGGAGGACATCCCCGGAGACAGGTTCAGGGACATTGACTGGAAGGCCATGTCCAGGTTGACGAAGATGATGACAAAGGAATTCGAACAGGAAACCAATCTACCTACAATGATAATGGTCGACACCTCTCTCTCCATGAGGGAGGTTGTAAGACAGAGGTCCAAACTGGACCATACAATAGCCCTTGCATTGCAGGTTGCAGTGGTACTGAATTCCAATGGTCACCCGATCGGACTCATGACATTTGACGAGAACAAGGTGATGGGGCATCTATCCCCTGGTAAGTGTGAGCTTGATGACATTGTCCTTTCCCTCTTCAAACTTCCAAATCCTGTGGAGACGGGGGATTACCCAGGATTACCCATAAGCTCCACTCAGGATCCGGTTGAAGGGGAAAAGGAATTCCTATCCTCTATCGGTCCCTTCCTGGTCCAGGGGAAGAGGACAACATTCACACGGGACAGGACGACCGGTATCTTCGAGGCCATGAGGAACCTTGAAATGACAGAGGAATCCGGAATGTTGATAATAGTGATCTCGGACCTTGAGACGAACAGGACCTCGTTTTTCAGGTCCATGCAGATGGCTGCAAAAAGAAAGCATAGAGTGGTCCTGGTCTCACCATTCTCCTGGCCCTATCATACGGAAGCGGAGGACCTGACAGCGGAGAAGCTTGAGAAGATCTACATGGATTCTCAGGAGAAAAAGGAATTGATAAGGTCACTGAGGGGCGGTGGAGTGAAGGTCATCGATATCGGTTCAAGGGAAAGGGGAGAAAAGGTCATATCCGGAATTAGGAGGCTGAGCCAGTGATAAGATATCTGATTGTACTCTATCTTGGGCTTGTTTCCGTGATATTGGTAGATCCCAATCCATTATTTGCGATCCCATTGGTACTGATTCTCCTCTCCTTCATGTTCGATCTCAGGTGGTTGGGCATCCTTGGTATTCTGGGTTATTCATTGATCACCATCGGACGTCTGGGAGGAATTGACCTTACGGATATCTGGTCCCTCCTTTTATACACAATCCTTGTGATGGTCCCTCTTGTGATCCTGTTGGAGATCGTGCTTTCCCCCTCTCCCTATAGATTAGAGAGGATATCGATAGCTCCGATGATGATCTCGATCGGGATGGGGTCAGGAATGATCCTGGTCCTTCTGGTCCTTTCCAGGGTTCAAAGGATCGGTGTCTATCTGAACTCAGATCCTGTTCTTCAGGTATTCATTTTAATGGCACTTTCAATATTTTTCTTCGGACCTCCACTCCTTGGAACAGGTCGGGGAGCCAGGATATCTGGTAAGGACACCACCGACCATTCTTAAATATATACAAACGAATAAGTAAGAGAAGTTTATTCGGGCATCTCAATAGTGCGAGGTATCCCTTTTTCTAGAGGAACTGGCACTGTTGACCTCAGAATAGCAGGTGAGTTTAAATGGCTCGCAGGGCACGATCCAAAGGATCCAGGACTAGGACCACGAAGGATAAAAAGGTCCAAAAGACCAATATTGTCTCGGATCCTACAAAAACGACCATAGATACTGTCAAGAAGACGCCCCAGAGTCCAGGAAAGGAGAAGGAGGCCCAAAACATTCCGAAAGCATCAAGGCTTTCCGAATGGTGGAGGCAGAACCAGAATACTGTCTTCATACTCCTCGGCATAATGATAATGGCCTTCTTCATAAGGGAGTTTTTCTATTACAAGATCTCTTTTAATGCCTGGCCTCCCAATATCGTGGGAAATGATCCCTCATACCACAAGAGGGTCATTGACTTCGTTCAGGAGGATCTGCATCATATTCATGTGGACGGTCTTTTAAATTACCCAATTTCCAATGTCAATCCCAGACCACCTATATTCGACTGGTCAATTGCAATAATGGGATTTGTCATATCACCCCTATTCGGGTTCAATGTGGAAGCATCGACCTGGTATGTCTATCAGTTCGCCCCAACCATCTGGGGAGTCCTTACCCTTATCCCAGTTTATCTCCTTGGCAAGGAGGTATTCGGAAGGAAAGCAGGACTCATGGCAGCCTTCCTCTTGGCCATCACAGCTTCACATATTGAAAGGTCCACGCTTGGGTTCACTGACCACGATTCTTTCGTTGTTTTCCTCGTGGTCATTACCATGTTCTTCCTTTCGAAATCATTCTCTGTCCAGAAGGAACGTAATTATATATCTGATTGGAGAAAACCGAACAGTGTTGTTCTGGGTTTCAGAACATTCCTTTCAGAGAATAAGCAGGCAATGTACTATGCAGCTCTTACAGGTGTTACCATGGCTGCCATATCCCTCACCTGGGAAGGTTACGCCTATGTATTGGCTATACTTCTGATCTTCTACCTAATTCAGCTGCTTTTACATAGGTTCAGGAACGAGGATTCCCTTGGAACTTTCATGGTCATGTACACTGCAATGGGCCTGGTCATATTGATCTCGCTTCCATATTATTTCTCCTTCTCCATTGCAACCTGGAGTCAGGGATTCTACATCTTCCTCGCCATGGCCATGCTTGGCCTATTCATAGTCCCTACAAGGGATGTGCCCTGGTTGATAGTCATCCCGACACTGGGATTATTCCTGGCAGCATCATATGCCATTCTCAGTTTCGGTTTCCCACAGACAGCTGACCTCCTATTCACTGGCGGAGGTTATTTCGTCTCAAATAAGTTGTATAATACCATTGCAGAAGCCCAAGCACCGGAAATATCAAGATTGGTTTTCACCTTCGGACCTGGGACATTCTTCCTTGGACTTATCGGTGTGGTAATGGCATTTGTCAAGATACCTAAACTGATGAGAAAGGACTACATGGTCATTGTGATCTGGACAGCAGTTGCAATATTCATGGCAATGTCTGCCACAAGGTTCAACATCAATGCCACTCCGGCATTTGCCCTCCTTGCAGGATGGGCCCTAGTTGAAGCTGTCAAATGGTTAAAAGCGGGTGATCTGGCCATCCTTTACTCAGTAATCGGAGTATTGGTACTCCTTTTCGGTCTTGGGATCGTTTATGAGGGATGGTCTGGTCCGGTCATCGGTAACTACATGCTGATAACCATCGGTGGAACTATCCTCGTTTCCCTGGGGATCTTTGCATTCATGAAATATAGGAGGAAAAGGGAATGGTTCAAGTTCAGAAAGTTGATCGCTGGGGTCACGGTTGGTTTCCTGATAATCATGCCAAATGTCTTCTTTGCAGTTGATGCCGCGATCCCCATCGAGAGCAAGGCTGATTTCGATCCGGACCTTGAATACCTCGGTTCTTTCGGCTCATCACTTCACAGCGAATACTGGATGGATTCCTACCAGTGGCTTGCCCAGCAAGACCTGATCAAGAATGGTGAATATCAAGATCCCGAAGATAGACCAGCCTTCATGAGTTGGTGGGACTACGGATTCGATGAACTGCTTCTCGGAAAACATCCCACTGCCGCTGATAACTTCCAGAACGGTTATCAGTTCACAGGGTCCATGATTGCATCCCAGAATGAGACAGAGGCGATTGCCCTTATGTCCCTGAGGCTTCTCGAGGGTGATTATTTCGGATGGGAGAACGGACGCCAGGCAAAGTTCTCAGATGAAGTATGGGATGTCCTGGTAGACCATCTGGGTTCCAATAAGAACTCCAGCTACTCTGCAGAGGCACTCCAGCATATTTTTAAAAGGCCTGGAAAATACGTGGACCTGATCAATGAGAACCCTGATGTATACGGAAATTACAAGGAGATCACGATCCCCAATGCCAGGTATGCAGCTGGGAGGGTTCTTCTTACCAATCTGGGTGAGGAAGGTGTTGTGGACCTTTATGAGGACCTCATTACTGTCACTGAGAAATCCTTGAGATATTTCGCAGTGGATTACAGGCTTTTCCCATTCAGCTCCACAAACACGGGTATCTTCTATGCACCTATCACATTAGCAGATAGGAGTGTAGACGATTATCTAGAATACAAGGTATTTGCACAGGAAAATTCCAGAGGATCCAATCAGGACCCGGTCTGGACCGATTATCCGGACAACCCGATCTCCATGGACAAAGCAGAGGAGGAGTCCAATAGACTGGGATATAAGTTCAGGATAACAAATTATGAGATGTTCTACACTGAACAGTTCTATAACTCCATGTTCTACAAGACCTATATCGGATGGGGTCCCGATGATGTGGGTGCTGTGAACGATGGAAAGGCAGTTCCGTCAATATCCGGGGACCTACAAAGGATGCCAGCAATGCAAGGATGGAATATGAGCCACTTCAAACTGGTCTACAGGACAATGTACTACTCTACCAAAGATGATGGTAATGCAACATTCCCTGACGATTACGAGGCCATGAACTCCCCTGAAGCTCTGGACCTCTATTATGAGAAGGGCGGGGATATCAAATCTGGTCTTGGCCAGGGAACAAGTTACCTCAAGTACTACCATGGAGCAACTCTGAGTGGAAAGGTGAGAACCGAAAGGGGGATCGGAGTTCCAAATGTGAGAGTCACCATTTTGGATGATTTCGGAATACCGCACGGTAGTGACATCACAGGTCCAAATGGGGACTATGAGCTCATCGCTCCTCCCGGAGATGTCACCATCGTTGTCTCTACCGGAGAACTGGTGAACGAATATGATAAGCTCTACCAGTTCCAGGTGGATCAATCCACGGGCCAACCGATGAATGCCATTAATACCACCTCGTTCAAGGTCTCAGATGACCTTGCAATGAGATTGGTTGATGATGGTAGGCTGGAAAAGGACTTTATTGTAAGCGGGGTCACCATGACAGGTAAAGTATACTGGGACACAAATGATGATTCCAGTTTTACAGATGGGACCGATACACTGCTGTCAAAGGGATCGATCACCTTTATCCACAAAGACCGAGAAACCCTCACCTATGGTCCTTATGACCTTGATGAGACAGGCCAATACAGGTTCTCCGATCTTGTAGTTGGAACTTATGATGTCCACTATGATCTGGGAACAATGTCCGAGACCCTTCTATCGAGCTTCATCATCGATACTCAGACCACCGGGACCAGGGATATCAGACTTGACCGCACCGAAATAAATGGAACGGTAAGGTACATCAATGGAGAGGTCGCTTCCAACTCCACGCTTATTCTGATCGGTCAGGATGGTGGTAGGACAGAGATTCCGGTCAATTCTCAAGGGAGAATATTCCATTAAAGAGGTCTTCCCAGGGATATATGATCTGGTCTTTGACAATGAACTTTACTATCACACACCGATCAGCTTCTCCATTGGTCAAGCCGATTCCCTGACTTACAACATAACCCTCATTCCGGGTGGAAGTCTGACCGTCAGGACAAGATACCAGGGAGGCCAGGTATCGGGAAGCAGCATCGGAAAACTCGTGCCTGGTGCTGTTGTGTCTGTTATTCTTCGTAACAATTCTACTAATATTTGGACGGAGACAACCGATGAAAGCGGTGAAGCAGAGTTCTTCCTACCCATCGGAGATTACGACATTCAGGTCTACTCCGTTGAGAGGGATTCCGTCTATGCTTACATGGGTAAGGTATTCCTCTCTTGGAATGATGATTCTCTGGTTGCTGCATCTCTTGAACCCGGGTTCAGGATTAGTGGTACCTTGACCAAGTTGGTGGATAACCCACACAACTCTACAGAGATCAAATTCATAAGGCCCGGTAAGGGACTTATTGGACACTCCTACTCGAACATTGGTGGTGAATATTCGATATACCTCCCCAAAGACTCTTACAATGTGATAGTTGACAATAGGACCACATCCAATGTTTCCTATTATCACATGCAGCAACTTGAAGATCCTGGAGCAATAAGCGATGTAGAACTTGACATCTGGACTCCCAAGACGGTGAATGTGAGTGGAAGGGTTTTCTGGGACAAGGATGGGAACGGTAGGTTCAGTGCGGATATCGACCCTGAAGAATCCCCGGATCTTCCCATTGAGTTGGGTCTGGAAAGTGTGGTTGTCCTCTTCAAATACCAGAATGGAACCATCAGGGCAAAGACCGATTCGGATGGTGTATATGCGCTTGAGGTACCCCTGCGGATTACCAGGTCGAGGTCCAGGTGACTGGTTATGATGACTTCACACGGGAATTATCAGTGGAGGACACAGCCGAGAACGTCAACCTGGGAATAGATGATATCAACCTCATGCTTTCTGCCAAGAACAAGATGGTGGAACTGGATGTATTCTACAGCTACTATGGAAATGATGGGATCAAGAATATCTCTCTCAATGAATTCGAGGTAAGGCTGATATCCGGTGAGGCCCACATTGGTGATCAACAGTGGAGCTACATAACTGATGAGGAAGGCAAGGTCTACCTTGAGGCCATCCCTGGAGAATACATCTTCCAGGGTGGAGATGATTACTTCTCCAACGGTCTGAAACACATTTTATCCCTCAACCAGATCATTAAGATCGAACCGGGGCAGGACACCCAAATGGTGGTTCTTAAAACGGAACACCTGATAGAGATGAAGGGTACCTTCTTCCTTACTGAAAATGAACTCAAAAGATATCCTGCGGAGATGTCGGTTAACCTTCTACCCATCAAGGGAGAAAGGATCACACTGGAATCTTATACTACAGATTTCAATGGAAGATTTGAATTCATAGTACCATTAGGAGATTATATCCTGGAAGCCCATAGAGACAGGATCGCAGCCCATTATATGTTCTGGGATGTGGTTTCCTTTGATAATGATCTCGGTGAGGATATATACGAGATGATCGAAGCTATTTCCGTCGAGGGGGATATAGTTCCAGCTTTCGATAATGTGAAGGACTCGAACATATTCTTCGAGGATGAAAGTGGTCGTTGGATATCCACAGGCATCGGTGCTTCCGGCCATTTCTCCCTGTTCCTGTTCTCTGGTGATTACAATGTGATCTACAGTTTCCAGACAGAGGAGAACTCCGGAAATGGTGGTTACCTGATACAATACCTCTATGATGAGAATATTTCCATCCCCGAACCTGTTTACGGATTGGAGATCGAACCGGAGAAGTTCCTGGGCCTTCAAGGTGCTGTATATCATGATATCAATGACGACAAGACGATCCAGGAAACCGAGAGGATCCCATTCGCCAATATAACCCTCAATCCATTGAACAAGGACCTTCCACCGCTGAAGGTCATTGCCAATGATGCAGGTGATTATAAAGCTCTGGTCCCTATTGATAGATTAGAGGTCACAGTGACCATCGAAGGATATCAATCCATGCCAAGGGAAGACCTTAGGGTCTTCGACCTTCTGGATGATCCTCTTGCATTCAGGGATATTGCAGTTCTTCCCAATGAAGTAACTGTTGAGGGAACACTTTTCCTTGATCTGAACAGGGATGAGATCGTTGATGAAGATGAAAAGGGATATTCCGGTATGGACCTGACTTTCACAGAGGATGACGGGTCCAAGTATTTCGTCACTACCGGAACGGATGGATCCTTCTCATTGCAACTCCCGATTGGATATTATGAAGTCTACGGGCTAAAGTATTCTGGAGGTCAACCAGTGGCTGGTTATCTCAACGAGATCAATGTTGATATGGGAGAGGATCTCCTCGATCAGCAGTGGTTCGCAGTTGGAGCTGGAAGGTATACTGGAACCGTTTTCTTCAGGGATACCGATGGAACGATCAATTACCAGATCCCCGGAGAGGAAGGTGAGATCGAATTCTATGCTGAGGGGAGGGGGGCTATAATCACAAGTTACAATGGGAACTCATTCCGGGTGGACCTTCCCTACTAC
The DNA here is from genome assembly GCA_963807965.1 of uncultured Thermoplasmatales archaeon. GTDB lineage: Archaea > Thermoplasmatota > Penumbrarchaeia > Penumbrarchaeales > Penumbrarchaeaceae > Penumbrarchaeum. Next base: position 26,772 of record CAWEDU010000012.1, read on the forward strand.
GATTATAGAACTACTTCATCCATGGTCTCATTTGAATATGGAATGGATATGACCTATAGTATCTCTTCTATGGTCCCGGTGTATGAGAACTCGGGTCCCCAGGACTTCTCCCTGGAGTTCGTTAAGAACAAGGACTATTCATTTGATATCGACCTGATCAACGACGAAGAGCACGAAGTGGAGATGGGACCGAGCTCTACTGTGATCTTGAGATACTACATCGAAAATGTGGGGAATGAACCCATTACCGTATCCGTTGCAAACTCCGAGAAACCCGAAGGGTGGATCACAGACCTTCCAGATAGCACATCGATCGATCTGGAGATCGGTGAGAGGATCGTTAGGCAGGTCAACATTACAACACCGAAAGAACCCTCTTTCACCAATTCCATTATCTTCAAAGGAGATTCTGTTGAGGGGTCAACTAACACCTTCCAACTCCAGATCTATACACCACCATCATACAGGTTCGATCTTAAATTCGACCTTCCGGATGTGGTGGGGGTCGGGTACAATGAGAGAAGGATACTGAATCTTACAGTAAGGAACCTGGGTTCAGGAGAGGATGTTGTCAACGTCGCTATGAGCCCGAAACCAGGGGAGGTGTCGGATTGGACCATTCAGTGGGAGGGATCGGATGAATTCCCATCAGCAGGTGAAAACGCTTCACTGACACCCAGAGGTCAGAGGATGTATGCTATAACCATAGATACACCACAGGTGGATCCGGATGATCAGCTGTTCCGGGAAAGCCTGACCCTAACCTTTACTGGCAAGAACAGGCAGGGTGACGTGGTCAAGAAAGATATCAAGTTCGAGGTCAGAAGATCAAATCTGATCCTGCCTCCTGAATACCTGAAGCTCTCAAATAGAAGACTTGATGACCTTGTGATGAACAAGACAGTTGATGCGAACATCACTGTCAAATCCCTGTACAGGGACGCTTCCAATGTGAACGTATCCCTAAGGATAGATGGCAAGGTAGTAGCTGAAGGTGTGATCGATCACATCCCACAGGGAGGCCTAGGTTCTGTAAGGATCTCCTTCAATACAACTGGCAACAATATAACCGAGAACGATTTCCACACATTTGAGGTCCTGGTGGACCCATATAACAATGTGAAGGAAACAGATGACTATGATAACGTCGGTATATGGTACAATGTTGTTTTAGGCAAGACCCCCAAGGAGGATGTGGAGGTAAACTGGAGGATCGTGATATTCGTTGCATTGGTCCTTCTGATAACTCTTGCTGTCATTGCCTATAGACAGAAGAATGAACCTATCTGATCTCTGATCGGATCTCGGTGAGGGGCCCGTTCAAGGTCCCTCATTTATATTATAATAAGGTCGATATCAATATGATGAAGGTTGCTCTGACGGCATTTGCCATCATCTCATTTATACTGCTGACATCCGGTTGCCTTTATAATAGGACAGGGGATGAGCAAGAAGCATCAATAAAGGTCACAGGAGTCCAGCTCTATAATGAAGGATACATCCTGATACCAGCCCCCATATACGGGTTCAAGAACGATGATATCAGGACCGCCAGGATCTCTGATAAGCTTGCGGATAGGAATGGATGGTCCATTGAGGAAATCGATGGGATCGACTACCTGAATATCACATTGAAATATGATATCGATGTGGAAAAGAAGATCGAGGACCCTGAACCCTCTTATTTCAGGAACAAGGATTTTGATAGCACTTCCCAACTACATACTATAGATGTATTTCTCCATATGGAAACCGATCAGGACCTGACGGTGGAGATCAAATCATTGCATTCCGATGATTTCCACTGGTTCAGGTCCGAATGCACAGGATTCGTTTCGGAAGGATGGAATTCCCTTACGATCTTCTACTACCTTGAAGAAGCCTGACCACCCAGAATTATTTATTTGAAAATAGTAATATATACTGGGTGTGAGGATAAGTGGCATATTTCTCGATTGGAGCGGCTTTCTCATCGGCATGGGGAACCTTCAAGGTAAAACCTTGGTCCTTGATGGGTATACTGCTGTTGTTCTCCGGAATCAGCGTGGCCATAGGATTAGTTGAAACCCTCCTTACCGGTTCCACTATCATTCTCGGATTGCCGTTCACACTCATCAGGTCAGGTGTCAGTGCTTTCGGCCAGATGTTATTCCTTAAGATGGGATTTAACATCCACTACAAGAGCATCAACGAAGCCGGAGTTTTTCCGGATGTTGGTACCTGGTTGAAAATATTCGGAGCTTCCATTCTCTATACCCTGCTTATTGTTATCGGATTGATCCTTCTGATAATACCTGGCATCTACTTCTCTATCAAATATGTGCTTTACACATACGTGATTGTAGACCAGGATCTGGGTGTTATCGATTCCCTCTCTGAAGCGGGTACACTTGCGAAAGGAAATTGGTGGAAGCTCTTTCTGCTTTCTATAATAACAGGAGTTCTGTCCATTTCAGGACTGCTTTTACTTGGAGTGGGGGTGGTATTCACATCAGCCCTATCCCAGCTGATCTGGATGCATGCATATCTTCAACTCAAGGAAAGTACCCATGATCCTGAGATCCAGGATAAGATCAAAGATTGGCTTGACAGGGATGATAGAAAACATCAGATGGATGAAAGAACAGACCCCTATGTAGTGGAAGAGGTAGAGGTCATTGCTCCCGGAAGAAGCGAAACTGACATGGAGGATCTTGAGCTTTGATATATTGTCGTCAATAGTAGAAAAGAATGTAAAGGACAAAGAAAAGAAGATATCAGAAACTGAAAGAAGCTGCCAAATCGGATATCGAATTGGCTATTAGTGAAGGAGAATGAATCATATCTCCATCGTTTTTCGATCATTTTCTTTCTTCAAATAGAATAATGTCGGGAGCAACGTCCATTGGATCATTTTCCCTGATAGACTTTTCTTTGTTTTTCCTAAATATTGTGAAAACGAAAACAATACAAATCAATGCAAGCAATATCACTGCTATTATTATCACAATAATTGTCATTACACTATACTTACCCTCATCTTCATTGTCATCGGTCCTCCCGGCGGGTTCGATCAGGACCTCCACGCTTGTTTCCGTTGATGATCCCTCGCTGTCGATGACCAATAGCGTGATCAGATGGTGACCGGCAGGAAGTGACAAGTTGATCGACTGGCCCTCTCCGATCTCTCCTGTGATGTTCGAGGACCATTTGAATGTCAGTTCGTCTCCGTATGGGAGGTCCACATCAACTGCAGATGAGTTGACGATCTGGTCCTGTCCTTCAACATATTTCGATTCAGATATTATCCGGGCATCGGTCGGAGCATCATTGACCGGTTTGACTTCCAGTATGAATATCAGAACATCCCAGAGCTCTCCGTCCGACCCATTGAATTCGAATCTTGCAACACCCGACCAGTCCGGATCGGTGATCAATGTTGCGTAACCATTTTCGATCTCCACGGTTACATTCTCATCGGGATCGTAATGGTAAGTCAGAGTGTCCCCGTCGACATCCACGAAGAACTGATCCAGATAGACCAATGTACCATTACTATCCTCATTGCATTGCTGACCTAGCCAAACCATTTGACATACGGGGGCGTCATTAACATTCAATACATTCAGATCGAAGACGATGAAATCCATACCACTGTTTTCATCCTCGACCGAGATGTTCACCTCCCAGGTTCCGACATCATCATTTGTGGGAGTCCCGTATAACAAACCTGAATAAGGATCGATGTCCAGAAAAGAGGCATTGGTGGATAAGGACCATTCAAGGACATCCCTGGTAGGATCAACATCCATGGCATCCAGATCCAACAGGAACTCCTCATCCTCCAGGACCTCACCAATCTCGAAGGGCAGGATCCTAGGATCATCATTTATATTCAGGACCTCCAGAGATAGGTTCACCTCATCGAACCCTCCGTTTCCATCTGAAACATTTACAACCACCCACCAAACTCCAACATCATCGTTTCTGGGGATTCCCGAGAGGTTCCCCGTGGCAGGATCGATTGAAAGGAAACCCACATCGGATCTCAAGGACCAGGTGAGAGGATCATTGGTGGGATCGATATCCATTCCGTTGATGATCATTGAATACGGAAGGTCCTCGATCGCATCCGGTAGGGATCCTGTAAAGATCATCGGAGAATCATTGATGTTGGGGACCTCAATTGTGAAATTCCTCGAATCAGAATATCCACAAAGATCCTCCAAAATGACATTGACCCAGCATGTTCCAATATCAGAATCATCCGGGATTCCGGAAATCACACCCTCTTGGTTTATTGACAGGAAATCTTTGTTTGATGAAACAGAAAAAGAGGGCATATTATGGGCCCTGGGGAGATCCATATAGAGATCGAAGTCCAACTGATCCGAAAATAGAATCCCTTCCACAGCTTCTGATCTTATCTCAGTTGTAAGGATCCTCGGAGTCTCATAGAAGCACTTGAGGAAAGGGTATGAATGACCTTCTGCAATATCCCAAATGAGATCGAAATCCCACCCATTTTCTGCATAGGTCAATTCCTCTTTCATGATCTTTCCTGGTGCCATTCTCAATCCTTTAGGATCCGATTTATCGAATCCAACGCCGTATGAGGGTCCAATGCGGCCATCATCCCAGAAGCATGAGTTGAATCCCGTTTCATACGCAATTCCAGTGAAAGCTCCTTTGTTTCCGTTTCCTCTAACATCAGCTGAAACATAGCAATGACTGATACCGGAGGAATAATACAATGATCCTGAAAAACCTCCACCATCTTCTTCGGACCAGACTTCACCAGTGAAACAACAATCGGAAATAAATCCTCCATAGTTTTGTCCGATTAATCCTCCTGCAACATTCCCGTTTATATCACCTGAAGATGAGCAATTCCGTATGACACCAAACCAATTGAAACCAAGCAAACCCCCACAATAATACCCCCTGAAGCTCCCATCGGTGGTAATATTCTCAAGCTTGCTTCCTATATTGAGATAACCAATAGCCCCGGAGAACCCGTAGGAGAGGGATTTCTTGACAGATGCATTTTGGAAAACAACATTTGAGATCACAGTCCTGTTGCCATATTCTCCTACCAAGCCGAAAAAACCAAGACATTGGTTGGAGTTTTCCAAGAGATTCATATTTCTGATCTTGTGGAAAGCCCCATCATAGTCAGCAAGCATTATTGGAATGAATAACCCTACTTCATTTTTCATGTCAATATCAGAGGTCTGTATGAACCCAAGTGATGGATCGACAGCAAATGGTAGAATATTTTTAATGTCCATAGTTGAAGAGATCTCATAATTGCCAGATGTTGTATCGAATGAAAAATAATCGTTGATATTCAAGTTGAGATCATTTTCCATCCAATCATTGAATTGGGATTCGTATATCCCATATGGTATCAGTTGATATCTTCCATTGATCAAAGTATTGTTCACATTGTAATATGAATTCCTTATATCAGACCCCTCCTGATGTCCCAATATTCCACCAATTTCAGAGGTTCCGGTAAAGGAACCTGTTGAATAGCAATCGATAATACTTCCCTTGTCAATGTCTCCAACAATACCACCTATAGAATAACTTCCTGATATGGTTACATTGGCTGAACATTTGATAAAATTACCACCATTTGAATGACCGGCAATCCCTCCAATAAACATTTGACCGGATATAATGCCGGAAACACGACAATTCTCGAAAAAAGTAATCTCAGGAAAAGTTATTCCTGAAAATCCTCCAACCATGTCCGATCCTGTGATGTTGCAATCTTCCAATGACACGTTGGCTATCCTGCATCGCATCGTCAATCCCAAAAAACTTGCTCCCTCTTCTTCGGTGCTTTTAATATAGAGACTATTTATCGAATATCCATTTCCTTCAAGCGTTCCTCCGAAGAACTTTGATCCTCCTACTCCGTTTCCTTCGGACTGATCCGGAACAATTGGTTCGAATCCCTTTCCACCATTCCAGGTCCTGGTCTCGAATGCATCTATATCGTTTTTAAGTTCGTAGTGGGCGTAGATGTCGTTTTTCATATTCTGGAGTTCTGTGACATTTGAGATAAGATAAGGGTTTTCTTCTGTGCCATTCCCTTCAGAAAAGAGGGGGAGATCATTAATAGATGCAATAATCGAAGAATTTTCAAAAGGCAATCCTGTTATAATAGAGAATGTAGATGAAAGTATTGAAAATATTACGATAGATGCAAGAAGAGATCTCTTTGTCTTGATAAGAATCACCTCTCTTTTAAGGATCAAGGGCCTCTATACCCACTTCGAATATCAATTCCAAGCCTAATTACTGTTTCCATAATGAGGGGTCAATTCATCGAATTCGACCAATATGAAGCCGGGTCTTCTCTAATCAGCAACATCGAACCTGCCGTGGTCCATGTGAACGACAGGTTCCTGGAACTGAAGACCTATCTGGAATCTTTCATTATAACCCACAAGATGAAGGATGCCCAATTTGAAGTTGCCCAGAAGGATATCCGCTCCATCCTTACCGGGTATAGGTGAGACAACAAGCCATCCCGTTGACTTGAACTTGGCCCTCAGAGCCTGAGCTGTCGACACATTTGACTGGCCCTCGGTCAATCCCTGAAGGGCATTTCCCAGTTCCTTGTGCTCTATCAGCTCCTTGACCTTTTCCTCCAGAGCTCCTGATTCCTCTAAGAGTGAGAACATCCATGGTACCTTTCCTCTCAGGGATCCTCCATAGATGTAACCCCTTCCCCCCATACCTCCCTCGTAAGTCTTGTAGAAGGAAATGTTCTTGGATATATTGACGGTCCTCCTGAATACATCTGGAAGGTCCTTGTAAACCTTCTCAAGAAGAAGATAGTCCTTCAATTCTGCATATCCAAGTGAAAGATTTGAGAAGTATCCATTGATGGTCTCCTTGGAAAATCCTCTTGCACCCCAGGCAGCCTCTGAATCCCTCTCTTCTATTACGATGTTCTTCCATCCTTTATAGTAGAGCAGGGAGGCTATGATCCCTTTGATCTGCTTCGAGCTCTGCTTGGGGATCACAACACATAATCGAGGACCCTTCTCTGTTGAAAACATCTTCTTGGCAGCTCTGAGCCTCAGAAGTTTTCTCTCCTCCACCTTTATCTTGGCCTCCAGGTTGTCGAGTTCCTTTCCGTAGAACTCGATCCTTCTCCAGTGTTCTTCCCTCAAGTCCCCTTTCGTGCTTAGCAGTTCCTTCATTTTCTCCCTGTTTCCCTTCATATCGATGGGCATTGAGTCGTCCAGTTCCTTCCAGAGCTTCTTATCCCTTTCCCAATCGGAAAGGGTTTTGTCAATGGAATCGGTCAAATTGAAGAATATCCTGTTGTAGAATGCTTCAGCCTCTTTCGATACGGTGTCAGCAAAATCGAGAACGTTCTGAGCACCTGTAATTGCCCCGCAAAGGGCGCCAAGATAATCATCTGGTGTAACCTCAGGTTTGAAAAAACTAGTGACAAGATCATTCCTCTTATCATCATCCCCGAGTATAATTGATGCAGAGATTGATACCAGAACAAGATATTTCTCCTCTTCGGGGTCTGGAACCCATCGTTTCATGGGTATGTCTATTAGGAAGTTGAGATGCCAGAGATTGTCACAAACTGATGCTAAGAGGATCAGGAGACGCGAATATGGATCCTTATGCCATGTTCCCTTACCCAGATATTCAAAGAAAGAAAGGTCCCCACCACCCGATATATAGGTAAGATATCCACAAAGAGCTGTGGCCGATGAGGGATAGTCATAGTCCTTTTCTGGAGGTGAGAGGAGGAAGGTCCTTTTATCGAGCACCTTGATGTTCCTTTCCTCGGCATGATGGTCGATCCGGAATACATTATCTCCCTTCATGGTGGTATCCATATCTATGAAAATATAGCAAATATTCTCGTCAGGCTCTATCAAATTAAGTTCGGTGTATTCCAATGGGGAGGCGTGAATTATCAGGTCCTTCAAGGACCATTCAGTGATCATCCGGTTCATTAGAAGAGCACCGTTGAGTCCATCCATATCATTATGGAAATATAACACGATCTCTCTCTTCTTGGTAACGAACGATCTGAGCTCAGCAAGGTAGGATCCCGCTTCCTCCGCTTTTATATCCACTCCGGGTATATCATAGCTAGATCCTGGAAGGGTCACAGGTATCCTTTTTTTCAACTCAATCCCACTTACGCAAGGCTCTTTGGTGGGATCTTCTACAGTCCTCCTCCTCTCGGACCTTTCAATAAGTGAAAGATTACTGGACCGTGTTTTAGAATTTGTATCGCTTTTTCCAGGAACCTGCTTCACTTCGTTTTCGGTCGAACACTCTATGTCATCATTGTTCGATCCCGTGGACTGTTCCTCTTTATTTGATCCTGACACATCTTTCATCTGTTCCTGTTCTTCTGGTTCAGAAACAATGAATTTGTCCAAAGACCTGATCTGTTCAGTATCCTTTTTTCCCTTGCTACGGGTTCCCTTTCCTCTCCTTTTTACAGCCATTGGCCAACCTTTCCTCGAGAGAATGTTCCCTATCAGGGCTTCATTGCGATCGATCACATCTCTATTTATAATTTATACGGGAGAGGGATGGAAATGTAAGATCTCATTCCTCCTCCTCTTTTGTCATCTTTCTCTCGGAATCAAGGAAGCTTTCATCGAAATCCTTCCCGGCAATGACCTTGCCCTCACCTATGCCATCTAGAACATCCTCCACGACAGATCCGCTCTTCATTTCCTCAAGCTGCTCTTCAGTGGGTTCAGTTCCGTATAGTTCTTTGTACAATCGTCTTTGCTCTGCATAGGGATCCTCATCTGAATTGGACATCCCTTTTGTCCTGTACAAGATGATCCCCAATCCTGCCAGGATCGATACGATTATGATCATGAACAACAGGAACAGAAGGGATATCAGGTCAGGTGACAGGGGTTTGAGGAATGGTAGTACATCGGTGATCAATCCATATAGAGTATCTGTTATCTCACCTCCGATACCCTCCTGGTCCTTGTCAGTGACCTTTACTGTGATATTATCCAATACGACTTCAGTCTCACCATCCTCGGAAATTAGAGTGAGAGTTATTGTATAGGTCCCTTTCTTCGCATCTTTGGGAGGGAATACGGTGATCATCAGAGGAACAGGATCCGGAACCGTTAAGATTTTGTCCGATCCAACCGTGATCTGGTCCGAATCGATATAAGCCCATCTTCTATCAATTATATCACCAGAGACACGAATGGTCACATTATCCTGATATTCCGCCCAGTTGAACAGGTCCACCCTCACTCCACCCCCGCGGCCCCTGTATGCTTTGTATACATCCTTGGGACCTCTGGGTTCGATATCGTAATCGTTGACTTTCAACCTTGTCTGGGTCACTCTCGAGAAATTACCATTGTTCTCTGCCATGAACTGGACGGAATATATTCCGACTCCAAGGTCAAGGTTCTGCAGTTGGTATAACGGGTCTGGTCCCACAGGGGTCCATTCAAGTACATCACCTCCCCAGTCCCTTGTTCCGATCCTCAACCAATATGTGATATTCATGTATGCCCAGCTCGGAGTATCCTCCCATTCTATTGAATACTCCGGATCAGAGGTATAGAAGGATGGGACCCCTGGTATATCCTCAGGAGGCGGAGTCCCCGTATCAATTATCCTGAATGAATGGTCGTAAAGATCGAATCCATTTCCATCAGTAGAATTGATCCTCAGAATATACCAGTCCGGTTCAAGTTTATCTCTATCCTCAACATCAAAAAATGTCCTCTCACCAACATTCTTCCAGTTGATATAGGGGAGATCGTTCTTCAGGACCATGACCTTGTAGGTTACAATATCATTCTCCTCATCGAAAGCCGGATCCCAGAAGAAGTGTGGTGTGGAGGAATATACAACAATCGGGAAAGCTTGTCCCCTGAACTGGGGCGGATAATTGTCAGGTTTCCTCACATTGATCTTTAACTCCACTCCTCCGTTTGGATTGTCTGGATCATCATGTGTATACCTCAGATTCCCAATTTTGTCTGAAGCTTTCCATCTGATGAAATTGTATATGCCCTTGTTCTCGAAATCAAGTTCCACCCAAGCTCTGTAGGAATCATTGGCAAGCTCCTTGATACCATCAGGGACCAGCCAATCAGAGTAGGGACCGGATGTTGTCCTGTAGGAGTACATTATCGAAGAAATATCGACTCCGGTCGAGGGTTTGGTCGATCCCTGAACATGATCCATCCAGTCAATTGTACAGTTGACCCTTTCATATATCTGGGTACTCCGTGGTCCAAGTCCGCTGTAATAAGGGGCAGAGGAATCTATCCATATGTTCAGGATCTCGGATCCTCCAATATTCTTGACCTTGTCCTTGGCCTCGAACTGGATATAATTCTCCATCCCATCCTCAAGCCTTACATCGATCTCTCCGATGAATGTATTGTTATCTATCTTCTCTAGGGTGTTCACCGGGATCCCCTTGTCCAGATTATCAGGTCCTGTAACGGATTTTCTGAGTTTTATGGAACCCGCTTCAATAAAACCTCCTTCCGGGTCCACGATACGTGCCCTGAACTTTAACAATTTATCCGACAACCAGGTGTTTCCTGTAGGTGAGATTATTGTGATGGCGGGAGGACCTGCGTCTATCATGGGACCCTTGAATATAGGGGAAAATACAGGATCTGGATCCCTTTCTTCAACCACTTCGATCCTGTAATAAAGTCTACCACCTGATGAGGGAAGGGAGGCCTGTGCTGTATAGAGTGCCCCATCGATGTAATCATAATCCCCAGGTTCCTCTTTTTTCATTGTAAATGGGGAAATAAGTGGGTCCGTCCCGGCTTCATCATTGAAGATATGGACCCTTGGATATCCGATCATTGGCCTGTCGTTATCCTCATCGGAGTAATTACATCTGAAGAAGAAAGGTGATACCGGAGATCCAAGTTCTGGATTGAAGGAGAAGTTTCCCACAAATGATTCATCATAGATCACAGGTTCATGATTTGGACCTGAAAGGTCACCACTGTGCCTTGAGAACCAGACATCTGCATAGTAGTTGTTCCTGTCACCATTTCTTTCATCCGCCCAAGCAACAAGTGCCCTTCCAGAACCATCGAACGCTAATACGGGGTTGGTTTGAGCAGTAATGTCATTCCACTTTGTATCCGTATCATCAACCCTCATCAATTTATTCCATGTGTTACCATGATCTGTGGAGTTGATGTAGAATATCTCTCCTTCGTCCTTGGATTCCTTTGTTGGTACTCTCCTCTGGAAGGCAACCGATACTACTCCATCCAACCTCGCGGCGGTAGATGGATACCAATCCTCTGATTCCTCGGGAACAATTGCGATCTTCCTATTATCTGAAAAGGTTGCTCCCCCATCCAAGGACCGAGTGAACCAGATCTCATCAAAACCGGACCTTTTGTCCCTCCAAGTGACATAGATGTTCCCGGCATCATCAACTGCGGGTGAGGGCCATTGTCTAGAATTATAGAGTTCGAGGTCGTCTGAAAGGTCCACCTCGGATTTGTATGTCTCTCCTCCATTGTGTGAAACAGCAAGGTATGGTCTGAACTGTCCATCTCCCCTATCATCATGCCAGGTTACGTATACATCATCCTCCCACATGGCCATACGACAATAATCATGCTGTCGATGGACCATACTGTCAGTGTTGACCCTTACCATCTGAGACCAAGTTGAACCTCCGTCGTCCGAATATGAGCTATAGATGTTCCAGTAAGATCCGGATGCGTTCTTATCCTCCCACAATACTACCATCCTGCCCTTATCATTTATCTCAATGCTTGGATTCCTTGCATCGTACGTTGGATACCGTTTAAGAGGATCGATCCTGACGGACCTTGAAAAGTTCTCACCATCTTCGGACCAGGCGATCCTGATCTGCTGTGTATGAGTGAAATCCCTGTTATCATTCCAGACGACGTAAAGTGTACCATTCGGAGCAAGTGCCATCCTGGGATTTGCTTGAGCGGTCTCATCGTTCGTCTGGTTTCCATCCTTCAATACATCATCAACCCTGAATGCCCGCGACCAGGTCGCACCGCTGTCATCCGAATGGGAGACATACGGGTTCATCGGCATCCAGTTCATTCCACTCTGAAACGCAACATATATCCTTCCATCATCATCCGTCAGGATGTCAGTGGGGACCTGATTGAAGGTCCTCAGTTCTTCCTCCCAGTTCACCAATGAATTCGTCCTGAATATTGGTTCTCCACCTTCTGCAGGCTGGACGAATAGAGAGATGGATGATACTGCAAGGATCCATATGATTGGAAGGATTCTCCATTTGGATCTGAACATAAAAACTCCTCCGGTATTGGGGTATCCATGCTGAACGGCTGGATGGAATCATACTATTACTATTTATATATACTAGTGTACAAGGAACCGTGATCTTGATCGAACATACCTGATATGAAAACTCATTCCTTGAAAAAAATTGAATATCATTTCAAAAAAAAAAGGGAGGCCAAAGCCTCCCTATCCGATCACTTACCCTTGATCAATAGGTGACATAGGGGTATCCAGTGAAGGCATCAAGTGATTCCTCAACGTGGATGTTCTGATCGGTGTCTATTATCATATCAGCAGCCACGAACCCGGCCATCACACCCTCGGGCACCATGAAGTGGAACCCGATGGTGTAGAAGGTCATGGTTGACCAATAAAGCCAGTTCGTGCCTCCGTCCCAAAGCGCGTTGGGGTCCGGATAGTTGGAGATGTTGATGAATGGCAACATCATACCACTGTGTCCCTTTCCAGTGTTGACATCATAATATGGATCGTCAGGACCTGGCCAAGGACCGAATCCGTTGATCACATATGTTGCCGGGTTGAAGGGATCGAACTTCAGCTCCTTTGGAATGGCATCCGGGTTAAGGTCTGCCAATGTCAAAGCGAACATCGGATATTGGGCCCCCTCCGGAGAATAGACCCAATTCCCAGCCATATCAACATCACCAGCCCTTGGTATGCCGTCACCATCCACATCATCATCCACATCATATGATACATTGTCCGAAGGACCTTCCCATCCATTGAAGGCCTCGGGAGGCACATCTATGGATGCATTATGGAAGGAGATCGAGACGTTCAAATAGTGGTAGAACGCCCGTTGGAAGAATTCTGACCCAGGTTGGCCTTCCTCTATTCCCACAATGATCTCCATGTAAAGGGACATTCCCTTGTTCATGGTAGAATCGATTATTCTGTATGGGAAGCCGTAGTAGTCATGGAGGAATTGGCCTGTGTTCCCATCGAAGTTATTCATAGTAGGAGCAAGAAGTGCTGATACAGGGAACTGGGTTCCAGACCCGAATTCGGGATAATACCATTGGGTATCGCCACCAGGTTGTGGGTATCCGATCCTTTGCAGGGCTATTGCCGTATCAAGTCTGTCATCAGGAATGGAAGGCCTGGGATCCCAGTCATCTTCCATCCTATCACCATCAGTATCATCGTTTGCGGGATTCAGGTCATACATGTTCCACCTGTACCTTTTGGGATCGGTGGTTGCAGGGCCTCTCTCCTGCCATCCAAGTGCGTCATCCCATGTAATGGCGGCTCCAGGAGGATAGGTATTGATGTAGGTATCCTGATGCATGAAGATCCTGGCGAAGTCCTCTGCTGTCCATCCCATCTGGAGGTAGTATGTTCCCCAGCCCCAATACCAGAGGAGCCAAGGATTGATGTTGAAGAGAACAACATTATATCCGATCTCGTTGGGATCGAACCAGAGGGACCCCAGCTTGTAGGACTTGTCCATCCAATAGGTCCACCATGAATACTGGTTCATGGTCCACTTTGAGAATCCGGAAGAAGGGTTTGACAGATCGTGATCCGTATTCCACCTGTCAGGTTTCCAATTTCCCTGACTGGTGGCATTAGTCACCTGATGATATCCATATTCGGACCTTGAGTTCTTGTTGATCGGCCCTGGCCCGTATGCCTGTGTCTCCTTATCATCGGAGATATCATCACCATCTGTGTCATTTGAGTTGGGGTCGAGCCTGAACCTATATGCAACCATGTAGGTCACAATGGGATCTAGTCCGCCACCACCATCCTGCTGACTGGTCAACCACGTTATCAACCATAGAGCAATGTCCTGTTCCTCAATATTGAGGATGCCGTCATTATCATTATCTTCCCAGGGATCCGGAAGTCCGTCATTGTCGGAATCGACGAGATGTCCGTCAGTGGAGTCACCGCCACCGGTCTCGACACCGTCGATAAGCATGTCATTATCAGTATCCCAGTCATTGGGGTCAAGACCAAGGGTCAACTCCTCGTTGTCCCAGAGACCATCACCATCTGTGTCGGGGTTGTTGAAGTCGGTTCCCATGGCCATCTCGTCAGTGTCGGTTATCCCGTCACCATCGTCGTCCACATTACCGTCTCCATCACCATCACCGTCGCCTCCCTGTGCCGGACCACTACCTTCTCCACCGGAATCGGGGCCGCCACTACCGCCGCCGCCAGTCCCGTCATTGGAGAAATCCCAGGGCCAGGAATCATCGGGATCAAGCATACCGTCACCATCAGTGTCGGGGTTGTTGGGATCAGTGGGCCTATAAACGTTCTCACCGGTCTCACTGTCAACGCCAGCCAGTCTGAAATATTCATCATAGTTCAGATAAGGGACCTCGACCTGAGTTCCGGTGGCGAACTCTTCACCACTGAAATAATCAAAATCATCCTCAGCATCTGCGGGATCCGTGGGGTCAAGTGAATTGTCAACTTCCCATCCATCGGGAAGACCATCGCCGTCCGTGTCCCAGTTGTTGGGATCGGACCCTGCTACAAACTCATCGAGATTGTTCAACCCATCCATATCCGGATCGAAATCCCAGTCATTCCCCTTCAGGGGATTCAGTGCCTGGGATATTCCCACAAGGGCGCTGAAGGACATGATCATAACAATAGCTATTGCGGTAGCTCTCCTAAACTCAACGGTTCTCATATCAGATCGCCTTCCTGCTTGACTTCTTAGCTTCAGAGGACGATATTAACCTTTCGTTCGCATGTGACATGGTCCAGAAGGATCAGGTATCATACTCCAGGTTCATCGCCCCATTGCTATGAATGACGGTGGTTCCGTTAATCAATGATCATATAATAAGGATTTCCCCCAAAAGAGCATAATGATCCCGTTATCCTCACGCCAGAAGGTTTTCCTCACGGATATCCATCTCACGATAAAGGTCCTCGATCTTAAGTTTCTCATCTTCGGACATGACCTCCACACCCAGTTCAAAGAACCGCTTTCGGATACCTCTCATAAGCACATCCCTCTGCATACGTGGATCAAGCCATGCCTTTTTTATCAACCAATATTCCTTTTTACCGATGGAGTTGCTCTGATCGAATTCGTCTTCACGCCTCGGTCCTTTTGTCATCTTCCTCATAATGAGATGCGCTACTGGTCTGGTCCCTTTAAGGACAATATATCCCCGACCCTTCGTCATCATTCCGCGTAAATATGATGATGCCACCCTCCACATCCGATCCTTAGGTGATATAATGATGAATTCATCCTCTTTCATGCTATCTCTCAATGAGTCATATCCTTCATCCTTATCGCGGAGATGGTAGATTATCTCACCCTCACTATCCATTGACATGACAAGATGCTCAATTGTCAATTCTGCAAGGATCCTCCTGACCGAGGGAATATCTCCTATCCCGGGGGAATATTCCAGAAGGTCTTCTATCCTGAAAGCCCCGAGGGATAGAGCACATTTCAATACCAAGGCCCTTTGGAGGAGGCCCTTGATCCTTTTTCCTCCCCCCTTCCTTCCATTATTCAACGGATCTCCGATGGGTATGATCGAACCCCAGGGATCCTCCGTAGCAAAACCGTGATCGACAAGGTCCTGACCGCCATGGAGGTTCCCTGAAGCTTTCAGAGAATTGTTCCAATCCTCAATGGACCTCTTCCTTGAAAGGTCTAAAAGGCCAGAAAGATGATCGGGAATGGTCATTTCCTTCACAGGATGGATCTGCCTGAAACGTTCGAACTCACTCCTGAAGGACCATGTAAGAGCAGGCTGGTCCATCAGACCGATATCCAGACCGAACCTCTTGGATAGGTCCTTGATATCGGAAATGTCCTCATATCCTTCAAGTAGAAGGGAATCCCAATCCTTTATAGATGGAGGGTGATTTCCTTCAATAGAGGTTACCATTGATTCCCAATTTTCCTCCAGGAGGGCCTTGACCCGAGACGTATCAGCCTCTCCAAGTCTCTTATTCCTCTTGGAACCAGTCCTGCTAATGATCTCCCATCTATCTGAGATCCCTCCAAGAAGTTCAACTGCCTGAAGCGGATGGTCAAGATGGTGACCAGGATGAAGATGCTGGTGAATAAGCATATTTTCGAACATCTCCCTGGTGTCAATATCTCCATTGACAGGGGGGGATATCTGGAGCATCGATCCTTTGGTGGTCTTGATTGGTAAGAAACCTATGGAAAGAAATGGCTCCTGCGCTTTTGGAGCTGCTTCCCCGGATGGTACTCCCATTATCTTCTCGATACGAAGGACGGAGTAACCCATCCTTCTGTAGACAGATATTGACCTGGCTATCCTAATTGAAAGGTCCTCAAGTCTCGAATATTCCTCTATCTCCAGTGATCTGATAGAAATTCGGTCCATTCTCTCTAGGACCGTCCACGTGGCACGTTCCCCATCTGAATCCGTGATCGTGAAATGACTCGTTATTGTGGACCTGACCTTCTCCTTATCGATCCACCTTTGATCGATCCCGGTCAGGACCTTGGCAGGGTCCCCGTTTCGAAAAGGTCCGTCGAACCCTGAAGGTGAGGTCTCATTGCTCTTGAACTTGAGGTAGTATCTCGAAGGGTCAGTATCACTATTCCATACCCAAATGGGTAAAGGATCTTCATCGCTTCCTTCTTCAGATGATATCATAGGAGGAATGGGTCCAGATCCAACCATTAGTTCACCGGTCTTGACACCCAGGACAAGACCTTTCGGAAGACTCCCCTTAGGCCATGAGAACATCAAAGAAAGTTCTTCCAAGGCGAAAGGGCCCATACGTCTAAGGAATTCCTTCAGGGAGTTCAATTGCATTTCCGGGGTCTTCAAGATCTGCAGGTCCTTCTCGGAAGAGTGGATCCCCCGTCTTGCTCCTAGGTGAAACCTTGCTTCTTCGGAGAAAGAACGGAGATATCCGGAAGTGAAGAACTGCTCCATGAGGTTAGTTAGGTCATCACCTTTCATACCACATAGGGCGCCAATTTCACTTCTGGTTATGGGGCCCCTCACCATCAACCTGGTCATCAGGTTAGGGGAAATATCCGGAATTTCCGGAGTAAGTGAAAGGTAGATTTCCTCCCAACTACCTTCGATCAGTCGGTCCTGTCCCATGATCCTGAAAGGTTTAATGGTACCTCCCTTCACAAAAGACCTGAGAATGGTGACATCTGTCCTGCTGGATCTTGACATTATATCGAATGGGTGATTGAAAAATGGGACAGCTTTCAAAGCTGTTATCGGTCTTTCTCCTCTGATCGTGTTATTGACCCTGATCTTGATGACCTCTTCTCTTGTCATCTCAAGGACCCTGGAACCCACCGCCTTGGTATTGCTTACAGCCATCGGAACTCTAAGGAAATTCCTCTGGTTCTGGATACCCTCCATCTCCTGCTTCTCAACTATGTTGACCATCATCTCCTTAAGCGGATCAAGGACCCCCTGAACAGAACTGATATCGAAGGAATCTTTCTCCATCCTTGTCTCTGAAGGGATCACCTCGGTCTTTCTTCTTGTTTTGGCTCTCTTCCAGGTGGATATGATGCTGTTACCCGGGATCGAAATATCCTTCCCTGACGGAACCAATTCCAGTCTTATCTCCTCTTTTTCCAGAGAGGAGAGTAACTCCATGGACCGATTAAGATCCATCTTCTCATTGAGTACCTCCTGAATTGCCTCTTTCCCAAGTAAGACAAGACCTGCCATAGGACCCTCTGCCTTCTCCCAACCACCAATCGAGTAATATTCATTCATTAGCATATCCATTATGGAATTGACACGGTTCCTTCGATATATTGAGCTTGTATCCCTTCCACGAAACCTGGTCAAAACGAGTAGCGATTTTGCCAGAATATGTGAAAACCGAGTCCTGAACATGGAGGAGGACAGGATCAACTCACATGACAATTCCTCGAAATCATCTACGCAAAGAGCTTCCTGGATCTGTAATTTGGTCAGACCTGCAGGTGTTGATATTGCAAAACCATCATCTGTCACAATATGGTCCACCATCGCTCCAAGGTTCCTTCTGAGGCCGTAGGCAAGGACTCTTCCAAGGGGTTCAGTAACATGCCTTCCAAGGGGGAGGTGGAAAATGTAATGCATCCTTTCTCTGCCTTTCTTTACCACCTCTACCGGGATAACTCCCTTTTTTGGCATTATGTTCCTGGATTCCAGATGGGACCTAAGAGAGCGGAAAGCTGCTTGTCCGTTTGAGTCGAGTTCGACCTTAACCTCTTGGTCGGAACCTTTTCTCATCGGCTTGGCTCCATTCCTGAGAAGAGAGTAAATATGGTCGGATATGTGGGTGGGACGTGGATTCACCTCACCTGACCATCTGGGAACAGTAGGTTGAGATTCGGGATCTTCTCTAACCATTATTGCAGGTCCCTTGAAACCTATGATCCTGTATGATCTTGATCCGAGTAGGATAACATCCCTTTCATAGAGGGCCTCTCCGAAGTCTCTGGAAAGTGTCCCAATGACCTTCCTCTTGTTCTTTTCGATCACCTTGAAAGTGGTTTCCTTTGGAATGGTCCCACAATTCAGGTAGAAAGCCTGCCTAGTATTACGTCTGGGGTGAAGTCCGCCTTTCTCATCCTCCCACAACCTTGGGGGTGGTTGGGTCGGACCGGGAAGTCTCTCGACCATGACCTTGATCAGCTGGTCCATCAAATTTTTCCTTAAGTTCCTGTATGGATAGGCACGGCGAACCAGATCCCATACCACATTTTTATTCTGACCTTCTTCAACAAGTGTCAGTCCAATTATGAACTGGGCTAGAACATCCACCGGCGCCTCCTGGACCTTGAGGTTTTCCAGTTCTCCTTTGGATGCTGCTTTGGTCACTGCAAGGCATTCAAGCAGGTCCATTGAACTTGTTGGATAGATCGTTCCCCTGGATATTCTTCCAAGACCATGCCCTGACCTGCCCAACCTCTGCAGAAGTTTCCCCGGATCCTTTGGTGATGAAACCTGATACACCAATCCAACCCTTCCGATATCGATACCAAGTTCAAGAGAGGTGGAGGAGATAATGGCTTTTAGCCTACCATCCTTCAAGCCTTCCTCTGCTTCTTTCCTCATTTCCGGTCCGAGTGAACCATGGTGGGGAAGGACACCTTCTATCCCTCTTCCGATCAAGGCATAGGCCATCTCTTCAGCTTGTTTCCGGGTATTGTGGAATACAACAATGGAACCATCCTTTCCCTCAATCCCCTTACCTATGTCCAACAAAACCTTTTCTCGTATCATCTCGTCTTTCTCTATATTATCGAACAAGGTCCGGATCTCAACTTCAATATCCTTCCTGGAATCGTGCCTGACAATGGATACTCTTCTTAATCGTCCATCTTGACCGACTCCCCCAAGGTACTTTGCAGCAATGCTTTCAGGTTTTATTGTCGCGGAAAGCCCTATCCTCTGAGGTTCTCTCCCAGTCCTTTCAAAAGTCCTCTTGATCAAATATTCAAGTGTAAGCGAGAGGAGGGCTCCTCTCTTGGAAGAGACCATCTCATGGACCTCATCGACTATCACATACCGAATGTTCTCCAAGGTCTCCCTCGCCTTAGAACAAGCCATCAGGAGAAGGTTCTCCGGGGTTACGACAAGGAGATCTGGAGGATTAAGAAGCATTTTCCTCCTCTTGCTTTGTGGTACATCTCCGGTTCTGATCCCTACATCCAGATGAGCATCAGGTAGGTTGGGATCATTTCTCCTTCTCCCTCTGGATCTCTCCTTTTTACCAGGTATCCGTCCGATCCCGATCGAGAGTTCTTCAAGGGTTCTCATCATATCGGCGCCAAGTGCTTTCATAGGGGTAATGTAGAGGATGCTGGTGCCAGTCCTTTCCACATTGCCCCTGATTATCTCATCTACTGGAGGGATCACCGCTGAGAGGGTCTTTCCACTACCTGTAGGTGAGATGACTAGAACATTATGTCCTTCAATGATCTCTGACCAAGCACGTATCTGCAGTTCGGTGGGGAGACCGATGTTATCGCGGAACCATTTCCATGTCCTCGGATGCAGATGCTCTTCCATATCTGTATTACCTTGGATCTTTGAAATGTAACTGCCCCCCGGCCTAGTGTTTCTCAAACCTCGAAGGATTGGACACTTCTCATATAATCATTTGGGTTGGACCATAGATTATCTCGACCACAAGGATTAAGTCCTTTTCTCCTGGTTCCAGTGTATGGTGGAAGGAGAACAAAGCTTCAACCAGAAGTTCTGGAGAACCATGGTGTTGATCTCGGCTATAGCCGTTACCCTGGTCCTCATCACCAATATGATCGCCTTGGCGCTGTCATTTCCTTCAGTATTCAATGATTCTACTGTTGTCTATCGATCAGGTATCAATGGAAACATCCGTCTTCCTTACCTGCCTGGATCCATTGATGAGGTACTTGGATAGATATCCCCAATTCAACAAAAGAGGGAGAGCCTATACCCATTTCAATTGGTACCTCTGATGGTTCAACCCCATCCCTTCCACTATCCATCAAAATTGTAGATATTAACGGATCCTATCAAAGACACCAACTCTTCGATTCTTTCAGGGATAATAATTGGTACTCCTGGACATTCATCCCGGGTGACCTACCTCCAGGGGAATATTCGTTGGAGATCGAGTATCGTGGGATCAATGGATATTTACCCATAGGAAAGATCGGATCCGATCTGGTTGTCTTGAAAAGGAATGATACCTTTCCTTTACCAATAATTAACGGATCTCTTTGGTTGGATGAGGGTATAAGTATCCATATTGAAGGTCCTGAACAAGGGGAGATATCAAAGGTCCAGCTAATATTGAAAGAGGGGATCGAGTTCGATATGGGACCTAAGGGCAATGGGACCTTCTATCTGGGAATTGAAGGGAGGCAAATGGTAGGCTGGCACTTTGTGTCCTTCCGTTTATTTTGGAATGATTCCTTTTTTAAAGACCATGGGGATCATCTCTTTCATTTTGGATCTGAGGGAACCTCTTCTCCGGTGTTCGGTCAATTAGAAGTTACCAATCCATTTTCCGGATTCGATGAATTGTACGAACAGAAGCCTATTGAGGTCCTGATCCTTGAAGGAGGGGAGGATCCGGAGATCCTTACCTCCACCTACTACCAATTCATTCTTGACCTCTCCCTCAACAAGACCAAAAATGGTGACCCGGCCCCCTTACCAACACCGATCATATCCATTGAAGGAAAAAAGGAGTACCTTAGACCGATGATCCCCCTTGGACGGTTCGGGAGTATGGTCAGATCCCCAGATTCTTATAACGATCATCAGGACGATGGTTTGATGATAAGATTGAACGAATGGAACAAGAATCTTACCATTTTTGAAAAAGACCTACTCCTTAGAGAAAGACAGTCCCCGGAGATAATATTCGAACCGGATCCATTCGATGAACCAGAGAGGGTCACAGGCAATGTTAAGCTAAGGATCGAGGAGGGTTGGGAACTTGTCGCCTACAGGGATTTCAATGGGACTCCATTACTTTCCTTGGATCTTGAGATGTTATCAATGGAGAGGAAGATATCAAACGGGGATCATGGCGATATTATCAGTTATTCCTCGACCTTACCCATATCCGGTGATCTTTTAGGTCAGGAGGTCAAGACAGAAGCATATGCCGAATTTCAAATGGAGGTGACCATATCATTCATTTTCTTCTCATTCCCCATTCCACTTACAGGATTAATGATTCCCGCATGGTTCACTTTCATTTCGCTTTCGATCACCTTTTCCATTTTCATCCTAGCGTTTAAAAGCATCAAGAAGGGGAAAAAGATAGGGTGGGGTGTTGATCGAAGTACAAACCTTATGAGGTCAGGACCTGATCTGTATATACTTTCCACAACATACATGGCTGCTCTATTCTTCTCCTGGGTGGTGGTAATAATGTTCGACCTGCTTGAACAACCCACCCCAGTACCATCTTTGCTTTCTGACCAAACCCCTATCTGGATCCGAATGGTACTATTAGCTGATGCTTCGGTTTGGGAAGAGGTCGTTGCAAGGGTGATGTTCATCGGGATCCCTCTTCTGCTTTTTCATCCATCAAGAAAGTGGGGTATTGAAAGATTCAAAGTCCTCCTTGGTGGGAAGGGAACATTTGGCAAACCTGAGGTCATTTTGATCCTTGTCTCATCATCCTTTTTCGGCCTTGCCCACTTGGGTTGGGGTCCTTGGAAAGTGTTGCCCACATTCGTTACCGGTGCGTTGTTCGGCTATCTCTACATCAGGGTAGGGCTTCATGCAGCAATAGCAATGCATTTCCTTTTCGATTACGACAGCTTCATCTATGAACTTCTGGACTATCCCTACCTCCAGTTATACATTGTATACTACCTGGCAATACTAATGGGTGGATTCTTCCTAGGCATGGATCCTTGTGAGGTCCAAGCATTGGTTAAGGGATAGAACAGGGAGGGATCTTGATAGAAAATGGATATTGGTCACTCATTCCCTTATAACCATTATCCTGGTCATTTTCATTGTTCTAACATCATCATTCAACGGTTATGCAATGGTCCTTACATCGGTACCACTTCTCAACGCAGGTGCAATAATGCTGGATCGTTCCAGGGTCAAGTATATCCCAAGTATAATGGTGGTGATCTCATCTTTCATCTCACTTGCCATGGCACCTATAGGGCTGATGTGGTTATTTGACAGGAATGAGAAGGATCACAACTCAGATCAAAACCAGAAGGTCATTCTTTCTTGAATTCTCCTGCCAGCAGGACATAGGCCATGGAATTCTCAATGGCCATCTTCACAAGATCAGGATCTGTCTTCCTTACTTTCCCAGGAATTCCCATTACGAGAGAATCTGGTGGTATCTCTGTCCCTGGGGTCACAACCGCTCCAGCTCCGATTATCGAACCCCTTCCGATCCTTGCTCCATTCAATACAATGGCACCAATACCTATGACGCATAGGTCATCAACGGTACATCCGTGAACAACTGCATTATGGCCTATGGTAGTGTCATTTCCGATGGATGTCGGAAATCCCAGATCCGTATGAATCGTGGAATTATCCTGAACATTTACCCGGTCTCCTAATGTAATGGTTTCTATATCACCCCTTACAGAGGAACCTGGCCAAAAAGAGCATTGGGATCCTGTTCTGATCTTTCCGCTAACCGATGCCAATGGATGTACCATGCATTCCTCCCCAAAGTTGGGATCGGGTCCATTATCGCTCATTTTTCTGTCTCCTTTCGATACCTTATCCAGCTCAATATTTATTAACCCAGGGATTTCCCAGGAGGCGGATTAATAAGAAAACCCTTATATATATCACACCTGGTAACCAGAAAATCGAATACAATTACAACTTGATTTCAGGGACTGGTAAGAGATAAATGCAGCTTGAAGGGGGCCTGCTCGTCGATGCCTGATGATGGGGAAAATAAAGAGAAGATGGGAAAAATTGGAACGGGTCCAGATCCTTCCAAAAAGGAATCCCGTAGCCCTATGCCCCCTCCGCCAGGACCTCCAGAACCTGACGATGAACCTTCTATCGACAAACAAGAGGATAGTGATAAGAAGGACAGCCAAACCAAACCGACATTGCTGGAAGAACCACCTGTCAAACCATCAGAGGATCCTGTTGAAGAACCTTCCCCTGAATCCGAGATAGAACCTTCAGATGAGGAGGAGGTTGTTGGAGGTGAGTCCGACGAGGAAGTTCCGGTACCTGAGGATGATGGAGAAAAGACAACTCCCTCGGGATTCTCCTTCAAAAAGATCAAGGATACCCTGATGAAAGTTATCAAGGGCTCACCGAAGGAAGCCCGATTAATGAAAAAGGCAAAACCACCAAAGATAGAGGAGGAGGGGCTTGTGGAGGGGCTTGAGCTGATGGAGACCCTTGATCTCACCGAGTTCGTGAATGTCCAGATATTCCTCAATCCTGAGACAAGTGATTATATCTACCACCCGGTGGAACCAAAATTAGGACCTAAGCAGAAGGAGGTCCTCGATTTTATCATGGAGACCCTTAACAAAGCTCTGAGTTACAATAAGATGGCAATGGAAAATCTTGAGGAAAAGAAGGAATTCCTAAAAAATGAGGTCGGATCGATACTTAGGGATTATTCATCTGTTCTTGGAGATCTTAATGAAGAGTTCATGAAACCCATCAACTATTTCATTAGACGGGAGTTCATAGGTTACGGAAAGATCAATTCAATAATGATGGATCCCGGTGTTGAGGATGTCTCCTGCGATGGAACAGGGATACCTGTATTCGTTTACCATAGGGATTTTGGATCTATCAGGACCACCATCGACTTCGAGACAGACGAAGAGCTGGAAGGATTTGTTGTCTCCCTTGCTCAAAGAGCTGGAAAATCAATATCGGTGGCTCTACCAATTCTCGATGCCACCCTTCCGGAAGGTCATCGACTCAATGCCACTTTCGGCAGGGAAGTTACAACCAGAGGTTCGTCCTTCACTATCAGAAAGTTCAAAGAGGACCCCCTGACAATCACTGATCTCGTAAAATTCGGGACGCTGTCATCGGAAATGGCAGCACATTTCTGGATGGCGGTTCAATATGGGGATTCAATGATATTCGCAGGTGGAACCGCATCAGGAAAGACTGCAACAATGAATGCTACCTCCATTTTCATACCAACATCTGCTAAGATCATCTCCATCGAGGATACAAGGGAGGTTAACCTGCCTCACAAGAACTGGATTGCCGGAATAACCAGAGGATCTGCAGAAAGTGGGAAGGAAACGGATATCGACATGTATCAGCTTCTAAGGGCGGCTCTTAGGCAGAGGCCCGAATATGTGCTTGTAGGAGAGGTAAGGGGAAAGGAGACTATGACCATGTTCCAGGCCATGTCCACAGGTCACGTAACCTACTCCACAATGCATGCTGATTCGGTCAAATCCATTGTATATCGTCTTGAGAATCCTCCGATCTCTATCCCAAGGGTACTGATCCAGGTTCTAAATCTTGTGGCAATTCACAATCAGATAAAGGTCAAGGGCATGAGGGTGAGGAGGATCACCGAGCTTGTTGAGATCGTGGGGATCGAACCAACAAGTCTGGAGATCATCACAAACCGTGTCTATAAATGGGAAGCAGCAGGGGACAGATTCGTTTTCGGAGGGCATTCAAATCTCTATGAGAAGGTGATGGACTTTGAGGACCTGACCCGAGATGAAGTCGTTACCGAACTGAACCGTCGTGCAGAAGTCATAGATTGGATGCTTAGAAATGACGTTAGGATGTTCAAGGACGTGAGCACAATTGTCGCGGAGTACGACGAAGACTCGGAAAAGGTCATGAAGATCCTAAGGGAAAATCACCGGATCGATATATCAAAGGGTTTGAATGTGTTCGAGGATGAGAGACAGGAAAGGCTCCCCCCCTCCATGATGGACAGCCTGCCATCACCTGGAACGACTTCTGGAGGTGTATGATTGGCCCTTTCACCTTATTACAAGATATGCATGAAGATTGATCCATTGGCCAATTTCGGTAGGAAACTGGCCGATGGTGATCCTGATATCGAGACAATACTTGAGAGGGCTGACCAGAATATCAGAGGAGAGGTCTTCTACACGGGTATGCTTGTGGCGATCATCATGGCCGGGCTGACCGGTTTCCTTCTTATCACACTGTTGAACCTTACGGTAATGTCAGGTTTGGTTCTTCCGATCAGGCTTGTTCTCTGGATCGTTGTTCCCCCTATTCTAGGCGCTTTCACCTACGGCATATACAATATGGTCCCACGAAACAAGATGGGTGATAGGAAGAAGGACATAGACAAGAACCTGTCCTATGCTACCAATTACATGGCTGCAATGGCATCTGCGGACGTGACTCCTTCCTCGATATTCCGAGGACTTGCCCAGCAGGACATATACGGTGAGATCAAGAAGGAGTCAGAGAAGATCGCAAGGGACATAGACTTCTTCGGTAAGGACCTCATCAAGGTCCTTCAAAAAGCAATATCTAGATCACCTTCGGAAAAATTCCAAGACTTTATACAGGGTATAATAACCACTGCAAATTCAGGAGGTTCTCTTAAGGTATATTTCATGTCAAAATCAGAGCAATACATGAAGGAGAACAGACTTATTCAGGAACGTGACCTTCAGACTCTGGGAGTGATGGCGGAATCCTTTGTTACTGTGGTCGTTGCGGCCCCACTTTTCCTGATAATCATGATGTCTACAATGGCCATGATGGGGCAGAGCGGAGGAGACCTTCTCCTTGCAGCTACAATTTTTGGTCTGATCCCAACAGCTCAGATTGTATTTGCGGTTCTCATCGGCGACACTGGTGGTGGTGATTGATGGAGCCTGAGAAAAAGCCACTCGTTGCACGGAAAAAACTCGTTTCCAAGGAAGTTAAAAGTACTGATAGTTTCTCGAAGATCAGAGCTTCTTCCGGGAGGGAGGGGAATATTAAAATGGCAGTGTATGCCATTTCAATAGCCCTCGGACTCATTTTCACTGGAATGGCATTGCTATCATGTCCGGTCGCACCCCTTGGAAAGGTCAAAGATGACTATGAGAGCAGCTACAGTTACATGGCAGATACTGACAAGAGATTGTATATGAGAGAGGGATCTGTCAACCTGACCATCACTATGAACACAACATCACTCACACAAGGTATGAAACAGAGAGTGGTGATCGGATGGCATTCCTATTTCCTAATGGCCATTGTCTTCGGGCTAGGGCCTGTCTCCTATTATGAGGTGTCAAGAAGGAAAAAGATCGACAAAATAGAATCCCGTCTATCTGATTTCCTTAGGGATATTTCAGAATCCATGAGAGCGGGTCAGACCCTCCATGATGCTATAAAGACATCCTCTGGAGGAGAATATGGGAATCTAACCCCGGAGATCAAGAAGATGGCAATGCAGGTTTCCTGGGGAGTCTCCGCCTCAAAAGCACTGGAAATGTTCGCAGAAAGAGTGAACACACCTCTTGTCAAGAGGGCAGTTACACTCATCAATGAAGCTTCATCCGCAGGTGGTAATGTTTCAAACGTCATAGATGCTGCTGCCAAAGATACAAGAGAGATCCAGATAATGAAAAGGACAAGGGCAACAGAGATGAACATGTATACCTACGTCATTGGTATCTCTTTCCTGGTCTTCCTAGTGGTCATAGGCATAATGTTCGCCACCTTCATGCCCAGGATGATGGAGTTATCGGAGAGTTATGCAGCAAGTGATTCAGGAGGGCAGGCCCAGGCACCTGGTGGTTTCGATCCAACAAGTGTGGACTTCGAGGAAATGAAGCTGCTTTTCTTTGCAGCCGCAGCCATCCAGGCAATAGGAGATGGAGTGGTTGGTGGTCTCATGTCATCAGGGAGGATATGGAATGGTCTTTGGATGTCATCCATATTTGCTTTGGCAACCTGGCTGATATTCGATCTGGTCCTGCTTTAATTGCAGCAATTCAAGATCTCTCATGGGTCTTGTTCTAGAAATCCTTAATAGAACACAATGTCTTCCAGTGAACACACAGGGAGTTGGAAAGAGATGAAGGTTGTATACAGAACAGATAAAATGCCCATCGTTTTCATAATAGCCGGCCTAGCAATGGCCACCATATCACAGCTTGATATCTTCAGGGATGTGAACAGGCCTCTGATATTCACTGCGGGTTGGATAATTGCTGGATTCGGATTCGTACTCTGGGCCGTTCCCGCCCTTAGCAAATGGATGAAGAAACGTGAAAGGATGAGGGCAAGAGCTCAAAGGGATATCTCAGATGATAGGGGAGATCAATCCCGAAGATATGCCAGACCAAGGAGGTGATTTCCTTGAAGCAAAAGGGGGAGAATGAGAGCACATTACCGCTTGAGAGAGCCTACAGGAACGTTCTTAGAAAAGCCTGGGAAGATGGACGGATATCATATGATGAAAGATCATTGATCAGGCAATTTACCGATGATCTCCCTCTTCCTAAAGAGGTCCTATCCATTATCGAGGCCCGTGAATATCTCAGGTTTCGATGGAAGGAATACGAAACCTCATCATATGAATATCAGATGAAGGTCGTGGAGAAGCTGCTTGGTATTGATGAGGAGAACCCATTCCTGTGGATGAAGAAAGGATCACTGCTATTCCGTATGGGGGAGATGGATTCCGCCTCCGAAGCGTTGGACAAAGGTCTTGAACTCGATCCTACATCTCATGAGACCTGGTTCTGGAAGGGATCGGCCTTCGTCAATAAAGGAGACCAGGGAGCAGCTCAGGATTGTTTCGAGAAAGCTCTAGAACAGGACCCGGACCATACCATTTCCTGGTTGATGTTGGGTAGGGTGGAAAGAAGGCAGGGGAATCTTGAGAAAGCAAAAGCATGTTCAACAAGGGCGATCGAATGCTGCCCCGAGCATCCGATGGGCTATGTTGAAAGAGCGCTTACTCTTCTTGAGATCGGGTCGAAAGAGGAAGCAAGACTGGATCTTGAAAAGGCATTGGATATAGACCCCCTTAATGAGATAGCACTTACCTATATGAAGGAAGAGATAGGCCCTCGTCCTGGTGATGATGAAGACCTCTGGGAAGAGGATACCGAAAAGGAAGAAGTGACACCCCAGGAAACTGAATTAAAAGGAAAGGAGAACGATCATCACGAAACACCATCAGAAGAGGAAGAGACAGAAACGGACCAGATAGATCAACCTGAAGATCAAGAAGAGGTACCCCCCTCCAAGGAAGAGGAGATCCAAGAGGAATCATCCATGGATGAGGACAGCGAGGAGGATATGGAGCTTCTTGAAGAAGATGAATTCGAAGAAGAGGACCAATTAATTGAGGAGGTCCAAGAGGAGACCGTTTCTGAGGAAGTACTTATCCAAGAGGATGTTTCCGAGATAGCTGTTGCTAAGGATCCTGAAGTGGAGGGTGAGGAACATACCGTGAAAGGAAAGAAGAAGAAAGGATCCTATCTGGACGATGATATGTTCGATGATGGTGGAGCAAAGGAAGAGACAATGGAGTTAAAAACCGATGAGGAAGAAGCGGAAATTGTTCAGAAGATGATCAAATGCCCTCACTGCGACGGTCCGGTCCCAGTTACCACCGATAAGAGACCGGTTGTGGTCATTTGTCCTTCATGCGGATCAAAAGGGAGGCTTGTGAGGTGATCTGATGGGAATCCTTGACGATATTGAGAAGATGGATGAGGCCGATGGATTGAAGCATCAGCTGAAGAAATTGGAGAAGGTTGAAGAAGAGAACAATAGAATGCTGAAGGAGATACTGAAGATCCTGAAGAAATCCAGGTCCACAGTGAAGAAGGAAGGTGAAAAACGATGATGTATTGCACCAAATGCGGGTCCAACCTCAAGGGCAGTAATGTAAAGTGTCCTGTATGCGGTTACGAGGTCCAGAAGATGAAAATGGACGTTATGAAACCAAGGGAACATAGAACCCAAAGGTCAGAGGATAGGCCCTGGGCCCCTCCGATCCCGGATCAAAGAGTGGAAGGCGAAATGGAAGAAGTTATAGAAGTGGAAAGGTCAAAACCAGAAACCGGCATTCGTTTCTCAACCAAGGAAAAGGATGAGGAGGAGGAGGATCCAAGATACGTTGAAGGTTGTGCATTTTGCGGGAGCAACCCGGTCAGGAGATGTTTCTTTTCTCTTGCCCCACTTTGTGAAAGACATACTGTCTGGCTCCAGATATATGTCAGGAACATGCCATTTGGTGAAAAGGTTGCTGCAGCACCGGATATTGGTGGAGAGAAGGAAGGAAGGGTCCCGACCCAGATGGAAGCCGAGGAGGCTGGCATGTTCTTTTCCATAAAACCTTATCACACATGGAAAAAGGTGAGATGAACTCCTAAAAAAGGGGTCCCGGCCACAATATTCAAAGGATGAGTTGAGTGCATATGCCAGAATACTACCTTGATATAGAGACAACGGGATTGGATCCAAAAGATGACCAGATAATTACCATCCAGTATCAAAGGCTTGGAATGGTCTCCGGCAGGATGGAAGGACCTCTTCATATATTGAAAACCTGGGAATCCTCGGAGAAAGAGGTATTGGAGATCTTCCTTCCGGTTTTCAACAGCGGAGGACCGTTCTCATTCGTTGCGATCGGAACCAACTTGCCATTCATTTACTCCTTCATTGTGGAAAGGGCAAGGATACACAACCTTGATCCTCCCGATCCATTGTATTTGATGGGAAAGAAACCTTACCTCGACCTGAAACCACTTCTGGTCATGATGAACAAAGGCAGTTTCAAGGGTGCATCGCTTGATACATTCATGGAACTGAGTTACAAAGGGGAAGAGATACCCAGGTTCTATTTCGATAAGGATTATGATAGGATAATTTCCTGCATTACAGAAGAAGCGGAGAAGTTCCAGAAGCTCTATCGACATCTCAAGGAGAGAGCACCTGCACTGGTCTTAGCGAAGGGACATCTTCAGACCACTCTGGATGCGATCTGATCTTTGAATTTTATCGGAATTAAAAACGACCTCAGGATACATCCCCAAACAATCTCTTAATCAAAAATTTCATAGGGCTAAATGTATCATTTTTCGATTATTGGAATATACACACCCTTACCCTTTTATAACATTGCTGTAATAAATTATAAGGTTTAAGAACTTCAATGTGTTCAATGGAAGTGTGGGCCCTCACATTACAAGGTTAATAGGAGATGGAACCATGAACAGACGAAACAAAGAGAAGATCTCCGCTGCTCTCGCATTAATGATTTTCTTTGCAGCTTTTACCACGATCGCCCTGATGGACAGGACCCACGGTACCAACGGAGAAGGTATCGGTGCAAATGAGGTGAATGTCGATGTTACCCGAAATGAGGGACATTTGTCAATACCGAACATTCCTTCTTCACTTCTGGTCTTGGCCACCGATACCGAAACGAAATTGGATCTCGAGGTCGAGAACAATGACCGTGATAATGACATAGATACCATTGTGGTGAAGGTCCCCGGTTCAGATATGGAGAACGGATCCACTATGTGGTATGATACCAATTTCCTTGACCACGAGTGGGACCTGAACATAACTTCAGATGAGGCAACGTTCGTTGCCAGGGACGACTGGTTTGGCCGTATCTTCGGAGGTTCCGCTCAGTATGATGTGGTGGGGAATCAGGACGATGCCCTTGACCATTTCGAGCAGAACGATACCATTTCAATGAGCATCAGCGAATCGATAACGGTGACAGTTGATTTCACAACTCCTTCTACTTCAGGTATCATGAAGGGGAACGATGGTATCCAGGTTTCCGTTGGAGACCTCAAGACCGAGGAGACCTCCTCCTCCCTAACTGCTCTGTATCCAAATGGCTTTCCATATCTTCTGATAGAGGACGGATACGAGGTCTTGGTGATAGATGTCAATTCCGACAAGATATCCCTTGAGGTCCAGTATGGAGGCAAGACCCTCTTCTCCGGAACCACAAGGGCCCTTTCAGGCTACAAGCAGGCCACAGAGGGCATCAGCTATACCGAAGGCGGTCATACCTATGCTATCCTTGATGCTCCTGCCGAGAATGTAGTTGTGAAGCCCTTGATCAAAGGAACTGGAGATGGCACCGGCGATGTTGAGGTCAAGATGCAGCAGATCCTTGTTAAGGACAAGACCAAGACGGGGACCGATCTTTTCGATGTTGTCAAGGACAACTCCTCTACCGTTCCTGTTCCTCCAGTTGGTGAGACCTATGTTGATACCGACGGTGACTGGATCTTTGATATCAATGATGACGATGATGACGGTGACGGCATCCCTGATGCCAGGGATCCTCAGCCTCTGATCCCCGGAACTGTCTGGATCAATGAGAATCCGACTATCAACAGTGTAACAGGACCTCAGGAGAAGGTCAAGAAGGGAAACGCCTTCACACTCTCAGTGAATGCAGAGGATACGGACTCTGATCCATTGACCTTCACCTGGACCCTTGCAGGTTCAAACTGGACCGACCAGGGTGAATCCGTTACCGGTCCCAACGATCTCGAATCTGGTGACTACACTTTCACGATCACTGTGACTGATAACAAGGGTGGAGAATCGTTAAGGACCATATCTGTGAATATTGCACAAGAGGATAAGGAGGAGAATGATTCCAACTGGATTATTTACATTATTGTAGCGGTCGTTCTAATCCTGATAGTAATCGGTATCCTCCTTTACATGAATAAGAGTGAAGGTGAGGAAGATCTTGAGACCGAAGAACTTGAGCCACAGGAAGAAGAGGATCTTATAGGACCCGAGGAGCCTACCATCGATGAGGATGATATGATGGAGGAAGATGAGGAGGAGGGAGAAGGAGAGATTGCTGATATTGATGACATTGAAGAGGGTGGCATGGAGGAAGAAGAGGACGTAGGTGATATCGTGCCACCGATCCCTGAGGTCATTGATGAAATGCAGATGGATGGAACCGTTATCAGCGAGACCTGCCCCAGTTGCAATACACCTCTGGGTCCAACTGACTCCGAATGCCCTACCTGCGGGGCCGAGTTCGAAATTGAACTAGAATGTCCGATCTGCGGGACCAAGGTGGATCCGAGCTTGGAGACATGTCCAAGATGCGGTGTCTCTTTCATGTAATACTAAAAAAAAACCAACGGTCATGGCCTAAATGAAAGATTAATGAAAAGCGGGCATGACCGGACATTCGTAAAAAAGTGAATGTGGAAAATTGTAATCGCTTTTTTACTTGCCAATGATTGAAATATTATTTCAACGGCCATGCCCTTGATTAAAAAATGAAGATGGCGGGCATGACCGGATTCGAACCGGAGACCTACAGCTTAGGAGGCTGTCGCCTTGACCAAGCTAGACTACATGCCCGTGATCATTGGGTTGGGGTGAGGATAAAATCCTTGGATATTATCTTTACGGCGCTCCAGGACTTCCCCAACCAAGCCTTTCGAGCTTGCGGTCCTCTTTGGTGGCTTTCTTGTAATCCCTGTAATGTTCCTTGCAGAGATGTGCATTGCCAGATTTTCCCTCGACGGACAGACCGGCCTTTGCTATCTTCTTGATACTGACTGACCTCTCGGCCTTGTTCGAGCATCCCTTGACCTCACAGGTCCTTTCTCCGGAATCCTTCCTGGTTGCCATTATATCACTCAGTACCTGTACCTCATCAAGCCCCAGGTCCTCCATTGACCTGATGGGTAGTTCCTCCGGGAAATATCTCAGAATGATAATATCCCCCACAGCCTGTACCCATCTGTAGGGTATCAGTATACTGGCTCCTTCTTCCACCAGCTTGCTATTTGTCTCTTCGAGGAATATATTTGCGATCTCACAATTCTCTGAATCTACCTCCACGCTGGCAGTCATTCCTATGCTCACACCCCACGGAGTGAATACTTCAAGGCTCTCCATATGGCTTGATTCTTCTAGCATCTTCTTTCCCCCTAGGGACTCGGACCTTTGTCATAATCCCGGCATTGGGATTTGAATCTATCGTTCACTATCCTCATTTATACTCTCGAATATCTTGAGATGTTCCTGATCCTCGATCTCCATGAGCTTCTTCAGGAGTATGATGATGTTCTGTTCATCCCGGGATATCCTTCCATCCTTCATGGATTCACGTATGACAGAGGAATAGATTTCCTTGAAATTGTTGTGTTTCTTCTCCCTTGTCATCACTCCCTCCCCCTCCATAAGCTTCATCTCCATCTTCAACTGCATAATGGTCTCACTACCAATCC
Organism: uncultured Thermoplasmatales archaeon; assembly: GCA_963807965.1. Lineage (GTDB taxonomy): Archaea > Thermoplasmatota > Penumbrarchaeia > Penumbrarchaeales > Penumbrarchaeaceae > Penumbrarchaeum. The sequence continues at coordinate 60,772 of CAWEDU010000012.1, forward strand.
CCAAGGACCTCTCCAGCTCGTCAAGGATATCCTGTTCATCCTCAGTTATCTTTCCATCTTTCATGGCCACTTCCAGGATCTTCTTGTAGACCTCCATCTTGTTCAGAGGTTCTGACATCGACGCACCGCCTCCAAGGATCTCCTCCTGGAGCATCCTATGCTCTTCTTCGCTTATGGCAAGTGAATCACGGAGTTCCTTCAAAAGAGCAGATTCATCCTTTGTAAGAATGGAATCCTCCCAGGCCTTTTTAAGGGCTTTCTTGTAGATATCCTTTGCACCGTGGACCTCGGGCGATCTTTTCTTCTCCTTCCTCTCACTTCTCTCCGGTTGTTCAGGGCCCTCATTTGGAATGTAATAATTTCCATCTTGTAACTCCATCAGGAGCTGGATGGGTGTCTTACCTACCTGGAAGGTGAAACAGAGCTCCGAGAATGATGTCTCTTTCTCTTTCCCATTCTCATCCCTGATAACCACCATTTTTTTAGCAAGGGATTCCCAGATCCGTCTGGCAAGGGCTTTACCTTCGAAAGTAAGATAGTAAACCTTCTTTCTCTGCCTTCCACTTTTAACATGTGATACACGGGTCTCCACTAGATTCTCTGTGATCAGTTTCTTGACCGCTCGGGGTACATGCTTCCTCTCGATCCCTATGCCTTTTGCGATACCAGCTTGTGTGATGTCACCCGGAGCTTCGAAATCTTCCTCATAGGGAATGAACTCATAGAGATGAAGGATAACCCTTTCATCAACTGTAAGACTGATACGTTTCCCCATCTCGATTGAAACAACATTACCACTATTATAAAATTCCCATTATCTGGTATTTAAAGAAGGGGATTATCCAAATTCGGATGGGTTTATACTCCCTGAATGGGGGTCAAAACGGCTTTTTCAGGATCTTCTTCCCTCTATCTCTAGTTGAAGGGCCCTCTTCTTTCCGTCAGCCCTGAGTATCATTGCCTCTCTCTCCTTTACTGCAGCCATACGGTCCTCGATAGCAGCTTTGACAGGCCCCACAGGATCGATCTCCCTTATTTCGGTCCTGACTACCGTAAGACCGTAAGGTGTGCTCTCCTCTATCATCTTCTTCATGAAATCACTGTTCAATCGGTCCTGGTCCTTGATTAGTGATTCCAGATCATATGCCAGAGCAAGCTTGCGGATAGTGGTCTGTGCTATGTGGCTTAGATTCGTCTTGTATTTGTCAACCTTAAGAAGTGAAAGATCAGGCCTATCAATATTGTACTGAACCATCGCTTCAATTACAGTAGGTGAGAGATCGGAGGTCATGATCTCCTGCCTACCCAGATCCAATGTCTGGAGCCTTTTATCAGCCCTGTAGACCTTGGAAATGAAGGGGGCTACGAGATGGAGGCCTGGACCAAGGTTCTTGACGAACCGACCCAGACGAAGATAAACACCTATCTCATACTCCTGAATGATGATCATGGAGCTTGCAAGGGCCCATATGAAGAGGGAACCTACAAGAAGACCAATGGCTGAAAGGAGCACTATCTCCAGAGTCTCCAATACTCACACCTCTGGTCTGGTTGAACGTGGACCTGGATTAAATACTTGATTCCGGGTAAAAAGAACGGGTTCTGGGGGGAAATTTTTAAAAGGAAGCCCCTGTATAGCCCCCCGCCCCCGGTCATCCGGGAGGCTTTCCATCAGTGTGCTATAAACTGCGAACGTGGGATGTCCAATGCCGGAGTATCTTGATGAACTTGAGGATAAAAGGAACAAGGTCAACTTAGAAGCTGAAGCTCACAGAAAGAAGAGGGACAGGTTGAACCAAGAGACAAAAAGGTTCGCCGAAACCAGAGATCAGCTGAACGCACAGGTTAAAAAGCTTCTCCAGGAAGCTAATAAGTTCAAGGAGAAGCGTGATGAGCTCAATGGCAAGGTCAGGGAGCAAAAGTCTGTAAGGGACGTCCTGACTAGGGATTATAATACTCTTAAGGCTGAACTTGACAAACAGAGGAAATCCAGATTGTCTACACATGATGAGGTTTCGCTTTCTAAATTGAAGAAGGAGCTCAAGGGACTCGAGTTCAAACAGCAGACATCTGTCCTTGAAGCAGATAAGGAAAGGGGACTTGTCGAGAAGATAGGTTCATTGAAACATCAGATCCGGAAAAAAGAGAAATTGATGGAAGCAACCGGAGAGATGAAAGAGTTGATCACCAAGGTCAGGGATGCAAAGACCAACATGGACGATGCTCACCATCAGGTCAATAACTATGCAGACCTGGCACAAAAAGAACATGACCAGATGATAGACCGGTTCTCCCAGTCGGACAGGATAAGGAAGGAAGCGGATTCTGCACAGGAAAGCTTCGTCGCCTCCAAGGTTAAGGCAGATGAGGAGCATAAACATCACATCGAGATGATACATCTGGTCCATGATATGGACAAGATCCTTTATGCATTGAAACAGCGGAGAAGGAGTCAAGAGAAGAAATCTGGGAAAACCCAATCCGCACCCCAGGCACCAAGCCCTGCAACAGGGAAGGTGGAAGCCGAGAAGATATATGAGAAGTTCAAGAAGGGGGACAAGATCTCCACAGAGGACCTCATGCTTCTTCAGAAGTACGGATTCCTCTGAACTTGACATTGTAGAAGGCGGATATCAACTCCATCTCAACTGCCCATGCCTTCATTTCTTTACTGTGAAGGGAAAGGGTGACATCCGAATGATCCTGAGGTTTAGAACTATAACCACCGGATGGGAATCCCCCTATCAGACAAATTAGGTGTATTGGTCCATCTCCCAATGATCCGAACTCATCATATGCATTCGATCTGGTTCCTCCGGAATCGAGTGTAATCACTCTCCGTTTCATTTTCTGGGGACCTGACTTAAAGACCTCTTCCAGAACATCTTCAAGTTCCATTCCAGGCTTCAGGGTGATCAATGGATCATCTCCGGGAGGAACAGAACCTGATCTGAAGAGCTCCTCGAAGAGGCCGTAATATCGATTGTAGTTCTTGGGTAGTCTTGTTTGGGGAGAGATAGTTATCAGTTCATCGTTCCTCGTGTGGATGAATAACTTCAGTCCACCCTCGATGTTGAGGATAGATTCCAACCCGATCAGAAGGAACTGATGGACTATGTCCGGTCTTCCCCTCCTGTTCCTTTCAATATGGTCCCGAAAAAGTGAGTGATGTAAGTTTGTATCCAGGAGCACCATGGAGGGTTTCTTCTTCCTCTTCTTGGCATTTTCAACAACTGCAGGATGGGACCAGAACTTAGGAGGAACGAGCTCAAGCTCGGAATCCACAAGTACAAGGCTCAAAGTCCCTGTCCCTCCTTCATCCAACCCTTCCAAAGGTCAACCCCCGATTGTCTTCCCTTCTTTCAATATATCAAGGACCTCATAGAGGTCCTCAGCAACGTAATTTGCATATGAAGCCCACTCGCCGGCCCTTTCCTGGCCGGAGAGAAGGATCGTCTTGACACCGGCTGCATTTCCAGCCTGGATATCGTAAAGATAGTCACCCACGTAGGCCATCTCCTTGGGTTCGATCCCGAATTGGTTAAGGACTATGTTGATGGCTTCTGGAGATGGCTTCGGGGTGGAATGATCCCTGGACATGACCATATCAACATCTAGATCGATGTTATTGAGGGTTTTCGTTGTTGCCTCTTCCGAGTTACGCGTGATCACAACCACTTTGATATTTTTCTCAATGCAGTAATTAATTAGATCCCTGGCTCCCTCTGCTGGTTCGGCAAGGTCAGCTGCTTCCATCTCCCTCTCCTTCAACATGTTGAATAGCCTTTTTGCCTCCTGTTCTGGAAGTGAGGAGATGTATCCCAATGTATCTCCATCCGGAATCCCGAGGTCCTTTCTGATCATCTTGAAATCCAGCTTCATCTTAACTAATGTTCCGTCCAGGTCAAAACCAAGGACTTTGATGAGCTTCATTTGAACCACCGGCATTAATTGCCATGTCGTGATAAGTGGGGAGGGATATAACAATGTTCATCAGCAGGGTTCTTCGCATTTGATGTCGACAAGTCTCAGTTGGACCGATTCCTTTCCCCCCCATCGATGGACAGAAGGTTCTCCAACCACAGAAATGATCATCCCTGTGTGAAGTTTATCCATAAGTTGTCCGCCGTTGAAATATATGCACTGGACCCTGCTGCTTCCGTCCTCAATCGTCATTCTTAGATGTTTACCGTCACCTACCGTCCTTCTCTCTCCTCCGACCATGATCTCCCTGATGGAGACCATTGGAGTCGGATTGCCTGTTCCGAATGGTTCAAGTTTTTCCAGGTCCTTCAACTCATTCAAATCCAGTTCATCGATGTTAAGCGACATGTCGATCATCAGAGATGGAATGAAACTGAGATCTGGATATGAAACTCGTGTATGATCGACCAATCTGGACCTCAATTCATTTAGTAGATCGGAGGACAGTGTTACACCGGCAGCCCTCTCATGCCCCCCATATTCCATACACAGGTCCTTTACAGAATCGAGAGCTTTAACCAGATCGAAACCTTCAGGTGCCCTCACCGAACCTCTTGCGATCCCTTTCTGAATTGAGAGAACGGCAACGGGTCTGGCCAGACTATCCATTATCCTGTTTGCAGATATGCCAAGGACGCCTGGATTCCAGTCCTCTCCAGAAACAACAATGAATGGGTCCTCATCTGCTCCGATCTCCCCAATGGTCCTACCGATCTCTTGCACAAGTTTCGATCCAACTGCCTTTCGCTTGAAGTTCAGATTGTTCAACTCCCTGGCGAAGAGGTCAGCATCCACTCTGTCATCTGTCAGGAGCAAATCCAAGGCCATGGTAGGATCACCCATCCTACCTGCCGAATTGATCCTTGGTCCAAGCTTGAACGCAATGTCAGAAGCGCTGATACCCTTTGAAAGATCAATACCAGATTCTGTCATTAGAGATACCATGCCTGGGCTCCTGGTATTCCTTAGGATCTCCAGACCATGTTTCACAAGTATCCTGTTCTCACCCAGCAAAGGAACCAGGTCTGCAACTGTTCCAAAGGCTACGAGTCCCAATAGGTCTCTTGCGTCCATTAGAAGGAGCTCTTTCTGCTGTAGGGCAAGTGCCAGTTTGAATGAGACTCCAACCCCTGCCAGATCTCTGAAGGGATAACTTGAGCCCTTGATCTTGGGATCAAGGATAGAAAAAGCTCTGGGAAGTTCTTCTCCCGGTTCGTGATGGTCTGTCAATATCAGGTCGATCCCTAGATCTCTGGCCTTGTCGGCGGCCTCTATTGCTTTAATTCCGCAGTCTACTGTGATGACCAGATCAAAACCCTCTTTCTCAGCGGCATCCAACCTTTCCATGGATACTCCGTAACCCTCGCCATATCTCGATGGGAGAAAATGGGATACACGATCCCTGCCCATTGAAGATAAAAGAGCCTTTACGAGAAGGGCTGTGGATGTGATCCCATCTGCATCATAATCCCCATGGACCAGGACCTTCTCCCTACCTAATATTGCCCTCCCAATCCGTTCAACGGTGCTTTCCATCCCATTCATCAGGAAAGGATCATGCAGTCCCCTCAATTCAGGATGCAGGAAACCATAAGCTTCCTCAATACCCATGAAACCCCTTGCTGCAAGCAGCCGCCCAGTAAGTGAAGCGCAATCAAGCCCCTTAGAAAGTCTTCCACCGATCTCGAGGTTCTCCTTCCTGTACCTCCACTCCTTTTCCCCAACAAGAGATCTAACGGACATCACCTTGAACTATTCCCTGCTGTCTGATATAAGGAGTGGCCGGGGAGCATGGTGAAAGAAAAACCTCAATCATCCTTAACCTTGAAATAGAACTTGAGGAAGACAGGACCCTGGACATCCACCTTCTTATTATGGCTGAGCATGTAGTACAGTGCCTTGGAGGTGAGTTTGAGATTAATACCCTCCAGATCACGGATCTTGTCCACCTTTTTCAGAGTATGACCTCGATCCAGAGACCTTTCTATCTTCCAGGCTGCAAATCTGGAGAAAGCTTTGACGAATGTCTTATTGGTGTTGAAGGCCCCTTTCTCCTCCATGGATTTAACCATGGTAGGAGGAACTCCAAGAATATTCCCTTCATGGACCAGTATTTGATTGAAGGCTCCAGGACCGCAAAGGCCCATCCCCTCCCTGGCCTCTTTTAATATCACTTCGGCAGGGATTCCTTCAATTTTCAATTCCTTCGCCCTTTCGGTACTCACAAGGAATTTTCCATAATCTGAACTGACAAGGATGCCTTTCCAGGCTATCTTCTTTGACAGGTCCTGGCAGTCATGAGAATCCTTGTAGATAGAGTGAATGGCCTGAGCGATCTCCTTACCAAAATCTGTCTGAGGCCTCCTGACATATCTGAGAGCAAGGCCGATCTCCTCATCAGTAAGGTCCCAGGCTGCAAAGAACTGGGGGTAGAGAAGCTCCCTAATATCAGGATATCCATGCCTGAACATCAAAAGTCTCTCGATGCCCATATCAGCTATAAAAACAGGTACTTGGACTCCCCTGGTTTCCCTTATCTCCTTTGCGACCATGCCGCACGTTCCAAGCTCAAGGTCCCCTCCAAAGATCTCAAGCTCTGATTCCTTTTCGAAGAAAGGGAAGCTGTAACTTTTCCCCTTGAATGTGATATCAGAAAGGTCAAGGCGTTCAATGAGCTTTCTTAGAACTGCAAGTCCTTTGTCCAGGGTCAGATCCTGATCCGCAATAGCAAGCGAGAGGATATTGTAGGTCTCAATATGAGTGGAATCCGGTATGGGTTCCCTTCGAAACGCTGTGGCCGTAGTGAATAACCTAAGAGGCAATTTATCCTCGTGATATGTGGCTTCTAGGGTGGACAACCAAGAGGTGGGCATGAATGACCTCAACGTCATATCGCTTGTCCTTGGTTCCCCCCTGGAAAGACCTGGAACGATGTTCATTAGTTCAACGGTTTCTTTGATCGAGAGACCCAGTTCTTCCTGTATGTTAAAAAGAATCTCTTCTCCGCTGGTGTCCTCATCCAGACCATCAAGGATGTTCCATAGGTTGGCCATATCAATATTGGGGAACCTCTCCCTTAATTTTCTTTCAACGTCCATAGTTGGGGCGAGGGGTTCGGGTCTTATCCATGCGAGATGGTAGATAGAATCCCGGAAAACTGGATAAAGATTACCTGTAAGGTCCTTTAGCTCACCTCTCCCTACGAAATATGAGGTCTGAATCTCGTTAAATCCGGATCCCAAAAGGAGTCCCCTCAATTCGTTGACACCCTGCGATATAGGATGGGGGTGTCCAACTCCTGAGAAATAATTTATGACATCCTCTCCCTTCTTCTCCTTCAAAGATCCTTTCAAACCCTCTTCTTTCTCATCCATTTCTCTCATCTCCGATATCAGTGGTCCTTCTTCCTGCCAGGACGATAGTGAGTTCTCCCTGGGTCCTGTCTATGGATGACCGGGCAGAATCCTGTTTACGTTTAAGTTGTATCATACCAGATGGGTACGTTAGACCGTCGACCAGTGAGAACAGGGCCTTCATTCGATCATACATTAGGACAGCGCCCTCAATATCACCTTTAATTAGCCTGTTCAGAGCGATCCGTCTCAGTTCTCCAACTGCATCACACGCACCTAAGGCATAAGCCCTGGGGGTCAAACCGGTCTCTTCAGGTTTTGGAAGATCATCCATCATTATCGATCTATGCAACAAGATGGCCTCAGAAAGCTCGGTCAGAGAATCTTCCACGAAACCCATCCGATTAATTGGAGCGGACAACAGGTCATCATATGAATCCAGCAGATCCTGAGGATCTCCCATCTCCCCCTGGACCATCCTCGAGATCATGTCCCTGCAGGCTTTGATAAGTGACCTGGACCTTCCATAGGCACGCTCTCTTTCCTCCTCCTCCCTGTCCAGGTCCTCAGATATACATGACCTGATCTCCCCTGGTAATGCCATGACGATGGAAGTGTGAGCGGCTATATAATTATAGGGAGGTTAAGATCATTGAAATATTGTCCGTCAGATCCTTTAGAGAAGTTACATTTCTGAGGCTACTTCGATCTGAAGGCCCCTTCTCAGCCGATCCTCATCATTGCCACAGGTGAGGACCTAACAGGTCCTATCGTTGCAAAATATGTGGAACCAATAGAAAGGGCCAGTGTCGCAAAAAGAGATAGCAACACAAGTTGTATGGGGATCACCGGTTGGACGAAGAACAATCCCCTGTCCCCCCTCTCTATCAGATAAGCCGCTAGGTTCACTATAAGGGGGGTCCCAAGGAACAATGCGGATATCCATGATATCAAACCTATTATGCCACCCTCCACTAAAAAGAGTTTGAGCACCTCGCTTGTGGAGAATCCTACTGCTCTCAAGATACCGATCTCCTTCCTTCTTTCCCTGACTGATATAGCCATAGTATTGTACATTAGGAAGAAAGCAACAATGAAGACTATAAGTGAGGTTAAAAGGAGATAGTTCACCAAAGAGTTCCTTGCCTTCTCTGACAACTCCCCGCTGATCCGGAACTGGTCGAACATATCCAATGATCCCGGGATACGCCCTTGTAGGATCCCCGCTTTCTCATCTGTCTGGATCTCAGATATCACACCGAACAATAGTGATGATGTGAGAAGCAGGAAAGCCACGGTCAGAGATATCGTGACAATGGTTGTCAGGGATCTGGCCCTCTCCTTCGCAAGATGGGACATGGAGTAAGTGGCAGCATTGAAGGTCTTTCTATCCAATTATATGCCTCCTCCTTTTGTCAGATGTACCACACCTGATCTGGGATCGGCCTTTCCTTTGACTATTCTTCCATCTCTGACGCGGACCATGCTCCTGGCCCTCCCGGCCACGAGCCGGTCATGAGTTGCAAGGAGGAGGGTCTTACCCTCTTCGTTCAGCTCCTTGAAGAGACCAACGATCTCCCTTGCGGTCTCTGAATCAATGTTTCCCGTAGGTTCATCCGCAAGGATCAAGATGGGATCATTGATCAATGCCCTGGCGATCGCAACTCTCTGTCTCTCTCCACCTGACAGTTTTCCAGGAACGTGGTCCATCCTCTCCTTGAGTCCCACTCTTTCAAGGAGTGATAACGCCCTTTTGTAAGGGGGATCTCGATCGAACATGACCGGAACCAGAACGTTCTCAAGAGCTGTGAGGGATGGTATAAGGTTGAAGAACTGAAAGATGAATCCAACATTGTTCTTCCTGAATTGGGCCCTCTGTCCTTCACCAAGAGATGATATCTCCATGTTTTTTATAAGGACCTTTCCGGTGTCTGGACTATCGAGACCACCTATGATGTTCAAAAGAGTGGTCTTTCCTGCTCCGGACGGTCCCATTATTGCAACCATCTCACCTTCATTTATTTCAAGGTCCATTCCATCGAGGGCCCTTACGATGGAACCTCCCATCCTGTATTCCTTGACAGCATTACGGACCGAGATGAACTCACCATCAACCATCTCTTAGCACCTCCAGAGGAGAGCTCCTTAACATGAGAAAAAGAGGCATTGAGGAACCTACTGCACCAGATACGGTCCCTATTGTGATAATATAGAAAATGGTCTTCCACTCAAATGCAAATGGAAATCCGATACCATCAGCTGCAAGTGTGATATTGACCCTGTCAAGCAAAGGGATGGAAGCAAGACCAAGTATGGTCCCGGAGAAAATCCCTCCATAAAGGATCAATGCCAGAGATCCACCGACCAGCAGTCCCACTTTAAGCGAGGGGATCCCCATTGCCCGCAAACTTGCAAGTTCCTGTTTCCGTTCGATAACTGTTATCACGCCGGTATTAGCGACCACAAGGACCATTAGAACCATGCAGAGACCTGTTATGAGATAGATCCACTGTTCCATCACTCCCTTGACCTCGAAAAGGTCCTTCTGGTCCTCGGAAGGTACACCTGTATCATCTTCAAAGAAATCTTGGAAACCGCTCTCCATTGACATGAAAAGAACAAAGAGGAATGAGAGAGCCGCTATTGAAGAGACTGACATCAGGGTCCTGGACCTGTTCCTCCAGACCTCCTTGAAGACATAAGATACAGGACCGAAACGGACCTTCCTCTCATTATTTGTCGTCTTGACAGATAGTTTCCGAAGTGAGGACGACCTCATTCGTTCACACCTTCTCCCGGGTTTTTTTTAGGGTATTCCTGTCTGCAATAAATAAACCTCTTGAAATATTATAGAGACCTGGGACTCCCATTCCTATCTGTGATATGGTTCTCAGCTTTTCCCCTCCCGGGTCAGTGTAAAAAGGAAAGGTTATCGATTAAACCCTTTCGGTGGGTGGAAAGAAGGTTCGTCGGTCCTTATTTTTATAGTTGATGGAGTTGAAGTATGGATGATCGAAAGGAACGATCGGTCCACGATCCTTGCCATTTTCTCCATGATGGTATTCGGTACGGCTTTTTGGGCCATTGTTCTCGCTTTAAAAGATATACCTCCAGTGACACTGGGTTTCCTGAGGTCCGCTATCGCTGCTGTTTTTATGATGTCCATGTACCTCTTCTTAGGGCTGGTCCTCAATAGAAGAAATCTTCTGAGAAAGGAATGGTGGCTCTTTGTCAGAATGAAGAAAAGGAGATACCTTCTGATCGTCCTGGGAACAGCTTTTTTCGGAGCCGCACTTCCCAATATCCTGCAGAACGTGGGGATGATGATGATGGATCCATCTACAAAATCATCGTTGGCTTCCCTTATACAAGGAGTTGGTCCGGTCTTCACGATATTTCTGGCGTGGATATTCTTGAAAGATAAGATCGGGGTATGGATATTTGTCGGACTGCTTATCTCAATACCATGTACGATAATCCTGACCACCTATTCCGGGAACGGGATAGACCTCGGTTCCGATCAGGTCTTTGGAGGAGTCCTCAATCTATTGACCGCGGTATCTTATTCCATATCTGGCATACTTCTCAAAATGGCTCTGAACCGAAAGGCCGATCCAGTTGCTCTTCTTGGAATGAACGCTTTCCTTGGAGCATTGTTCACACTACCTGTTCTGATGGTAGTATGGATCGCGGGAGTGGAGGATCCAATTAGGGCATTTTCCATGTCCCTTGAAAGTTTCCTAGCCCTGATCTATATTTCTGTTTGCGTTTATGCAGTGGCAGCAATAATCTGGTACAGGGTTCTTAGTACGGGTAACTTGTCCAGGCTCGTATTTTATGTGTTCCTTCTTCCCATCTTCTCGGTTATTCTAGGGTATATCCTTCTTGGGGAGAGATTGGGGGTCGTGCAGCTTTTAGCCGGATTGGGATTACTGATCGGTGTCTGGATCGCTCAAAGGTCGAAAAAAGATAAAGCCCCGCAGATTATTAGACCACCCAAACCCTGAAGGTGTATTATACATGAGATCCTCGTTGAATGTAATCATTCTTTCACTTCTAATAGCTGCAACCTCCATGGTCCAGGGATCGGACCCTCCCTTGGATGACCTGCCGTTCGATCCTGAAGGATGGGAGGATGTTCCGGTATGGGGTTCGGATGATTTCTGGAACTATACCACACAGTTCGAGTACGATGCAGGGATCGTAACAGTGGACCTATCAGGTTGGATCAACATGAGTGTTGTCCTGTTCACTCTGGACCTGCTCTCAAATGGCGATCCTGTTTATATCACAAATCTTTCAGGTCACATCTCAGGGAAGGAGTCGACCATCCTCGGAGATATCGAGATCGATATAGACATCACCGGTTACCTCTGGCAAAGAGCACAGGACCTTGCAGTATACAGGTCCGTATTGAATGCAACGGTCTCTGGTACAGTATCTTTCATCAACGGTGATTATACCATTGGATACGAATATGTGCCTCCACTTGAAGAATACGATTTCCCACTTGTACCCGGAGATACCTGGGATGTCAATTCTTCCGCAAGGCTTCCATTCGGTGGATCGGGAGATCTTGTCCCTATCCTTCAGAATTGCTCTCTGGGGACGAAAAGAGCAATGACCGTGGTTGCGGGTACCTTCGATATCTTTCCAATTTTGGTAAACGGAGAAGAGACCCTCTTCTACAATGGATCCGTGGGTAATTCCATATTGAGAAGCTATACCCTGGATGTGGGAGGATCCACCCTGGATATTCCACTTGAACTTTCCGTTTTCAAACACCGGAAAACCTCTGTTCAAGTTGACCTTGAGATAGTGACCGAACAACAGGTCTGGGTAACCGAGGATTTCACTGTCCACGGGGAGGTTTCCATCTCCAATTGTCTTGTGAGTGTCTTCTTCCCAGACGGTAACATTACCAAGACCACTGTTCTCGTTGGAGGAGACAAGGATTTTGATGTTGTTTTAAAGGCCCCGTTGGATACAGATAATACACCGACACTGATCGATCATGCTTCTCTCGGAGTGCTTGTTGTCATCAACACAGGCGAAGGGATCGGAGTTATCACTGTGACCACCAAAGCCCAGGAACTGGTGGTGGAAGAGGGTGATCTCTGGGTAGAGCAGGATGGTAATGGGACCGTTGACGACATGGTCAGGATCGGTATGAGGATACATAACCCCTCGAACTTTGATGTTCAGAACTTTTCCATGATACTGGAACTTATTCCACCTGATCGATATGAGTTAGTGACATCCTATGGTCTATCAGTTCCTGCCAGATCTTTTATCGTTCTTTACCTGAACGATACCTTCATTTCTCCAAATTTCTACGATCTTCGTCTGACCATTGACATATACGGCCAGGTAACTGAGATCAATGAGACGAACAATAGAATTCAGACCAATTTCACTGTATTGCCAAGACCTTCGATCCTCTGGAACCTCTCTCATGAACCTGGACCTCTCAACATCGAGGAGGGTGATATGATCCATTTTTCAGTTGAAGCATCCAGAGGTGGAGAGGAGCTTCTCGGTCAGTGGTATCTCGATGGTGAAGTTGTTTCGAACAGCAAGGATTACGATTTCTTGACCACGTATGATCAAAACATTTCATACAGACCATATCCCTATATCCTTAGGTATGAACTAGCTGACAATCAGACCTATACAGCGGACAAAATGACCGAAATCGAATACCGGATCAATGTAACAGACGTGAACCGCCCTCATGTGATCGAGTCCTATGCGCCCGAAGGGGCCCTGATCTCTGTCTTGGAGAATATGACCGTTGAATTCATCTTGAATATATCTGAGCCGGACGGCGACGATCTGAGATATTTTTGGAAAGTGGGGAATTCAAGTTTTGAAGCATTCAGAAATATCCACCTTCACACGGAATATTCAGGTGCGAATTCCTCTGAGGATTCCCCATTGAATATTTCGGTAATTGTCCATGATGGAAGGGATCACTCGTTCGATCTTATGAGGAACTGGACGGTAATAATAGAAGATGTGGACCGACCAATCGAAGTCTCTTTAGATCCATATCCGGGTAATACGACCTTACAATTTAATGGAACATTGGATATCGGATATGATGCATTTGATCCGGATGGGACCATTATCCTTTCAGAATGGAATTTTCTAAACCTCACCATAATCGAATGAAACCTCGATCTTGCTTGATCCTTCAGAACTTGGATTGGAAGGTGGAGAGGTCTTTGATGTGGATCTCGTTCTTTGGGCAGGATCGGAAGTCCATTTTTTCAAATGGACTGTCAATGTTACAGTGCCAGAAGATCAAGGACCTGAACCGATCGAACCGGTTGCACCCATGGGTGCAAGTATTGTTTCTCCCGCTCAGGGAAGTAGTTACCCATCCAACGGAACCGTCCTCTTCAAGGCTGTGGCGGATGATGAAAGGAACCTTTCCTTCATCTGGCAAGTGGATGGTGTGGTATATATTGGGATGGAATTTTCGATCTCCTCTCTTGAACAAGGTAATCATTCGGTATTGTTAAATATCTCATCCACAGAAGAAGAGAGACCCGGTTGGATCGAACTCTCTTTGACCTTCGAGATCGAGGAACAGGTTATAGAGGATCAAGAACCTGAAAAAGAGGAAGAGAATGGTTCCCCCATGTGGATCGTGGTGGTGGTAATAGCAGCTGTGATCCTGATAGTCCTGTTCATTGTAGTCCTACTTTTCATCAGAAGGGGAAGCGACGAGATGGACTGGGAGGAATAATAGGTCATTCTTCCTCATCCAGCTTTCTTCCCGCTTTCAGGAAGTTGCCAATGATCAGGACCAGAAGGACCATAAGGATCAGTGCAAGAGGGACCATGATCACCGCAAGCCAGTTCAGACCTTCATCCTTCTCATCTTTCAATACCACCTCTCCCAGGTCGTTGATCTCGCCAGCTGAGATGTCAACCGAGATGGTCATAGACTGGTAACCATCCTTGCTTATCCTCAACTTGTATGTCCCGTTTACGAGCTCTATGAAGAATCCTCCATCCGGCCTGGAATCGGACCCTTCACCTCCGATGGTGATCTTGGCCTCACCTATGGAGTTACCATTCTTGTCAACAACTCTCCCTCGTACTTTCCCCAAAACCGTGCTGGTGAAGGACCATTCAAGCATTTCAAGAGTGTTTCCAGCCAGGTCAGAACCGGTCACGGTCACGTTGTAGGTTGTTCCTGGATCCAGTTTACGAGAGGGTTCAAAAACGGCCCTTTCTCCCTGCCAGATGATATTCCCGGTTACATTTTCTACGGTGATCCTAAGGCTTCCCTTGTTCATTCTTTCGGAGAATGAAACGAACACAGGTTCGTCAAGAGGTTCACTATTACCGGTTGGTCCGTATCCAAGGATCACTGGTGGGGTCCTATCCACAGTGAAGGTGGTGGATGTTTCAAAGACATTCCCCACTTTGTCAAAGGCCCTGACCCACACTGTGTATGTGCCTTCTTCTAATCCGGGGATTGCCCTCTGACCTGTTGAGACCTTCTCCCATTCTGATCTGTTGTCCTTGAATTCCACACGATCGACCCCGGAAACATCGTCCGTAACGCTCCATTGAACGGATACCGGTGCTTGAGAGATGTGGCTTCCATCTCGAGGGGAGTTAATAACGAGTTCAGGGGCTGTTGCATCCACCGTGAAGCTGACATTGGAGGTATTGGTGTTCCCTGCAAGATCTCTTGCCAGAACTTTAACATCATGTCTTCCGTCATCCAGCTGCCAGAATGATCTTTCAGTTCTTTCCGGGCTAATATCGAACCAGTCCTGATCGTCAAGTTTCAAACTGAAAAGATCGAGCCCGCTCCCGATATCGTAAGCATTCCATGTTACCTTGATATCCCTTGATCTTGTCAGCAATCCCTCCTGGGGCCCTGTTATCTCTATTGCAGGTTCGAAGGTATCCACTCTGAAGACGATCTCATCCGTATCGGAATTTCCTCCTTTGTCAAATACTGTTACCGATAAGGTGTGGTATCCATCGCTTAGATTTATCAGCATAATGGAACTGGCTCCGCTTATACTGAAGGCCTCGTCATCATCCAGGGAAACCAGATAATTCTGGATGTCTGATAGGTCATCCGTTGCCGCCCAGCTGGCTTTTGTGATATTGGCAGCAAGTATCGATCCATCTTCCGGGGTTACAATGGTGATAGAAGGTTTTCCCATATCCACCAGGAATGATATCTGTTCAATAACCTCTCCCCCGGTCACAGCGACCGCTTTGACCTTGACTATATGTGTCCCTTCTGAGAGATTGGTGAAACCGTATGTGAATGCGTGTCCCACGTTCTTCCATTCCATCAGGTCTATCCTGACCTCGAAATGGTCCACCCTTGAGATGTTGTCAACGGTCCACTCGACCTCCATGTTATCTTCGCCTGTAACATTCCCTTCCCATGGATCAAGGATCTCAAGGACAGGAAGTTCTACCTGAAAATCTGTCAATATCTCACTCGATCTGTCACCCTGGAAAAGATCGTTCAGAATAGAAATGGAATAACTATAATCCCTCCCGTAGGAAACATTCTGGTCCATGAATGATGTCTGATCAGGAGGTAGGATCGCAATGATCTCAGGATCTCCCGAGAACTCCCTCCTGTAAATTGTGTAGTTCAGGACCTTTACGAACTTACCCAGGTCCGGTTCCTGCCAATCGAGGATTGCTCTTGGAGGATCTATCAGTATCGACAGGTCAAGAACCGGTGGCTCGAACAGGTAGGATCTGGCCAAGGGATAAGGATCATTTGTTAGATAGGATGGTTCTATGAAATATGGCGAGTCCACGATCCCATCATTCTCAAGATCAGGTTTGTGATGGTCTCTCCAATAGTTCCCTCTTCCATTGAAGGACCATTTAACTTTACTTAATGGGTCGATCACTTGAGTGAGATAGGTGGCGTATTCATCACCCGATCCTCTGTTGTATATGAAATGGTTGCCGTAGACATCCGTTTCACCCGCAAACGATTCGATGGCATATGAGGTGGTTCCGATGGAACCGAAGAATAGATTCTCCCTGATGGAGCATTCCCTGCTGCTGTCTTCTAGGTAGACGGCCTTTCCTCGACATCTCAGGAATCCGTTGCCTTCGATCGAGGAAGATGTTACATTCCGGAATTCAATTCCTGAGATGTCATTCCTGAAGGATGAACCAACGATATCGATGGATTCGCAATTAAAAGCAAGGATCCCGGCAATATTGTCATCCAGGGAGGTATTCTCTACCCTAATTTTCTCAGATCCGATCATAGTGAGTCCGATGGTCGCATCGGAAAGGTCCAGGTTATCAGCGAAGTGGAGGTTCGAGTTGTAGATTATCAACTGTCCCGAATCATCGGGAAGCTTTAATTCATCATATGTGTCATCAATGAGATAGAGTTTCCTTCCATTGACCCGGTTCGTGGTTCCCATGTCCATTCCTGAAAGGTCCATTCCAGAGGGACCTTCCGGTCCAGATAGATAGATCCCGCATCCATCGAATGAGTTGTGATCCATTTTCATGGATCCGAACTGATAGATATTGATTCCCGTTTCCAGATCGAAGAAAAAGGAATCTGAGATCTCCACGTTCTTTGGAGACATTACAAATGCCCCTGTCTCAGTAGAATACAATTCCAGTCCGGTGGCAGAGATGTTGTCCCTGCATCTTAGGTTGAGGTTCACCATGTTGTTTTGAGAAGCGGAGACGTTCCTCAATGTCATGGTATAATTGTCCAGGGTACTCAATCCGACTCCGCCGTTACCGTGGATCTGAGTTCCTTCGTATGTTGTGGGGCCACTGTTGATGGAGGTGATCCCATTTCCATTGTTCTCATAGATGTAGTCTCCAGTAAGATCAACCTTGCCGGATCCATTCAGGAAGATACCATTCACTCCGCATCCGAATATAACGTTCTCTTCCAGAAAGATATCATCTCCCATTATAGTGGTTCCATTCAAGGTGCAGTCGTGGATCAGGTTATTCCTTACATTACAGTTTTCTCTATCAATTATTAAACCTTCTCTGCAATTAAAAATCTCATTTTCCTGGACTATTACGCTGTTTCCAGTCATAATTCCGTATTCAGTGCAGTTGGATACTATGTTGCCTCTAATGAGGTTGTTAAATCCGATTGATCCCGATCCTCCCAATATCCCTTTGATAGAACCATTTACAATATTATCCCTGATCTCCACATTTCTCTCCACCATTATTCCATAGAACGAACCAGAGATAGTATTATTATGGATCCATGTGCTGATATTGAAATCAAAATCAATATTTCCATTGTATACTGAGATTCCTGAATTGTTTAGTATGTTGTTGTGGATTGTAAGATTCTGATTCATCCAATATGCCTTTATTGAGTAACGGGAGATGTTTTGGAAATGATTATCGAATATCTCAGCATTATTTGTTCTAAATAAAACCAGGCAATCATATGAAATGTTCTTGAATTGGTTTTTCTTGATCGATAGGTCCTGTCCTCTATTACCGCTCTTATATTCTATTCCATAAATACAATCTGTGATATTGGAAAAATCTACAATTACATTCACTTGTTTCATCAAAAACCATGGCCGTATCTCTTGAGGATATTCTTGATCGGGTGATGAGGATATTATCAGAATAATCTACACTTATTCCGAAATCGTTGTTCGTAAGATTGGAATCGGTCAATGTGACATTATCCGATCGAATCAAAAGAGCACAATAATAGCTATTATTTATCCATGATCCGTTTATTAGGATCCTGGATGAGTCATTCACAAGCACACCGAAAGTACAGTTATTTGATGTCAGATTATCTATCCTGACATCGGATGTGTTGGAGAGATATACACCACCCTTATCGAAGGTATAATCAGTTTCCTCGGGCTTTTTTAACTGTGCAGTTCTGTATAAAGACACTGTATCTGGTATTCATTAATTCGATACAACTGGAATCGAGATCCCCTTCGATATCGAGACCATCAATAACAAAAGGATCCTGCGGGTGTTCCAGTACCTTTCCAGCCCTCATCGAAGGCGGTCTGGACGAGGTCCTCATCCCCGTCGATGGATATCGGATCGTGAATGCTGTTGATCTGGAGTCCGATGACTTCGGTATCCATGGGGATAACCGGAAGCAGATCGATCAGGATAAGGACTGCCGTGATCAGTAACGTTTTCATCATCAAAGGGACTCCCTGGACCTTATGATTTAGTATCATTTCCCTTTACTTATAATGGTTTTGTACAATTATGCTCCTTCCAATGGAGGTTTTCCCTACTGGTCGATTACTTCTTCCGCTTCTACAACCAGGACCTCCTCAGGTTTATTCCTATTTCTGAATATCAATACAATTACAACTATGAGGATGATGATCAAAGCGATTATCCCGACAATGAATATTGTGTTGTAATCGAGTCCCCCGCTGGAATTTGTATCTGTTGACCCACCATTTCCGACATCATTTATCTGGAACTGGACCTGCCTGCTCCCCTCCACATAACCGGTCATGGTGGCTGTCACGGTTATATATGCTGTTGTTGACGCTTCGACCTGGTTAGCGGTATAAATAAGGGTGTATTTTCCCGCCCCCTCTCTGCTCTTTGTAAGTTTGCCTTTGGAATAATCCACATCAATATCATTCACATCCAGGAAGCTTCCACCGGCTTTCACCTCAACATCAATTGTCTTCTTTACTCCCTCATCGATATTGTAGAATATGGGTTTGATAGATACGACAATACTCTTTGAATCATCCGATGCCATCACGATATTGAAGGAGAGTTCATAGTATAACGGATGATAGCCGTTCTTGGTGCAGGAGAGGTTCATCACCTCAATATCTTCCGCATCCAAATTTGGACTGATATAGGTAAAACCGTATCCTCCAAGACCCAGGTCAGAAACCTCTCCGATATAACCAAGGTCAGCACTTGGAGCAATGACAACCCCATCCAGTGGTGTCATATCATTCTCCCTGTAGATGTTGACAGTCATATCCACCTCATCATCCACTTCAACCTGGAGAGGTTCCGGATTGACCGATAGGATCATGTATTCCCTGGGCCCCACTACTGTGATCTCAGCTTCATCTTCCTGACCAGTGGTGCAACTTACTGTTGCCTTTAAAACATCGTTATCAACTGCTGTTACGTCGTATTCATATGTAAAAACTCTGGGTTCTGGTTGGGAGGTATAGGTTTCTTGAAGTACCTCAATATCATTTCTGTAAATAGTTACTTTATCAATATAATGAGTGGAAGTAGAAAGGGATTCATGGGTAATTGTAACTGACAACACCTGATTGACGAAATCATATTGCAACTCTATTGAGGTTGGAGCATGGGCTTCGACTATATCGGCCACCCCCAATAAAACTAGGGATGAAATCAGCAAACCTTCGATGAGCGGACGATTTCTCATTTTTATTGACCTCCCCCACGGAACTGAATGATATAATGGGACTTCAAGCGATTAATTATTTCCCTTGGATCCATGATTCAACAAGTGGTCTTTCCCCTACCCATTGCTTGGAGAAAATTAATCAGTGAGGATCCTGAATTTAGACTTCTCACTGCCTTAGGATCATGAATATGTTTAATTAACTCCATACGTTTGGGAACGCAGGTGATGGAATGAAGGTGAAGGTCGCCATTAACGGATACGGAACAATAGGAAAGAGAGTGGCTGATGCTGTCTCAAAGCAGGACGACATGGAGATAGTAGGCGTATCGAAAACTAGACCAACGTTTGAGGCAAGGATGGCTGTTGACAGGGGATTTGATCTCTACTGTGCGGTCGATGAGAATCTACCACTGTTCCAGGAAGCAGGAATTCCCATCAAAGGCGGACTGGAGGATATGCTTGGGAAAGCTGATGTTGTGGTGGATTGTACACCTGGCAAGCTTGGGGTCAACAATATGGAAGCCTATAAGAAAGCCGGGGTTAAGGGTATTTTCCAGGGAGGGGAGAAGCATGAACGGATCGGACTCTCCTTCAATGCATTATCGAACTACAAGGATAATCTGGGAGCGGACTTCACAAGGGTTGTTAGCTGCAACACCACAGGTCTTACAAGGACATTGTTCCCTTTGACCCAGAAAATTGGAGTTGAAAAGGTATATGCTACCATGATTAGAAGGGGTCCTGATCCCAATGATTCCAAGAAGGGTCCTGTAAATGCAATAGTACCCGTTCTCAAGGTCCCTTCTCACCACGGTCCTGATGTTAAAACAGTAATCGAAGGACTGGATATTGATACAATGGCGGTCGCTGTCCCAACAACACTGATGCACCTCCATACCATCGTTGTAAAGCTCAAGAGGGAGTCATCCAGAGAAGAGGTACTCTCGATCTGGAAGGATACGCCCAGGGTCAAGTTCGTCAGCGGTAAGGAGGGAATAGTCTCAACTGCACAGATAATGGAATTGGCCAGGGACCTGATAAGGGAAAGGTCCGACCTCAACGAGATCGCTGTCTGGGAGGATGGGGTTCATGTGGTCAATGACCATCTCTATTACTATCAGGCGATCCATCAGGAATCGGATGTGGTTCCAGAAAACATAGACTGCATCAGGGCAATGTTCAAACTTACAGAGGATAATCTGGCATCAATAAAGAAAACGAATGAGGCCCTTGGCATCCAATAGAGGTAATTCCTTATTATACTACTAATAAAAAGGATTCGTTATGGTTATATACTTTACCTACCTTCAATAAGGTGCATACACAGACCTATGTACATGAGTCACAGTGAGGGGTATAGAAATGGATCTTGGTCCAGCAAGGAATACTAAGTTCATCCAAGATGGTGGCCAGGGCTTTCCCCAGAAGAGGGTTGTCAAGAAAGGTGCCGGCAAGGCCAGGAAGGCCAGTAGTGGAGGCAGGAGGCTGGATGAACTGCTTGGAGGGGGTTTCCCCTTCCGGTCCATATCCATGGTCCAGGGCCCAGCATTCATAGGTAAGGATGCACTTTTGGCCCAATTCATCGCGGAAGGGATCAAGTTCGGGATTCCCTCTCTGATCGTTCTGACCCATTACACGACCTCTAAGTTCAGGAAAAGGATCGTAGAAATGGATAATAAGCTAGAGGAAAGGGAGAGATCCGGGCTTGTTTCATATATTGACTGCCACGCCAAGACCGTAGGGCTTATGGGCAAGAATCCATTCGCCATCTACCTGAACGGTGTCAACGACCTTGATGCGTTGTCGAGCTCAATTGAGAGGTTCGAGACAGGTTTCAAGGAGAATTACTTCTATCACAGGGTCATATTCGACTCATTATCCTCAATATTGAGGACCCATGGTGTGAATCGAACCATCGATTTCATTAATTCTCTCTCGGCCAAGATGAAGGCTCTGAACGGAATCGCCTTGATAGATCTTGCAGGTGGCATACACAAGGCTGAAGATGTTAGCGCCATTGAACATTCCGTTGACGGTTCATTGATCCTCAAAGAGGAAAACGGCAAACAATACCTCATGGTGAAGGGTCTTGAGGATGTAAAAAGCGGTCAATGGGTTGAATACGGGTTCAACGATCACGGCTTCGACATCAAGGGAAGCTTCACCCTCTCATACATCAAGTGATCCCAATGACAGGGGATATGAACGATTTCTTGGAAGAAAGAGAGAATTTGGAAAAGCTAATGCTCCAAAAAGCTGACAGGTCAATGAAGAGATTCCTGGCCCTTGACACCGAGGTATATAATGACGGAGCCTTGGACAGGAAAACAAAGGAACTTCTGGGACTTGTGGCTTCCACTGTCCTGAGATGCGATGACTGTATCAACTATCATTTGAACACCTGTATGGAAATGGGTGTCACCGAACAGGAATTGACAGAAGCGTTGGATATCGCTCTGGTAGTGGGAGGTTCTATCACTATCCCCCACATCAGAAGAGCCTATCGTTCCTGGGAAAGTTCGAAGTGATCATCATTCCTCTTCCAGCGGATTTTCTTTTCTGATCATGAGGTAGACCAAAGCAAGGATGATAACAAAAACTGATCCGCCCAATATCAGGAATAATATTGGGAAATCCTCGTTTTCTTCATCCTGGTCAGGTTCCTGTAACTCCCAGGTGTAGATCCGTTCCATTACAGGAAGGTCAGAATCATTGCTTCCGTTCTTGATGAGAGAAACATGGACCTTGAACAGATCTCCTTTTTCAAGGTTTGGTCCTTCTATCTTGAGATAGTAATGCCCTGGTGAGTTCAGATCTTCCACAAGGATCATGGAGGTCCTATCCCCCAATGGGCTGGTGAGGACCAGCCAAAGCTCCTGATCGGAATTTCCCTCAAGAGTTACTATTATCTCACCCTCTTTTATTGAAATGTTCATTCCGATGACAACTGCTTTTTCTGGTTCCTCGATGACAGGATCCAGGACATGGACCGAGAAATTCCTGGTCTCTGAGATCCCACCCTTGCCATCTTCCAAATGGAAGGTAACCTCCATCCAGGTGATATCTGTCTCCTCCGGTATCGTAATGATAAGAGCGGTGGAGTTTCCGGTACACCACTGGCAATCGGTGATCAGGTTGACTTCATCCAACAGGTCATCGACATCCTCGGATATGCATGGATATGTCCCCAGATCGATGACCTTTGTCTCACCCCGTTTCATATGAAGCGTCCAGTTGGAGGGACAGAACAGATAAGGAGGATCGTTCACAGGAGAGATCGATACAGGGAATTCGACATAAGTGATCCCTCCGCTTGGATCCCTCATGGAGATGGTGAAATTCCCAATACCATAAGCGTTCAACCAGGGTGATATCCTCATTGTACCATTTTCCAGGAACACTACGGTCCTGATCACATCGGAGGACCTCTCGAAGGTGTAGATGATTACCTCATTCTCTCTATCAAATGGGGCGATATTATCCATATCGAAGTAGAGGTCAATGTCTTCGGTCATATTGATAGTATCTGGGGATAAATATTCAGGAGGATCGTTTATCGACCTGATTTTCAGATAGATGGAAGCAAGGGAATCGATTTTTCCATCTGAAACATTGAGATACAGGATTGCTGTCCCGTGCCAATCATTTAGAGCCCTAAGCTCCAACTGAGTCCCAAATAATAGAATATCAAGGTCATCTGGAATGGAGGAGTTCAGGGTTATTCTCAGGTTATCTCCCGGATCCGTATCCCGCCACCATCCTGAAACGTTTATAATCAGAGTGGAATCCTCATCCATCTCAAGTGATGGGGGGACATCCAATTTCGGTGGGTCTTCAACAGGGATCACAGTAACCTTCAGATCGAAATTGACATCAGCACCGTCACTATCCTTCACCCTGATCGAAACCGTGGTTGTGCCATACCATTCCGGCGGTGGGTCCAGGAACAACACTGGAGCGGTGGTGAATCCAATGGAAGAACCCAAGAGCGAAGAGGAGATAATGGTGATATTAAGGATGGAAATCGGATCTTCCGCATCTATAAGGATCGTTGACAATGGGACAATTGAATCAACATCTTCATAGATGTCGACCTTCCCCATTGATAAGAGGGCAGGAGGATCGTTCACTTCATCTATGGTGACCATGAAGAAGGTCCAGTTGGTATCTCTCATTCGATCGGATGCCCTGATCCTCAATTGGACGTTTCCCGATACATTATCATATGAAGTAAGAACGAGGTTATTGTCAACGATCGAGGCGTTCAACTTACCCTTGTTTGTATAATTCGTATATTCTGTTCCATTCCAAAGAGTATAGGTCAGCGTATCTCCAGGATCCGGATCGCTGAAGGTGTTGCCAAGATCATATACGTATTCGATGAAATCCTCTTCCAGGAAGATGGTCCTGTTGTTCCTGTCATATGTTGGTTCTGTGTTGTTCTTCCATATGGTTAGAGCGGATTTGGGAGTACCATCGTTATACCTTAGTCCGGTGGAGTCAGTGGGGCCAATATCATGGAGCCAGGGCCAACCAAGAAGTTCAAGGTCCAATCCCTGATCGGATGTCAGTCTACCGGTTATGTTCTTGATGAATGCGGATTGTTCGCCTTCTCCCCCGAAATCCGGAATGGACGGCCATGCCGCCTCGGAGAATCCCAATGTTTTAGGACCTGTATGGATAAGGACAGATGAGTAATATTCATCAGGAATGTCGGAAACCCTGTTGATCCCCTGCACAGAGTGTGGGTAGGTGGTCAGAACAAGCAGGTCCAACCTGCCCGGATCGAACATATCGAGAACCGACATGTTCGCCTCTTGGTGCTTTGAGACCATTTCCCGGGAGAATGTGCAAAAGACGTCTGTTTCAGGTGAGAGTGATTTCACTGCATCATAGGTCTCATTGTAAAGGGAAACATAATGTTGGAATCCGTTGTCATCTCCGGTATCAGCACCATATCCCTCGAACCATCTGTTAACCTCGTTCCCAATTGAGAGATATTTTGGTTTGGATGCGTTCACGATTTCCTTGGCAGATCTGATATATAGGTCCCTCCAGGTGCTATCAGATAACGATGGAGAGATCATTTCAGGTGGTGCCATCAGAGACATGTTCTTCCCGAAGAAGCTCATATGTATGATGGGGAACATCCCGTTCCCTCTGATCAGGTCCTCCACGAAGATATCCCCCCAGGGACCTGCAAGGTCCGTTGATAGATTGTAAAATGGAGATGGTTTTCCCCAAACCGGAGCGAACTGGGAATGGAGAGAGACGTTCTCATAGACCTCATCGAATGTCTGGGTCGGGTTTGGATTGGGGAGCATTCCTTTGAAAAATCCGGAAGGAGGGAGCTGTGGATCATCAACAGGAGTGACCAGGATCTCGAAGGAAGGATCACCTGAGGATCGGCCGATTATTGGAGTTCCCATCAGGAATAATGACAGAATGAAGAATGAAAGGAGAACGTTTCTTCTCATCGTAGCTACCACATTTCAATCGAGGGACTTGTATAAATCCTTTTTCGGGTCATCTGGATATCACACCAATTATATTCTAAGCCAACGTTCCATTATTGATGTCGCTGGCGGTCCTTACCGATTTCGATGGAACTGTTGCAGAGACAGATGCATCATATGCGGTCCTGGAGAAGTTTGGTGATAAGGAATGGATGAAGATCGAGAAAGAGGCACTGGAATACAGGATAACGATCCTTGAAGCATTGGAACTTCAGGCGAGGATGGTAAAAGCATCTCCCGAGGAAGCTTCCGTCTATCTCAGGGAGAAAGTGAAACCTCGAGAGGGTTTCAGGGAGTTTGCCAATTGGTGCAGGGATAATGATATCCATCTGGAGATCTGCTCTGATGGTTTCGGATGGACCATAGAGAACCTGCTATCCTACTGGTGCCTCGATTGGATCCCATGGACCTCCAACGCTACGATACCCAAGAAAGAGGGGTGGGAGATCACATTTCCTTATAGAAGAGAAGGATGCCCCATCAATGCCAACTGTAAGTGCTCACATTACGAGAGATTGAAGGAGAGATATGACAAGGTCCTCTTCATCGGTGACGGGACCACCGATGAATGCGTTGCTAAGAAAGCTGAGATCGTGTTTGCAAGAGATAAGCTCCTTGAGATCTGTAAGAGAGATGGGATCGACTGCATTCCTTGGGGAAATTGGGGTGAGGTAAAGAAATATATTGAGGTGCAAATAAAGGATTAGACCCTCAGTAAGGCCTGATTCAGTTCCTTTTCAGCTCTCCGACCTCCAAATGCATGGATGGTCCTGGTTCCGGCTTCTGCCTTATCCCCACTGTATCGTTCCTTTCGGAATGAAAAGTTCATCCCCCTTCCCCATTTTCTTTTCTTATATTGATTTTAGAAAGGACCTTCTCCACTAATAGACCAACAAAGGCCCCTATGGTGAAATACAGGAAAATATTGAGGACGATAATTACAACAATCCAGGCGGTTGGACTTGTTATCCCCACCCCTATGATCTTTGTAACGAAATGGTATAAGGCCAATCCTGGGATATTGACCATGACCAGAGGGATGATTCCTCCAAAGTCCCATTCGTAAGGATCGCTGACATAGGTTTTGTTGTAAAGAAATGCAAGGACCATCAGAATCACATATAGTATTGATGTGAACGATCCAACGAATTTCCAGGTTGCGATCCGATTTCTTCCCATTTATTATTCCCGCCTTCCCTTATTTCATATCAGGCAATATCATTAAATGATCACGAGGTATAATTATAATCCCTTTAAAATAAAATGAAGTTTATGAAAATATAAAAACATATATTCACTAAAGGATTGTAAATCCCCATATACTATTGTAAACAACACTCATTGATCAGAAGGTGGATAATATTGTGAAAAAAATGACGCGGATTATAGTCCCGGTAGTTCTGCTAGCTTTGGTAATACCACTGCTTTCAATGGCAGATATGGTAAAAGGAGAAGCACCGGTTGCCCAATTCGAGTACTCTCCAGATGCTCCATCGGTCGATAAAGAGATCACTTTCGATGCGTCTTCATCGTTGGGAGAGGACCTTCAATTCACATGGGATTTCGGAGATGACCATGAAGCAAAGGGAGTGATCGTCAATCACACTTACAAAGAGAAGGGTGAATATATTGTTGTTCTGGCGGTTACGAATGCAACCGGTGGAGTTGATACATATTCAGAAGTGGTGCACGTTGAAGAAAATGAAAGGGGGGCATTGGTTGGCATACTGTTGATAGTATTCTTCTCTCTATGTTTCCCCTTCCTTATCGCAATACCCTTCACATTGGGGCCAGCTTTTGAGTACCGTTTTCGGAGTGATCTGGGGATTCAGGATATATGAAACAGCAAAAAAGCATGATCAAATGGAGATCGCCAAACCATATCTGGTAGGTATACTTGTTTCTACAGTTGTCGGTTTCTTCTTTGGCTGGATGTTCTTCCTGTTGCCTGTCATAGTCATGTATGTGTTCTATGTGAAGTTCAAGAGGACAATGTCTGAACAGGGCATTAATATGCAGAGAATTAATAAAGAAGCGAAAGTGAATGAAGAAAGATTTCCGGTCTCAATTAGACCATCAAAGAAACCTTTGGAGAAGACCATTAAAATATCGATCCTGATCACTCGGAAAGGATCCTCTCATAGACCTCGAGGAGCCTCTTTGCCTCGACTTCCACGGAAAAATCAGAGGTGACACCTTCCCTTCCTCTCTCACCCATCTCCTTTCTCTTCTTATCATCATTAAGAAGGAGATTGAAACCCTCCGCGATCTTCTTCGGGTCCTGGTCAACATACAGACCATTTTCCCATTGGATGAGGTCCGCCAGATTCGGAAGATCGAACAGGACCACTGGAAGCTTGCAGGCCATGGCTTCCCTTATCGTTATCGAGGCTTTGCCCCAAAATCCGATGTCAGCTCCATTGTATACCATTGCAAGCTCGCTGGAATTCTTGAATCCTATGAAGTGGACCCTCTCATCCGAGATGTCCTTGAGCATTTTCAGGTAGGTGTCATCTCCCTGACCGATCACCACCATCAGAAGATCCTTATCATCGATGAATTTCAATGACTCTATGAATCTCTCCAGCTTCTTGGCCTTGTCCAACCTTCCGGCGGTAACAAGGACCTTCTTCCCTTCCCATCCCATCTTCTTCCTGTATTCTTTCCTTACAGATCCATCCTCGATGAACTTTCTGTGATCAATTCCAAGTGGTATGAAGATCGGCTCTTTGATATGATAGAATCTTTTCAGGAATTCCTGTGTCTGCCTGTATTTGGCAACCACAGCATCAGCTCTTTTCAATGAATATCTTGCAAGGGGGGCCCTTATCATCCTGTACTCCTTGTCAAGCAGCCAGTTCCGGAAGGTCTTCTTCTGATCATATGTGGTATCGTAACCATGCTCATCCACAACAAGCTTGAAGCCAAGTCTCTCCTTTACCTTGGCAGCTTGGTAGGACCCCCACTGGTAAGGTATGTGACAATGGACAAGATCAGGTTTGATCCTTTCAAGCTCCGTTACTATTTCCTTGTAAATAATGAGATCATAGAGTGTCTCAAGGACTGTCCCTTTACGGTGGATGGTGAACCCATCCATCTTAGTATCTCCAAGTGGCCGGTTCCTGGTCCTGAACTCAGAACCCATGTCCGATAGCATCTTCTCAACGTTCCTGAATGGGAAGATCCTATCAGAAGTTATCACATGTACCTCATTTCCCAGTGCCGACTGCTCCCTTGCACTGAAATATTCCTCGTAACCGAATTCCGGCTGGAAATAGGAGACAATATGTACTATCTTCAAACAAAACGACTAATGGTACAAGGTTAATATTCTTTTTCCAGGTGCGGTTCTTAACACACTGCATTTATCAAATTATCATTACATATGAATGGAATAACATTATGTATTTCAAGCATGGATATTTATCTAAGCTTGGGTGAATCTATTGCTTTCTTGTTTATCCCCCCACACACCTATGACACACCCCACACCCAAGCCCTTTTCTTTGGGAGATAGATAGTATATTTCCCTTCTTTAAAATATGAACAAAATGGTTATTAAAGGGCCTGTCCGAGAAATGACTTTCATTCGCACGGGTGGGCAACTATTCCTTTAAAAACGGGAAGTTTGAAGATTGAATATACCCTCCGATGAGATTTGTATTATTTCTCGGACACACTCCATAGGGGATGATTTTTCCACAACCTACCAATGAAGGAAAATTTCATTAACCAAAATGGTGCTATAATGACAGCAGGAGGTCTCAGAAAGAGGTTTCCCAGAATGGACGTAATTGGAAAGGTCTAAAACTTAAAGGAAAACATTTCATGTGACTATTCGAGAAATTATTTTCTTTGCTAAAAGTATACAATCAATTTACATTTGGTAGTTATGAATACATTATCAATAAGAATAATATTCTTTGATTCCATACATTAATCCCATACTTGATGAGGAATGAATATGATGTCAAATCGGATTCTATCTTTTTTTTGCATCATATTCATGATCTTATCGATATTTACAGGAATTAAACCCACAGAGGTTGAAGGTAAGGACGGGTCATTTGGAGGAGGTTCAGGAACGAAAGAAGATCCCCATATAATAGAGGATATATGGGACCTCCAGAACATTAGTAATCAACTTAGTGCCCATTATATTTTGAACAACGATATCGATGGCTCTTCTACCAAGACTTGGAATGAAGGTGCTGGTTTTCTTCCAATAGGGACTATTTCTAATAAGTTCTTGGGGAGTATGGATGGGAGAAATCACACTATTTCCAGGATATCGATAAATGCTTCGAGCAGGAGCCAGGTTGGGCTCTTTGGGTATAGTAGTTTGTATAGCATAGTGAAGAACCTGAGACTCAATGATATCAATGTAACGGGAAATCAAGAAGTTGGAGGGTTAGTGGGTTTTAATAGGGGCACCGTTTCGAACTGCAACATCACCGGGAATATAAACGGAGCAAATCAGGTCGGTGGAATAGTAGGGGATAACCGTGGCAAGATCACTTACTGTTTCTCAAGTATTAACGTAAACGGTGATCAGGAGATTGGAGGGATTGTTGGTGCTAATGGAAAAGCAGTTTCAAACTGCCATTCTGATGGAAACGTAAGTGGATATCTTGGAGTGGGAGGGATTTCAGGTTACACCGGTGGTTCGATAAGTGACAGTTATTTCAGGGGTAGCGTCAATGGTGGAAAATCCGTCGGTGGTATTATTGGAGGTTCAGATGGATTAAATAACTCCCATTATAACATTGATGTTGTCCTTATCAACGGAGATCACCATATCACACCAGGTGGATTATTCGATGCTCAGTACAATGATTGGTTCTCAAACGGTCTTTCATTGAATATATCCCATTATCATGGAACTATTGTCCCATCTGGAGATCATTACAACATCAGTAATGTTCAGGGTCTAAGGGATCTTTTGGGATTCTCGGATGAAAAGGGGTACCGTTTTCAACTTTCGAGTGATATTGATCTCTATGGAGCTCCAGGCTTGTATATACCTTCAATTGGATCAAATGAATTTGATGGAAACAATCACACCATATCGAATCTGTTCATAAATATGACTTTCAGATATGGATTAGGAATGATCGGGTATAATGATGGCGGAATGATCAAGAATCTCAAAATAAATAATTCACTAGTAATTGGTGAAGCTATAATAGGTGGGCTGGTAGGTGTCAATAAGGGTGAGATCTCAAACTGCTTCGTCATTGGGAATATAAGAGGTGATGATGCTATCGGAGGATTAATTGGTTATAATGGTGGAAATGTTTATGGAAGTCATTCAACTGGGAATGTGAGCGGAGGTGGTGAAGTTGGTGGACTGGTGGGGGAAAATGATGGGGCCATATACAATTCTAATTTTACTGGTAAAATAAGTGGCATCCAAAAGGTCGGAGGAATAGGAGGAGACAATAATGGTGTTATCTCTAATTGCAGTGTTACTGCGAATATTGATGGAACTTGGGGAACCGGCAGTTATATGGGTGGGCTAATTGGTGAAAATCACGGTATAGTCTCTTATTGCAACTTCACTCGGGAACTTGGATGGGAGAAATTATGTTGGCGGTGGTTTCAGGTTCCAATTATGGGACAATTTCCAATTGTTATACCTCTGGGAATATTATTGGGGATGGGGAGGTTGGCGGATTTGTTGGTTACAATAGAGGGGTTGTCAAAAACTCATATTGCACTGGCAACGTCAGCGGATACTCAATTGTGGGTGGATTTGTTGGATCCAACGACCTCACCGTTTCCAACTGTTATTCCGTGGGGAAGGTGAATGGAACCAGTGAGTATG
>CAWEDU010000013.1:0-56171 GCA_963807965.1 uncultured Thermoplasmatales archaeon
ATTTCCGAAAACAAGATAGGTCTTTCCAGCATTTTCCAATATCATATCATTTCCATATGCTCCGATGAGAATGTCATCTATCCCGTCTCCATTCACATCCCTCTCGTCTGAAACGGCAAATCCGGCGTAATCCGACATGACCTCTCCGAAGGAAAATCGTGTCTGTACCGGTGATGTCGGTATCCCTCTTGTATCGAGTCGCTGATGATGTATCTATCACTTGAATCAGAAGAATTGATACGAGAAGTGCGGCTATCAAAATACTATTCAATATACGGGTCTTTGGTTTCATATCTATCCCTTCTATCTAGTGACTGGTCTCAAACAAGTACCCTCAGAAGATGTTCTTTGGGATGAAATATGTTTAAAGTCCATTTAAATGATTTATGATACATCTGCTGAATACCAATCCCCTTACGAAGTGGGATAAATAGGTTATTAGAGAGGATATTCAGAAGGTTTAAGTCACCTTGAAATTATAATGTAAATTGCAGTAGGAGTGATCGAGGTTACTCTCACACTTGAAAAGATCCTTTCGAACCATTCGATGCTGTCCTTCTCAGTCGTCCCGTTTCCTCTTGAGGGATCCACCGATGAGAATTGTCAAAAGAAGTGAAGCCATGCCCAGGAAGGGTAGGCTGTTATCATCTTCTTCGGATTCATCTTCAACGGATTCTACATGGAGAATTAGAGGAACTTCAACGAATACCTGCGAGTTCCAATAGGACCTTGCTGTGACTGTGAAAGTGTAATTCCCGGGCTCAATATCTTCGGGTATTGTGACATTTATCTCGATGTCGGCGATTCCGTTGTCCTCGAGATTGGAGACGGACTGCGAGTAAGGTCCACCGCTCGAGGCGGATCTCGTCGAACCCATACTCATCCAGGTGAGCTTGTCTCCTTTTATGGATACATTGTAGGAATCGCTTGTATTTCCAATGTTCTTGACATTCATTCGAAGGATTATGGATTCACCCGGTTTCATGGTCTTATTCATATCAACCGGGCTCAGGGAGACATCATACTCGTCCTCACCGGGATTCAACTGGATGTCCAAGGACACATTCTTATCCGTATTCACTTCTATTACCTTTGTGTACTTCTTGTATCCAGATGCTTTCACTGATATTCTGTAATCCCCGGCTTTCTGCCAGACCTCGAAGAAACCCTCTGAATTCGTCTTGGTCTGATTTGTGAAGGTCATAGGTTCCTCGTTGGGTTCTTGTTCGATATAGACCTCGGCTCCGGGAACCGGTTCACCAGCTGCCCTTGTACCATTGAACTCTATGACCGTTCCGTAGATCCTCTGCATAGGAACATCTTCCTGTCCATCGGTTATCGATGGAATGAAGGAGAAGAGGAGAGCTATCATTGTGATTAGGCAGATATTTCTGATTGTCGATGACCTCATGTAAAACACCCCATTGATTGCCAGTTGTTGGTGTTTATATAAATATTATCTTATTAGTATGGAAAATGGATACAGGGGTCCTTTTTTCCCATGATGTATATTTCCACCAATGTCCGATCATCATTGTGGAATCCTGTTAAATGGAAAGATGGAAGCGGCATCGATCAATGAGATGCCGGTTGTTGTTTGCACTTCTTAACATAATTTCCTATTCTCTGCTTCTAATATACTCATTCGCTTCATCAATACTCAGACCAAATGTTTCCATCAGTCCTTCCAAAATCGTTCCTCTGTAGGTTTCAGATGGAGGTATATTATTGTCCACCTTGACACTATGTGTGATCGTCTTTATCGGGATCCCGTCAAGTTCACCTATCACGATCTCCAGATCATACCATCTTCTCCCTTCCTGATCCCTGATATCTTCATATTGATCTGATGTGATCTTCCAAATTCTGCAGTATGTTAGATCATTTTCAATTTCTGACTCATCAAGAGTGATGAAAGCAACACCTCCTTTCCCCCAATTATCAGTTTGTGTTGCATTATCTGGGAGTCTAAAATACATTTTATTTTTTATTTTATAAGGTCTATCCTCAAGTGGAAGAGAATTATCCCTGCATCCGGGATTCCTGGTCTTTCCCCAATTCCGGCTTTCCACTTCTTATGTAACAATAAAATCGTTCCTTCTTTAGATTCGATCCGTAACCAAGGTACCAGACATATTTTTTTTTCTCTTCCATTCAACCACCAATAATTATTATCAAGCCTCGTCATAAGCCGGAGGTCGGAGTAATAAACAATAGTTATGGATAGATGAAACTATACTTACTAGATTAATCTGTTCAGAAATCATCTAAATCAGCAAATTGAAAGATGGATCCCTCGGAAGTATCTTTTTGAGTTGAAGAATATCAATAATGAATTCAATTGGCGGGAATATGAGTTCATCAAATTGAAAAGCCAAATACTGTGTTACTCCAACGTCCACGTGTAGAATTCAATTCTATGGGAGTATAAGTAACGTTTTATTCAATATCCAATCCCCGATTCAAATAGCATTGCCTAAAAGGATGGGTTTGAGGTGAGAATGTGGTATTTGAAAGAAATATATCTATTTGTATGGTAGCCTGTCTATTTATAGCGGGCCTCGGGGATGTTGATTATAACATCCAGTGCGGAAGGAGAATACACGGGTGCAGTAGTGATTAATTCGGACGGAAGTGTGTCCCCTTCGGATGCTCCGATGGACTGCGAAGGTAAGAATTACATATTGACAGACGATATTTCCGGAATGCTCGTTGTTAAGAGATCGAATATACATCTCGATGGTAAAGGGTATTCAATTACCGGAGATGAGACAGAATATGGAATTCACCTGGATAACGTAAATGGTGTTACGGTCAGGAATTTCTATGTTTATGATGCACTCATGGGCATCAGACTTGATGGATCTACGAAATGCACGATACAGGGACAACACTGTAACCGACTCCAAATATTATGGAATAGCACTTTACTATGATTCAAACAAGAACACGGTAAAGGATAACTACGCAACCGGTAATTATTTACGGAGTGATGATATACGAATGCTCGGATGATGTTGTAAAGGACAATATGATAGTGTTCAAACTACTATGGCGTCTTTACCTGGACCTCATATAGTATTACGGTGAAGGACAACACCATCAATGATCATCAGGTTGGCATATCATTCAGCAACTCCGGTGACAATATTGCCTTTAAAGGAATTCCAGTAGATGGTGCCACCGGATCGGGAATAATCTTTTCCTCCGGGACTGGAGGCAATATCGCAAAAGAAAATATTGTGACGGATTGCGCATGGGCCGGTTACGGAGCTGGCATACAGGTTTCAAATGTGGGTGACACACTCATCAAAGGTAATGATATCAGTCGACTGCTTCATAGGGATCGGTTCATGGTCCACCTGGGATATTACGATAAAGAACAATTACATCACAGGAAGCGGTGTGCCTGCTATATACATCGATACATCCACTGACAACTTCATAAAGGGAAACGAGATCATAGAAAATTTCTTCGGAATATATTTCTGGAACAGCGATGAGACACTGGAGATGGCCAATGTCATCGTATACAAACTGATTAAGGACAACTTCTTTGGTGTCTACACCGATGATGTGGATTTTGGTGAAGAATACCCTGCCTATGACTGTGGTGGTAACACGCTGCACCATAACAACCTGGTAGACAACACATACCAGATCTACGAGGGATTCGAGAATATCTGGGATGATGGCAAGGGAGAAGGTAATTTCTGGAGCGATTACACCGGATCGGATACAGACAATGATGGTGTGGGTGATACAAACCTGCCGCATAACGGTGTGGACTACTACCCGTTGATGAGTCAGGTTTGAATGAAAAATCTGAAAAGGGCTCCTGATGGGAGCCCCTTTTTTTCTTAATTTTAACGGATCAACGGGAACTCCCGGAATACACCCGTAATGCCGATTGTATTTTTAACCGTCATCCTACTGCCAAACAGCGGTGGTGTTTCCTCCCTTGTCCTCTTCCAATTTTGGAGAAATTGCAGCGTTCAATCCGGTGGTGACATAGCAAGCATCAGTCCAACCATGGCCTTGAAATATATTTATCCAACTTACCCCAGGGCGATCCTGGAACTCCTAAGTGATGACCTGATCCAAATCAGCAGGTCTCAAAACCATGAAATTATTAAGAAAAAGTGGCGGGCCTCGGTAAGAGAGGAATTGAGTGAGTTGTTAGAATAATAATACCTTGACCCGCCAGGGTTATCAGTATAAACCTCTCAGTTTGATATGAATGTATCCTTTTAATTTCCGGAAATTTGGACTAATAGATCCTGGGATCCGTAATGAGATCTGAAAACTATCTTTTTCCAGTAAAAGCTTATATAACATTTTATAATGTATGAGTCCATCCTTTTTAAGACCTGATACCTCAGAAGTAAGATTGTTTAAAGAAGATATTTGATGATCCTCCAAAAATTAATCTTCTAACTGAATTCCTCATTTCTCTTGATGGAAATGTGAATTCATGGAGCTCTCTCTTATCATCTTCAGCTCTCCTTCCCTTAACATCATATCAAGGATCGCCCTCTTCTGATGATCCAACAATACTTCCTTTGCCCGGTTCTTCCTCTCCAACTCCAGTACTGCTTTCCTTTAAAAGGTCCTGATAAATATTTTAATTTCCAATGTTTTTCGATGATGTAGTATAGATTTCAATTCTATGGTCCTATATATAGTGATGTTCGGATAAATGGATAACTCAATCTGATTGGATTGGAGGTATTGAAATGAAAAAATGGACAGATGTAAACAGAGTGCTAACTGTGGGAAAAGCCGTGATGATGATACTCGTATTATTTGGTATCTCATCCACGGGTGAGGCGAAATCTGGAGGTATTCCAGGGATGATCAGGACTTGAAAGATGAGATCGACAAGCTCAAGACTTGCACTTGCGGGAAAAGCGGATTCGGATCACGATCATGATGATGATTATGCTGCAAAGGACCATGATCATGAGGAAGACTTTGCTGCTGCAGATCACAACCATGATGCTGATTACTCCTCTATAGAGCACAATCATGATGAAGACTATGCTGTTGTGGATCACGATCACGATACGCAATACTATACTGAAACTGAAACGGATTCTATTCCTAGAAGGAAAAGCAGATTCGGATCACAACCACAATGCAGATTATTCAGCTGGTGATCACAATCACGATGATGAATATTATACGGAAGCCGAAGTAGATTCATTGCTTGATGATATTGAGGGAGGACCCTCTTCAGGAGACAGCAACCAGCTCGTACAGGAATTTGTTGTTGCACCTGAGGAAAGTATCACTGCAGGAGATGTCGTTGATTTCTTTGGGGGATGCTTCCAGAAGAAAAAATCAAATGAATATATTTTCAATAATAATATTGAAAATGTGAATACTGTTGCCCTCACAGAGTCCAAGTTTGTAATTATATATTCAGATAGTGGCAATTGGGGATATAGGATCCTGAAATTATTGAAGATGTTTCCGGCAATTCAATTACCGATGGAGATGAAGTTGTTTTCAATTGTACAATAACCCGTTATATCTCGGGTGCAGCGGTTTCTTCATCGAAATTTGTTATTGCATATTGTGATAAGGGAAATTCTAATTATGGAACTGCAATTGTCGGAGATGTCAATGGAAAAAATATCTCCTTTGGCTCTGAGATTGTATTCAGCTCATATTCTACAAGCAGAATCTCGCTTGATTCCATTTCGAGTAGTAAGATTGTCATAACATATGTTTTATATCCATCATCAGCAGTAAATTCATTAATTGGTGATATCTCTCTAAAAAGTATTACATTTGGTGATATTTATGAATTTGACGAGGAAGTTGAAGGTAATATCGAGGGATCATTTCAAGAAGCGACAGTTATGGCCTTGTCAAAGGGGTACAAAATTCGTTGTCGGTTATTCTTATGATCTCTTATTTGAAGATCCGAATAATCCATTTAATGTTATTAGCATTCTACACTCTGGAGCCAGAGTGGGTTCTGTGAGTGGAGATTCATACCGTTGGAATGAATAGTATTTTTCATCAGGGTATCGAAGACTATCCAATCAGGACTTTCGAAGAAAAATTTTAATGTGCTACACTTGGAATCATAAGAATGTAAAAGAATAATAGGAAAGGTTTGAAAGAACTGGAGAAAGATCCATTCGATCCTCGTTCTGGTGCGGATATCAAAGTTCTTATGGATACCGATCTCTACTCTTTCTGACACACAATATCGCTTGCTTGTTTCAAAACAGTTGTTAACAATGATCGTGTTGATCTGATCATTTGTGATGTTTCAGGTAAAAATATCGCATTGAGTGATACAGGTGAATTCAACACCTTCACATCGAATTCGATATCGTTGCATGCCTTTGATGGTCAAAATATCATGCTAATCGAGTTATTTGTGAGAAGCAGATTATAGAGAATATTTACAGATAGGATATGGGAATCGAAAGGATTCAAAGACTGCAGGAGGGACAATAAAAATTATATTCAATGGAGTATCGGAACTTCATTCTGATCTGAAAGTGGGATACATATATTATCTTGACTTCTCAACGGGGACCTTGACCACGACGGTTACGGACTACAAGATCGGAATGGCTATATCTTCAACAAAGATCCTCCTCTTTAATCCATTGTCAAGAATAGGATGAAAATTAATAACACGTATGAATAGTAAGAATCTCTGATCAGTAATGGTCTCTGTATGAATCACTGAAGAGGTCCACCACAATGACTGGATGAAAAGGTAGTAATATCGATCTCTCATTGTTCCTCCGGGGTTATCCAATGGATGTCTGGAAAGGGAACAAATATGTCATCAAGCAGAAGGTCCTGACCGTCGGAAGGAAATATTTCATAGAGGACGGTAGTGGAAACAGAATAGGTTTCTGCAAGCAGAAATTGTTCAAACTCAAAGAGGATATCAGAATTTACACGGATGACTCCCTGTCAAAGGAGCTTCTACTGATCAAACAGGAACAGATCCTCGATTGGTCAGGAACATTCAGGGTCACAGACGCGAAATCCGACAAGGTCATTGGATATGTGGGCAGGAAGGCCCTCAAATCCCTTTTCAGGGACACATGGAAGATCTTCGATGCTAAGAAGAACGAGATCGGGACGGTGGAAGAGAGGGGCGATGTTTTCTCTGTTTTAAGAAGATTTATCGGCTTTTTAAAGTTCGTTCCAAAGAAATACGATTTCTCCGACGGGTCAGGTGAATTGGCAGAAGCCATACAGAAGTTCCAGATAATCGGAGATACCTGGACCCTTAATATCAAAAATACACGGGTCGATCCCAGATTAATAGTTACAGCAGCCCTCATGATGGATATTGTTGAACAGCAAAGGGGCGGTTAATAGGACAAATCCTTCAAATATCGTCCGTTGAGGTACAAGTAATTAATACTAGTTCCGGGTGTCGCCGACCAAGAGAAACATGGAAGGATTCAGTTCACTAGGGCTTATCAGATAAGACTCTGAGAACCCTTGATAAGAAAGGATACAATATCCCAACGGACATCCAGGCACTTGCCATTCCCCTTTTAATGGCGGATAAGAAGGATATCATTGCACAAGCCCAGACAGGAACAGGAAAGACTGCAGTATTCGGACTACCGCTCATCGAGAAGCTCGATCCAAGAAGCAGAGATGTCCAGGCAATTATCCTGGCCCCCACAAGAGAGCTTGTCATACAGGTCACAGAAGAGATAGATTCACTCAAGGGAGACAGCGGAATAACAACCGCTGCCATTTACGGAGGACAATTCATACAAGTGCAGCTGAGGAAATTGAGAGATGGGGTTTCAATTGTAGTTGGCACACCGGGGAGGGTCCAAGATCATATAAGAAGAGGAAGCCTGGTCCTTTCCAACATAAGATATTTCATCCTGGACGAGGCGGATGAGATGCTGAACATGGGTTTCATCGATGATATCGAAGAAATTTTAAAAGGAACACCGAAAGAGAAAAGAATACTCCTTTTCTCCGCAACAATGCCAAAGAGGATAAAGAAGCTTGCAGAGAACTACATGGGAGAATATGACCATGTTCGATCAGAGATCAATATCACAACTGACCTGACAGAACAGATATATTTCGAGGTATCCAGAAGGGACAAGATGGAAGCTCTTTCAAGGATCCTGGACATCGAGACCGATTTCTATGGTATAATCTTCTGCAAGACCAAGGCAGATGTGGATGAGCTCAATACGAGCCTCCAGGAAAAGGGATACAAAGTGGACAATCTCCATGGTGATATCTCACAACCGCTCAGGGAAAAGATCCTTGGCAAGTTCAGGAACAAGAAGATCAACATCCTTGTGGCAACGGATGTGGCAGCCAGGGGAATAGATGTAGAGGACCTCACCCATGTTATCAACTACTCCATACCCAACAATCCGGAAGCATACGTCCACAGGATAGGAAGGACCGGCAGGGCCGGAAAGAAGGGGACGGCCATAACATTCGTCACTCCTGCAGAGTTCAAGAAGATGGATTTTATAAAGAGGTTCACCAAAGCGGATATCAGAAGGAAGGGTGTTCCAAATAAAAATGAAATGGTCGGTATCAAGAAGAAGAGGGTGGAAGAACATCTGGGAAAGATACTGGAGACGAAGGAATCAGAAGGATACAGGACCTGGGCCAGGCAGCTTATGGAAGGAAGCTCGGAAGAGGACCTGATCTCGGCATTGTTGAAATATTCCTTCGGAAAGGACCTTGAAGAAGGATCCGATCATTTCAGAAGAGAGAAGAACGATTTCAAGAAATGGAAAAAGGGAGAAGAAAGACCACCCCAGCCCGTTGAACATGAAAAAAGGCTTGATAACAGGACCAAGAAATCCTATGAGAAGGTCCAGAGAACTGAAAAATTACCATTGAAACAGGATGACAATACCAGTCAACGAGAGATCAGATTGTTCATTGCCCTGGGCAAGAAACAGAAGATGAACAGGTTCAGGATCATAGAGATGATACAGGAGAGGAACGATATCAGCGAGGATAGGATCGGCGACATCGAGATCCACGGTGATTTCTCGTTCGTGACCGTTCCCGCAAGGGATGGAAAATCAATACTCAAATCTTTCAGGAAGTCCATGATGGGAAAAGAACCCCTTGTGAGAAAGGCCAACGAGGAATGGAACAAGAGGGGAGAGAGGAAGAAAGCAAGTAGAAGAAAAGGAAGGAATTGAATCCCTCCTTTCTCATTTCTACCCAGAACTCAAATTCCACGCTTCCTCTTGATCAAGATAAGTACAGCTATGATCGAAATCAATGAGACGAATCCAATGGAAACCGTTCCAAAACAACATTCATCTGCAATATCATCGATAATCTTCTTTGCACTGTCTCCGAAAATTAACTTCATCTGGTAGTTCCCAACTCCCTGAACCCTGATATAGAGATATGTATTGACTTCATTATCATGGGTCCAGTAGCATGAATCCGCCTCTTTTCCAGTATCTACGATGATCTCAATTTGACCGTCAGGGATCCCCGCTGTATCACAACTCTTGAT
The DNA here is from genome assembly GCA_963807965.1 of uncultured Thermoplasmatales archaeon. Classification (GTDB taxonomy): domain Archaea; phylum Thermoplasmatota; class Penumbrarchaeia; order Penumbrarchaeales; family Penumbrarchaeaceae; genus Penumbrarchaeum. The sequence continues at coordinate 9,518 of CAWEDU010000013.1, forward strand.
CGTTACCTGATCCATCATTCCGGGATCGATAATTTTCGCTTCGACCTTGACCTCGATACCCACGCCTACCATTACCTTGTACCAATCGAGGTTGTCGGATTGATATAATGATCCCGTATGGGTACCTTCCTCTATCTCCTCGGCTGTGGGAAAGGAATCATTTGGTTCATTATCCGCAGATACGGTCCCAGGGATAGATACTATCAAAAGTAGAGCTGTCATCATCAGGACAATTGATGTTAGAATATTCGCCTTCATTAGGAAACCCCGGATTACATAACCAATTATTCATATATATATTTCTCATTTTCTTATATTTTCGATTCACTCCTCATACCATTCCGTCTTCTTCCTGGAGGTAAAGAAAACGATCGATCCAACTACTACCACCAGGATAACCACTGCAAAAACGATCAAGACCATCATAGAGGATGGATCATCACTTTCCTTCTCCTCAATTATCCTGGAGAGAGTGAGATTATGCACAGTATCCTCACCTTCTCCGATGGTTATCTCTGGCGAGAAGCTCTCGATATATCCTTGAGCAGTTACGTTCAGAACATACGATCCTTCATCAAGTTCATCGAATGAATAGGATCCATCTTCTCCAGTAATAATAAAGCGGTTCGATCCAATAATGGACACCTTTGCTCCCTGGATCGGCTCACCATCTTCATTGATAACTGTTCCACTTACTGATCCCTTCAAAACCACAGGCTCTTCGATCATTTCCATTGTTATATTCACGAATATTATATTACCTGAGATCACTGTGACAGTGATATTACCGGAAGAAAAGCCCTCCTTGCTTACAGAGATATTGTAGAGACCCGGTTCAAGTTCCGATATATTGAACTCACCATTCCCATCTGAAATCATCGAAAGCTCACCCAGGATTACAGTTACTCCCGAAATGAATTCTCCGGTTTCGGAATCGGTAATTGTACCATGAACGGATCCTTTTTTCTCGATCACCAGTTCTCTTTCCAAGTAAAGGTCCAGAGTCGTTATATTATCTGGCGTTGGTTCACCAATTTTAATTGAACGGGAAATGTACCCCTCTTTCGATGCAGTTACATTGATCATCCCGATGGGGACAGTTTCAAAGGAGAATGTCCCATTGCTGTCAGTGACCAACGATTCAATACTGGTACCATTGTTCCAGAATCTTATCTCTATTAAAACACCTGGAACAGGGTCCTCTGTGTTATTTTCCAACACCATCCCCACTAATATGAAAGAATAGAACACCCTATCCAGGCGAACCTCAAGGTCCCTCTTCTGGCCTTCTAAAAGAGACAGCAATACGGTCTTTTCGATGTAGTTAGACGAATTGAATACCAGACTGTAATCCCCTGCAACAATACCATTTATAGAGATGGTCCCGAATTCGGTTGAATTCAGTTCCATCAACAGTTCCGATCCCTTGAATAGCTGCAAGGAAGTATTAGGAACAGGGAATCCTGTCAGGTTATCAAGGACCAGGATCGAGAGGTTGGCCCTGGGCCTCTCCAGTATATCTATGTAAAATGAAACTGAGTTGTCCTCTTCTATGATCTCAGAGATCTCATCTCCCGGGTCGACAACAACCTTCAGATCTGTCATACCTTCAAGACCGGTAGTATCCAACCCCAATGTAGTAGAGAGGGACCCGCCGGGTAAAACCTCATCCGGTACCTCTGTTGAAGAGATAACGGACCCATTGTATTCCAGGTTTAGATCCAAGGACTGGAAAGATGAGGTACCGGTATTGTGAAAGGTAACATCGATGGAATACTCCTCTCCAGTGAGGATGGGACCGGCAGGTATCTCAATATCAGCGGATCGGATCGAGATATCAGGCAATCTTACGACCTCGATAAGACAAACATCATCCGGAGTCAGGGTCAGATCAATTGTAGCGGGAAGGGTCGTGCTCCTCAAAAGAACCTCTTTTTCACCGTTCCTTGTCATGATAACTGACCAGTTCCCTTCATCCAGATCATATCTAGGAATATCCATTTCGAAGGACCTCTCCTGGAGGTCCCAGTTGACCAGTACATGTCCGATCCTTCCATCATCATCCTCCCAGGCAGAATTGAGGACAGATCTGTCATGGAACGGTCGTCCCATGGTCTCATTGGAATAGAAATACCATTCCACAAGTGTATCCTCCACATCGATACTGGGAGGTCTTAGAGGTTTTCCCTTCAGGAGATAATCATTGGCATATCCTGCAGATGCCCTGACTGTCCTGTTGTATAGTGAGATCACATCGGATCTGAGGTTCTCAGTGTCATCTCCGCTTCCGGACACTATCTCACCAGTGACGAATGCCCTTGCGATGGACCTTCTCATCTGTTTGGTGAAATCCACCGGATAATCCTTATTCATGGGGATGGGTTCCCCGAATGCAGTGATGTATTCATGATAGACATGTGGAAAGAACGGGACCATATCCACATCATCTCCATACATCTCAATTGCTATGGGATATATCATGAACTCAGGGGAGTTGTCACGGCTGACATAGGTGTCCATTAAGGGAATATAGAACTCGCTGGGTTCCTCCATGGACATGATGAGATCGGGATTGAGAACTCTTCCAGAGGTCCTGGCATCTTCAAGAATCGAGAGATATGATGCTGTAATATTCTTGCTGTATCCCAGGGGGTGGCCATGGGAACTATTGTAACAGGGATAGATCGAACCGATAGGGAATTCATCGATCTGGATGACATCCACTCCAAGGTCCACGCATGTTAAGAAATTATCAACAACAGTATCATGCCAGAAATCCGTCATTGGATCCATTCTGGCACTGGTCCAACCAATGCTCAGATAACCTTCATCAAGTGTAGGTTGTCCATATTCATTGATGCATACCCACTCTCTTCCGGATGCGTTGAAGTATTCCCAGTCCTCATATCCCAGTTCATCCCTGCTTATCCTCCAAACACTACCGGAAATATAAACGAATGAATGGTCGTTATTATCACTTATTGCAGCGGTTGCATTCTTGAAGTTCTCCTCCCCCGCAGCAGGAGGAAAGTAGTTAGGTCCCACCCATGCACCGTTCTTTGCCCATGCGAAGATCAGATGAGTGGTATCTACCCCTGTCAGGTCCGAGAATTCTTCGGTGATATTGACTATATCTTCAAGTGACCTGTGGATGATATCTCCATCCCTGTTGGAAGAAGATACTACTGAGGTCTTTGAGAACCAATCAGGTGTATCCTTTTCTTCAAAGACCTTTCCACCTGACACGAAAGGTGTCGACTCGGCCCATTCTTTATAGACCTCAGCAGCATCCATCCAATCCCCATGGAAGGTTCCGACCAGACAATGATAATCAAGTTCCGGATCGTTCCCAACATACTCTGGAACCAGGTGTTGATAGAAACCGGCAAAATGTTTGATACCGCTCCATTCCATCCAATCAAGAGATGGCCTTTTAGGATATCCATTGACATCATCAGTTGAAAGATACAATCCAGCTTCATCTGGATCATAGTGGCACATGACCTGCATGGAAGCAGTCGATGGATAGTACTCTGTCATATGGATGTCATCATAATATGAGAGGGGATCATTCAGGATCATTCCGTCCCCAACGGGATAGAATATCTTGTCATCATCCGCTTCATTTCCAATGGTTCCAAGTCCCCAAATTACAGGAAAGTAAAGGGACCTTACAGTGAAATCCTCATCATTTTCTATCTCCAGTCCGAACTCGGCCATAGTTGCATCGCTTTCCAGGGCTATTGTCACCGTTGCATTGAGGTTATTGCCCCTGAACTGTCCGTATTCCATTGTAACCGTGGACCTCTCCGTTGTGGTCTCATTGGAATAGGTTACTGTCAATGCATCCCACTGGATCACAATATCAAAGGAGCTGCCTGTCCAGTAGTATATCATCAGGATCACCGGGGGAGGCACCTTGTTACCTCTCAGATCGATACCAGTTGATTTGTCGATTATCCTGTCTATTCCTCCCTTCACATTCTTTGCCAGGATGATCTCAACAAAGTCATTTCCTATGGTTATCTCATTTGAATCCTCTTTCACATAGGATCCGTTGAGGTCCCGGGTCTTTGAACCAATCGTTGTTCGGTTTTCAGGACCTGTAACCGGATCCATCCTCATCCCATAACCTGTGAAAAACGTACCTATCATCAGAATGAAGATGATACAGAGGGAAAATACGATCCTCTTCATATTGATTCCTTCCTTTCAAGGATCGATGAAGACCATTATTATTTAAGCTATCAATTCCAGCAATGAAAGTACTCCATATGCCGATATTTTCATGTTCGGTCTGAACTGAAAAACCGATTATCTAATATTGTCCAGATCCTCAATTTCCCTACTTCTTCTCTTTTCTGAAGCACATGAACCAATCCAAACAATATTTGTCAGGTTCCTCGGTCTCCATTCTCTCTTTGGCCATTCCACAGGACCCGGGAGGTGGTATAATCACATCTTCCCCCGGTCTCCAGTTCGCCGGTGTGGCGATCTTCTCCGCATCAGACTTCTGCATCGCAAGAACGAGCCTCATTACCTCATCCATGTTCCTGCCGTTGGAAAGTGGATAGTAGAGAATAGCCCTGACCTTGGCCTCTGGATCCATAATGAAAACAGCCCTTACGGCCTGTGTCGTTGAGGCATTGGGTTGAAGCATCCCGAACTTGTGGGCCACATCCATTTTAAGATCCTCTATCACCGGGAACTTGACCTCGACGTTCTTCATCCCCTTATACTCGATCTTTTCCTTGATGGTTCGAAGCCAAGCGATGTGGGCATATATACTGTCAATGGAAAGACCGATGAGCTCACAATTCAGCTTTCTGAAATCTTCCTGCATCGAAGCAAAGGTCATGAACTCGGTTGTGCAGACCGGTGTAAAGTCTGCCGGATGGCTGAAAAGGATCACCCATTTTCCCTGATAGTCCTCGGGGAAATTGATCTCACCCATGGTTGTCTTTGCTTTGAACGATGGCGCTTTATCTCCTATCAAAGGCATTTTGTATACTTCTTCTAATCCTTCCATTTAAACCACCTTTTTAACATGTTAGGTCTGACCGAATCTAATTACTACCTTTAATATTTACCTTATCGGTTAACAATAATAAGTTCGTTAAACCAGAAAATATTGATATAAATGATAGGGTAGAAAGGATAAAAAAAATATCTCCAAGGGAGATACTAAAAAGAAAAGACATGGACCAGATCTCAGAGCAATTCCAGAGATCCGGTCCCATTCTTCATATGTTTTAAACTATCATGGAAAAATATCGTTTTATTGAATTGAACCATCAATTGTTGGAACTATCAATATCTCGGTCTTTTCTTCTGATAACATTCCCTGCAATAAACCGGTCTGTCTTCTGATGGTTTAAAGGGAACCTGGGTCTTCTGCTTACATTCCGCACATACTGCATCGTGCATTTCACGAGGGGGCCTGTTGAAGCCTCCTCCACGCCTGTCGTCATACATACTATATTTCCTTACACCTCTAAAAGGTGACATCTCTCCCATAACCCGGTATTATAACTACTTTGCCGCTGTTATCCCAATAATCAATAGGAAACAAATAGAAAAAGGGAAAATGACAGTTCAACCTTCCGTAGATCAATATGGTTTCTTATCTAATCATGATCTTTTATTAGAGTTCAATATTGATTTAGAAGGGGGAACTCTTCTTTAAAAAAAATCTTTAACGATCTTCAAATATTCAATAAAATAATGAAAATAGTGGATCCTCCCCTGGGTATTAACCGAACATTTTAAGTACGATAATCTCCTGGCACATTTGCTCTAAGCTTGTGATTCGGTGCTTTATGCCCCCGATGTCAGGCAAAGGGGGTACTTGAATGAACATATACGTTGGAAATCTCTCCTTTGATGCAGGAGAAAATGATGTGAGAAAGGCTTTTGAAGAATTCGGTTCCGTGGACTCCGTCAAAATAATCATTGACAAATATTCAGAAAGATCCAAGGGTTTCGGATTCGTTGAAATGGAAAACGATGATGAGGCTAAATTAGCCATAGCCGAACTTGATGGCAAGGACCTGATGGGAAGGGCTCTCAAAGTGAATGTGGCCCGTCCACGTGAAGAGAGAAGCAATTCCTGGTAATCCATAGAAAGATAACCAATCTTAAGGAACGGGTCCAAGAACAATGATGGATCCGTTTTCTTTCTCTTTTTTTTTATTTTATGAATAGTCCTAGCTATCTAAAAAAATGAAAATGGGGAATATCTCCCCAAATGGACAATTATTCAATATGATGGATCAATGATCAGAAAAATCTGATCCTTACAGAGATGGGACTTCCATTCTTCAATTTCAATTTGGAAATGATCCTGGGGGAGATCAGAATATCTCCACCATCATTTGCTATTTTGCTGATGGGGACCTTAATCCTGCTGACGGGATCTGTTTCTCCGGCCCTGGAAATATCTATCTGGACTATCCTTTTCTTGATCTCAGGAGGAAGTTTCCATGTGTAGCTTGCCCAGCTGATCCTGGTATAGAAAGAACGGTCATCCCACTGGATCGTTCCCTCATTCTCAACACCCTGTTCCAAGCTGCTCTCGAATATAGAAAAGAAAGGGTCAACGAAACGCTCTTCATGGTTTATGAATGCCTTCTGGTTCATCAGCTTCAAAAGGTATTCCACGTTCTTCTGGCCGCTGTAGTGAGCGGTTCCACAGTTTACGTCATTGGGTCTGGGAAGATCATCAGATTCCCACACTTTCGTGCCATTAGTTTCTTGAATTGTAACAGAAAAGAATTCATTGTCCATAATAAAACTTCCAGAGGTTCATGTAAAAGAGCATATGCTAAATAGATATGGGTTGTTTATGGACATATACACCCATCTTTTCATGGAATTTCTCATGATAAAGTGGCATTAATTCATCGGATGTTGATCAGAACCACCTATCATCAGGGTACCACTTTTACATCACACGTCCATCCTTCGAAATAGTCCTGGGTTTTTGTTTTATTTTCTGCAATGGCAGTATCTATATCGGTCTGCTCCCATTGACCATCCTCGAATTCCAATCTAGCCCCACCCATCATCACAAGGTAATCATCCTTGTGATCATCCAGACCCACACTCCAACCCTTAAGTTCGCCTTCCGGCATATGATTGGAATTCGCATATTTTTTTGCCATCACACCATCTTGATAAACATATGGTCTGTCATTGTTCCAAAACATCGGGCCTGGATCATTTCCGTTGAAATGAATTGTCATTTCATATATTTCCGCCCCTTCCATATCCGGCCAGGTGAAGAAACCTTCTGCCTTGTAGGTACTAGAATCATCATCAGCCGTGCCAATGATGTCCTCGATGGTCCTGTAATATCTGTCGTGGAATTCTATTTCAATATCCTTGAATTCCTTCTCAACATAGACAACGATCTGTCCTGATTGATTGAAATATCTGTCTTCATAGTAGATGATGATACGATACTGTATCTTCTCGAATCCGACCATATCATCGAAAGCGGTGTATTTCAAAGATGGTTCCCATTCATCTGTGGAAATGTTATCGATCTGCCCATAACCTTCCACCTTCCCCACCCTCTTGGAATTGTTGAAAATGAACTCAAGATCTGTGCTATCGGGCCACTCCTGCCTGCCTTCGGTCTCCCACCAGAATTCAAATTCCCATTCCTCTCCAGGTTCCAAATGGATCTCGAAGGCAGTGGCGTTTAAAAAAGGTCTATTGATGATAATAATACCTGTTTTATCCTTTTCATCATCCTTCAAGCAACCGCCAACAATAAGGCTGGATATCACAAGGATCCCCAATACGATAACACATTTGATCTTCAATCTGAACCCCCATCATATATTCCAAACCCGCTATATAAGATATCTTCAGATGAATTCAGGTGCGTTCGGGAATCGAAATTTACAATGAATGGAAACCCAGTTCGAAAGCTTTGATGTTCACATCGAGTGCCTTCTTCGGGACATTGTCCTTTACAGCTTCCAACATATGCTCTTTACCAACAGGGAAATTGGGAGAAGCTGCGAGAGCACCCACCATCACAACGTTGACGGTTTGAGGATTTCCTGCTTTCTTTGCCAGGTCCATTGCATCGATCTCTACCACTCTGGCATCTGTTGATCTGATCCTATCAAGGACCTCTTCATATGTGACATACGATCCTTTTTCACCCTTTGCTACCTGCTGTGTTTCCAGAGGTGGGTGGTCCATCCTGGTATTTGTGATGACCATGCCCCCCTCTTTGAGGAATGAGATATACCTTAAAGCCTCCATTGGTTCAAGGGAGAGGATCACATCTGCTTCTCCAAAGGGAACTAAAGGGGATAAGACATTGTTACCGATCCTCTGATGGGCTATGACCGAACCACCTCTTTGAGATAGACCGTGTAGTTCACCGGAAACCACGTTCAGACCGGATCTGGCACATGCTTCACCAACGATGTTTGCCATCAATACAACTCCCTGTCCACCAACCCCGCAATCGATCATATTGAAGATCTCATTACTCATTCTATCACCTCCTTATCCATGGTGGATTTTAGAAATTCCTCATAGTCCTCTTTGGTATAGTATACCTTATCCTCTCCACCCTTCAGTGTTGCTGTGGACCTGATCGCTCCAAATCCACACATCTGAGCACATTCCCCGCACCCAACGCAAATGGAAGGATCTATTCTGGACCTCCCATCTTCCGGATCGATGGATATTGCAGGACAGAGAAAATCCTTGATACAATTGTAGGGAGCCTGACATTTATCCTTATCAACGAAGAATGGAACGGATTTGGCTCCCTGCCTTCTCAGGTTCCTGAAATGGTATAATGCGCACTCTCCGTGGGAGATTATCGCGGAAACACCTTTGTGGTCAAGGGCCTCCTTGATCTTTGCTCTGTTCTTCCTTATCTCGAAGGAATTCATATTGACTATCTTCCCAACACCCAGGGCTTTCAACAAACCCTCGATGTCTATTGCGATACCTTCCTTACCACCGATAGTTCCCGATTCCCCAGGATGTGTTTGCTGTCCTGTCATCGCGGTGACGGAATTATGGAGGACTATGATCGTCATATCGCGTTTGTTGTGAACAGCATTAACGATACCCGGGAGTCCGGCATGGAACAGGGTCGAATCCCCGATAGCAACTACCACCTTCTCTTCGGCTGCAATGTTCACTCCTGCCCCTATTCCAAGCGAGGCCCCCATACATAACTGGGAATCAGAGAACTCCAGAGGTGGCAATACCAACATGGTATAGCATCCGATATCATTGGAGAAGTAAATGGGAGTCTTTCCGATAGCCCTCCTCAGAGCTGCAAATGTCCCTCTATGCGGGCATCCGGCGCAGAATCCCGGTGGTCTGGGAGGAAGAATGTCAGTCAATGCATCCATCTTTTCCTTGTGGGCAAGATGGTCCAGGGGTGGTTTCTTACCAGTGGTAAGGGCCAGTGCATTGGCCAGGATCGGAACGTTGTATTCCGAGAACTCTGTGAAAGGACCGAACCCTTTTCCAAGGATCTTCACCGGTATATCATCTTCCTTTGCATACTGCTTGGCAAACCCTTCCAGATATGGGGATAATTCCTCCACTACCATTAAAGTCTTAATTCCCCTCATGAAATCCTTGATCCTCTTCTCCGGAAGCGGATTGATCAGTCCAGGTTTGAACAATCTGGCCTTCAATCCCATCTCTCTCAAAGCCTCGATGGAATAATTCAAGGTCACACCTGATACCAGCATTCCAAGGTCATACCCATCTCCATCGGGGTTCCCCTCATGGATATCTGACCCATCGAAATACAACTCTCGATTGAAGGGATTGGACTCGGAATCGGTTTTCATATCATTCATACGTTCCAGTATCCTCAATTTACCCCTTCTTGCAGTTTCACCGACCGCGGAGTAATTCACCCTGTCATCATCGAACCTGACCTTGGAGAAAGGGGTCCTTTTCAATTCCGATGTGTTGACGATACTGGATTGATGGTTGATCCTGGTGGTGGTCCTCAATAGGACCATCGTCCCATGTTTTTCCGAGAAAGGATAGGCCCATTTCAACATATCATATGCTTCCTGAGGACTGGATGGGTCCATCATGGGGAAATAACCGGTATATCCGAACCATCTACCGTCCTGTTCCGATTGTGATGAATGGGCATGGGGGTCGTCAGCGAGGAGCATGACCATTCCTTTCTTCACACCGGTGTAAGCCATCACATAAAGGGCATCGGAAGCCACATTCGTGCCTACACTCTTCATCGACACAAAGGACCTCTGGCCCACCATGGCAGCTCCAGCTCCCACTTCCAGAGCGACCTTCTCATTGACCGATATCTCACATTTCAGATCGTCCAGGACCTTTGATGCTTTTTCGAAGGCATTCAGGATCTCGACGGTAGGGGATCCGGGATATGTTGCATATACCTTGATATCCGATTCAAGAGCGGCCCTTACGATGGCCTCATTAGCGATCATGTAAGCTCTGTCCGGACCTTTGCTGATTACATATTTGAAAGACATTCTAAAACCTCAGTGTTTAAAGGTCAATTGATTCCCTTTATATTCCCGGGGGTATCGATGGGTCAATAGTAATACCTTTTGAAATAGACCTTGCCTTTCATTAGTATGAACAATTGCTCAATAGCTCATTTTATAATATTTGATATGATTCATGAACCGGGTGAATAGATGGGATTGAAGGACCTTTTCAAGAAGAAAGAGAAAATACCCATGGCAGAAATTGAAGAGGTCAAGGGAATTCCTCACGGAAATCATTGGGAAGCTGTTGTTGGTGCGGATGGACTCAATGATCTTGATTACAGGTTCAGGATGAAAATGGAGAGGGGAATGCACCAATTGCATAATCTGAAATGGTTCGGTTTCAATGTTCAAACCAAGAAGAGACAGTTCAACACCATCCATGCTGTCACCTCCACTGATAACGACATCCTTGACATGCTGGTGATCGTCAATGGCTCTATCTTTTCAGCTTTCCCATTGTCAAAGATATTCAGTGAGAGCCCCGCCTTTTTCTCCAAGGCTCTTGTTTGGGAAAATGGTGTGGAAGGATGGTTGTCCGCTCAGATCCCGATTGCTCCAAAGAGCAGACCCGATTCTGCTTTCCTCACCTTCTTTGATCCCACATTCTCCTATCATAGAGGAATTATCCCCTCACCAGGAAAAGTGAACCTCTATGCGATCGGATACAAGGTTGAGAAATCCCAGGGAATGAAAAGCATTCCGATAGATGATGATACGAAAGAGAGAATGGGTCTTGAAAAGAACGAGATCACATTCGATCCCAATTTTTCTTCGATCATGCCAGTAGGTGGCCCCGGAAGAGATGATTATCGGATAAACATGAATGTCTTGGAGATCGATAGGATAGATATGAACGGAACCATCGGATATATTTTCAGAGGAAAGATATTCGGACCTGAAAGTGAGTTCATTCTACCCCTGATCGTCAGGTCCGATCTCATTGAGGGTGATGTTCCAGGACCCGGTGATAATCTGAGGTCGGTTGCATGGTTGGTAGGTATCCCTGATCTAACCAATGTGAAACCAAATGGTATACCAGTCAAGAAGTGATCCGTTGGTTAGATTTCACGTATTCTTTGATCCTTTTTCCAGATTCCAGCAGTATGGGTTGCCTGCAAAGAAATCTCCAGTTAACTTGTAGACATCACCACGACATCCGCCCTTGCAGGTCGGAAAGTATTCGCAAGTCTCACACTGGGGGATGGATCCCATCTTATTGCGAAAGTAATGGAAACTTGAGGGATCGTTCCATATCTCATTGAATGGTCTTTCCAGCACATTCCCGGTAGAGAATTTTCTTTCACCATAGAAAAGATAACAGGGGTAGATATCCCAATCAACCGTACAGAAACATTGTGACCTTCCCGCTGAGCAACGATAATCAACAGTATCATTTTCTTGGATGTCTCCATTGGTTGGATCTCCTCCCTGTATCGGATCATTCCTTGTGTTTGATCCATCTGTGACCTCAATGGAATTTTCCTTCTGATTCCTTCGTTTTTCCAATTCCTCTTTAATTGCAAACCTTGGACTTATCTGGATCTCCAACCTGTCACGGTATATGGGTTCGATATCATCTATCATCTCCATGTAAAAATCACGATACTCCTTTGAAGAAAGCATCAATCGGTCGATATTTGCAAGACCGCGACCCACTGGAAACTCATCAATGATCTTGAGAATATCAACATCCAATCCGATAATGAATTCGATGAGGTCCCGAAATCCTCTATGAGTTGTCTTTGTCAAGACTGCATTGATCACAACTCCCATATCCATTTCCTTAACAAGTCGGATGTTTTCGACCACCCTGGAGAAAACTCCTCTCCTACCCCTCAGTTCCTCAAAGATTTTGGATCCGCACTATCAAGACTGATGGTGATGAATTCCATTCCGATGGTCTTCATCCTTTGAAGGTTATCTCTATTGAAAAGGAGTCCATTACTTGGGAATGTCACATCGAAACCCATATCTCCTGCTTTCTCCAGAAGAGGAAGGAATTGTTTCTCGATTAGGGGTTCGCCTCCCAGGAAATTGATCTGAACAACTTTCATGTTTTGCAGGATTTCCAGGAGTGATCGGCATTTCTCCCAATCTATGGTGTCGACCAGATCATCCGATGTCATTGTTGAACTGGCATAACAGTGCATACAACTAAGATTGCACTTACCTGTGATCTCCCAATGGAATTGCAGAGGGGCGCAATACCAATCTTGGTCTGGAAGAACGCTCCATTGATGTTCGAGATCCTTTGTGATCTTCATATGGACCCCACCAGGGATCTTGGTGGCTTCTGCATCTGAAAATCCCACAAATCCCCTCTCGGTCAGATCACTCAGAAAATGGATCACATCATCTCGTACCTCAGAAATGGACCTATCATACTCATCAGAGATCATTTGAGATATGAACTCAGCACTTGTGGGGTGCTCCTGGATCAACCTGCAGATCAAAGTCCCAAAATGATTCACTTCCATGAAATCAAAATGTCCGGTCCTGTAGATCAAGGACCCGAATTTCTCCACTCTAAGATCAACATTCTTTCTAAGTTGAGCTTTGCGATTCCTCGGAGATCGGATGATAGTTGATCATAAATATCAATCCAGAATGGAAGAATCTTCATTTGATGAAAAACTTCCATTAAAACTCGCATTGATGTGATGGCTGCAGGTGGTCATTGTGTCACCTACTTTGATCTGGCCAGAGTTTATCAGTAGATCTTATAATATCCACATGGAAGACACGAAGAATCGGATTCCTTGATCTCCGGCTTCTTGTATTTTTTTAGATATTCCTTTCCATCCATCATCCTGTAATAAGATGCCAGACATAAATATTTTATCATATCTTCTCAGGTCCAGATTAAAAATATTTTTGGGCTTATACAATCAATCATTTATAGTGGTTCAATGTAATTAACCTCAATGGAAAAGGAGGGTCTATTGAAAAGGTCATTTCATGTTTTATTTCTCTTCTATACATTGTGGTTTTGTATTGAAATGATATCTTTCTTCATTCTCCTTCTTGACCGTCTTTCAGTTTTACCTTCCATTCCGGTTTTAATAATCATCCTGAATTACTCATTCTATTCTTTCCATGTGTTCTCTGCCATTATGACGATCCCAATACTGGTTGATTGCATAAGGAGAGATTTTAAAACCTCCAAGGAGAAAACAACCTGGGTGCTATCCATCCTTTTCTTTGGAATCTTTGGATTTCCCCTCATACTCTACTATTGGCTGGAGATCAAAGAGGATGATGAAGAGAATTATGATGATGATGACTTGCTTATCTGATCTCCTTTATAATATCCCTACTTGGATGATTTGATAAATTCATTCCTTTCAAATATAATAATTATCATTACTTTCTTTAATTATAAAAATATTCGATTTTCAATTATTTTATTGAATCAATATGAGTTTGAATTTTACACTTTAAATAAAAAGCTCAAAATAATGTAAAAATACCTTCAAGTATAATTCTACTGGGAAAAAAAAGGACCCGATTTCCGGGTCCATCTATTTTATTCAAAGCTACAGTGAGGCTGGCTCATACATCTCTCTGGGATTCTTGCAGGCTGGACACATTGGGGGTGGTTCTGTCCCTTCGAAAATAAATCCGCATACAGAACATTTCCAGACGATCGGTTTCTCCCTTTTGTAAACTGTTCCGGTCTTCACCATTTCAAGGAGTTTCTTGTATCTCTCCCTGTGATGTTCTTCCACCTTTCCGATCATTCGAACAACGCGGCAGCTGCCATGTTGCCCTCTTCTTCTGCCTCTTTGGCGAATGTTGGATACATTTCAATGGTTTCGTAATGCTCACCGTTTATTGCAGGATCTCAGGTTGTTCCAGGGTCTACCAAGTTCACCAAGCATCTTGAAGTGATCCTTTGCATGCTGCTTCTCATTTTCAGCAGTCTCTTCGAATAGCTTGCTATATAGTGATAACCTTCCAGACGAGCTACCTCGGCATAATAGGTGTATTTATTTCTCGCCTGTGATTCTCCAGCGAAGGCTGCTTTCAAGTTCTCTTCTGTTTTACTCATTTGTTTTCCTCCATATTGATCATACATGTTGGATATCGGTATCGTCAGAGATCTCTGAATTGGTTGTGGCCACATCCGACATACCAATATCATGAACATTATTATTTCCTGTCAATCTTGAAAAATCCTTCATCTCCTTGATAGAAGCTCTCAGGAAATTCTCAAGCTTTTTGGATGATCCTTCAATGTCGAGGTTCTTCCTCAACTCAGGGTCCTGGGTCATTATTCCTGCTTTACACCTTCCGGTATGGCAGATACGGTGCTGGAAACATCCTATTGCTATCAATGCTGATGTACCGATAGCAACAGCATCTGCTCCCAAAGCCAGTGCTTTGATGAAGTCCGAACTGATCCTCAATCCACCTGTAATTATTAGAGAGATATTGTCCAATCCCTTTTCATCGAGATATTTCCTTGCCCGGCAAAGAGCGAATATAGGTTGGAACAGAGGTCGCAGCTTTGACGAACTTGGGGGAGGCTCCTGTTCCTCCTCCACGACCATCTATGGTAATGAAGTCAGGTTCTGCATATACAGCGATATCAAGGTCCTTTTCGATATTCCCTGCGGCGAGTTTGATCCCTATCGGTTTTCCCTCGGAGACCTCTCTCAACCAATCTACCTTTTTCTTCAGTTCCTCTCTATTTGTGATATCTTTGAAATGTGCCGGACTGATAACATCCTTACCCTGAGGTTTCCCTCGGACCTCCGCTATCTCCTCAGTGACCTTATTTCCAGGAAGATGACCACCCATTCCAGGTTTGGTTCCCTGACCGATCTTCAATTCGATAGCATCGACCCTTTTCAAATTCTCTTCGGTGACGCTGTCCGACTCATTGGGGACGTATTCAAAGATGTATTTGTAGGAAGCTTCCATGGATCCTTGAAGGATCCCACCCTCTCCCGAACACATTGCGGTTTTAACCGCAGCACTTCCCTTTGCAAGAGCGATCTTTGACTCTCTGGACAGAGCTCCAAATGACATGTGGGTGATGAAGACCGGGGCCTCCAATTCCAGGGGTTGTCTTGCTTTTGGACCTATTATCGTTCTGGTGGTAACCTCTTCCTCCTCGTTCAGAGGTACCTTTGTCAGCTGAGCCCCCATGATAAGGATATCCTCCCAACCTATGATATTGGACTTGGTCCTCATGGGTTCAATAATGGTCTTACCCTCTTCTGTCATTTCTTTGATATCGTTGAAGTACAGTTTCAACAGATGATCCGGTGGCAAAGTTAATTGAAGGTTCAGGAGTAATTGAAATAGTCTTTACCTCTGTGGTGGTTTTGGTTTTGAAATAGGATTTCGGGGATTCACAGATCGGGCATTTCCAATCTTCCTCCTTATCGATCCAATCATCATCAGCTTCATGAACATGGGCACAAACAGTGCATTCAAATTGAGAGGGGATTTCGGTCTCTTCGACAGTGGTCTTGATCTCTTTCTGGACCATTTGTTCTTGCTGCTCTGGCATTGGTTTGAAATATGCTTTTGGGGATTCACATATTGGGCACTTGAACCCATCATCCAGTACTTTCAACCAATCGTCATCCTTGTCCAGAATATAACCACATACAGTACATTGGAACATCATTGGAACACCATCATGTTTTGAATACGACCATTAAAATATCCGGGTGAAGCGTATTGAAACCTTGTTAATAAAACCTGTCTTCAACTGAATGATAAAAACTTCTTTCAATGGATCACATGATATTGCCTTGGTGAATTGAGGAATTTGATAGAAACACCGAACTCTCTCATTCATAACGATCCCCCACAGATCCTAAAAATAACTAATTGACACACTGAAACTGAACATATAATACTTATCAACAGTTCCAGATTTGAATGATGATAGAATGTTGGAAAATGCCCTCTTATTAATTTGAAAGGGCATTATGTCTTAAATTCAAATGGCATTTTATCTTGGAGACTGAGATCATTTATCTTTTGTCTCTTCGGGTATCTCGTCCATCTTCTTCTTGCTTAAAAAGACTAAGATAGCTGCAATAACTATACCAAGGACCAATATTCCGCAAAGACCACCAATTATTGGAAGGACGACAGCACTTAGTTTTGAATTACTGTCACTCTCAGCATCTTTATTTTCATTCTCAAGAATGAATTTAGTCTCTTGATATGCAATTTTATTCCCGAGCCAATCATAAGTTTCAAACTTGATTGTATATTCTGAACTTTTCAATCCGGATAATTCCAAATCGGTTTTAAAATGTAGACCGTCACCTTCTTTAGTTAGAACGACTTTCCCATCCGAGTCGGTAATTGTCAATATAGATTTCCCTATTAATCCCCAATCCCCCATATTGAAATCGGAATCCTTGCCATAGGTAATATTGATGACCCCTTCTGCTTTTACTTTTTCAACATTTCCTTTTTCATTTATTATGCGAGTGATATTGTATACTGGACCAAATGAACTATCCTTACCTGTATCTACTTTATGTTGGATGTCGATCAGACCTGATTTTCTTTTCGGGTCCGGTTTTGGAATTACCTTTGTTTCTTCAGTATCAGTGATAGTTACTCCCTCAGAGTTTGAAATGACGACTTTGGTCGAGTCTTCTACCATCTCAACATCGGCAATATATTCATACTTTGGATCCTGGAATGTCATTTCCACGTCAATATGTTCATCGGTGTTCACGTCATAAACTGTGGTAGTGTACGTGACCGGTTCAAGAAATGTCCTTAACTCGAAACCGGTAGAAAAACCACCGACCCATTTTGACATCTTTTCATTTGATGTGTCAAGATGAAATAACCCGATCATATTTCCTAAGAAGAATGGTCCATCACCAAGGTTATTTCTTGGATAAATATCATAAATATACCTAGCCATGAATCCATGGTATTCATTGGATCTGGTAATCTCTTCTCCCGTTGTAAGCCAACCTGTTGGAAGAGGTACGAATTTTGATGTATCATCCCTATCAAAACACGCTAAATGGAATTCATCGCCAGTGGCTGTATCATTGAATTGGAATCCAACGAAAATATCCCTTGTAGTAGTATCATAGAGGAAGGACAAGATAGGGCCTTGTGGTGTGTATCCATTTCCAATTGCAATTTCTGTAACATTGAAGATCGTGGTTGAAATCGTATTAGTGGTCATGTCCAAGGTCTGGATGTTCATACTCAATCCGGTCCAGGCTGTGACAAACCATAATAGATTCTCCGAGGGCTCTTGAAAGATATCCATCACACCACCAGGTAATAATCCGGTGTCCTTGTTCATTTTTTCAGTAATTTCCAATTTATCCACATCGATTATCCATAGGCCATCAGAGCATGCGAGATAGAGAGTATTGGTTTGTGGATTGTATTCAAGATCTTGAATTGAAGGTGCATAGTAATTGAGCGATACTTTTTGAACTGTATCATTTGAAAGCCAGATGATCTCAAGAGTAGTATACCTTGATTGAGTATTGAAGCTTAGTTATGGCGAATAATACATTGTTATCTTCATTGTAGTGGATCTGATGGACCTCGTTTGAACTAAGGACAGGTTCAGTGAAATGCTCGATCGTATTGTCATTTCTGTTTATCAATGATATTCCATAATTTTTGTCATATGATACAATTATCAGATTCCCACCTTGACCAACCTCAATATATTTTGGTTCACCTTTCAAAGGTGTTTCCAGGTTTTCTGTTGTGATAGTTACATCTTCCCCGTTTCCAAATACCGGAAAAATGGTAATTAAGAGGAAAATACACGCTATTGCCATGGCCAAATGTGTCTCTTTCATAATGATTCCCCACAGATCCAATAAATATCCAATTGACAATCTACCATTGAAGATATAATACTTTCTAATGGTTCCAAATCTGATTATTGATAGAATGTTTTCATATATTTTTTGTCCCTTTGGGCATCTATTCTATCTTCTTCTTACTTAAAACGACTAAGATAGCAACAATTATTGCTGCTAGAATCAACAATCCGCAAAGACCACCAAATATTGGAAGAACTGCCGAAGCCAGTTTTGATCCACTCTCACTTTCAGATGGTTGATCAGGATTGTCAAGGATGAATTTACATTCTTCAAAATCAATCAAATTACCGATCCAATCCGTTCTCTCAAATTTAATGGTATATTCGGAACTTTTCAGGTCAGATAATTGAAGATCCACTTCAATTTCCTCACCTCCGGTCACGCGGTTAAGGATCACATTGCCTTCCGAGTCCGTAATTGTCAAAACCGATTTTCCGATCAGAAATCTATCTATTTCATTTTCTTCTAAACCTTTGGTCAATATCTCAACATGTCCATCAGACTTAACAGTTAATCTTGTGGTATCTTCGAGGTTCATGATCTTTCCAATTTCGCTTCCATTTTCATAATATTCTGCCAAGAAAATTCCACCCTTCCTTTTTGGATGTGGTTTTGGAGGTTCTACCATATCGTCCGTATCAACGACCTTTAAACCATCTGATAAACTGACTATAGCGGTTGTAGATTCTGTTTCTACAACCACGTCGTTTGGTCTCTCGATTTCCGGTTCTTCGAAATCCACTTCAATATCAACCCATTTCTCAGTCCCTTTATCAAATCTAACTGAAGGACGTCTCACCGTTTTAGTGAAGGTTTTGATATTCAGCTCATCATCTGTTGTAGAGATCTTTTTAATCGGGGGATCAATATAGAATAACCCTATTCCATGTCCGCTGAATAAAGGACCCACTCCATTTTTGTTCCTTGAATGCATCCTGTTGATATGGACTATCTTCCAACCCATATAATCATCGGATCTGGTGACTTCCTTCCCCTCAGAAAGATAGCCGGTGGGGAGAGGGACAAAGTTTGATGTATCATCTCTGTCAAAACACGCCAAATGGAATATCTCACCTGTTATTGTTTTGTTGAATTGGAATCCCACATAGATATCTCGTGTGGTAGTATCATAGATAAATGTCAAGATAGGACCGAGTGGTGTGTATCCATTCCTAATAGCAATATCTGTTACATTAAAGATCTCGGAAGAAACTGTATTTGTGCTCATGTCCAGGGTCTGGATGTTAATATTATCCTTCGAAGAGGATGTGACAAACCATAACAGGTTCTCTGCCGGTTCTTGAAAGAGGTCCATAACACCTCCAGGCTTCAATCCGGAGTCTTTGTCCAGTTTATGTCAGTAATTTCCAATTTATCCACATCGATTATCCATAGCCCTTCATAACACGCGAGATAAAGAGTATTGGTTAGTGGGTTGTATTCAAGGTCATGAACTGAAGGTGCATAATAATTCGAGCATTACTTTTCCAATCGTGTCATTATCAAGCCATATGACCTCAAGTGTTGTATATCGGACATGAGATCTGAATGCCAGTTACGACAAATAGGATATTGTCATCTTCGTTGTAATTGATCTTATGGACCTCGCCTGAATGATATATCCGGCTCAGTGATGTGCTCGATCGTATTGTCATTTCTGTTGATTATTGATATTCCATAGTTATTCTGGTAAGATAAGAGTATCAGGTTCCCGTCCTGGCCAGTCTCTATATATTTCGGTTCCCCTTTCAGTGGTGTATCCGGATCCTCTGTAGTGATAGTTTCCACTTCTCCGTTTCCCATCGCTGGGATCAAAGCAATAAAAATGAATATGAACGCTGTTGCAACTGCTAATGAGCTCTCTTTCATAAAGATCCCCCACAGATCCAATAAATATCCAATTGACAAACTACAACTGAACATATAATACTTTTTAATGGTTCCAAATCTGAGTAATGATAGAATGTTTTAGTAGGTCCTCCCAATGATAATGATTTTCCTATACGATCATGATTATCAACACCTGTCATCTGGCCGATTGTGAGTGATATTGCAATATCTGGGTTTTAGATCATGAAATCTTAGAAAATTAAGAGGTCACAGATCGATTTGAAAGATAAGATCATGATATTCTTAAATCCAATATTCCCGTGATATCTCTCATTTGCTGTATCGTACTTTCCGAAGGTTCCTCATTGACCATAATGAAGTAATATGGTGGATCATGATAAGGTCCATCCAGTGTATCTATCTCAAGAAGGTCCATAAGATCTTCAATCCCATCAAGATCATCCTCGAATTTCTCTGGATCTTCCACGTATAATCGTATGAAACAGAGTGTTCCTTCTTGTTTTTGTTTCTGCATTTCCCTTTGTTCATCCCTGTAAGAGTGCAATTGGTGGGATGAAAGCGCAATTCTGGGTAGAGGATCTCCCTGCCATCCACAAAAAGTACATTTATTCATCTTTTTTCCTTTATCATTAGAAAAAGATTCGATATCAAACATCCTACAATCTGGACAAATGAGGCCGCTCATAATATCGAGATTAAATATTAAATGTCCATATATAATTCCTTCTATCTATTCATTGAAGAAAGATTTATTCTATTCTTCCATATTCAAACCTAATTCCAAATCAAGGTCTTTGATCCGTGTTATCAATGCGGATCTAATATCGAAATCATATAGAATAATATCTTTTAAAAGGGAAATATATCTCTCTCTTTTGGCACCTGCTTCCTCGATTTGATTGAAATCAGATAGGTCCATTTCATTCATGATATTGAGGATCATCCTGGAAGATGATTCCCGATCCATCATTTGAGCTTGTCTGAAACCTGGCCCTGAATTCATGCATTCTGGACAGTTCCCTTTGGTCTCCGGGTAGATCAGATCACAGTAGATACAACCTTGAATGGCTCCCTGCTCGGGTTGATCTGGAATCTGAGATAGCTCTTCCATGAACTCATATGTGAATTCATGCATTTTATAGGTTCAGTCTATTTGATATTGAAATCAACCATGAAGCTCTTCGAAAATGAAAAAAAGTTATTCCCCCACTTCATATTGACCCTCCCAGGGGGGACGATTGGGTGTAATAATATATTGAGAAGGAATTTCGATCTTCCCATCTCCAAGGTATTTTAAATTGCCTCTGTATGGAATTCGTTCTTTGGTTTCTCTTACGATTTTTATCGATTGAATGTAGTAATATTCATCTGATTTTAATTGATCCAGACCGGGTCCGGAAGGATATTTATTCAGATCAAATTCCAAAAAGTAAATATCATTATCTTTACAGATAACACCAATGCACATTTCACTTACCTTCATATCTTCGATCGATAACATTTTCATTCCTCTTTTCTTGATCCAACTGGAGGAGAATAATCCTAATCCACTTTCTTAATAGTTCTATGATAACTACCAAGTGTTTCAATACCTGGTACATAAATTTCTTCTATATAGAATCCTTTTTCAGTAGGATCCATGAATTCTTCTTCTGTTATTTCCTCTGAACCCATATCAATAACTGATTGAAATTGTTCAAGATTCCCTGGGTCCTCCATTAAATGAAAATATTTCGTCTCTTCAATTATCTCAAACCTTTCACAAGAACATGCTTTTGGTGGTTGAGGGTATTTTTTTTTGCATTTTGGACAAATATAAGGTTCCTCCGAATAATTGTTCATGTTCAGATGAAGGAATTATCCTACAAATAAATGTGTGGTTATTTGATCAAGTGCTAATGAAAAGGACCTCAATTTAGGTCTAAATTATTCCTAAAAAAAAAGGTCCTTCACTGGTATCTTATAGCATTTACCTGTAGAGTGGTTTGATCACTTCTTAACGATCCTTTCCAGACCTTTCATGAGATTCCTGAATATAGCCTCACGGGCCTGTGATGTCGGAACCACCTCACTCGCAATTCCAAGAGCGCCCATGCGCTCTGCGGTATTGTGCAGCCGGAAGATCTTGGTCCATTTCTTGAGATATTCCGGCCAGATCTCTGCCTCTCGTTCCTCGATCTGCTGATCGATCTGTTTGATCCTGTCCATCTGTGTTGCAAATTTCGTCCTGTTTCCGTATAATTCTGACAGGATGGGGTCCTGCTGGATCATATCACGACTGATCTGCCGCTGGACAAGGGGAACTGACTCCATTCCGGAGGGTTCCAGGATCGATCCGGTCGCATGTTCATCTGCAATAAGTACGATCCGATCAGGGTTTATCTGCGGATCTATAACAACCCACGCACCTCCCCGCAGCTCAGCAAAAGGAGGGACATACAGGATGACGGGCAGGTCAAAGTAGACCAGTTCGTCAACGATCGTGGCACCGAACTTGACGATCTCCTCATAAAGGTCGATCTTACCACCAGCAAAACCACGCCAGTTGGGCATGATGATAACCGGTCGGCGCTCATACCTCATGAATTGTATCCATTGGGAGGTCTTGAACGCAGAATCAGGATACCAGACCTGTCCGAACTGTTTGGTCTTTACTGGAGCTGATCCTTCGATCGAAGGATCGGCCGGAACCACCTTATCCACAGTTCTGGTCTCGACTGTGATAAATCCTACTGGATATCCGCCAATAGTTGCACGACCTACATGAACTGTGCCGCCCCACTCTTGCATGGCCTCTTCTGTGGAATTTTTATCGAACACAGCGCGGACAAGCTCCATCGAATCATATGGGACAGGTCGTTCCGCCTCGGGTTTTGGTGATTCGATCAGACCTTTCGGTCCAAGGAGCGCTTTTGAGATATCCCGCTCTATAGGATCTGGTGTTTCCAATATCGGAGGTGAAGAACCACGCTGGATCGGAACCCCTGCCTAGCCAGGACAGCACGGTTCTACTCGCATGACCCTCATCTTCTACGATATGATGAGATACCCCGTTGGGTCCCATGATGTGCGGTCCTCCAAGCTCACGATTGCTTGAATAAACGTCATCACCACCATATAGGGAATTCAGTGCTCTGTAGCCAGTCAATATGATCTCCGAATTCTTTGTCTGAATGATGCGTTTCAACAGACGTACATTGTAAGCGATGATCCCTGTGCAGGTATCGGTCACAACGGCCATTGTGGGAACACTATGATAGGTCAATGAACAAGCCCGGGCCATCATTGCTGAACCGGACAGATTCTCGAAATTGATCAGAGGATACTGTTTTTCTATGGAATCGATAACCCATCGAGTCGATTCTTTTGAATCCGTTTTAACCTTGGTCGGATGTGCGGTCAATCGGTCCTTGAACCGGTCGTATGTGGTCTCGGAAACATAGAGATACTCATCCTCTTCCGCCACATTAATGTTAGGGAGGCCGCCGAGAATTGATGTGATGATATAACGAGATCCATTTTCCGGATCCTGGTGGCCAATAACAAGTGGTTCCAAAAGGGAAAACGTTTTTCCATCAACATAGAACACATCCTGTTTATCATCAAATGACAATCTCTGGGTTACTATGGTCGACAGACCTATCCGGGCACCGCTCCCTTCTGCAAAATAGACAAATGGAATTCCCTTTTCACGGGCCATCCGGGCAGCTTCCGCAAAGAGAATGTCTTCCTCTATAGAGACCGAACCGCCCTTCTCCGTCATATCTCCAGATACGATAATCAATTCCCGGCCAGATTCCGCCTCGGGTGACTTGATACGGACATGCCATGCTACGATTGATAGTTCGTTCTTCCCGGGAGGCCGGTCGATGGGGACAATTATCCCTTCCGAATCGGTCAACAGCTCCTGAGCTGTAAGTATCTCATGCGGCATAGTTTTACCAGATGAGGACCAAATGCTTTCCAGCTCATTTCGGAGCAGTGAGAGCCTGTCATAAACATAGACTTTCCCTTTTTGACGACGGATAACACGCTTCTTATCCACCGCGTTCATTGGTTTGATAAGTTCGCTTAAAGGTCTCCATTCATTTTGGGAAGGTGTATGCCCGGGTTCTTGACGGAGCTTGATGAATTCACTGTAAGGAAGGAGCAAAGGTGTAATAGTGTTACCTTTGACAACAGATGTGTCTATGACGTATTCTTTCATCTCCGTGAGCAATCCAGTTGGATTGTCAACCACAAGGAGCATATCTATCCTGTTATCCGTAGCCTGTCTTGAATGAACACGACCTCGTATCTCTGTCCTGGTTAGGTCAACATCCGCATACTCACTAATGTGCTGGTTCATCCGTTTGACGATCTTCTGATATTCCTCTATGGATAATTCTATAGGTTTAGCAAATGCCAGATAGATCTGATTATTATGGGACCTTGCTCCGGTCGCAGCATATGAGACCCGCAGATGCCTCAGTGAGCTGGCAAACGCCTCTTCTGCAGCCGGAAAGGATGGACCCTCACTACCTATGGTTATCTCGGAGTTCCTTATCACGGTCCTTACGAAGATCCGGTTCTCGATATACGGAAGACCTGGCCCCCGTGGATTCGGAATACGATGGTGGAAGATATGTATCAAAGGATCTGCAGAAGGTAGTTTGACGATGTTTGATTTGAGTGACTCAAGCTGTTTCAGGTCAAGCAGATATGCAAGGGAAGGGTGAAGGTTCCTGCATAGGGTATCCTCACAATACGTATGGCTTCCCTCCTCCTCTGGTCGGAATGTAAAGAATCCGGGTGTGTGGTCATGAGGATTTTGAACGACGAATGTTACACGCTTGAGGCATTCATCTGATAGAACCTCGTTCACAACATTCCTCAAATGCTGTGACAAACCATCACTGCTCTTGATGTCAGAGGGCCATTGGATGAGCAATTCAAGAACATCTCCAGTATGATCCAGCCGTTCAGGGGATTCTTCCCAGATCTGTTGAAAACGCTTATACATACAGGCTAGACTTTGCTTAATATTCTCACCGGGTTCGACCAGACTAACCAAACCCATACGATCCTTTTTAATATCGGCATCATTGAGACGCCATATGTAGAGACGTTTACCGTCCTCTTTATGTTCATATTTGCAGGTTAGTTCCTTATGACGCCGATAGGCACGGAGGATGATCAGCTTTCCAGCTATCTTTCTCGCAAAACCTGAACCTGTCACAAGATAATTTATCAATTGAGAAACCATCGATTCTGTTGCAGCCATGATATTCTTCATCAATTCATTCTGAAGGATAAGGTCCCCCGACTCGTGTGCCTTAACGATATTTTCCATAACTTGATCAAGGTCGATCGGTTTTTCATGGAGCGGATGGATAAGATGTATGAGCTCTTCCGCACGAGTGGATAGTTCTCGGTAATTATCGGAGTATCCAAGATCTGTTAGCTTTTCCAGGTCGGATACGATAGGTTCGAAATCCATTGAAGATATGGGTTCAAGGAGCGCTAACAAAATGGTATTTTTGGAACGTAAATTCGCATGGGAACGGGCAAGATCATATTTCTCGACATCTGTTAATCCGGTCATTTTTTCTGCATTAGCGAGTCCTTCCGCAAGAGATATGGATCCTTTGAAGTATTGCTCATCGTTGATGAATGATGCTATCGTTTCACGAACCATAGCGGTCCACTGTGCATCACTTTGCCGCTTCTTCATATCGGTGAGCTCTTCTTTCAGTAGGTCCAAGAAGTTGTTCGAATATTGATAACCCCGCATGATATTTCCGATCACTGTCCTTATATCGTGATCATTTATTGCGATCATTTGTTCATTCTTCTCTCGCCACTTTTTGATGAAGTTTTGAATCCAGGTGTGTACTATCATGTTTGAAATGTAAACGGGATTCCTCTTCCCCGTTGTCATCTCCTGATTGGGCCGATCCTTCTTCTAATCCTGAGATTTGTGCATTTGAGAATTTGAGAAGCGGTGTTCCAGCTTCGACAATTGAACCCGCCTTTACAAACACGTCTGCGATTTTCGCTTCTCGTGGAGAATCGAGGGATGAGATCATTTTCATGGCTTCCATGGTAAAAAGTGTATCATTCAATCCAACCGATTGCCCTGGTTTGACATCGACAGAGGAGATGATTCCAGCCATTGGGGCCCTAAATACGTCCGGGTCAAGGTCTCGCTCGAACGAGATGGTAATCCCGCCCATTTCGATATGGGTTATGGATGTCTCATCTGTCCTGTGGACCTGATAGACGATCCCATCATATTCCATCATGAAACGAGATGGTCCTAACCGTTCCCAGAAGCGAATCATTATCCGGTTATCGTCAAGTATCAATTCAAAGAGTTCATCCGAGATCTCACGAACAATTACCGTATAATGGTGTTTGCCGAATTTCACACGGGTCAGACCGGTATTGGCAAGGAGTTTTGGAGCGATAGACCGTGATGAGATGAGATTTGCATGGAATTTGTTCTGTGATTCTGCCTTCTGGAAAAGATAATCCAGAACTGCGACCGCGGCCAGACCCAGCTCAGGTTGAACGTGGGTACCGCCGAGGGATGTACCCATCTTTGATCGTGCATCATCGAGTCGCTGCTTTAGCCAGTTCACATGAATGCTGGTGCCGTCAATATAATTCTGCATCCTGCAATATCGTGGATGAGAACTGGAGGGTTGTCAGGATACCTTTGATACGCAATTTATTCAGAAAGGCTACCATATATTGTCTCGCTGCCTCACGAGTAGGTGCACTGACGACCACATGTCCGATCTGACTGTCAGCAAAGGAATGAACGGTTCCTCCCTGAGAGAAGCTGAAATATGCACGAGGTGTGTTCGGACCCAGATTAGGAATATCAAGTGTTTCGATTGTTCCGGTTTGAGAGCTGAAACCCGCATTGGGATTTTCAGCCGTTATACGAACAGAAATACTATGCCTTCCTGTGGTAAGTGATCCACTCAAAGATATCAATTCTTGATCGAGTGGAATACCCATTGCGATCTTAAGCTGCTCCACAACAAGATCGAGTCCGGGAAACACTGCCTCTGTGGCTATGTGTTCTACCTGCAACCTGGTGTTCATTTCCATGAAAAACGGATTGCCATCTTTGTCCACAAGGAATTCCACGGTTCCGGCATTGACATATTTCGCAGCTTTTGCTGCAGATACCGCGGCCTTTCTAAGGACCTTCCTGGTCGAATCTCCAATGGGAATGTCATCTCCACTTTCCTCGATCAGTTTCTGATTATGACGCTGAATGGAACATTCACGCTCGCCAAGAGCTATCACAGTTCCTGCAGTATCTGCCAGGATCTGAACCTCCACATGACGCGAACCGGGATCTGCTGCCTTTTCAATGAAGACCGTTCCGTTTCCGAACGCAGCAGATGCCTCGGATATGGCAGCTTGCAACCCGGATTCGAGGTCCTTATCATTGGTGATGAAACGAATACCCCTGCCACCTCCTCCTGCGGTGGCCTTGATAACAACGGGAAGGCCAATGTTGTCAACAACTGATCGGGCTGCTTCGATAGAATCGATCCCTACACGTTCATAGGCCAGATCAAACAACATATGATATCGATCTAATTGAGAAAGAGGGCCTTCTTTTTCTTCACGAGCTCTTACCAGTCCATTTACATCTGCTCTAATTTCCGAAAGGGATATGTTGGAACCGTTCCAAGGAAGCATGGGGACCTCTGCTTCATCCATTATGAGTTTAGACATTATCTTATCGCCCATCAGGCTCATTGCCTCTGCATGTGGTCCTACGAAGACGAGCCCTTCATTTTCTACCTTGGATGCAAAGTTCACATTTTCAGCCTAGATGACCCCATCCCACTGCAATAGCGTCACAACGGTATCTCCGGGCCAGAGCTATGACCTCATCCTGGTTTTGATAGGTGTTCTTGGGTCGTAAACCTTCAATCCGGGCAATGATAATATCTGGTTCCTTCAGATAGTTGGGACGCTGCTGTGCATCCTCCGGACAATTGCCTACCCAATCTGCATCAGATGCGATAGCAACGGCTTGAATAAGGGCAGGATTATTTCCCTGGGAGATAAGGTTGGATAAGGATGTTATTCCCTGGATTATCCGCAATGCCGAAAGGCCATTATTTACAATCAAAACACGGGCAAAAGCCTTTTTAGGGTCCCCCCCTAACTGCTTAACCCAAGCTGAAACAGCAGCCAGATTCTTTTTATGGGTTTCTTCGGAAAAGAGTATATCGGTCGTATCCTTGAATGTGTCAGATTCGGTTGTTTCGAGTTCACATGTTTGGGGATCAACAGGTTCCAGGGATGGCATAAGATTCACACTTCCACGATGAACTTGGGATTGCTGGCACTATTTACTAACCAGTGTAACCATTCGGAATATAATAATCCAGTGGAAGAGTTTCAAAGAAAACTACAACGATGGCTGTATTTCATTTACATGTTTTCAAGAGATTATTCTGGGATAGGGTTCGGAAATAATCCTTAAAACTGTTAAAAACGATACAAATAATTTAAGGATTGCTTTGGATGCATTCAAGAGAGATATTACTGGAAAAAAAGGGCACGGTTTACGGACCTATATACAGTACAGATAACGAACATTTAATAATACATTGCATCAAATGACCATATCAATAAAAATGGGGGGAAATATCATTCATCAGGAGTATACCGATATTGATGAAATTTGTAAGATCTATGATATCCATGATGAGCATTTTATCTGCCCTCTCTGTAAATACAAGATGGATGTTCTTGGTGAAAATTCCATTGATACAAATGGAAAAAGGGTTGAACCAAGAATTGTCATGACCTTGATTTGTGAGAACTGCACGATGGAAACAACAATAACTGTTCCGAAAAGGACCGATATTGTAACAACTCCAGAAAGACTGATAAATTAGAGAGAAAAATCGAAATTCTTCGATTTCATGTTGGAATTATCATTACTTATTCTATAAATAATATTTCATATAATAGCAATATAATCTAAATAAAAATGCAAATAGTGTTGGGGGCTGGGTTTGATAGAATTCTCAAAATAACCAGAAAATCAGAGATATTCCTTACATTGGAGGTAGTGACCTCTAAGATGTCAAAAAAGGTATCAAAAATGAAAGAATTTCTCTGAAATGCCGATCTGAGAGATGAAAGGGAGTCAAAGGAAAAGGAATCCCTTTCCGTTCTTACCGGATAGGGATCAGAATACATTTCAGGGATTGATTTTGGAGTTATATTTTATAAATTTGTTCATTACATTCTTGATCAATTCCACATCAATGTCAATAACTTTTGATGCTTCGACCAGATCCTCATCTCTCAATGTGTCTTTGAATTTCTGAAACACATCTTTCCCAACCAAACCAATAATATCAGGTTTATTCCAACCTTCCGTGAACAACAACAAAGAGATGATGTCACACATATCCTTGATACGTTTGTGTACCTTGTCCCTGGAGGGATATGATTTCATTTTGGTTGCTAGAAGAACATTGGACGATGGGAGCCAAAGGACCTTTCCAAGAAAATTGATAACTACCCTCTCTTCTTCATTCTCGAAAAGGACTCTGAGAAGTGGCTCATCCACCGGATTGAACCCATAGGTTTCCTTGAAATCATCAGGTATTTGATCGACTATCAGATCTACATACATTGGGAATATATTGAAACTTGGAGTCTTTCTAGGAGTTTCCAGATCAAGTTCCGAACCAGTCTCCCGGTGAACCTCCTTGAAGAACCTGAATGATAATGGAGAAAAATCCAACTTTTCCTCCAATGCATTGATCACATCTTTCAGTGTTTGACTTCTTGATCTATCATCTATATGAAATCCCAGGTCGATATCTCTAGAACCTGATGTAATCTCTTCCCGTCAGCTTCCTGTAATTTTCGTTGACTGAAAGATAGACCGCCCATCCTCCAAGCATAACAATCGGTTCATCAAGAATTTCTGTTATCTTATCAAGATATTTCTTGGATATTTTCACTTCGATATCATCGTACATAGTCTTTCACCATTTTCTCATAAGCTTGTAAACAGACTCCTCCTTCTCTTTTCAGATCGAGCATCAACTGTGGTCCGGATACTATCCAGAAACCTCGAGCTTTGAACTTGTTGTAGAATACATGGTTATCACCGATAAGTAATCTGAAATTGCCTTTTCCCATCAGTCCATCCTTCAGGAGGAGGTCCTTCCACTTCTCAAAATCATCCTTTCTGATATATACATCCGCCCTGGAGGGGAATAGGACACTGTTAGTGAAAGTATCTGCTAGATATGTAGTGAGTGCATAATCCATTTTTACATTCTTGAGATAACTACTGGGATCATTGATGAAGAAATCGAAATATCTTGGCATTTTTGAGATCTTCAACCAAACTTCGATAAGTCCTTCGAAGTCCTTTACTTCTGTTTTCTCTATTAGCCCAAGATCTTCCAATGACTGAAGATACTCGATCGTCCATGATGTTGAGGTCCCTGCATTTTTCGCCACCCTGTATTTGGTGATTGAACCGTCTGGATCGTTGAGAAGGACCCTTATGATCCTTACACGTTTGTCTCCTTTCACGATATGTCGTAATCAATATACATTTATATAATTTACCGATATATTGGTATGTCCTTTTTTTAAAATATAATACCGATACAAACCAATTCAATTTGATTTTTGAAAGTGTCGGGGACGGGGTTTGATAGAATTCTCAAAATAACCAGAAGATCAGAGATATTCCTTACATTGGAGGTAGTGACCTCTAAGATGTCAAAAATGATACGAAAAATGAAATAATTTCTCTGAAATGCCTTCACGAGAGTTGATAAGTAGCAAAGAAAATGGGCCTCTTCGGAGGCCTAATATATATAATATTTTTCATTTTCAATTCATTTCTTTTTTCTATCTAAAGACAACTTGACAGATTCAATATCAATATATTAAGGATGAGAGATATTGTCACTTTGAAGATAATTTCATATTACCGGGGGTTTCAGATGGCAATTAATAAAAAAGGATTGGGAATAGGATTAGGAATCATAGTTGCTGTGGGAATAGGTTTGGTAATAATTACTCCGATAATCTGGGAAGCTAATGATGATGATCGAATAGATATCAGCCCATATTTGATCGAGGTCGAAACACTTAATGCCACTGCTGTATCAACTTCTAGTGTTACCCTCCGCGGTGAAATTACCGAATTGGAGGAAGACATCGAAATCGAGGTATGTTTCGAATGGGGAGAAAGTCCTGGAAACTATACTCATGAGACAATGTGGCAGAACATGAACTCCACAGGGATATTCTCCACAGAAATCATTGGACCATTTACAGATGGTAATACTTATTACTACATTGCCAAAGCAGATCACGATGAATATGGTGAGGAAAAAAGTTTCCAGATCACAACAGAAATAGAGATATTGACCTATGAAGCCGAAAAAATATCTGATCTCGGCGCCATACTTTATGGAGAACTCACGAAATTCGGAGGTGAGTCGAGCATAGAGGTCTATTTTGTATGGGGTGAAATTTCTGGAGACTATACTTATACAACATCAAAACAGACAATGACAGATACAGGGCCTTTTTTTTCTGAGATACCGGGGCCCTTTACTATCGGTACAACTTATTATTTCAGGGCCAGAACAGATCATGGCGAAGAAGGTATTGAGAGAAGTTTCTTCATTCCCGGTGATGTGGAGGTAGTAACCCTCAATGCCACCATGATCTCAACGATCTTTGTCACATTGAATGGGGAACTGATCGACCTGGGAGGATCCCCTAGTGTGGAGGTCTATTTCGTATGGGGTGAAAGTTCTGGAACATATACACAGGAATCATCAAGACAGACGATGTCATCTCTCGGTAACTTTTCGATCGAGATATCAGACCTATTAATGCCGGACAACACATATTTCTTCCAAGCCCGGGCTGACCCAGGAGGAAGGGGTGAAGAGATGAGCTTCTATGTCCCTTAGACGAATATATTGGGTTTGTTGAAACTTGGACAGACCAGGATTCAAATCCCTATGTTACTGTCAGTTACAATCTACCATTGGTATGTAATTGTAGTTAAGTGTCTGGGATAGGGTTTGAAAACAGCCTGAAAACTCCAAAAAACGATACCCAAAATGAAAGAATTTCTCTGAAATGCCGATCTGAGAGATGATCAGGAGTTAAAGAAAGGATCTCTTTGGAGGTCCTTTCAACTCCTTTATCATTCAAGGAAACCATACACTTTCCTTCTATGATCGATCCGGATTACCAGAATCTCATTATCGGTTGGAAGAAAGATTATCCTGTAATTACCCACTCTTAAACGATATAGGTCCTCTCTACCCTGAATACCTTTCAATTTCTTGATATCCATATTCTTATCATCCGTGGCAAGGTCCTTCAAGGAATCCTTAATTCGATTCTTCATCTCAGTTTCCAATTTCGTGAAATCTTTGCTTGCTCGGGATGAGAGCTTGACCTTTCTATTCTCTGGCATTATAATTCATCCAGGTCAACCCAGTCTTCTTCATTATCAAGAATCTCGTACGTCTCTTTCATATACTCCACATATCGGGATCTCTGAATAATATCCAGAATTATTTCATTATAGGTATCTCCTTTGCTACCAAAGGATTTGAGGAGGTCCCTTACTTCTACTTCTACCTGGATAGTAGTTGTCGGCATACTTTCACCATAGATGCCATGGTGACTATAGTTAATATAATTAATTGTATAGCAGTCAAAGACTTCCTTTATCGCTCTCTTCTCGATCTTGAGATGATAGATCATTCAAATGCCTCGTCGAAGTCCACCAAATCCCCTTCCTCTCGCCTTTCTTTCAGCATTCTCAGGAATTTCTCTCTTCGATAGGCTTTTGCCATCTCCTGTAGGAGATCATCATAGGTCTGACCTTTGTGACCTAAACCTTTGATCTAAATCAAGGGTTTCTTCGGTGACAGGAATCCTCTTTGTTGCCAATGTCATGATTGTTGTACAGAGTTTACATTAGTTGTAAATAAACTGTAAACTGTGTGCAATAAATCAGAGATTTCACTTACCTTGGAGGTGTTGACCTCCAAGATGTCGGGGACGGGATTTGAAAGAATCCTCAAAACTACCAGAAAATCAAAGATTTTCCTTACCTTCGAGGCATTCGCCTTAAAGATGCCAAAAAAGGTATTAAAAATGAAAGAATTTCTCTGAAATGCCGATCTGAGAGATGATTAAGAGCAAAGGAAAAGGGCCCGGTTTTCGGGCCCAGTAAATTCTTCCATACCTCTGGTGGAATGATATCATTCCAATATCCGATCATATTCGTCTTGAGTCAGATATTGAGGCTTGTATTCCAATCCCTGTTTCTCCAGAGCTTTAACAAAGGCGTTCAGGTGATTTTCCGATCCCTTTATAAGGTTCTCGTAGACCCTGATAATATCGAGATCATCTGTCTTATCAACGTATTCCTGAATATCTATGATATCTATCTCCTCGATTGCTGCCCCTACCTTTAGAGCATCCACCAGGGAGACCTCACCGCTTTCAATCAAGCTGTTGTATAGATCCAGCAGGTCTTGGTTCTCGAACTCCCCGTAATCGTTTTCTCCGACCGGGTCGTCCAATGAGAACTGATCCAAAAGAACCTTGATGGAGTCCATGTGTTTCTGTTCGACTATCCTGGATGTTCCCGAAGGTGTTGTGTCCCCATGCATCATAGAGGTAGGAATAGACATCCCAGCGAGTTTCTCCTCCTCTCTCATGAATAGAAGGCCTGCAATTCCTCCTGTTCAGACAGATCAGATTCATCTTCAATGACAATATCCTCCTTGGATGATTCCTCATCCTCTTCAAAGACATCGGCACCCTCTGATGGAACTTCCGGATCGACCTCCTCATCTTTGGCCTCCTCCTCGGTTATCGCTTCATCTTCGATTGGTCCGATAACTTCTTCCTTATCCGAAGGTTCGATTTCAGGAACCATGACAATTTCATCTTCTATCGGTTCCTCCTCAAGGTCCTCCAAGACGGGTATCTCTTCCTCGACCTCGATCTCGGGAGGTACATCATTGTGTTGGAGTTCTTCTTCATAGACCTCGAGACTTCTTTGACCTCATCATTATTATCGTTGTTGTCGATATCCTGGAGACCGTAATTTACGTTTCTGTCATCGACGTTATCGTTGGTGTATATTAAGACCGATCCAAGGGTTGCAACGAATAGAAAGACGATCAATGTTCCGGCCAAAATGAGTTGTTTCCTTGCCTTCATTTGTTTCACCTCCACGAGTGTGTGGAAATAATACACTTCTGAATATATAATGAAAAAGAACAACTCGACAGTCCGCTGAGAGTTGGATATGGGTTATTTTTTGACTATAAAGAATGGAAAACGGTTTTTCAAATAAATTGTTGGTTACAAAAGTTGAGTGGATGAGGTTTGAAAACAGACTCAAAACTTCCAGAAAATCAATGATTTTCCTTATTTTAGAGGTGATTACCTCTAAGATGTTAAAAAAAAAGTATTAAAAATGAAAGAAATCCTCTGAAATACCGATCAGAGAGATGAATAGGCCCAAAAAGGAAAAGAACCAGGTTTTCGGGCCCATTATTTATTATTGTTTTTCATTCTTCTTTCATCTCTTTTGAGATATTGTCCATTTTATTCTTGCTCAAGGTAACTGCAATGACAGCAATTATTGCAATAAAGGTCAACAATCCACAAAGACCACCAAATATTGGAATAGCAGCGGAAGCCAGTTTTGAATCACTTTCACTTTCAGCATCTTTCTTTTTATTTTTAAGGATGAAATTTCTTTCCTCGTAATCAATCTGATTCCCCAACCAATCGAAATTCTAACTCTGACGGTATATTCCGAACTATAAAGATTTCTTAAACCCAATTCTGCACTTATTGACCTGCCATCGGATTCTTCAGTCAACACAACCTTACCCTTTGAGTTTGTAACTGTGACCAGTGTTCTTCCTACCAGCATTTTTCCTGCAATATCGTTCTTGTCTACACCAGGGATGTCGATTTGAACAACCCCGTTCGCTTCAATTGTTTCTTTTTGGTCAGGGTAAAGATCCAATATTTTCGAAAATTGATCATCCTCTACCCACCATAAATGTGACATACCCATTATGTTGTCTTTTCGTTTTGGATCAGGTGTTGGAGGTTTCACCATGTCGTAGAAGTATCCGTGATAGTAACACCCTCTCGATCTGCTATCACTGCGGTGGTTGTTTCCGGTAGTAATACAACATCAAATATCCCTTGAAATCGGGTCCAAAAGGTACGACAGAATCACATCAATATATACCTCGGTTTTCTCGTCATATACCGGGGAGGTGTACGTGACCGGTTCAAGAAAGGTCCTTAACTCGAAACCGGTGGAAAAACCACCTTCCCAATTTGAAACCTTCTCATTTGATATATCAAAATGAAATAATCCAATAGTTCCTCCTTGGAAAAATGGTCCAACTTCTTCTGAAAATCTTGGATGGATATCAAGTATTCGAGTTTCAATGTATACTTGGTTTTCCCCTGATCTAGTAATCTCTTCTCCTTGTGAAAGGAAGGCAGTTGGAAGATGAATGAATTTCGAAGTATCGTCTCTATCAAAACAGGCAAGATAGTAATCCTTACCTGTGGATGTTTCATTAAAATGGAATGCGACATAGATATCTCGTGTTGTGGTATCATACAGGAGTGAAAAGATCTCTCCGATCGGTGTGTATCCACTTTTATTGGCGATATCGGTTACATTGAAGATCTCAGTTGAAATTGTGTTTGTGGTCAAATCCAAGGTTTGGATGTTCATATTTGTTTGGGTCCATGATGTAAAGAACCATAGCAGGTTCTCTGTTGGTTCCTGGAAGAAGTCCAGAATTCCCCCAGGCTTCAATCCTGAGTTCTTGTCCAGTTTGGTTGTGATATTCTGTGATTCGACATCGATTATCCATAGCCCATCGTACATTGCGAGAAAAAGAGTATTCGTACCAGCATTGTATTCAAGATCATTGATCACATTTGCATAGGAATTCAACCACATCCTCTGGATGGTTCCATTCGATAGCCATATTGTTTCAAGTGTGGTCCTGTAAGCTTGATACCCACTACCTGTGATGGCAAACAGTACATTATCATCTTCGTTGTAATGTATCTGATATACAGAGTTCGATTCAATATCAGGTGCGATTATTTGCTCAATAGTATCATTGTTTCTGTGGATTAATGATATTCCATAGCTCTGTGTATATGTTACAATTATCAGGTTACCGCCCTGACCGACCTCGACATGTTTTGGTGAACCTTTCAAAGGCGTCAAAGGATCTTCCGTTGTGATAGTCTCCACTTCTCCGTTCCCTGATGTTGGGATAATTATAATTAAAAGGAAAATGCACGCTATTGCCATGGCCAAATGTGTCTCTTTCATAATGATCCCCCACAGATCAAATAGATATCCAATTGACAAAATGAAATTGAACATATAATACTTTCTGATGGTTTCGAATCTGATTGATGAAAGAATGTTTTCATTGACAATAGAAAAGCTCAATGAATTGCTCTTCAGTGGAAAGATCTCGGAAGAGATCTACCTCGTTCTGCGAGGGGACCTCGAACGAGAAGAAATAACCCAGACAGAAAACACCTGTCGGGTACCAACCACTGAGGTGGCGGGATCTAACTACATAGTACCCAAATCTAACCATTAAGTGACGGGGACGGGATTTGAAAACAGACTCAAGACTTCCAGAAAATCAAAGATTTTCCTTACCTTCGAGGCATTCGCCTCAAAGATGTCAAAAACGATACCCAAAATGAAAGAATCTCTTCTGGATGCCTTCAAGAGAGATTTATCTGGATTGAAGAAATGAGATCCTTCCCCTCTTGTGTGGGGGGGAGGGATTCGAACCTTTCACTCATTCATCAAAAGGGCCATCTTACTATTTACAGTAATCATTTAATAATAGTTAGTGTCATAAGCACCGACATAATCGGTATTTGTGACATGCATGGAAGCTTCAATGATCTCAAAGAAATTATTGCTTGAAGGCAAGAATATCGCAACAAGGGACGAGATATTCGAGATCGCCCGAAAGATTAGGAAGGATGAAAAGAGAAGTCTTAATTATTTACTGGAAGAAGGTTATATCGTAAGGATACTTCGCGGTTTCTTCTATATCCGTAGTATGGAAGAAAGGTATAGAAAAACACAGGACCTTTCCACCTATCAACTAGTCGCAAGGGCGCTTGAGAGAAAAGGAATTAAAAATTGGTATTTCGCCCTTGAAACCGCTTTGAAACTCAACCTGATGACGCATGAGTACTTCCTAAGGAATTATGTGGTCACTGATTCATACAGAACGACAAAGGTCATCCAAGTGTTGGGTCAGGATTTTCTTTTCATAAAAAGAGGTGAGAAACAGTTTGATCATGGTCTTGTTAACAAAGATGGGATCTGGTATTCTGATAGGATAAAAACCATTCTTGACCTTGCTTACAGGAGTTACCTTAAAAATGGAGAGCTCAATGAGATCAAAGAGATATTTCAGGAATATCAAAGATTCATTCAAAAAGATCAAGTGAAAAGTTATCTTAAAGATTTTCCAAGAAGATTCGAAGAAACCGTGGAGAAAATCTTATGAAAGAATTCTTTCAGGATCTAAACGCTCGAATAAGACCCAGAAGAGAGGATATCATCGAAAAAGATTATCAGATCCATAGATTGCTCAATGAGATATCTGGGAATGAGTATCTTTCAAACAGCCTTGTATTCAAGGGTGGAACATGCCTGGTGAAGACATATACCGGTTATAATCGATTCAGTGAGGATATAGATTTCACATGGAAAAATCCGGACCTATGGGAAAATAGAAATCATACTCAGGTGAAAAAGGATTGTTCTAAGGAAATAGGCAATATCCTTGAGGAACTAGTGAAGATAGCTAATGAATTGGATTTCAAATTCAATGGTGACAAATCTGACATGGATGAAGTGATAATAGGAGCTGGAGGAAGGATGCCTCGATTCTATCTTGGATATGATTCAGAGATCCTCAAAGTACCTGCGACAATAAAGATCGAGGTAAACTTCATGGACAGGATACTGTATCCAGTGAATGATCGTGAGCTTCATAGTTTGGTGAAGGACCTTGATTCAGAAGAGATAAGATTTCTGTATGAAAGCCAATGGAAAACATACTCAACTCTTATTAGCTTGCCATGTTATGATATCAGAGAGATATTTGTTGAAAAAGTAAGAGCGGTTTTGACAAGGATCAAATACAAATTCAGAGATGTGATCGACATATACCTGATTGAAAAGCGGTTTGGTTATGAACTTATGGATTTTAAAGATAAGATCATTGAAAAAACCGAATTCATGATAGACCTATACAAGAAGTACCAAGAAACGATCAGGATCAAGGACCTGTCAAAGGAATTAAAAATAACAGATTCTGAGTTAGCTCTATTAACATTTGATCCTTCAAGGGAGATGATGGATGAGGTAGAGAGAATTCAATACGAGATCATGGAAATTCAGAAAGATATCGATCTCGGGTAGCCCTTCTCCAGGATGGTTGGGTGTCGGATACAAACTGTTGAGCTGACGGGGTCTAACCTCTGGGTACCGTAATCAAGGGTAGAAGTGTCGGGGACGGGGTTTAAGTAAAATATCCAAAAAACAAGAATAATGTC
Source organism: uncultured Thermoplasmatales archaeon (assembly GCA_963807965.1). Classification (GTDB taxonomy): domain Archaea; phylum Thermoplasmatota; class Penumbrarchaeia; order Penumbrarchaeales; family Penumbrarchaeaceae; genus Penumbrarchaeum. Next base: position 48,462 of record CAWEDU010000013.1, read on the forward strand.
TAAAAATCCCGTTTCCGAGAAATGTTTTCTAAGCGGATGACGGAAAGAAGAGATTCGGACCAAAATGAAAAAAGAAGCCCCTTCCAAATGCGTCGGAAGGGGTTTCGCCACTTTTTTTTCGTAAAGAAAGGATTGTTCATCCATTGTATCTGAACTTTCCTTTGCAAATCTAATGCGAAATATTGGTTGGATGCCATTATAAAGTAGATAAATTATTATGCATTCTATTGTAGTAGTAATGGTTTTATACCAGTATTACGAATACATAATGCAATGACCAAGCTTGAAAGATTGAATATTGAGATACATAAAAGAGGAGTTCTTACAAGTGACGAGCTGTTCGAGCTTGCTTCAGAGGTACTCGAGAATGAGGAAATGGATTATAGATATCTTTACACCGAGTATCTCCACAAACTGCTGCAGCGGGGAAAGATCGTCAGACCTCGCCGGGGGATCTATGTTGCAGTAGATCCTACATCGGATACCATCGGTAAGGATTACAGATATATCATCGCCTCGAAGATCAGGAGCAAGTATTATCTCGGCTTTCATACAGCTCTCGAGCTACATGGTTGTGCATACTCATGGTTCAAGAAGGTAACGATCTGTATTCCTCATGGATCACAATTCCGTCACTTCGAATTCCAGGATTCCAGATATGTATCTGTTTCAACCTCATATCCTGATAAGGGTATCGAGAATATCTCCAGGAGAGGACACCAATTGATCATCTCCAATCCCTCCCGAACCTTCCTGGATTGTCTGGACAGACCCAAGATGGCCGGTGGTTGGGAAGAGGTTCTGAAAAGTCTTTCCAGTCTTCCAGGAGTAAAAGGTGAAGAACTCCTATCGATACTTGGGAGCTTTAAAATCAAAGTATGTTATCGCAAGGCAGGATATGTGCTCGATATTCTCAAGAACAACCCATATTACGAAGGGATTCTGGAGGAGATCCAGCGAACCATTACTTGAACAGACCAAAGGTGCGCCTGTTTACATGGACCGGAACCACTCCGGAAATTACAATGAGAAATGGAACATTTATCTGATTCCAAATATGGAAAGAATGCTGGAGGGAATTTGATCCTGTCTCACATCGACCTGGACCATTTCCCTCCGGAGATCCAAGAAAAGATCGAGCGTTTATTCGATATTTTGAGCCGTATCTATTCGGTTCCTTTCCTTTCAAAGAGGCTCGCATTCTATGGTGGTACCTGTCTTAATTTCGTGCATTTTAAAAGGGCTCCCCGTTTGAGCCTTGACCTAGATTTCAACTTCAGGGATATCGGAAGTGGTAATTGGTGGAAGGAGAGAGAAAAGATTGATGATATCCTGAAGAAAATTTTTTCCGATCTTAGATATGAACATGACGATATAAGGATACAGGCAAGTTATCCTCTCACAAGATTCGAGGTTTGGTACAAAACCACCTCCGGTGGGAGAGATTCACTGAAGGTTGAAATTGGATACCAGAGGCGACTGCCGATCCTTCGAAATGATATGGTCCTATATTGGCACAATCCTTTCTCGGACCGTTCCATTGGGGTTCTGACCCCGATCAGGGAGGAACTATGCTCTAACAAGGTGGCAACGCTGCTTTACCGTTATGAATACCCGGGACATTTCAGCGGTCGGGACTTGTTCGATACCTACACAATCTCTCAAATGGACCAAGATATGGAATTGTTCACCTCATTAATTGTTATCGATAGTTTGACTCGACCCGAAAGGAGACTGGACAGGATAAATTCCGATGTAATACTGGAAGATGCAAGGATCGAAGGAAATGTTGAGGACCTCATCTTCGATGATATATCTCTCAACAAGATCTCATCTGAAGTGAATTTATTCATAAGTGCACTTATGGATGAGGTCAAAAAGCAATGGTCACCACTCATAGATGATTTCTTTGAACGACATATTTTCGATCCTGATGAATATATCTCCAAGGGGATCCTGAACGAGAGAATACGAGAACATCCGGGGATCTTGTGGGGTATGGAGCGTTTGAATAGAAAATAGATCTCCAGTGAATAATCAAGGAGAATCGTCTCAGATCTTGTGGAGACCATACTATCATTTAGCAGCTTCATAGTGCCGTTTACCTAAGGTTATAGTGTCGGGGACGGGGTTTGAAAACGGACTCAAAACTCTCAAAAAAGGTATCAAAAATGAAAGAATTTCTCTGAAATGCCTTCAAGAGAGATTTAACTGGATATTGAAAAGGGCCCGATTACCGGGCCCACAATTTCAGAATATTGTCAAATAAATGGGCTATTATTGGACATAATTATTATATATCAATATTGACATACAATGAATTGTTATTAGAATGGGGTTGGAATTGTTATCAGTTTCAATTGGTGCTTGATTTAGTATGGGGGATTTGGATGAAAACTATAATCGTATTGATTGTAACAGGATTGATGATGGGATGTTTAACGGGATTGATCTCGGGAAATCAAATTAATATGGATCAAAATTATTCTATCGAAAATATCCAGAAAAACCAAAAAGACGAAATGGATTACGATGTTTTTGAAAAATCCGTGGGCTTTTTCACCGAGAATAATGGGCAATGGAATTCGGATCTACATTATATTGGGAAAACCTCTTTTGGAAATGTTGGATTCGGATCTGATTCGATCTTTTATGATATGAGGAAAAATGAGGTTAAAAAGAGAAGTAATCCAATCATCGAAGACACCTTTGCAGACCAGATTCTTAGTATAAATGGAAAATGTGGAGGTATCCGGATATGTGGTAAAGTACTCATTCATAGGATCGAACAAAATAATTCCAATAGGAATTGACCCACTTGAACATAAAAGCAATTATTTTTTTGGGAACAATCCCGATAATTGGGTTCGAGGGGCTCAAAGCTTCAGAAGTGTGGTTTACAGAAATATCTACGATGATATCGATCTGAAATATTATTTCAATGATGAAGGTCCGAAATATGATTTATTCTTATCCTGGGTCTGATTCCCGGAACATATTGGTCGAAGTGGAAGGTCATGAATCACTTTCGGTCGAGAAGTATGAGATGACAGTTCAGGTTTCGGGAAATGATATCCTGTCCGATAGTGGCCTGATCTCCTTCTACCAAGATGACACTAATTATATCATCGATTCCAATTTCAAAGAAACTGATTACAACACCTTTTCATTCGAGGTTGAAGAATATAATCCGGAAAGGGTTTTAATAATCGATCCGTTGGTGTTTTCAACCTTTATCGGTGGGAGAAGGTGAAGTCGCACCACGGTACTCTAACATAGACTCTATGGGCAATATAAATCTCTACGGAAGTGAGTCCTCACTAGAGATGTTCACAACACCAGGAGCATATCAAGACACCTACGGAGGTGGGTCCTTATATTTCTTCGTCAAGAAATTGAAAAATGACGGATCGGACCTCATCTTCTCAACATATATCGGTGGAAATGGAAAGGATGAGATAAGATATAGTAGATTTGATCCTGCAGGGAATTTGATACTCTTTGGTCGAACAGAATCGACTAATTTTCCCACCACGGAAGGTGCATATGATGAAACTTTTAAAGGTGCCCCTTATGATACAACTATAACGAAATTGAAAGAGGATGGTTCGGACCTCATCTTCTCAACATATATCGGTGGAAGCGACAAGGAGAGTATATTCAACAATATTATTGATGAAGATGGAAATATCCTGATCAATGGGATTACAGAATCAAATGACTATCCTCTAGAAGGTGCGATCGATTCATCCTATGCAGGAGGATTGAATGGGGATATTTTTATTACCAAACTGAAAAGTGATGGATCAAGCCTACTTTTCTCTACATATTTTGGGGGCAGTGGAGAAGATCTACCAGGATATTTCAAGTTTGATCAAAATGGGGATATTTTTATTTGTGGTGAAACCAGCTCATTGGATTTTGAAACTTCATCAGGTGCATTTGACAGGACACTTGATGGGAATTCCGATGCTTTCGTCATCAAGCTAAAAAAGGACGGTTCATCGCTTCTGTTTTCCACCCTGCTTGGGGGAAGTGAAGCTGAGAATAAATGCTACATGGATCTCGATAGTTCTGGTAACATATTCATAACTGGAATAACTTCCTCATCGGATTTCCCCACGACCTCTGGAGTCTTTGATGAGACATTCAATGGAGGCGGGGATGTTTATGTTCTTCAATTGAAGAGTGACGGAACAGATATAATTTTTTCATCTTTCATCGGAGGAAGTGATAATGACCATTTTGCCTCGATAGATGTTGATCCAATTGGAGACATTATTATCACTGGCTATACCCAATCGACTGATTTCCCTACAACATCTGGTGCCTTTGATGAAACACATGGAGGAATAAATGATATTTTCATTTTCAAAATGGAAAGTGACGGAACAGATCTGCTTTTCTCCACATTTATTGGTGGAAATGCAAATGAACACCTTAGTAGTGGAAATGATCGCCAATATCAAGTCAATGTAAATCAATATGGAAATATAATCATATCGCATCAAACGAATTCTACTGATTTTCCAACAACACCGGATGCTTTTGATACAACTTACAACGGTAGTTATGATATTGTTATATACGAATTATCAAATGATGGTTCAAATTTGATATATTCCACGTACTTCGGTGGAAGTAATTCAGACAACCCTAGCTCATATTATTTTGATGAATATGGTAGATTCTATATTGCTGGGAGAACTAATTCTACTGATTTCCCAACAACTCACAATGCCTATGATAGCACTTTCGATGGTAACGGGACAAAATCCATTCTTATTACAATTCATGTTTGAACCAAATTCAGAACCGAAAGAAGTTCACACTTTCGAGATTTACTCAGAACCATTTTCCAACCCATCAAGGACCTTCGATATTGGGCAGAAACTGTACGTTGAACTTACTGGTGAAGATGGAAATGCAACTCATAAAGATTTTGCTACCATCAATATTACATTTCAGAACAGTCCAATTGGGATTAGCAAAGCAATCTTACTCGAGACAGGATTGGATACAGGAGTCTATAGGGGGCAATTCATCATACCACCCAGAGCAGTTTATTTCGATGTTCCAAACTTGTATCCAAAAGCAGATCCCTCATTCAATATCGACATCGTGATCGATTATCCTTTCAGGCCCACATCTGTGAATTCGGTCACGATCTACGAAGATGAAGGACTTACAACAACAACTGATATTCTGGACTTTGGGGAAACAGCATACTTTCTAATCACTGGTAATGATGCTAATCCACTCCTTAGAGACAAGGCTTTCCTTAACCTATCAAGTGATAAGAATGTGAGCTTTTCTCCTCTACTTGTGTGCAGAGAGACAGGGATCAAAACAGGATTGTATGTTGGTGAACTACCGATCCCAAACAGCATGATCTGGTTTGAGAATATCACTGCGACCTCTGTAAGGGATCCATCAAAAAGTGATGTGTTCAGGTTCCATACACCTGTTCAGATCAGACCATTTGAAGATAACAAGACTGCATACGAGGATATTGAATACCGGGAACAATATTGGAACTTTGGGTGGAAAACAAATCCCACCTGGACATTGACTACAGACAAGGATTGGATCCACTTCGACCAAGGAACCAAAGAGCTTTACGGGACCCCGAATAACATTCATATAGGTCTAACACAAGTGGAGCTGAACCTCACAGATACTGAAGGTCATTTCTCGTCCCACTTTTTCAGTATCAATGTTGAGAATTCAGTTCCAAATCTTATCGGAACGGATATCACACAGATCGACCAGGGAGAATATTACGAAATGGATTACAGTTGTGATGACGATGAACAAGGGAATATTACCTACTATCTATCCACAAAGGCAAACTGGTTGAACATAGGCCCAAAAACTGGAGTGTTGTCCGGATTACCCGAGAACAAAGATGTAGGTGTTTACACTGTCACCGTTTCGGTTTCAGACGGGAACGATGGATGGGATTCCAGACAATTTGACATCACTGTTAACAACGTCAACGATGCTCCAATCATGATATACTCCAATCTTACATCAGTCAACCAAGGAGATCCGATTGTTCTCAATTATCAGGCAGAAGATATCGATCTTAATGATGAGCTTAAGATGGAAACTACATACGAATGCTCAATTCCTTGAGATAGATGAACATACAGGAAGATTGTCGGGAACACCTACTTACATGGACATCGGTTCATTCTTCGTCAACGTATCTGTTTGGGACCTCTCAGATGACTTTGATTTCCACAATTTCACAATGGCGGTGAACAACATCAACGATCCTCCGATCTGGACCGAGTTCCCATCCAATACTCAGATTGTCCATGGAACAAATTCCTATTCGATGTGAATGCAACTGATTACGACGAAGATCTTCTTTCGTTCGAAATTTCTTCGACACCTGCTTCAAGCATCACCATCGATGAGGAGACTGGTTTGATCAATTGGACAGCGGACATTCATATATTCGATAATTTACCCTATGAACTAGATGTGAAAGTAACCGTAAGCGACGGCAATGTATACATTAACAAAACCTTCACAATCACTGTTCTTGCCAGTAAACCGCCCACAGTGGATATCATTGGACCAATTCACGGCATCAAAACAACCTCAGATAAAACAATCTTGACCTGGGAAGGAAATGATCCGGAAAATGACAAGATCACTTATGACATCTATCTCCATCAAACCGAAGCATATGTCATAGGTATGAGAGAAGAGGCCATCCATGAATCCGGTTACAACGGTGATAATATCACTGTCACTGGATTAGAACCTGGTATGACCTACTACTGGACAGTGATCCCAAATGATGGATGTTCATTAGGAACATGTAAAGGTGGAATTCTCTCCTTCAAGGTCAATTACAAACCCACTTTCGAAACCATCGAGGACCAGAAGATCTCAGCTGGAACTAATTTCAAATTCAAGGTCTCCTGCACGGACCAGGATACAGAGGACCTTTCCAATTTAAGATATACATTGGTTAACGCTCCAGAAGGAATGACCATTAACACAGGAAACTGGTATGATTAGATGGACCCCTAAAGATGATCAGGCAATCATTCATTCTGTGACTGTTCAGATCTCAGATGGGATCGAAACGAATCAGGCAACATTCAGAGTGGAAGTAACTAAGGCAGAGAGTTCATCATCTTCATTGTTCCTGATAATAATTATAGCGATAATAATTGTCATCTTACTTGCTCTGGGTATTTTCTTCTTCATCAAACAGAAAAAGAAAATGGATGAAGCTGCTCGTAAGAAAGGAGAGGAAGAGAGAGCTGCCCTTGCAAAGGAAAAAGAAACCGCTCCGTCCTACGAAGATCTATACGGAGTCCCTGCTCCTGAAAAGGATGAAGAAGGCTTGACCACTCCAGAGTTGAAAGACTATATTCACGAACAGATCGAGAACTTAGAAGGAAAAGAATGAGATGACGGGTACGCGTTTGGAACCCGACTCCTAAAAATAGCCATATAATCTAAAATAATACCTAAATAATAGAAGAGTGTCGGGGACGGGTCCTCTTCCTCATCAATTATAATTTGATTCCGCAAAACCTTCGGTTTTGCTCAGGTTGAGCATTTTAGATCGCCGATTACACATTTCAAATGCTCAACCACCCAAGGGTTCAAACCCCTACGTCACCGGCAAATACTATCTACCATTGCATCGCAATGGTAGTAAAGTGTCGGGGACGGGGTTTG
>CAWEDU010000014.1:0-163422 GCA_963807965.1 uncultured Thermoplasmatales archaeon
AACCCGCGACCTCCGGATTTCTCCGGGTACTTGGGAGCTCACGTATAGCCACAAGGGCCCCTATGAGTCCGGCGCTCCACCAAGCTGAGCCACCCCGACATGGATCAAAATACTGGGCTCAGGTCCTCTGGACTGGGAGATACCCTTTTTCTACTTAAAGATTATTTAATGGAGAACTGGCCAGGAAGGACCTCTACAATCTTCCATATTTCTTGTGAGCCGCATCCTGGGTTAGAATGTCAAATACATACACGATCCTCTCACTCTTTCCTATCCTGTAAAAGACCCTATATTCACCAATACGCAATCGGTAAACTACATCTTTGGAACCCTTTATCAGTTTCTTATCTCCCCTACCAATACCCGGATAAGGTTCCTTCAATCCCTTTATAGCCTCTTTGATCTCCCCCTCCCTTGAGGGAGGAATATCCCGAAGTTGTTCAGGGAGGACAAGGACCTTAAAGGTCTTCGATGTCAACAAAATCCTCCTTCCTCTCCTCTACGACCTTCCTGGAATACTGGACCAAACTCTCTCTGTTATGTTCTCTGATCAATCTGTCAATCACAGCATTGTAATCATCACCTATGTCACCAAGTCCCTTCAGGCTATCCCTGACCTCGGTGCTGATGCGTATTGTCGTTGTTTCTGACATATAATGATTATAATTCATATGCATATTTATAATGTTGCATATATAATATACAAATTAAATATTCCAAAGATTGATAAATCCCTACTCCACTTCAAGCCCGTGAAATATCGATATCTTTCTCTTCTGATATTACTGGTCATCCCAATTTCCGGTTGCCTGGAAGAGGTCAGTGAAACTCTGAAACCGGACCTAGAGATCACGGTCCTCAATAAAGAGTTCAGGAACGAGACAGAGGAAGGTTACCTTCCCACTTCCGGGAATACCTGGCTCTTCCTTGAATTGAACATTACCAACAGCAACGAGAAAGGATCCGTTCCGATAACAGCCTATCAATTCTTCCTTATAAAAGAAGACGAAGAGACCTGGTGCAGAGGATATGAGGGGGATTCCGAACCCAGCGTCGAACCTGGTAGGAACATCTCTTTTATCATCTATTTCGAGGTGAAGGAGACCTCCACTTACGATCACCTGGAATACAGGAGGACTTTGGAGGACCCTCTAAGGATCGATCTTTAAAACCTCGGTCCTCCGGGTCTTCTGGGAGGACCTCTCGGTTCAGCTCTCCTTCTAGGTATCTCCCTTTCAGGAATGCGACCTCTTCTAACGGGTTCCTCAGGGGCCCTGTAATTATATTTTCTCCTTCCTCCGATTCCCTCGATGGACGCATCATCTCCAGGGTCCTGTTTGGGTTTCGTGAAAAGGAAAAGAATAACAACTATAGCTATAGCGATGACAATGATAACTCCTCCAAGAAGGATCTCCCAACCACTGCTCTTCTCCTTTTCATCATCAGGGATCTCAACAGGTCCCAGGTTCATGATCTCAATTTCAGCATCAGCCACGTTAGTTGCATTGATAGAAATCTGACCCTTATCTCCCTTTTCAAGAGCAAGCGGAGGAAGGTCCACTTGAGAGTTCGGATCCATATCAATGGTGGTCCTGTAGATCACCTCATCGCCGAGCTGTATGGCGATGGTCATTCCCTTGACCGGAGCTGAACCGTTCATAAAGATCCTGACGAAATACCTGTCATTGGAATCCTTCTTAAGCTGGAAATCGAGTTCCTGGGAGAGGGATCTGACCTCCACCATGATGCTGGCTTGTGCAATGGGAACACCATTGTATGAACCTGTTAAGGTAAGGGTCCTGCTACCAACGAATCCGGTATCCGCCTGGATGATCAAATTCTTGGTATCACCAGGTCTGATAGGTGAATCGACCATGACCGAAAGACCATTCACCTCATTGACAGAAAGTTCTATCTGATCATACGCTTCGGCACCAACAAGGGAAACCGTCGATGTCTTGGTATTCCCGCCTTTATCATAAAGGATTACGGTGGAGGGCTGTACCAGTATAGAGAAACCACCACCAGCCGGGACTATCCGCACGGTCACTTCTCCGGACCTTGAGATATCACCAACTGAAACAGTAACGTTCAATCTGAATGTCCTCTCCTCACCTGAAAGTGCATCGATCACAACCGGAACGTTCAATCTCTCCCCTTGTACGAGGGAATGATCCCTGTCATAGATCAGATCGACCATGTCCCCTCCTGAAATATCAATAACAAGGTCCCCTGAAACGCTTCCTTCCGGTATGATCCCAATATTGAACTGTTCAGCGGAATCCACATTCACCTCCACTGTACCGTCAGGAAGGATCAAAGAAAGACCGTCATCCTGATAGTACAACATCTCAATCCATCCTGCCAGGTTCGCCACAAGAACCTCGTTTCCAGAGAATTTATCGGATACATCAACAACCTCAACACCAGAGAATTCCAGTCTGATATTGTTGGCATCGGTCTTCCAGGCTGTTTCACCAACGACCTCACCTTCAACCTCATACACCTGGGTGACAACGTTGTAATAACCTGTGACCATCGCCTCATCACCATCATGGCGGGGATTGAAATCACCAATGGCAAGTCCTTCAATGGCAGAACTTTCCCCTGCCGATGTCTTGGCCTGGAACACATCCTTTCTCTGGAAATTCCCACCTTCCTCCCAGAAAACACGGCACCAGCCTGAAAGCCCTGCGGTTATCAGTTCCTTTCCATCATGACCGGACCAGAATTCCCCCACCCTGACATTGGCAATCAGGTTCTCCGGATTCCTGAAAATGGTCCTCTGGTCCCAACTCGTTCCGTTCCTGTGAAGTTGAACCAGAGAGGAATCGGTTCCACCCACCTCATTCCATCCTGAAGTGGTGATATAGATCTCATCACCATCCAGGGTAGGATCGGCATCACCAACATCGATGACCTTAACCGCATCAGGGACCTCTATTTCAACGGAATCCCAGTCGGAACCTGACCTATACACATACCTCAAATACCTGTCAGGTTCAAGCTGATCGTTTATCATCGATCCTATTAATATCTCAGGCCCCGGGGCCGGATCGACATCTGCGACCTCTATATCGAATATCCTTATCCTTTTGACATCATCATACATAGGGGTCGTATAGAGGATCGTGTGTGTCCAGAGACCACCCTCCATATGGATCGCATAAAGATTACCGGAATATCCGCCCACTAGGATCTCGGGTCCGGGGAACTCTTCAAGGACATCAGCAACAACGAGATCGAAAAGGCCCCTGTCTGTACCCTGGGGGCCTTCCTCCTCCCATATGGGAAGAGCATTGAAACTGCCATCGCTCTGGGGAGAGAGCATCACCACATTCCCGGAGAAATCGCAGAACACCACCTCTATGTCACCATCACCATCGAGATCTCCAGCTCCCATCCCACCGCTCAGGGACCTTGTGGAATTGTAGATCCTTTCGGAACCGAAATATCTACCCTGATCCTCCCCTGTATCCTCAGTTCCCTGGACATAAAGGGCTGAACAGAACATCAAGGCTATAAACATCAATGGTACTATTGATATACCTCTGGACAACAAGATCACCTATGAACATCGACCACCGCCCTATATTTATATAATTTTTGATTCAGTATATGGAAGCACATGTGTCCACCGGTGTACCGGAATATTCAAAAAGGGGTCGGATCGATGAATATATCAACAAAACGGAGGGTCACCATAGGCATGGAATACGGCAGGAGCCTTGCAGTTGTCGCAACCGGACTTGTAATATTCCTGGCAGGATGCACCATCGCGGTCTATATGGACAATGAGAATGACAGGGACGCCGAACTTGGAACCAATACTCGATTGACCGTCCCGGTACTGATGTCCGCCTATGGTGGAACATCAGGTGCACTCGCCATCGAGGAGCTATCCACAGACCCCGACAGGATATCGGATATGGACCCTTTCGATGGGAGGGTCGCATTGGTACGGGTCATCCTGGCCGACCAGACCGAGATAAATGTGAAGGTCCCCGATGCGGGATCCTATGATGACCATTCGAAGGACAGGGAAACAATGCAGATAGAATATGTGGCGGTGGAGACATCGACAGGGACGGTCCTTCCAGCAAGAATGGAGGTGACCCTTTTTGGAGAATAGACCACTTGACCTATCTTCCGAAGGTGATGGAAAAAGGTCCTTCCATCTTCCAATGAGAACTGCTATTCTCATAGCTGTTTTCCTCTCTGTGGCTGGGATCATGATCGCTGCTATCATTCCTGAACTCCTGAAAGAGAAAACGGACAATGGGAACGACCCCTATTCCACCCCCTTGAGCATACTCCTTTCCTCCACGGTGGACCAGATCGATGTGAACGAGAAGGAATACAGGGACCTCTCGATCCCTGTGGCTTACTATATCCTCCTTTCCGAGACCTCCTCGAACATGTCAGGAACAGATTCGATAACATCCGGATACATTGATTTCCTCATAGGAGATGGCACCCCATATAGCCTTACAATCAGTTCAGGATCGGGCTGGGACACCGAAAGGAGCCATGTGGTCTCCAGCTATGATAACATCGAAGAGAGTTCAATTTCCACCAGTCAGAGTGTTGCAGTCGATCTCAAGGACGGACACGAGGTCATACTCAACTTCGAATTGAAGATATGGGAGGTATAAAATGTCATCCAATGAACTTGCAGGACCGTTGTTTGCCGTCGCCCTAGTCATTGGACTTATAGGTGCTGGAGCTGTATATTTCCTGTCAAATGGAGAAACCGAAAGACCTTATTCAACCATCGAACTGGGACCATTTACACAGAGGATGTCCTCCCTTACGGGAACACTTGCTTCCGAGATGGGATCCTCCACTACTGAAGAAGTTACCAAGGATATTGAATCCAATCTCACGATCTGGGTCTCCAACTCTGACCTGCTTGTAGCGGATCACAGGGTGGTCCTGGTCTCACATGATGTTTTCGTAACTGAAACCGAACTTGCAATGGAACTCCCATTACCTTCATCCGGATACGAGAGAAGTGATGGCACCCTTACTCCTGATAGCAGAATGTTCGGGTCATCGGGTGCCCTTTCTGCAGTCCCTGCTTTAAGGACAAATGTGCTTATGACCATCTCCCTGGAACCCGAGAACGGCGGGGATATCAGATATGAGACCATCTCATATTCCACAGAGACTCTGGACCCGGAAAGGGCTCTTTCGGTCCTGATCGATCTATTAGAAGATGATACCAATTCTTGGTATTCCAGAATGGCAAGGGATGTTGAATACATCCTGAATACCATAGTCAGGTTGAGAGCGGCTAACGGGGTAGGAACAGAGTTCTCCGATTCATATCTACACTTGATGAACGGAGGGGATGTGGAGCTTGCGACCAATTTTGCCCTGGCGGTTGCAATGGCAAGATGGACAGGTACCGTTCCCCCTTCTCTAGCTTCTTCAATAGACTCTCATTTCTCACTCCTTGAGCCCGCCACTGTCATGAATCCTTCGGGGAACAGGTATTGGGGGATGTCGGAGATCGATAACTTCAGGGATTATGGCCGGTCAGCTGGTAACGATCCTGTAAAAAGATCTGCAGAGGACCTTCTCTCTCTTGTAACGACATTCGGACATGCTGATACTGCCGATCTTTTCATGAGATACCTTTACATGGATAGAACTGGAAAGACACTTGGCAGAACAGAGGCACTTGACCTTCAATCACCACTTAAGGAGAACCAGCTCCTTGATCCGAGACTGCCGGCAAAAACATTTGATCCATATTCACTTGAACACCATCCTTCCTTTCCATCGTATAAAGGGATCCCGATCATCACCACAGGATCGCTGCTTTCAGGCAATATGACAGCGGGGACGCTCAAACCAACCTTCGATACTGATTTCCTGGTTCTGGGGAAGGATCTCCTCGTAAAGGGCATTCATGATTACAATGCCTGGTATACCAATGCAAACCTTTCATTGACAGATGAGGACCTAATAGCCACCGGGAACGGGAGCCAGATCAATAAAGTGACCCGATGCGGGGCCATACCACCTCCACCCCAGCCACCTAACCATGATTACAGGGTCCAGTGGGACCTCGATATCAGGGGATCGTTCCTGCTTACAGCTGATTCAGTGGGGTGGTCGGGAAACACCTACGATCCTTCCAACATGGAAAGGACGCTGGAATTCTCTTTCCCTGTCAGGATCTATTCGGGGACCGGAACATTGGTTGATGAAGGTTTCAAGGAGCATCTAAGGAACATCAACACCGGAAAGCAGTTCTACACACCCACATCCACGGGATGGTTGATCACATCAGTGGCAAACGCTACCGAATATTTCGAATCAAGATCATGGCCGGAGCTCAGGGAAGCCTTCGGGACCCTATCCTCTCTATCAAGGAGTGCCGGATGGGCGGATGAAATGATAGGACCCCTTGAAGCGAGGCAGTCCATTCATTCATCCTCGGTGGCATCACTATCATCGCTTGACTCATGGATCAGGTCCACTGATGCCCAGGAGGACCTGCATATCTTCTACAACAACAAGATCAAGGTTCCTGGAATAGATCTCAATGACGTGGGACCTCTGAGGATCGACGGTCAGAACCTTGAATTCTCATATTCCCTTGCAAGGGACAGGATGGAGATCAAATCCATGCTCCCCCATGGAAAATGCACCCTGGAAATTGGACCCATTTCCGGAGGTGAAATGAATGTCCAGGCAGAGGTTGCACTCTGGTCTGGTACCAGGATCGAACTTGACTTGAACAAGGGAACGTTCAATATTCACGGTAATTTCGCCGGTTACAATATCAACGAAGGCTCCTCGATGCCTAAACAACCAGGTGAGACCCTTACCAGGCTCCTATCCTCTCCTTACATTGTATCTCCCACTCTATCAATTGATATCATGAGAAGACCTTCCCCATATTTGTCCATGGACAATTTGGGATCCGATGATGACCTATCAGTATCCGCTTCTGTTCTTCTGATAGGAGAGGACCCGGGGGATGGGATGAGATCTCTTCCGGATGTATATGGGAAGGACCTGGGGGCCCTTTTCAGAAGTGTCGTTCCCCATGGGGAAGAGAATGGTCTTTCCATCGGGATCTATATCTCATTCCAGGGTGGAAAAATGCCTGACCTCTCAAGGATGATCATTTTCCCCTCTCTTTCAACTGATGATCTTGTCAAGCTTGATAAGGTGGATTTACTGGACCAGATCATATTGGACCTTACGACAGGATCAAGGATGGAGATCCCGGATTCTCTTGGTGAGGAAATCATAATGTGGGAGACCACGCCTTATTGGACCACTCATTTCCCAGGTGGAATGACCTCAGGAGATTTATTGACAACAGTACATGTCTCACCTCTGGGTCAGGCAAGTTTCTCATACTTCACTGTCAATGATGACATCCCCCTTGGTGAGACATGGTCTATGATGCCCGGTAGTTCACCATCACCTCTTTGGTGATCTGCTCCGACGAACCACAGCATCTACCCTGGACCCTGCCACTCCAGTATAGTTGGATGGGTTCAGTCTTTCATTTAATTCCGATGCTGTAAGGAGAGAAGATATCTCAGGGTCCTCCAAGAGGGCTTCAAGATAGGGTCTTCCCTTATAATGAACCATTGCAGCCCTTCTTGTGGCCTCATGGGCCTCTTGCCGGCCCATACCCTTCTCACACAGGGCCATGATCACGGATTCCGCCATTATCACATCACCGGCCCTTCTCAGGTTCTCCGCTATCCTCTCCTCATTTACGTAAACATCGCGGATCACACCGGACATCTTGAAGATGATATCATCAGCCAGAATCATCATATGGGGTAGTATGAACCTCTCAGATGAGGAATTGGAAAGGTCCCTCTCGTTCCACTGGATACCGTTCTCGAATTCCGGGATCAGGAATCCCCGGAGTGTTCTTGCAAGTCCGGTAATATTCTCACAGACGATCGGATTCCTTTTATGGGACATTGTGGAGGAACCTACCTGCTTCTTTGCATCAAAGGATTCCTGAAGCTCCCCTATCTCTGGTCTTTGAAGGGTCCTTATCTCTGTGGCCATCTTCTCTACTGTAACCGAGATGTTGCATAGAACGGAGAGGAGCTCTATCATCCTGTCCCTCTGTACGATCTGGGTTGCAGCTTCCTCAACTCCAAGACCAAGATCATCCATTACCGCTTTTTCTATCTCGAAAGCTTTTCCGCCAAGAGCTGCGCCGGTTCCAACAGCTCCGGACATCTTTCCCACAAGCAGGCGGGGTTTCAATTGTTGAATACGTTCCTTGTGGCGAAGCAGTTCGGAAAGCCATACGGCCAATTTCATTCCCAGGGTTATTGGGATGGCAAATTGGCCGTGGGTCCTCCCCACCATGACAAGGTCACGGTATCTTTCAGCCTTTTCTGCCAGAGCCTCTGAAAGCTGGTCCATTCCCATTGACAAAATGTCAAGGCCATCCCTCATCTGGATGGCCAGGGCCGTGTCCACAATATCGTACGATGTGGCCCCAAGATGGATATATTTCCCAGCATCCCCGCTGCAGGCCTCTGAATGTGCATGGACTATGGCCATGATATCATGCCTGATCTCGGCCTCTATCTCATTGACCCGGTCCAGAGAAACATAGGTAAGGGAAGCTTTCTTGGTTATCTCCTGAGCAGCTTCCTGTGGGATGTTACCGATCCCCGCATGGGCCCGGGCCAGGGCTGCCTCTACCTCGAGACATCTTGAAACCCTTGCGGCGTGGCTCATGGTCCTCTTCATCTCTTCTCTTCCGTACCTATGGTCAAGGGGACAGACTGGTTCCATGAAAGGCTCACCTGACTGGAGAAAGGTCATCTTTCACATAATACTGTCGCAGGTCTTAGATCTCGGAGAGGTGTCCGAGCATCATGCCCAGTGCGATCCGGGATACCTCCCCCTTGAAGGAGGGGCGATCCAGACCCTGTATAAGGAATCCTTCGACATGAGGGGGGTTTCCTTTGACCTTGACTCCGATGTAAACGGTTCCCACTGGTCTCTCCTTTGTTCCACCTGTGGGGCCAGCGATCCCTGTTACTGACAAGGAGAGGTCTGCACCTAGCAATTCTTCCAATCCAATAACCATCTCCTTTGCGGTCTCCCTGCTGACGGCTCCTTCTTCTTCGAGAGTGGTCTTTTTCACTTTGAGGAGGGATGATTTGAGATCGTTGGAATAGGCAACGATCCCTCCATAAAAGCAATCCGAAGCTCCGGGAATATCCGTGATGGAGGAGGCTATGTATCCACCCGTGCATGATTCAGCGGTGGAAATCGTGATCCTTCTGTCCTTGCAAAGGGTTACCAGTTCCTGATAAGTATCCTTCAGGTCCTGTCCCCCTTAAGAGTGATATCCTTGATCCTTTCCACCCCTCCCATCTCATCGATCATTGAAGCGACACTTGAGGGTACAGAGGACCTCCATTCTTCTCCGGATACCATTCTGGCTCGTATCGCCTCACCGCTGAGCTCGGTCCTGTCCACCAGAGGTGTGGACCTGACCTCGAATCCACGGGATTTGAAGAGAAGTCTGGTCAGTGGATTATTGGAAAATACCACATCAATTTTGGGAACATAGGAGAGGACATGGTCCACCCAGATAGAGTACCTGTTGACATCCCTTACCGGTATCGGTATCACCCTGTCACCCCATCCCAGCTCATTCCTTGCAAGGAGAATCATCTGGACCCTCTCCCCCGCTGTGAAAGGATCATTGGGTGTATGGGAGCATTCAGCAGAACCCACCACAACGAAAAGCGTCTCAACCTCCTTCAGAGCACTTTCGATTATCGACGTGTGTCCTTTGTGGAGGGGTTGGAACCTTCCAACGAACAGACCCTTCATGATACATCGATGGATGGGTGCATATTTCATCTTTTCCAAGGAAATCAATAAATGGAGTTTTCACCTTGCCACACCCATGAGGAGGTTTCCTTCCCTGATCACAACCCTCATGTTTTCACTTCTGTTCCTTACGGTATGTGTTAAAGGGAATACACCTCCAGAAGATATTGAGATCATCGGGATACCCTCTGATGGCAGGATAGAGAATCCTTTGAATGCTTCTGTCACCTTTTCGGATCCGGATGGAGATGAGGTGAACATCACCTGGCTTCTGGATGGTGAGGAGATAGGGACCGGAAACTCGATCCAAAGGTACGTCTATCCTGGGAGACACAACCTGACAGTTGTACTCGATGACGGGAACGGGAGCGTCGTCCAGGTATCAAGGATCCTCGATCCCATCCCTCCTTCGGGTTGGAACGATGAACCCAACAATAATAAAAATGATTTGATATTCTGGTCCATATTCGGAGCGGGAGGGATCATCTTCGGAGCAGTAGCTGCCTGGATATGGCTCAGTAAAGGTCCTTCCGATGATCAGAACAGAGAGAAAAAAAGCTCATAGAACCTGCTGTCTTCCGTGAGTTCAGGATGAAATGATGCTGCGATCAGATTGTCCTGTCTTGCAAGGACCACACTCTCATCAAGGACTCCGATGACCCTGCATTTTCCCCATACCCTGGTTATCAACGGGGCCCTTATGAAAACACCTGGATAATCCCCGATCCCATCGATGGTGACATTCGCTTCGAAGGATTCCCTCTGGGGACCGAATGCGTTCCGGTCTACCGCCATGTCCATGAAGCCCAGGAGTTCAGTTTGGGTTTTCTCCACAAGAGCATCTCCTTCCCTTGCCAGAAGGACACAACCCGCGCATGTACCCAGTATTGGGGCATTATTGTCATTGAGCTCCGAGATCCTCGACCTCAGATCGAACTTTGTCAATAACTTGGAGATAGTTGTGGATTCCCCGCCAGGTAAGGATAGACCGTCCACTTTTTCAAGGTCCATGGGTCTTCTGGCCCACACAGCTTCTCCCTTGACACCGAGGTCGGAGAAGGCCTTTTCAAATGCATGGATGTGCTCCTCAACATCTCCCTGCAGGCCGATAACACCTATCCTTATGGTGTCCATACCGGCCCTGAACACAAAGAAATAGATAAAAGGACCGGAAAATGAGAATGAATATGTTGTTGAACTCAAGAATAGGATTCTATGGGGGTCCTCTCCACTTCCAGTGCATCCCAGGTGGGATAAACCTCTGAAATGTAACATTTTCCCGGCAGCTTCCTTCCGATCTCCTGAAGGACCCAGGGTGCAACAAGAAGGGATCCGGGTCTTGCCTCGAAGAGCTCCTGAGGGACATCATACACTTCCTGGAGATGGTCCACAACCGCCTGGACGTCATCGGTCTCCACAATACCTCGAAGCAGGGTTCCGTCCTCTGTTGGGATCTCGAAGGGTCTTGCAACTCTTTCGGAGGTCCTTATCAATCTGTTCCTGAGCTGGACCGAATCCTTGTAGATCGAGGAGCAGATATGGAATATGGTGGGTGATCCGTGATTTTTGAACTTGACCTTCTCGATGGTTTCCACGGCAAGGTCCATGGACCCTTCAACTGCCATTGAATCGCCAACCAGTCCATAACCGAGTTTCCTGAAGTGGTCCATGTTTGTATGGGATGCTTCAAGTTCGTTGATGTTAACGAATTCCATACCTTCCCTGGCTGCATAGTCCAAAAGTGAGAAAAGACCTTCACTGTAAAGCCTTCCGCCACCTTGGGAATTGACAACAGCCGGCACCTCGAGACCAACGGATAAGGAAAGCCTCCTGGCCTCGAAAATAAGTTCATGATAATATGTGGCATCCACAGGGTCACCAGGTTCCGAATCCCTGCCCAGGAACCTGAACTGTTTCCAGTATGCGATCTTAGGATGGAACCTTATCTCGTCCAGACCTGCTCTCTTCAATATTTCAAGAGCTCCTTTTTCGAAAGGACCTGTTGTGTAGAGGTGAATATGATGATGACTGCCGAACTCCTCTTTAAGTCTGATAATGGCCTTTTCCGTCCTATCGATGAAAAGCATCGGGTCACCACCAGTGATCCCCGTTCCCAGCGCTTCCATCCTTCTTGCTTCATCCACTACCCCATCAAGCCAATTATCTCCTTCCACAAGCCTTTCGTTCGCATAGATAACATCCCTACCCTTCTTCTTTTCTGAAAGGGGGCAGTAGAAACAGTCCTCGGAGCAGATACCTGTAATATATAGCACCATCTTGGAACCCCTGTCGCAGAACCTGCATCCTTTGGGGGGTGGACCGGTACATGAATCGACCAATTCCCTGGTGAACTTGATGGGCATCTATCTCTCATGAACCACGAGAATATTAAATCATCCTTTATTTTGACATCAGGTTTATAGGGTCATTAGTCAATACAAGTAAAAGATATTGATGGAGAGAAGGGAATGGGATACAAAGGTTCAAGAATGACCGTTGGGGACAGGATTCTTCTTCTTTTGATTCATTACACCAGATTCCGGGGGGAGCTGCAGGCTCCGATCGATGTCACCCAGGATGGGATAGCTACCAATCTGGGGATCATCCGGTCCGCGGTACCAAGGGCTGTGGGATCACTGATGAACAAGGGATACGTAGAGGAGAACCTTGCCCATATCAGTGGTCTGGCAAGGAGAAGAAAGGTCTATATGCTCACAGATGAGGGAATAATGAGGTCCAGGGAGCTTTCAGATATCATATCCACCGAAACGATCGATGTTAAAAAAGGGGGAGAAACTATTGAGAAGACCATCGGAGACCTCCTGCTGGAAAAGGAAGTGGACCTGAAGAACATCTCCGATGTTCTCTCATCGGGTAAACTTGACCTGGACAGGTCAAGGGATAGCGATGATAAGATGAATGGAAAGGGTAGGACATCGTATATCCATTCCCTCAATCCACCTGAGATCTTCCTTGGAAGGGAGAGGGAGATCAAAGAACTCACAGATGCAATGAGATCCTTGAAAAGAAGGGTCACTGTCGTATACGGTATTGCAGGTGTTGGAAAGACAACTCTGGGATGGAAGACAACCCAGATCCTGGCCTCTGAGATGAACATCTTCTATATCGACCTCAAGGAATGGACATCCATATCCTACCTCCTGAAGGAGCTTTCAAGCTTCTTCACAAGGTCCGGCTGGAATGGGATCAAGGAACTCCTCGAGACCAACAGGGAACCTGATATCGAGACCGTCTCGGATCTTCTCGGAACGATTCCAAGAGAACTGCCGGCCCTATTGATCTTCGATGATCTTCACAGGGCTCCTGATGAGATAAATATGTTCCTCTCTTCTCTGAAGGACAGGATATCTGGTAAGAATAACATCAACCTGATCGTCCTTTCGAGAAAGAGGGCCACTTTCTATGATGTAAGGGATGTGAGGATCAATAACCTCATTGGTGAGATGGAATTGCTTGGATTTGACAGGTCAACATCCCGCAAGCTTCTCCTTGAAAGAGGATTCAAGGATAGCGAGGTCGATACGATCATCGACAAGACCGGAGGACATCCTCTCGCCCTGGTTCTTGTGGAAAGCGAGGGCTACGATTTCAATGTAGGTGATTTCGATCAGTTCCTGAGAGAGGAGATCTTCAACAAGCTCGACAAGACATCATTGAAGGTACTGGGCCTTCTTTCATTATCAAGACTGCAGCTGGAGGAGAACGATCTCTCTTCCATGATGGAGGTTGACAAGGAGACCATGGTCAAATTGATAGATCTCCACCTTATCTTCCAGACCCCTGGGGGGTATGTGATACATGACCTGATTAGGGACCAGGCGGTAAAGGTCCTGACCAATGAAGTGAGAGAAGAATGCCACGGTATGCTGGCGGACCTTTTCAGTGATAAACTGACAGGTCTTGGATTCCACCAGGAAGGAGGAGGTGTCGCACCTCCATTTCCATTCGGTATCGAGGATGAATCCGGTCTTGGTCCTGTCCCATTGTATGTCACAGAAGAGGTTCATCATCTCATTGGTTCAAGAAGGGCCCGGGAAGCACTGCCTGTAATGGTGGAATCCTTCCTTCAGATCCCATCAAAGGACCTCCTAAAGGAACACAGGAATGCATTGAAAGAAAATGTGAGGTCCGGTCTCTCAGTAGTGGAGAAAGCCCAGAAGGACCTCATAGGAATGATGTGGGAGATCCTCGAAGGTAACAATGAAAAGGCGCTGAAGGTCCTTATTCGACTTTCAGAGATGGACGATGATGGGAATGAGGCATTGATACCCATCAAGGAATGTGCCAGGATTTGGAGACCATATCTTGAAGAAAGGGTGAACGGTCCGCAAGAGGCACTCGAAGCAATAGAGAACCTCGGACTGGATACGGTTCAGGGAAGATTGAGATACTACTTCCTCGTGACAAAGGCATCCTTGAAGTACAAGATCGGAGACCATAAAGGAGCTTCTGAGGCCTACAGGATTTTCCTTGATGCACTTGTTAACAACCAGGACCTTCCAGTCAAGTTAAAGGAATCAATAATTGATGTTCTGAAGAGAGCGGAAGAAGGATCCATACAGGTTGCAACAGATAACTTCCAGAAGATCATGGAGTTGACAGGATCCAACAAGGATACACTGAAAGAGGAACTTCCTTACGTTGATGTTGACCATCACCTGCTTTCCGCGATATACTCCCTCTATCATGGGAGGAAATGAGGAACCACATGGATATGTTTATAAATCGGTTCTCTTTGGCCTAATATCTGGTCGCAGGACCTTTGACCTTGGGATCTTTGATCTCAAATAATTCCATGGGCCCGTGGGTTAGCTTGGTATACTTCAATTGCTTCACCGAAGCAATTGGGGTACAGTCAGAACCCCCACCCTCCCGAGAGGTGGTGGATGAATACTGAGCTATCCAGGGGTCCTGATGGGACATGATTGTCTCATTTCATTCGCCAACCATGTATATGGGCCCGTGGGTTAGCTTGGTATACTTCAATTGCTTCACCGAAGCAATTGGGGGTACAGTAGAACCCCCACCCTCCCGAGGGGTGATGGATGAATACCAGGCTGGACCGAAGGGTCCAGCAGCACTATTTACTCGCTTCACTCGCAAATAATGCCATGGGCCCGTGGGTTAGCTTGGTATACTTGTGCGTTCGGGACGCATAGACTCCGGTTCAAATCCGGGCGGGCCCACTTTCGATTTTGATTATATTCCAATTTTAGAAAGTGGGCCCGCACGATATAATCTAAAAATAATTGTTGGCAAGTAAAAAAGCGAATTAAATCAATTTATCATCACTTTTTTACGATTGTCCGGGCGGGCCCACTACTTCTTTCATACAAGTCTAATAGTCTCAGGATCATGAAAGATCGTCATTTATCCTTTTCAGGGAGAAGTAGACCATTTCCTCTATTATATATCGAAAAGCTTCATCATCCCTTTCTTTCGACCTTTTTGTAAGGTCCATGTAGATATCATAGTATCCCAAGGGTAGATCGAGCATAGGCAGACCACTCGACCTGAGTATGTGAAGCATCAGAAGTCTGGATATCCTGCTGTTCCCATCTATAAAGGGATGGATCCTCTGGAATTCGTTATGGAAATAAGATGCGAACTTGATCACCTCGGTTGTATCTCTTTTGGATGACCTGTACATTGAATACTCTTCCATCAGTTCCTTGATCCGTATTGGTATCAATCTCCATTCACAGGTCTTGAATTCCGGATTCCCCTTGATCCTGACGTTTTGCTGTCTCAGTTTTCCAGCGCAATGAATATGTTCCATTCCCATCCTATGGTACTTCAGGATAAGATCCAGGGTCAATTCCTCATCATTCCTGGCGTTCTCGATCATTAGATCGATCGCTTTCTTGTAACTGGTCACTTCCTGTATATGGATGATCTTGTGTTTCTCCGGTACGATCTCTTCCAGTATCAGTTTCTGTGTTTCGGGAAGGGTCATGGGGTTCCCTTCAAGGTGCAGACTGCCGTATATGAACTCAACCTCTTTCTTCCGTTCCAGTTCATCCAGTATGGAATATCCGATCCTGGATAGATCCTTGTATCTTTTCAATTCCCTTTTTATCTGTTCCATCATGGAATCTTTCTTTGGTTCATAGAAAGCAAGCTCCTTACCATGGAACCTGAAGATATCATTGAAGAACCCGTGTCGAAGGAGTTTACATTTCAATGGTCGCCTGGATATGACAAGAAGTAGGCCGTACTTTGAAAGGGCTTTCAAATAAAAACTGAAAGTTCTAGGATTTATATCGACATCTTTGATGGTAATGAATTCCGATCTTGATGCCTGTTCTATAAAATCCACCATCGATTGTTTCAACAATAGATTGTAATTGATCCTGTTGTCAGTGCAGAATCTGATGATCCTGTAAAGGAGAACGGTCCTTTCGTTCTTTTCGATGGCTATTGCCTCTCCTCGATTGACCAACCCGGTCTTCTCAAGTTCCAATACATGGTTGAATATGATCTGGTAATCTTCGCTTTTTCTTCCCATCTCATCCAGGATATCCGGTACCCTGAGCGGTCCTTTGACCGCAATGACATAGAATATGTCATACTTCGATACCATGGTCTATCATACTTGTTAGATTATTATAATGTTTCTATATTGCACTTATTCTTTAAGAATCTTAAAGATATTCTACAAAATAGATCCAAATGGCAGATATATTCGAAGACCCTTTTAATCTATTGATCATCAAATAGCCAAAGGAACCGACTGGCCCATTCTGCTTTTCATTTATTTTTAATCCTATCCATCAAAACCAGGATCCTTTCCCAGTTTTCACCCGACTTTAAACCCGACCTTTCGCCTAAGTTTTTTACCTGGGAATAGTTAAAATTTTGATAACCCTATTTTGATAACCCTGTTCGATCATTACATTCCAAGCACATCATGATCAGTTATCAGGAACAACCATAATGGAATGAAATAGACCGTTCCCGAATCCCCATGGTCATCAACTTTAAACGTATCCTTGGTAACGATGATCCCTTTTTTCAAATGATACTTTTCAAGAAACTCAATAACCCCATTGATATCACCGGGATCATTTCGATATTTTGTCTCTACAGGGATCAGAACACCTCTGTTCTCATAGATATAATCAACTTCCCTGTCACCTTTCCAGTAATATGGCTCGAAGAGATGGTTCCTTTCCATTCCGAGTGCTGTAAGATGTGAAGCCACCATGATCTCGGAGAATCTCATCCCATCCAGATCAAGAGTGAGTGCTTTCCTCATCCCCTCATCGAACAAGAATATCTTCTTCTCCGATCTCTCCCGGGAAATCTTCTTTTTAGAATAGATCTGCATGATATGAACAAGTCCCGAGGTCTTTAGATAATAAAGATACAACTTGATCGTTTCCCTATCGGAATCCAACCTGTCTGACAGTCCTTTGTATGAAAATCTTTCACAACTGAGATGCGCCACCTCTCGAACAAGGTTCTCGAGAAGTCTGGGATCCTTGATCTTGAAGACATGTACGATATCTTTCATAAGGATCAGGGACAGATAATCCTCGAAGAGGACCCTCCTCCACCTGTCGATATCCTTGATCTTGAACCACTCCGGGAAACCTCCTGATTGTATGTAATTTCCAAGGTGATGAAGGATTATATCCTTTTTATCGATGAGAGCTTTGAATAATCCATCAAGAGACCGATCCTCTGGTAACTCGAATCCGGAGAAATCCAGATATTCCCTGAAAGAAAGTGGATCCACATGTAAGAAAGAAATTCTTCCCGCCAGGCTCTCGGAGGCATCCTTGAACATCATGGTGACAGAGGAGCCTAGGACGAAGAAACGGGAGGTATATTTCATATCGATGAATTCCTTCATCTGGACTTGCCATCCTTCCATGTAATGGACCTCGTCGAAGAAAAAATAGGCCTTATCCTTTTGAGGATCCACACCGGTTAGTTCTTTGTAAACCGAGATAATATCACGAAGATCATCAAGGTCCCTAAGGCAGAGATCCACCTTCACAAGGACGATCCTTTTTGGGTCCACACCTTTCCCCAACAATCTTCTGATGTATTGATAGACGATTGTGGATTTTCCGGACCTCCTCACACCTGAGATGCAGATGATCCTCTCCAGGTCTGTTGTCTCATCTATCCTTTCTAAATATCTACGGCGTTCGATTCCGTGATCTGTGTCCCTGACCGAACCTTCGCTCCACCAGTAGTTATTGTTCTTCAGATGGATCATCAAGTTATCCCGGTTCATGCAAACATAATAGGCATTAAAATATATTAATATGCGGTTTCTATTTGCGTCAAATGTAATTTTTAATGTTATGCATCGAAGGACTATACCCGGGTGGGCCCACTTAAATCCTGGTCGATGTCATTGCTAATAATAATCAAATATTTTCACCATTAAATACAATATTCTTAATAAATATATCCGGAGTGATAACACTCACTCCATCCAATTCTACCTTCTCTTTTGTAATAAGGATAAGGTCCACATTCAATCCTTCTGCTTTCTCGATCAATTTCCTGCCTCCGCGGATGGAACCTTTACCCCACTTTACCTCCCCGAAAATTATCGGAATTCTCTTCCTACCCTTGGTTATTATAAAATCTATCTCCGGTTCCAGCGAGTACTCTCTGTTTCCACCATGTTCAATTTTGAAAGCCTCAGCAAAGAACCTCTCTATCTGGAGGCAAACCATCTTCCTCAGGTTCTCCCTGACCTCATCCAGAGTAACATCCCTTTCATCAATATTGTGCCTGTCAACCAGATAATAATAGGTTTCCATTATTGGAGATTTAACTCTGTATATCATCTTCTTCTTGTTCTTATAGAGATGGATCTCCTCCAGCAATCCCATCTTGATCATGTTCTGAATATATGACGTTACTAGCCTGCTTTCATCCTTATCGATGATCCCTCTCGTATAGAGTGTATGTGCTATCTCATTTGTTGACCATGTTCCCGCTCCAACCAACCTTAGAACCGATTCGTATGCATGACTCCGTCTTCTGGATTCTTCCGAAAAGATCTCTCCTATCAACCTGGGTATTGCATTCCTCGAATGTTCGATCAATTTCCACAGTTCTTCGATAAAATCTCCCTCGAATCTGAAAATCGGTATGGTCCAAGGATCCCTCATAAATGCTGCATATTCCACAGCATTCTCAGGTGGAAGGTCAAGGGACCTGAGGACATCAAACGGATCGATGATATCTATCACCACCTCGCTAAGCATGCCCAGAAGCGGTGAACTGGAGGAGAGGACCTTGTCGATCATCTGAAAGCTTGAACCTGTTAGAATCAATCTGCCGTTGGGATGGAGCATGGATACCTCATCCTGGAAATATTCCGGCATCCTCTGGAACTCATCAAGGATCACAGTCTTGTTATCGAGGAGAAGTGATCTGAGGTGATCCGTGAAGTGATTGATATTCTCGAATCTAACCGATCTCCGATCACCAGAGACTATCACTCCGTCCCTTCTGGCAAGATAATAGAAATCATGGTCTATGAAATTGCGAAGGAGGAATGTCTTCCCCGTTTTCCTTCGTCCATAGACAAGGAGCCAGCCTCCGGCGGACCTGATCTCATCGATCTCCTTTCTGGGAATCTTCATGATACAGCATGGATCCAAGGGTAATTATATTTTACTAACCGTAATATGCATATTACCGTTAGTCAAATACGGTTAGTAATTATCCTGGCTTTCAATTGAAGCATCCAGTCCCTGTTCTCCTACATTTTCCACATCGTTCAAAGGGGATTAGGCGGGAGGCTCAGTTGACTGCTCTTCATATCCAACTGGCTGGTCAGGAAATCCTACGGAGACCTCCTTCCATTTGAAAGAGGACCGATAATTTTCAGACTGTCACATTCCCTGGCCTGGAAAAGTAACTCATCATCTATGATTGAAATATTGTACAAAATGCAACCAGGTCAGGACAGACCAATAAGGATCACAGATTGATGTATCCCTACAAAGTCCCATTTTCCAGTAACCGATTCGGAACTCCATAAAATAAAAACCGGCATTAATCCTGAGATATCATTATCATTGAAGATTATGAGAATTTCCAGGTATTATTGCGTATTTTCCTTTGGGGCTCCATGGGACCTCCCATGTTGACTTATAATATACTGACCCGAGATGTTTGTTCGGGTATGCCACAGGTGATGATCTTATGACCAGGGAACTAAGAGTAGTAAGGACCCTCAAACGAACCTTCGATGAGGAAAGGTTCATGGGGGAGGCAGAACAGAGAAAACAGGTTTCTGACGATATTCTTGACATCATCTATTCAAAGGTCATCTCAAAGAAGGGTGACGAAAAGAACTTGGGTAGAGGAGTCAATGCTTTGATCAGTGAAAGTGGAGAAGCTCTCTGAAGTTGAATCTAAGTTCCCAGAGTTCCCTCTTCGTTAACTTTTCATCAAATCTGAAATTTTTCCATTTTCATTCATTTATTAACCAGCACCAGACTGCTTCTTCTCATTTTCTCCCTTATAGATCGCTCCTGTATCCGATTTTACTAATATTTCCCTGCATTCCGCCATAGATAGTACCATAGCGGAAAACCAGATAATGGAGTAAAGGGATCGAGTCATGATGAAAAGGGAAGGTCTGGAGGATATCATAAAGGAACTGGACCAGATCAACGAGAGGCTTGATTCCCTGGAGAGGGATATCAGATTACTATCGGCCCCTGAGGTCTCTACCGAGGGGAAAAGGTCCTCGAGATCAAGGGAGGTTTCTTCGAAACGATGCAGGCCCTTCGCGCCCTTTACCTCGATCAGGAAGAGGATGCCAGGAGGATCAGGAAGATATCCTCAGACATAGAGTCTGGTAAGATCAAGGTGGATATGACCGAGCTCTTCTTCAGGTTCTTCGTGAGGCAGGAGATCCAGAATGCCAGGGTCAAACTGCTCATACTATCCCAGAAGTTTGAGATAGATCCAGATCTCTTTGATCAGCTGGATGATCTTGCTGTCATAATTGACGATCCAAGGTACTCTGTCCACCAGGTAATAATCGGATGGAAGAGGTTCGAGAGGACCGTATCCGAGGAGATAAAAAGACTTTCCAGAACCTGACGATCAAGCTGCAGTCGGTATCCATACAGGCTCTTCATTCATCTTATCCAACCTTTTTTTCATCCAGGTCTGCAGGTACTCCACCACCTGCACCGAGTAATATGATCATTGTCAACTGAATGATCATCATTGTCATTGGATCCACATCATTGATCAGGATAAAGGTTCCCATTGAAATGAGGACACCACCTGTAACAGCCGAGGAGAATGGAAGGAATCTCTGTACCGGATAGATCATTACCGCAAAGAAGAGAGAACCAATGATCCAGGCAATTATCTCATTCCCATCTCCCAGGACAATATTAGTTACATCGACCACGGCCAGTGATATGATCACCGAGATCACCATCACCATGGTCCCAGGCCCCATTATACCTCCAAGAAGAACGAGAACGAAGGCCACCAGAACTTCGATCATCAGAGGGATCTCGTAAGGTGCCAGAAAACCCCTCATGATCATATATGCAAGAACTCCACCGGCTAGAGCACCGATTGGAAATGAGAGCACTTCCAATATCTCCCTGCCGTAAATGACCAGACAAAAACCTATGAGTAATAGTGGCAAGGCCACTAGTGGATCATCAACGGCTATGTCAAGGAGCATGGTCAGACTTCCTCTATCAAAAAGAAGGGGGATTATTTAGTATTTATTCTGATATTTCGCTTTGATATATTCAAGGGCCCTCAATATCATGTATTTCCTTCCTTAAGAAATCCAACGACTGCAGGATCGATACTCGCACCCTCTCTGAGCAGGACAACCCTCAATATCTCCTTCCTCGATCTTAGAGGTCCTTCATCACCTGTATCTAAGACAGCCTTGAGCCTCTTGAGGCCTATTCTTTCTCCACTATACGAATCCTTGATCAGTGACAATATTCTCAGATCCGGGTCTAACCGATCGCTCCTTGTCCGGAAGAGCTGTTTTATCATTCCGAATCCCCCACCTTTGATGACCTTGAGTATCCTCTCTACGGTATTGTCCATATCCTGCGCATTAGGTCTGGGGCCAAGAATACCAGCCATCTTCGAAAGCACCAGAAGCGAGTAATCAATATCACCTATCCTTGCATATCCTACGGCTGCCTCATCGAAATATTTCACAGCTTCGTCACCTTCCTTGACAATACAGTAGAGCTTACCGACCCTGAATGATGCCTGGGAGGATATTCGGATCAGGTCGGCCTTCCTGGAAACACGGATGCATTCCAGATACTGTCTGAGAGCTCCCGGAAGGTCCATTGTCCTTGAAAGTGCCCCTCCCATGTTCAATCTGGTTATCGATTCTCCCCGTGGATCACCTATATCGGTAAAGATATCCAGGGAATCGGAGAAGAACCTCTTTGCAGTATCAGGGTCCCCCAGGTCCATATATGCGGTCCCGATATTGCTCAGGAGTCTGGCCTCCTGGTCCCTTGCTCCGGCATCCCTTGCCAGTTCAAGGCCCTTGCCCAACCTCTGGATCACATCGCGATGCAGTCCTTCTCTGAGGGCCCTTTCCGCCAGTCTGTTCAGTACCTATCACTGTCAGTTCCAGGGATTGGGGGTCCCGAGATGACCTCAGAAGGATTTCAGCCCTGGAACCAGCCCTCTTAAGATGCTGACTGGCCTCACCCTCATTCCCGAGGAGGAGGGAAGAATCATACCTTAGAACTTCCAGACGCACAATATCTTGGGGGTTTTCGGGTCTCAGGTCCTTTGAAAGGGATAATCTTGCAACAGGAAGGAATCCCCTTCCCACCAGGTAGTCTCCATGTTCGAGAAGGGATCCAAGAAGCTCATCTTCATCAGAAAGCTCAGAGGTGAGCATCAGGAACTGGACCATGTCCGTATCTGAGGACCCTTTCCTGTAATGTTCCCTTACATATCCTCTGAGTTCCTGAAACCTCTCCCGGGACATTGTTTCCCTGATACCTTCCCGGATGGAATCGTGAAGGTCCACCGATCCGTCAGGATAGGTGATCACAAGGGCCCTGTTAGAAAGGTCCCTGACCGTAGTTATGGTATCGACCTTACCGATGGACCGGGGGTCTAGGGGAAGATCGAATGCTGAAAGTATTTCCATCAAATCATTCTCTTTCTTACCAAGTTCGGAAAGGACCCTCTCCCTCAGGAATGATCTGAACGAGTTCATGAGGATCTCTGTATCTGCTCCAGGATTCAGGGAGCACAGGGAAATTGCCAGAGGATGACCTTCGGTTGTCCGAAATATTTCCTCCATTTCATGCTCCGGGACGGAAAGGGCTTTCATCAGTTCGATCGAACCCTCCATCTCCAAACCGGATAATGTGATCTCCTGCAGTTTGTTTGTTGATAAGGCCTCTGACATGGTATATAGAGGGGGCCTGACCCGGGATAGAAGGATCAATGTCCAACCATCCCTCCGGGAAAGATCTACAAAGATGGAGAGTAGGTCAGACATCTCCTTTCCGCACCTGTGAACATCATCGAGGACCACAACTGATCCTGAGGATAAGAAGGACTTCGAAAGGACCCTTGATCTTCGGGTACTTGTCCCTTCCGTTTACGGACCCGGCCCTATGACCTGAAGAATGTGATTCAAGCTCGTCCAGCAAGATATCTGGTGACATCCAGGGATCCAGATCCTTCCAGATTACAGTTCTCTTGATCTTCCCAACCGCTTCTGCAACAAGTGTTGTCTTGCCTATCCCCGCGATACCTATTATCGAGATCAGGTTCACTCTATCCTCCAATGCTTTGGAGATCTGACCCATCTCAATCTCCCTGCCATAAAGATCTCCGACCATTGGAATGTTCCCAACGGGGATCTCCTTTTCACCTTCCTTTAGTGAGTTGAGATCGAAGATATCATCGTCCAGATAACTTGATATCACCTCGTAATGGAGGATATTCCGGTGAAGAAGTGTGGATATCTCGTTGCGCAGTCTCTCGAAGGTCCATTCAACGAGATCACCTTCAAGATTTCTTACAGAGATCAATCGAGGGGAAATATCCCTTATCACACTCTGTGCCTCATTTATTCCTTCTTCAGTAAGGAAGTAGGCCTTTCTTCGTCTCTGCAAACCCTTGATGTGTTTTGTCCTGGACCTGATATAACCTCTTCCTGAAAGTTCCGAGAGGGACCTGGAAATATTGTTCCGTCTTATCCGGAATTCCCTTGCCATGCCTCCCTGAGTGATGGCATCCGGAACAGTTACCAGGTCCTCTGATCCCAAATGACCATTCAATACCAGAAGCAGCTTTGCCTCAAGTGTGATCCGTCTCAGATATTCTTCCTTCTGTTTCATGAATAAGCAGTCCAAGATACCCTTCCACTTACAAAAAGGTTGGATTGAAAATGATACATCAAGACCTTTTTTGATATCATTTCAAAGACATCTTTTCCCCTCATTTATCAATAACAGGAGGGATGAGAGAGGTGGAGTGAAAGAAATGAACGGAAAATGGGTTACCACCGGAAGCATAATTATCCTTCTCCTGTGCATCCTGCCTGTTGGAGGAAGCATCACATTCAGCGGAAACCATGCGGTTATCAGCGATAACAGAGATCAGGATAGAATGGACATCGCTGCATGGGGGACGGGAGATACTGCGGAGGTTTACATCGCATACGAAGATTACTCCGCAGGACCAAGTAATCCGCATATATTCTTCCAGAGGTCCATCAACGCTGGGACAGGTTTCCAGGCAGCTCAGGACCTTCTGGTAGATCCGGATGGAGATGATAAACAGCTGTATCCGGCACTCGATGTGTACGTATACAACGGTACAAAGACCATCGCACTCGCATACCTGGACAACTCACCAGGAACAACATCTATCGAGTTCTACATCATGGTCCAAACGTCAACCGATGGAGGAAGCAGCTGGTCCGCAGCGGTGCAGGTCACGGACGATGCACACGCCGGATACCCTAATAACAAAATGAGGAATATCGACATCGCTTATGATCACAAAGGCAATATCTTCGTCGTTTGGTCGAATCTAGCAGGGTAATGATGGCTTATTCAACAGATCAAGGGATCACATGGTCAGCACCGCAGAAGGTCAAGGACCATTGAACCCGGAAAATCAAACTTATACACAATTCAATCCTACTGTAGCATCCGATGGGGATTATGTGATGATAGCATGGGATACGGATGCTCTTTACAAGATGGATGTGTATCTCACCAGATCATCAATATCCAACCTGGCTGGAAATCCCACATTGGACTTTGAAATACCGGTAAGAATGCCTAAACCTATTGTATGGCCTATGTACAGGACATACTTTCCCAGGCTTGTTGCAGTGGAAGATATTGCTTACATCGTATGGTGGGACTTCTCTACAGACCCAAACGGAAACGACAACCAGGATACTTCCATTGACAGACCATGCATCAAATTCTCCAAATCAACAAACGGAGGAAACACATGGGGAGTCGGAAGCCTCGACAACGTCATAGTCAACGCTTCAACACCAGACGGATGGCACTCACAACCTGACATCGAAGTCAGCGAAAACGGATACATCGCAGTTTCATGGATCGACACCACACTCAAACACAAGAACATATACAGCTCAGTATCAGCTGACGGAGGAGATACATGGTCAACACAGGCTAGAGCTAACGACTACGATCCAGCAGCGGAAAAGTTTCCCCCAAAGGTCGCAATCGACAGCTCAAACACAGTACACGTGGCTTGGAGAGCAAGAGCGTCACCTACAACTGACCTGGACCTATTCCACTCAAGGACCATCATAAACCAACCACCACTGCCCATCACAGGACTGTCACTCATATACGCAGAAGAATTCGACGCAATGGCAGGATGGACCATCAACAAAGAACCGGACTTCAAACAATACAACATTCACATCGATACAACAGAAAACTTCATAATATCAGAAGATAACCTATTCAAAAATTCAACCAACCAAGGATTGAACCTACAAGAATTCACAAACCTGATACCAAACACCGATTACTATCTCAGAATTGAGGTCGAAGACCAGGAAGGACTCAAAGCTGAATCTACAGAACTACACTTCAAAACACTACCCATAAACCAACCACCATCATTCAACATAGACCTCCCTACAATATACCTCGACGAGGACACTTCACTACAAGGAGCACTCAACCTATCACACTGGGTTGAACAGGGATGGGTCTCAGATGACAATTACGCAGGACAAACAGAAATTCAGTTCGATATCATTCCAATATCAGATGAACCAAAGGTCACAGCACTGTTCAGGGACAGAGGAATACAAAACCCATACTGGATACTCGATATCAACACAAACACACCTAACTGGGCGGGATCAGAATTGTTCCAGTTCGAAGCTACAGACGCGGGAAAGGATGGAGGGTTCGGGACACCAGACGACAAATCCTCACTCTCAGAACCATTCAACATTACAGTCAACTCAACAAACGATCTGCCCATATGGAAAACATACCAGGACCTTAACACAAACCAACAGATACAGATCATATCAGACCAGAAAGAACTCATACTCAAACCAACAGAAACAGGGTGCATTGAAAGACAACTATACAGATTCGCAATGATAGGGTCAGACATAGACGGGGACTTCATCACCTACACCATATCAGATGACAGGATCAGCATAGAAAGGGACCTGGTAAGACCAGACGTCAAATCCATATTCTCATTCACACCCACAAACAATGACGTGCCAGAAATCAATTTCACCATCACAGGAGACGACGGAAGAGGAGCCACAAGGACCATCAAGATATTCCTGCCGATACTCAACGTCAACGATGCTCCATTCTTCATAACCGTGGATGAACAAACAGTCGAGGGAAACGGAGACGAAGTCGACTTCGCAATTGAGGAAAAAGGAACATTCTCATTCAACGTGACTGCTGGAGACATTGACCACGGAGATAAACTCACACTCAACTCCAACAACGATAGAGCAGATGTCAAAGCCAACAACAACACACAATGGACAGTTACATTCACTGCTAAAGAAGAAGATTCTGTAACAGGAGAAGTCAGTTTCCAGCTGCAGCTGCTGGACCTGCAGAAAACCGACCTGGTCTTCCTGAACGTCAACGTACAGATACTAAACATACAGGACCAACCAGAATGGATCAGAGGGAAGGACAGGATCACCGTCACATACACATACGACCTACAGGACAAAAACGAATGGGGAGGCAAAATGGGCGGATCGGAGATCAGAGCCGAATGGGGAGAAGATGTCACTTTCGAAGGATTCGCAACTGACAAGGATAACGATCCGCTGACATACACATGGTGGTTCTCTACTCAGGACGAGAAAGGCAACTGGTCAGTGGAAGGTAAAAAGGTAGATTTCGCTTTCCAGCCATCGGAAGGAGGACTCGAAGATCCACTAAGAGAAAAGTTCAGGATCACTCTCACCGTTTCAGACGGGAAAACTGAACCCATACAATACTACAGAGAACTCTGGGTCGACAAAGATGACGACAACGATAATGACGGACTCCCAGACGCAAGAGAACTTCACTTCTGGGGAAACCTGTCACACAGCGGGGATGAGGACGAAGACAGTGACTCCTACACCAACGCACAAGAAATCGGATTTGAGATAGACAGATATGATAGCGAGATGTCAGGTGCTTATTCCATCAACACCAATGAGGTCAACCCTAAGGATTCAGAGGTCTACCCAGGTCATCCAAAGACCATCTCAGTTGATGATGATCCATCTGGAAAAGCGGATGATACATTGATCGAACCCTGGCTGATGATCATGCTGATCATCATTGCAGCGATCGTGATCAGTTTAGCTGCAGGATTCATTATCATTATCAGGATCTCCAAGGTCAAGGAACAGAAGGAGGAAGAAGATATCGATAGGAGGGTCCTGAAGATGGAAGCCAGACAGAAGGAGATATCCTCCTTATACGGGACAATGAGTGCGGATGAGGTCTTCGGACCTGACCAATCGACACTCAGCGACCTGAAGCTCGATCTGGGAGGTCAGGTTTATCATGAAGAGGGATCCGGTGCTCTTGCAAAAGGAAGTGTGAAAAAGGGAAGCCTGGAGGAAGAGAAGGATCAGGGACCTCGATGGGAATCCACGACCGGGCCTCTATTCGAAGGATCTGCACCGGGCCTTTCTTTCGGTCAGAGCCTGGACCTGGAGGAAAATGAGATCGGAACCTCAGAACCCGATCAGGAAGAACTTGGTAAATCCATGGATGAGCTGGTAGAAGAGGGGGACCGATCTACTCCTTGAAGAGCGCTCTGAGGATCTCCCTCTGTCCCTTCTTGATATGCTCCAGGACCGTTGCGTGCGACAGGCCTAATTCAGTCGCAAGTTCCCTGGAGCCTATCTTCCTCTTGACGTCGAAATAACCAAGCCTCAAAGCTGTCTCCAGACAGTGATACTGTTTAGGTGTCAGATTCGATAGTGCCCCCTCAACACGGGGCTGGTACTTTGAAACGGAGAGGACCTCGTAGGTCGCACCCCATTCCTCGGCAAAGGAAAGGAACCTGTTTATGTTCTCGGAAGTTCCCACTATGGAGCCTGTAAGCGCTTTTTCCGTGAACCTTGCCGGGAATTCAAGGAAGCAGTCGAAAGTCTCGAAGAAGGCTTTGAGAACATTCGTATAGATCTCAGGGAATTTTCCCGATACCATCAGAAGCGATCTTTTCCCGTCCGTTGTGATCTCATCGGCCTTATCAACCAGATCGACCCTGTCCAGGAACGAAAGGTCAACCTCTTTCTTCCAGATCACCTCACAGACAAGAATGAACCTCTCGAAGGTCTGCATAAGGGGTTTGATGACCGTTACCTCTTCTATTCGTTGGAACATCTCACCGTATCCCAGGTCCAAGATATCTGGAGGATTGTAGTTCAATCGAAGTATCCTGAGGTCTGTCATCTACCTTCCATGGCAGGTTTTCAAGATAAACTTTTTGGAAGGAGCCTTCCAGGGAAGGTTTTTAGACCTCGGGGATCAGTTCATCCTCAAGAGGAACTTCTTCCTCCTCTATCTCGGCCTCGATCACCTCAGCGACCAATGGGGGACCTTCCGGTTCCTCTGGACCAACTGTGATCTCCATCTCAAGGACAGACTCGTCCTCCGGGGGTGTGATATCCATCTCTGGAACATCCTCTTCTAATGGTGGGATCTCTCCTGATTCGACCTTGACCTCTTCCGGACCATCTGGAACTCCGGAACCTTCCTCGTCCGGAGGCGGTCCTGAAGGGAGACCGAACTTCCAAACATATAGACCTCCACCTACAATGAGGAGAACGATCAGCAATATCATGATGAAGGGAAGATAGTAGGTGAATTCCCTGGTGCTGGAAGTCCCTTCGATCACGATCCCTTTGGATGCTGTATTATCCGAAAGGTCCTGTTCCTGATCATCTCCCACTGGCTCGACAGTAATGAACAATGTTCTGTTGCCGCTTCCTTTGGGAAGGAGGAGATCAATAGTAACGGTCTCTTCGGGATCCTGGGAGGGATCAAGATCAAGATCGAAGTTCTTGGATATCAACTGGTCTCCTGTAGAGGTGTCAATGTTCATCCTGACAATGAAACCCTTCGAGAGTGGGGCATTCCCTTCGTTCTCAACAGATACCCTGAAGGATGCTGGACCATCTTCCTTGAAGGATCCATCCAATGGAGTAACTGATCTGACCGATAGATCAGGATAGAAGGAGAAGCTCCTTTCCAGTTCATTATCCTCCTCATCTGTCTCCAGTATCTCATCGAAGGGGTCCACCTTGAAGGTGATTGTATGCTCACCAATCCCAGATGGGGTCCAGATGATACCGCTTATTGTTGCCTCCTCATCCGGTCTGAGATCGGTCTCGATCGTCCTTGAGCCGATGATAGAGCTCCCTTCGTAGAAAGTGCACAATACATCTGAAATGGAGATCTTTCCCAGGTTCTTTACCCCTGCCATGAGCTCGATCTCCTCCCCCAGGACAGGATCGGTGGGTTCTGACCCTATCACACCAACCACTTCCAGGTCCGGATAGGCCCTTTCGATTCTTATCTCCCAATCAACGATATTTCCAGATCCAGACGTGGCAATGAAGATATATCCTGTAAGGGAACCTGTCCCGTTGGGGAGTGTTATGTCAACGTAGGGAGAGGCACCATCACCTGGAAGGAGCGATCCATCCCCGTCCCTGATCTCCGTATCATCCTCAAGGGAGGGAGATACCGAGACCTGGTAATCGAATGGGACGTTCCCCCGATTGAAAATATAGAGTTCAAAGCTTGTATCTGAGTCATCATCAGGCCCCAATGTAACGTTTGAAGATGATATCATCTGGACTAGGACCTGTTCATCTCCTACAACTGTAAGCTCATAGACCAGTTTCCTTGATACAGTGGCGTCGCCTGATATTGATCCGGTCACCTCGATTAAGATGATCGTTCCTGGTTCTTCAGAATCCGGTACGGAGAATGAAACCTTGACGGATCTTGAGTCTCCGGATTCCAATGTGAAGGTGCTTGGAGTAAGCAATATCATCGCACTTGTAAGGGAAGAATTGCCCTTCTGTTCCTTTGTTAACTGAACATCTCCCTGTATATTTCCATCGTTGACAACCACCATGTCCAGAGTGATCTCCTCTCTGGGAACAACCTCGAATCCGGTTGGACCTTCAGGAGAGAGGAAAATGGAGAGAGTGGGGATATCGGTGAGATCTATTGGCAGGTCCAGGGTGATATCCTCGGAATATGCAACAGATGAGTTCTCACCCCACATCTGGTCCTTGGAAGCTCTGACCGAGACATCATCTCCATCAAGATATTCGATGAAGTTCATATCGAATCCGTACATACCGTCGGATCCTGTTGTTATAGGACCCAGTGACTCGCCGGTCCTTATTATTGTGAGGGTCACTCTCACGTCAGCCTCCGGAGATCCATCGCTACCGTTCACCTGACCCTGGATGTAAAGGGAACCCACGGGTTGCCTGGATTTGACATCCGTGAAGACCGTGATATTGTTATTGATGCTGGAGACCTCTTGTACACCCTGAGGAGGTATCACCCATGCTTCTATCTTGAAGGATGCCTCATCCTCATCCTCTGGGACACCGGTTGGTGTCCAGGGGACCGAGATGTTCACATCCATTCCCTTGGCAACAGAGCCAAGGGGTGTATCCTCCGGACCTCCTGTTGGGGAGTCCTCATTGACATTAACGCGAACTGTTCCCCCTGTCACTGATTTCTGACCGATATTAGAAACGGTGATAATTATGGATGATGGGTCCTCTTCCACAAGCCTCCTGTCATCTGAGACCCTTTTTCCATCCCCTCGAAGGAATATGACATCTGATATGGTCAGATCTGGAAAGGCTGGAAGGACATAGAACGAATTCTCCCCCTCATTGTTGGTCTCATCTGTCTCTGATATGTTCCCATCAGGATCGATCACAACTGATATCACATGGTCGCCATCCCCGCCTGGTATCCATATTATAGAAGCCTCCGCAGTATCTGAAAGGGTGATCCTGTCATGACCAATGATTATCGGGTCCCCTCCGGGGCCGTCAAGGTCAATGAACCTTACAACTACATCCGATACAGATGTACCCCTGGTATTCTGAACGACGCAGTTCACGGTAACGGGAGATCCGTCAACAGGTTCTGTATTGTCGAGGTAGATATTGGTACCTGGAGGATCTTTTATCTTGAGGTCCACGACCTTCTGGGTGTACATGTGTCCGTTGATGTATATGTCACAGAAACCATCGGTGTTCAGGTCCCCTATGAGACCGTTACCTGTTGATAATTGACCTGACACTGTAAGGTTCCAGTAAGAGGTCCCATCTGACAATATGCCATATATGATCCCGTTGGAGAAGAATACCGCATCCGGGACCGAATCCTCGTTCAGGTCGCAGGCAAGGGGAGTGGCATAGACCGGAGAGGTTCCCAGGTTCGTCCCTTCCCTTGTCCAGAGAACGTCATGGTCCCAATCCAACCCGTCCATGAAGATCCTGCGACAGGTCATGATGTTCCGAGAAGATATCGTGAAGGTCCTGGATTGCAGCAGTATCTCATCCTTCAGATCAAGGTTGAGATCGGCAAGGGCAACGGATCCCTCGAATGTCCCTGGTATATCTTCTATGGAAAGCACTGGCACGAGGGAATATGTGTAAACCACAACCCTTCCATAGCCGTTGCTTGCAGGATAGGGGATGATGATATCAGAGGTCCCGTCACCGTTCACATCGGAAACAGAAGGCATTGGGATAGGACCAAGATGGGAATACCCGATGATGGTTGGCGTTAGATCATCGGTGACATTGTTCAGATGAAGTCCCTCATAATTTACAACGGTCGTCCTCATGGTGGATTTTCCGGGTAGCAGGGAATTCACAACTATTCTCTTCAATGGCCCAGCTCCGGGATAGATAGCCGGAGCGGATAATGTCTCCCCTATCGGACCGACATCCAGATACCAGAACATGGTTCCATTGTTACCGTAATATGAGAACAGACGGTTGCCCGCTCCCACGATCACATCCTCTACACCATCACCTGAAATATCATAGACCATTGGGGATGATGATATTACGGAACCTATAATGCCAGATGTTGAGAGCCACACACGATCATCGAAGAATGCCTGATCAGAATATGAATACCCGGAGGTGGTGAGTGTTATATTGGGTTCGAACAGGACCATTTGATGCGAATTGCCATCTGATATGGCCGCAAGGACCTCAACCTTGCCATCGTCATCCGTATCCATGAGGGCAAGGGAACCAAGCAATCGATTGGTGATCCTTCCTTCTATCTTTCTGACATCTATCGACCAGGCGGTCTTTCCATTGTTCCCGTCCCTCAAAATGACATGGGTGGTATTGCTATCTCCCACCAACACTATCGGTCTGGATTCGATACCGGAGAACTTGACGTTGGGTGTCATATCCGATGCGACACCCCCTGGAGAGGTGGTATTCTCCTGATCGGACCATCTCTCAACAGGGTCCTGCAGACCTCTGTCAGATGATATCCCTTCCTGGGAGTTGAAAGCATCTCTTCCGACCATTGGCCAGTAGATCCCACTCAGGTCCAGTGTTTCTTCTGCATGGAGGTCTCCCTCAAATGTATTGGAGTACCACATTCCCGGTAATATCAGGAACAATGTCAGCATCAGAAGAAACAGGCGGATCGTTGTACGGCCCTCCTTTTCCATGGCATCTTCACGTTTTAGATGGGATATAACCTTTATTATCCAATGATAGATAATAATGAGAGGTACAAGGTGTTTGAAGTCCCTTCATTGGTTTATACCGGGCCTTTTTTCGCCGAGTCGCATAAAGGATTTAAATACATATGCGGTCATTCCCGGTATATTCCCCGACCTCACGGGTTAATGCGGAGGATGCTCCATGACCGATGATGATCTTAGACTGGCCAAGGAAAGATTGATGAAGCTTTGGGATGCCTACGAATCGCAGGAATTGGAGCTTCAGGGAGCAATGAAAAAGGTAAACAGCCTTGAGTCTAGGAACAGTGACAAGGATAGGGTCCTTGAAACCTTGAGGGAACTGGTAGAGTCCAAGGATAAGGAGATCGGAAAATTGGAGATCGACAGGTCTTCCTTGGATAGGGAATCCTCTGATTACAGTACCAAACTCGAGGAAACGTCCGCATCACTCAACCAGGAGAGGACCAGATACAAGAAGCTCTTCATAATCACACAGGAACTTGAGAGAGAGGTAGACAGGTTGTCCAGGGAGCTCGAGGAAAGGGACAGATGGTTCAAGGATAACATGTCATTCTTCGAGGAGTTCCCTTCCAGGGTCGGAAAGAGACTTGGTATGGTCTCCAAACCAAGAAAGACCCTTATGGAAGAACTCGGGGAGAAACCCGCACTTCCAAAAGAAGCAGGCGGTGAGTCTACCAAGGCGACATTCCAACGTGTTGATCCAGCGGAAGAAGCTATGAAGGTCCTCCAAGACATACCTGGCCTTGATGAAGATAAGATGAGAGTGCTTATAGAGGCGGGATATGATTCCACCGAGAAATTAAAGACTGCCTCGCCCTTCGAACTTGTGAAACTGGAAGGGATCACCCCAACAGTGGCAAGGAAGATCACAGACCATCTTAAGGCTTGAAGTAACTCACTTTTTCTTCTCTCTTCCTTCCTTGAACAGTGATGGAAGGTGCAGAAGGTATGAGCCATCTTTCTGTATTATGATAGGATTATCATCAAGGAGCTTCTCGACGTCTATCTCGTATACTCCAGTCTCTATGATGTTTATCACATCAACATCCGTCTTCTTTCTAACGGCAATTTCGGGGACCTTTTCAACGGGGACTGACCTTTTCTTCACAGATCTCTTCTTCTTCCTGATGGTCTTTCTTTCCTTTGTCCCCTCATCAGTTTCCTTCTTACTGTCTAATTCCGATATGAGATCTTTTGCCGAGGGTTTCTTTACACCTTCAACTATCTCGATCCCTGTCTGGGAAGTCCCCTCGTCCAGTTCGATCTCATCATCCGAACCCGGTTTGTATCTTACCCAGTCATCCCCCAGAGACCTTTCGATCTCAAGAGAGGAACCATCTATCTCTGTCATCCCCCTCTCTTTCAGGATCTTGAGAAGTTCAGGATCAGCTTTCTTGATCATCTTGTTCCTGACCCTGTCTGCCTTTCTGTTGAGGTTCTCTCTAGGCTTCTTCTGACATGGGTTGGGATGTGAACATGAACTTCTTTCCACTGCACTTCGAACATCCCTTCAGGATCTCATCCGATCCCCTGGGTATGACATGTCCGCAGTTCAAGCATTGATGTGGCAAGGTGTGCCTCCTTTAAGTCCAATGATCTGAGAAGATGAAATATTTTACTGGAGAAAAAAGGTTCATTCCTCATTTTCCGATGATCCGGATAATTCCTCACCCTCTTCAATCTCTTCTTCGGGATCCTCCTTGAGGATCCTGTCCTTTCCGATCTCTTCACCTTCCTCGTCCAGAGCAGTATCCCTGGTAAGAATTATTGCCTCTATGGTCCTACCATCTTTCTTGATGGTCTTCAGGAGATGTGCAGGTCCTACCACCATCATCCTGGGTGGAGGGGACCTTCCAAGGATCCTCATAAGGAACGACCTCTTAGCGAGGTTCCCTGTAAAACCTGGGGTTTCGACACCAATAAAGGAATCGTGGTCGATCTCGGTCATTGTGACCTTTATCAGTTCCAGTTCCTCAGACGATGTCAGACCCTTTTCGAGGACAAGGACCTTGCCGGTTTTCACCTGATCGATAATGAACCTGATCTTTCCCTTCCCCATCTCCTCTAGCCTTTCTGTGGAGATCAGATCGATGGAGATGCTACCTCTCTCGGAACCTTCCTTCAACACCCTTTTCTTTAACTCCATCGTTTCACCTGAAGTACTTTATCATTGCCTTGTAAAGATTATCCATTCCGTAACCAGCAAGTGCAGACACAGGTATCGTTGGATGCTGGGGGAATGCATCCCTGATCGTTGCAGGTGATGCGTTCTCCAGGTCCATCTTGTTGGCAACAATTATCGTGGGGAGCTCCCTCGCTTCCAGATTACCGAGCAAGGTCACGTTAACTTGATTGAAAGGATCTTCTGCGGAATCCATCACGAGCAGTACACCATCGACCTTGTCCAGCCATTTGATCGCCTCGATCACACCTTCCGTTGCTTCCTTTGCTCTTCCACGGGCTTTCTCCTCATCCATCCCGAACTCCTCCACAAAATTGTGGAAGTCGATCTTTGTGGCTATCCCGGGTGTGTCGACGATATTGAAGCTTATCTTGGATCCCGCTGCCTTTATGACGATCTCCTTGGCCTCTTTTGCTTTACGGGTCTCATGGGGGATCTCGGAGGTCTTTCCAAGGGGTTTTCCCGTCCAATCCCTGCTGATCCTATTTGCCAGAGTGGTCTTCCCAGCATTGGGTGGTCCATATATCCCTATAGAGGGTTGTCTTTTCCTGAAGAGTCTGGACAACCCCTTCAGGATCGAATCTAAAAAACCCATCCGCCTCTGACCTCCGGTTTATCTCTATTAGGACCTGCTTACATAAAAAGATAACTCTGACCATGGAAAAAATAAAAAAAATTGGGGCAGGATCTCTCCTGCCCCGGTTGAACCGATCACTGCTGGCCTTCATACATCGGGTTCTGCTGCTCTGCAGCACCTTCCTGATATATTGGATTCTCGGCTTCCTGGTATAATGGGGTTGGTTCCATTGGCTGGGGCTGAGCATCCATTGGTTGAGCAGGTGGAAGTGCTTCGCTCTGAACACCTCCCTCAGCACCCGGAAGTGTTGGTACGGATGTATCCACCATTGGCATGGTTGGAATATCCAATTGAGGTGTTGCCAGCATCGCCTCTTCTTCCGCTTCTTCC
The DNA here is from genome assembly GCA_963807965.1 of uncultured Thermoplasmatales archaeon. GTDB lineage: Archaea > Thermoplasmatota > Penumbrarchaeia > Penumbrarchaeales > Penumbrarchaeaceae > Penumbrarchaeum. The sequence goes on from CAWEDU010000014.1 coordinate 36,318, forward strand.
CTCTTTTCGGATTCCTCTTCACGATGTATCCTGAGGTATCCGATCACAACTATCAGCGCTGCAATTATGATGGCAGCTATCACAACGACAATGAACACCCAGAAGGCGAACGGCTCATCCAATGGATCAGCACCTACATCGCTTAACTTTGCCGATGGTTTACTGTCAGAGTCCCATGGGTTGGTGGCATCCCTATCACCTTTGTATGGACCTACGCCATCATCACCAAGGTATTCCTGGATATTGGTATACCCATCAGAGTCAGAGTCCTCATCCCTATCCGCTGAATCGGAAAGGTCTAGAAGGTTTTCCCATTCCCAGAGATCGATCATTCCATCCAGGTCCGTATCATTCGTATTACTGGGAATATACTTGACTATCTTCACAGATACTGTAGCAATGGCCCTGTCAAGGTCCTTGTGCCCTGAATCACCCACATAGAGGGTGACCGTATGCCATCCCAGGGTCTCGAACCTGTAGTTCTCGAATATCATATCATTTGAAAGGGTGGTATTTCCCTCCTTCCATTCGTATTTCAGGTTCCCTGCGTCGACATCCACATCATAGGAACCTGAACCATCGAAGGTTATGAGCTCTGTGATGTTGTATTGAGCAAGGTTCCTGGGGGATTTTATCTGAGCTACAGGTTCTGTATTGATAAGGACCTGGAACATCTGAGATGATGACCAGGGCCCACCTTCCCTTCCAGTATATGCTCCATTGCCTGCTTTATCCTTGGCTATGAACTGTATGAAGTTCATCTCGCCCTCAAGGAAATCTTCGTAAAGGAAATGGATCCAGATTAGATTGTTCTCATCCATCTTGTCATACCACTTCCTCGGAAGTTCTTCCCACCCTCCCTGGGGTTGTATTCCTGTGGACCAGAGATATTTTCCTTCTTCATCCAGCTCATGGGAGATCCTGTAATAGATACCGGCATCGGTATTGATACCCGCGGTATCATCTCTGAGATATAGTGATACCTCTTTCTCATTTATTATATCAAGATTATGCCAGGCCCCAGGTGTAGGGAAGAACTGTTCAAAGGTCACAGGTGTAACATCGATCTTGATATTGTATGGTTCGGAAACGGCGTAGCCATTCCCTGCCCAGTCCTTAACCCTGAACTTGATGTAATTCTCAGTCCCCTCAATGAACCTGGGCTGAACTGTTAACTCCACATCATCGTCAGCAGCCCTTGTGACCTCTTCGTCAAAGAGACCCACTGAGATCCAGTCTTCGAATCCCTCAAGACCATCTGTTGAGATGGAATACTCCGCGGTGGATTTTCTGATCCCGGACATCTGACCTATGATCGTTCCACCATCAATGGAAGTGATAGTTAGCTTGGGTGTGACCGTCTTCAACCAGTTGGCAGTATTGTATGAGAACTCCGTGAAGATCGGATCTGCTTTGTCAATGAGGATCGTCTGTTCTGCTGCTTCACCAACGTGACCAACACCGTCAACTGCCCATACATAGAGCTTGAAGTCACCCACAGATGTGAAGTTCCACACCCAGGAAGTGATCTTGGGATCCACGGAGACAGCCGATTCATTGTTCTGGTCAGGAGTACTGGATATCCTGTACTCCTTGATGCCTGATCCTGTATCAGCTACCGAACCCCAGCTGACATAGAGGAAATCATCATTGTCCACTTCCCTCTGTTTGTCCTTGAAGGAATCAGCTCTGATGACCAGGGCCGATGGAGCCTGAGGAGTGGAATCATCCACTTTCAGACCTATGGTGGGTGGTTCACCGAGAATACTTTTCGCTGGTACGCCCATGACCCTGATCCCAAACTCCTTCCTCAAAGCCCTGGTGGGCATGTTGACAGCAATGTGGAACTCCCTTCCTGAAACGTTCATATCCTTGTATTCGGTAAGTTCGTCATCGATGACTGCCATATAGAAGGAATCGTTCTGTGGGTAATATGTTGCATTGGGTGTGGTCATGTTATAGAGCAGTGTAGCACCAGTGAACGTTATCGATTCATTGTCCCTGGTGTAACTTTCCTGCTTGAGTGCTCTCCCATCATCACCAAGGATCAAGAACTCACCATCTATCTTCAACTCGTTCTCCATATAGAACAGGTCTTCCTGGACCTTTGAAAGGGGTAGGGAAACGCCTCCACGAGCCCATAACGTAACGGGGATCATTCCAGTCCATGGGAATGCGAACTGGAATTTTACATAAACCACCATATCCCAGGGTGTAAAAAGACCTGAGGTATCCGTATCCATCATGGACTTGGCTATGTTCAGTTCTATTGTTCCATTGCCGGGTCCATTGTCCCCTCCTCCCATCTCCCAACTTGCCTTTCCCCCCTGGATCCTATACTGGGCATATATCCCCAGCGAAGGTGGACCGAAATACAATCTTATATCGTTGAGGTCCGCTGATCCGAGATCGGGATGCGTGGTGCTCACATTGAATGAGAACTTGTACTCCTGGTAATCAGCATAACAGATCGGTACGGTCTCGTTGTTCTCATTGATATAATCTGTCTGAGCATCCTCTACTTCCACATGGCCCAGGATCGGTGAGGAATAGGAGAACTCTATGGCCATGTTGTCCTCCAATGTCTGATCATAGAAGGTCTTGTAGATGGTCCCTACTGTGCCGGTCTCATCCTCAATGCCAACGTTGTGGTAGTAACCGTTCACATAAGAACCGGTCCCCGATGATTTGTACTGCATCTTTATTACACCGGTCTCATAGAGAATTACCTGGACCTGCTGACCATAGGATGAGAAGGTATTCCATTCAATGGCCAGGTATTCGGTGTTACCTGTGTACCGAACATGTAATATGCATTCCCATATCCGTAACCCCAAGCTACCGCTATCATAGGGTTGGGGGCTGCGGATTGGGGCATTCCAGAACTGTATCCAGTGGTATATGTGAATGAATCCAGACACAGATATCCCCTTGCATGAACGTAGACCCTAGTGTAGTCGTTCTCGTAATAGGGGAAATCCCACGGCAGATCTATCTGTCCATAATCAGCGGATCCAGAACTAGTGAATCCGAGACTCGTTCCAGAACTTTTCACATCTATCCAGCTGTAAGTGGTCCTTGGCTGGTCACCGATACTGGTCATGTAATAGTAACCTCTCTCGTCCTTCTCGGAAAGTGATGCCACCGCCTCCTCAGATACGAGATCGCTCAGAACGAAGGCTGAAAGGATCATAGACATCACTAGTACAACGGCCATAAGGACCTTTTTCATATCCCCAATTTTAACCATTTTTCACACCCCTCTTTATCAAACATTACTGAGTATCGCTCCCTCCCTCTAAGGGTTGTCCCATAGGTGCTGCCTGCATGGGCTGGGCATCCATAGGTTGAGCGGCCATTGGTTGTGCATCCATCGGCTGAGCCGAGGGATCAGCAGAGGGAAGAGCACTCGACATATCCTGGACGGAAGCAGAAGGAAGAGCACTCGCCTCACCCTTCGCTGAAGCAAGCAAATTGTCCAAACGAGCACGACCACCAGAAGCTAAAGCGTTCTCCATCAACTGCTTCTCATCCTCGGCATCCTTTACACGAGATGCCTCAAGATCACGCTTGATGGAACCGTTGTTCACAACAACTACAACGATCATCACTACGATCACAGCCAAACACACAGCGATAAGAACAGGTAAAAGAATGCTCTGCTGATCATCAGCCTTCTCACCCGCAGGCTTATACACCGGGAAACGAAGAGTGTCAATCGGACTCGTCCCCGCAAGATACTCCTCGAAATCAGTATGACCGTCACCATCAGCATCATTATCAGCAGTGGCAGCTGAAGCATCAGTCGCAAACACACTCGAAAGATCAGCATAGAGCTCAGTCCTGCTCTTACCTGACATCGAATTCGCATTGTAGAGAGTATCCTTGTTGGATGCATCGTCCCAACCAAGATAATACGTGTACTCCCAGTAATTGGGCATACCGTCACCATCCATATCATCGGACGAAAGCCAGATCGGGATCACACGCTCGACTACTACAAACGTGATAGGATCAGACACGATATCATGAACACCATCCGAAACGGTCAGAACAACAGAATGATCACCAGGTGGAAGGATCTCACTGAAACGGGACAGGTCCATTACACCTTCACCAAGAACCAAGGTCTCAGTGGAACCGCCAAAGGTGACAGTGTCAGTCCAGGTATAGGTCAGAACATCACCATCTACATCAAACGACTGGGTCGCATCAAAGGTGACCAACTCGTCCTCCAAGAACTCAGAACCAGACTCAGGAGATACAATGCCAAGCTCAGGCATGGTGTCTATCCAGATGTTGTAAGCAGGAGAATAAGTATAAGCATTGCCAACAAGGTCCTGAACACGGAACTGGACGAAGTTACGATCACCCATGGACAGATCCATACCATTTATTGAAGCAGTTCCCTCAACACCAGACGGGATCACTAAAGACATCCAGGGAGCGGAATTCAGATCAGAACGGCCACGGGTGGACATACGATACTGCAAACTGCTGCCATCTATGCCGCTGAAAGAATCGGACAGGTCAAGGGCAAGATCTACTGTACCATCAGGAAGCCACATACCTTCCCAATCAGAAGAACCGTCAACACGAAGATCATCGAACATCACTCCGCTGATGTCAATGCTAACATCATAAGCGGCAGATGTCAAAATGTTGCCTGCCTCATCTTCGGCACGGAACATCACAAGGTTGCCCTGGCCCTCAGAAAGAACAGGAGATATCATTACATCAAGACTCTTAGCATTCAACACCATACCGGCAGAATCCCAGGCGCTCCACGTTGCACCAGCATCTATAGAGGTAGAATACTCGATGGTCTTGCCGATGATGGCCCTACCACCAAGATCGGTTATTGTCACACCGACCTGGGGAGAAAGCATATTGAACCAGGTGCCAGAAACTGGCTGGAAATTCGAAAACGAAAGATCCTGATCGTCTATGAAGATCGAAGCGGTCGACCAGGGACCAACATGAGCTACACGGTCAACAGCACGAACCTTAACAGGGATATCACCGACCTGGGTCGTGGTTACCTTCGCAAAGGTCGTATAAGAGGTCGTCACAACTCCATCACACTCGATCTCATAATACGCTACACCAGAATTGAACTCACCAGGTTCATTCCAGGTAACGTAAAGCTCGGGATCGTTGTCTACTATGATATTGGTATCATCAAAACCATCAGCATGGACCTGAACACCAGGAGGAGCAGTAGGCGTGTCAATATCCACATTGGCAGTGAACACAGGAACCTCATTGATTACCTTCTCGGGAGGAATACCATCCTGGTCGATGTAGAACTTCACTGCTATCGGACGGTCACCAGCTGGAGCACCTACGGTGAAATTACGACCCGAAGTGTCAGGGTCTACATCAGTGTCACCAAGAGAACTCGCCAACGTTACATTGAAAAGGTCACTATTTGGATAGAAAGGATCGATGCCATACCTGTTCATCCAATCCTGTGTCCCGTTGTAGATCAACTTCATACCGGAAAACTGAAGCTCGGAATTCTCAGGGACCCACGAATTGTCCTTGAAGGGGATCCAATCCGCACGGGTGTCACCCTTCTTCCAGGCACCATCAAGATCACCAACCCACATGAAACGGTTCTTCACAGAACCAAGACGCGGCAACAAAAGATCATAGTTCATATGGTCCGCCTTGGCATGGAACATTACATCCAAACTCGACTCAGCAGGAAGGTCCAAAGTGAAATACACATTGAAAGACACATAGAGCGTATCATTGGCATGATCAGCCTCAAGAACAAGTGAATCTTCATCCACCCTGATAATACCATATGGATCCTTGATCACTTCGATTATACCAGTCGTCTCGGAAAGACCGGGATTGGAATAACGCACGGTACCAGAATAGATACCTACCTTGAAATCCCATTCCATCTCAGGACCCCAGATGGCCCAACGGTTCCAGGCAGAACCCTTGAACTTGTAGCTCTTTAACTCGGAATAATACGTCTTGCCATCAGGTTTGTCACCGCTAGAAGCCTCGAAGATGCCTATGCCGAACATATCGTAATTCGCGATGCCATAGACAACACCAGGACCGCTGCTGCTAAGATAACCGCCGCCGGGATCGCTGATGAAAAGGTCGTCAAGACCGTCATTGTCTCTATTCAAGAAACAGAGTGTCCTGAACTTGGCACCATAACCATAGTAGTAATATCTGTAATACTCGACTGGATGAGCAAAGTAACTCGAGGATTTCTTGGGGGCATGAACAGTGAAAGAGGAGATCTCGCTCACCTCAACATCACCCTCCTCTTTTGTGAAATCCTCATACAGAACTACATACACAACAGCGGGGTCAGCTGAACCAAGTGCTAGGTCATACTTGCCGTCACCATTGTAATCACCCCAGGCATGAGCACCAAAACCATTTGACCCATCAGCAGAGAAACGATAGGTGTAGGTATCCTTGTCCTTCACATAATATGTCCCAGGAGTGTAATCTTCATCACCGTCGATCAACCAGCAGTACTTGCCGCTATTGGGATAGCTGCCGTAGCTATACCAGCCAGAATTGAAGATCAGGTCATCGTATCCGTCGTTGTTATAATCGAACAACTGGGGATCTGCTCCCACAGAGTCGAAATATGCGGTGCCCTCATAGATCACCCAGTCCATCTGAGCGTTATCGTCACCGGCATTGCCTGAAGTGAAATCGCGGATGTCATCATCTGGATACATAACAGAGACTGCTCCAACATAGTTCGTGGTGGTGTAATATTGGGTCGAACCAAAAGCGATCTCGTCTCGACCGTCACCGTTCATATCACCGGTGGCCACTCCGCCGCAGCCAAGGTAATCATAGTAATAGGAATAACCATAGGTCCCGTAATCATAACCGTAGGAATAGGATGGGTGAAGCCTGGCATCAGCATCAGTATAGTAATAGCTACCTTCCATTGTCTCACTGCTGCTGAACCACCAGTTCGCCTGACCATACCAGTAGGTATACCAATAATTGTAACCGGGAGGATAGGTCTGTTCATAGGTGTAACCTCCTACACCTACAAGCACATCGTCATAACCGTCACCATCCATGTCGCCAAGAGCAACCCAGGAACCATAGTAACCATATGGTTCGCACTGGAACGATGCATTGGGGGAAAGATCCGTCATAGAGTTTACAAAGGCGCCTCCATAGAAAAGGTCGCCCATGGAATAGGAACCGGACGAGCTGGCTACGATGATATCATCATAACCATCACCATTGGCGTCCCCTATGGCCATATCGGTCCCGAACATATTGGCCGAACCCGTAAGGGTCCAGGCTGCATCGTCAGAGGTCACTCCGAGGTCGGGGAACATCAACTGTCTTGAACCATCATAGATGTAAACCGCATTTGCTGCTGGAGCAGATATGGCAAGATCGATGGATCCGTCACCGTTGAAATCCAGCTTCTCCATGGTGGCACCGTAATAACCGCTCGAGGTCTCACCAATGGCCAGGTATTCAGCCGGTTTATCATCAAGGTAGTGGTCACCGCCCCTCTGACCGGGTTTTAAACCCGTGATCTCGAAACCGGCTGTTTCTACCGCTTCAGTTTCAACAGCTGAAAAAATGAAGGGTAGAAAAGCCGCAAGGCCTAATACCGCAACGATCGCAATAACAAAAGCTCTACTTTTCCCTAACTTAAAGGAGGAAGGCAGAATGTACATTAGTTCACCTCTATGTGGGATCTGGAAAAGTCACCCTACAATTGAAGTAGCAACCTGTTATATAAAACTTTATTTGACCAGCTTTTTTCCACAACTTAAATGTTCCGGTAGCCAGCAGTTTGATGAAAATGGTTCGAGTTGTCATAATGAGGTCGTATCTTGTCCTATTCTTCACTTTCCTTCCTTATTCTTTCTATCCACATGAGTGGATAACCTAGCTCCTCCATCCATCCCAATCTGGCATCGCATATGGAACTTCCAACCCTTATCAACACCCTCGCATCGATCAATCTCTCATTCAGGGAACAGTATCCGAACCTTGAGAGTGATCTGGAAAGCTCTCCTTCATCTATTCTGACCTCAGCTTCAACGACATGAGGCTGAGTAAGGACTGCAGAGGCCATCGCTTTTTCCAGGTCCAAGCGGTTCTCGGTCCTTACCGGAACACCTATGAACTGATGGAAAAGTGATCCCAGTTTTATTCCTGCTTCGAAAGCCGCTCTTTCACCTTCTGAACAATTGAACAGGTCGGTATCAATAGTCGTCATAAAGATCCTCCAGGTCATCATCATCCAGATCATCGGATAGGTCCTCTTCCAGGTCCAATTCCAATCTCCTCTTGGCTCCCCAGATGTTCCTTGGACCCTGGAGGGCAGGTGAAAAGAAGTATCCCAGGGATGCCGCTGTGAAGAGCATTGAACCCATCATACCCAGGACCGGTTCATTGACCCCGAAAAGCAAGGACATCTCCATCGTCATCAGGATGAATGCGGCGAAGAGCAGTATCTTTCCCCGGTATTTCCGATACAGGATATCCGAGACCATAGCAAATGAAAAAAAGAAAAGGATACAGGGGATCAGAATGGTTTCCCCGGTTGTGAAGAATTCCGCTTCCACTTCAAGAGAGAGGCTCCAATGGTAGAGCGATGTCAGTGATACAACCAGCATGGCAAAGGCTGGAGCGGGTAGACCGATGAAATCCTTCCACTTGTTCTGGAAAATGGAGAAGCGGGCAAGTCTGAGTATTCCCAGGATGGTTATCGAAAGGGAGGCTACAATGACTATTGCGTTGTAGAATGACCCGTTACCCACATCCCTGAACATGATATAGACGAGGATCGCCGGAGCTACGCAGAAGGTCATGGCATCTGCAATGGAATCCAGCCATATGCCGAAATTATGAGAGGAGCCGAACCTCCTTGCCACTGGACCGTCCAATCCGTCGAAGATTATTCCCAGGATTATCAGCATCATGGCAACCCTCAAGCCGTCTCCCCCGTTGATGGAAATCATCACCGCAAGGACCCCGCAGATGAAGTTCATTAGAGTTACCAGGTCAGCAGGTGCGATCAATTTGAGAAGTGGAAGAGGACGCAACGGCCTTCTGGGCCGGTCCCTGATCCTTCGAATGGAACCCCTCATACGCCGTGGGAACCTGGGTCTGACCCGGTCCTTTAACACAGGTTTCTTACCGGTCCTTCTGACCTCCAATCTCGTCCTTTGATCCATGGATTCACTTCGATAATGATGTTGTTCCTGCAAGGACCTTCTGTCCCTCTTCGACGACTATCTTTTGCCCAAGTGGAAGCTTGAACCTGATATCGACCCTGGAGCCGAACCTGATGAGACCGAACCTCTCCCCTTTCCTGAGATGGTCGCCCACTCTCACATAAGGTACTATCCTTCTTGCCACGGCTCCTGCTATCTGCTTTATCTCCCAAGTACCATTAGCTGTCTTGAACCTTATGATCACTCTCTCGTTCCTGTCCGAATCCTTCTGGAATGCTGGAACGTATCCCCCTGGAATATGTTCGACAGAGATAACAGTCCCGTCCATCGGCCATCTGTTAACATGAACGTTATGGACGTTCATGAAGATCTTTATCGTTGCCCATCCTCCTTTTTCATCTATGCTTGTAACCTTTCCATCCGCAGGACACACCACACCTTCTCCTATCCTCCTATCCGGATCACGGAAGAATAGGATTACTGGTATGAAGATGGTGATCAATAACAGGGAAAGACCAAGGAAATAGAGCGAATCGGTTATCAGGAGAAGACCGGCAGATACTATCGATATCAATGGAATGGCCGACAGCCACACAGGTGTTCCCCTTGCAAGCATCTGATAACTTCCCCTTTGGTTATTTTTAGAACTTGAAGGAGCGGTCAATCATTAAACCCTTCCCCCGGTCCACGGACATTTCCCATCCTCGGCTTGTTCCTCTTCGAATTCTTGACAAGGAAGACTACCAGGACTGTCAACAATAACAAAAGCGAAAGGATGCTTAGGAAAAGAAAAGACAAAGGTATCTCCTCCGATCCTCTATCAGTTAAGGTGATACCGGCTCCTGTCATTTCCTGTTCTTCCACCATGAAGGTCATCGAAACGATTTTCGAATAATACCTATCGGCATAGGACCTTGCCTGGATGAGATGATCCATTCCCGGATCGAGCTCCCTTGTATCAAGTACATATTCCCATTCCAGGGTTCCCCTGACATCCTCCCATGAACCTGAATCCACCCTTACCTCAACTAATTCGATCTCCCCCTCCGGCCCCGAACTTCCGGTGATCATGACGGTACCTCTGAGAGGACCGTCATCCCTGAAGGGATCTATAGTTACCCAAGGTGGTTCGATCACAATAGGGAGGACCTTTAACGACCTTGTATCCGGTGAACTCCATGTACCGGATGAATCCCTGACCAAAAAGGATATCTCATGTTCTCCCTCGGAAAGGTCATCTTCTTCAAACGAAGAACGCCTTGAAAGGAAGCCGTCTATCGAGGAGGTCCACCTGTATTCGGAGATCCTTTCATCCGGAGAGGGTGATCCTTCTCCCTGGAATGCGACGGTCTCTCCACGTATAGACTCCAGAGGGGATATCTCCAGGATAACAGCTGACGGAAGGGAGCTCTCACCCTCAAGAACTGTTATCGATCTTGTCGCAGGTTCTTCAGAGATCTGACCGGAATCATCTGTAACCATGAGTGAGATGAAGTATTCATCAGGATCATCATAGGTGTGTGTGGTCAGTGGTTCATTGGCCCAACCGGTCCGTGTCCCATCCCCGAAATCGAACATGTAACTTTTAATATCCCCATCCGGATCGAATGAAGAGGATCCGTCGATCGATATTTCCTCTCCTGCTCCAACCTCAAGTGGAGCTGAAAGGACCGGAACAGGTGGTTCGTTCCATGATGTATTGACCAGAAAAGAAGTCTCTGAAGGGTAACTTAAGGGTGGATAGGATCTGGAAATGGAAACCTCCACTTCCAAGAGGTCTTTGAAAAGTATATCCTGATCGATGATCTCAAAATATGACTCTTCTCCGGCAGGGACATCTTCCCGGTTAATGCTTCTTTTCACCTCCTGATCCGGATATCTGTAATTAAGGACCAGTTCATGAAAGTCCACTACATATCCACTGGGATTGTAATATCTCAGTTCAATAACCGTGCCTCCCTCCGCTTCTCTTACATCTTGGATCTCAAGGTCCAGTCCTATGGGATCAGTTGGTTCGAAAAGTTTCAGCCTTGAGGAAGGTTCGACACTCTCGATCCTGACGGTCCTTCCCCTCGGCCAATCAACTGTGAGGGAAACATCTCCCTTGACACCTCCCAGACCGAAATGGAGGACCATGGAATCCTGCTGGCCCTGGACTGAGGTTCCTCCGTTGACATCTCTGAGCATGTTCAGGTCCATTATCCCGTCATCATCGGTATCCACCTCCACACTAACCCTTGCCCCAATGGCAGCGCTGTTGGATTCCCTTCCGTGAAGTTCCACCTCCAGCCACTCCCTTCCTGTATCAGCTTCTGCTCCAAGATTCTTGAAGAGATGGACCGAATATCCATCCGTAGATTCTGTCCCTTCATCCCAGATCCCCCCACCAGTTACCAGGTCTATCCATCCGTCATTGTTGTAATCACACCAGGCTGACCCGTATGTGTTCCATAACCTTAATGCCGACCTCATCGGTCACATCCTCAAATGAAAGGTTTCCCAGGTTCCTATAGAACAGGGAATGTGCATATGAAACATCATCGTAAATCTGGGGAATAAAGAGGTCCAGCAATCCGTCATTGTCATAGTCCGCAAGAGAAGAGGAGACCATTAGCTCATCTCCTTCAGTCAAAGCCCCTCCCAGAGGTTTCACTGGTATTCCTGAACCCTCTCTCACATCCTCAAACCTGTAACCCTCATCCTTTCCAAGGTTCTTGAAAAGGTAGGAATCGTCACAGATCGGGCCCCTGTAAACGTCCTTGTGTGCCAGATTCGTGACCCACAGGTCCATGTCACCGTCATTGTCTAGGTCCCCCCATGATGACCCCAATGAGTGTCCGTAATATGGGCCTTCCCTTGTCACAGGATGAAGATTGCCGTGTCCTTCCACCCCCAGATCGGCGGCCATCTCCACCATCGTCCCGTCCTTCTGGTTCATATAAAGATAATTGGGCATTATCCTGTAGTTGGAAACATATGCATCCTGGAATCCATCGTTATTCGCATCACACCAGCTGATCCCCCTCCCAGGATAGGAGTGATCATCCTCTGATATCCCCGAATACATGGTGGAGTTGAAAAAGCTCCCATTACCCGATCCACTCCAGAAATGGTCCGAATAACCGGAGAGAGAGGAATCCTCGTAGTTGACCATGTAGAGATCGAGCCAACCGTCCCGGTCCATATCGGACCATCCAGCAGCAACTGTGGGAAAGGTATCATGAGGTGTGAGGTCCGAAATCGGGACCCTCGAGAAGGTCCAGTCCCTCTCATTGTGCCATAGGATATCCTCATAATCCGGATGATCGTCGGAACCCTTTCCGCCACCACAGAATATATCCAACCACCCGTCGTTATCGTAATCTCCAAAAACACCACTGTTCACATTGGAACCTATTCCTGCCTGGGAGGTCTCATCAATGAATTGGTATGATGGAGGACCTCCATTTCTGAACAACTTCTTTCCATCTATCAGAAGGTCCTGATAACCATCCCTGTCCAGGTCCCCCCAGGAGAAGTAGTTGCCCTTTATACCCTCAAGCCCTGTCTCCTTGGAAACATTGATGAACGTAACAGGACCCATTCTTGAAGGGGGCCCGGTTTGATCCGGCTCCTCCGGATCTCCCATATACCTACTCACACCAACAAGAGTGAAAGCAACAATGAGGAAAACGACCATGAGGTACCTGGAGTGGATCGACACAATAATTCCCCGGGGTATATCGATCATACCGGATAAAGAACTATTGAAGATCGGATCATCCGAACAGACCTTTATCGAATTCCGGAAGATCTACCCTTCCAGGTCCGGGTCCATCAGGTATCTCCGGAGGAGACATGTCCGGTGGGGGTGGAACAGACCGAGGTACCTGACCTTCTTTCCTCAAAGGTTCCTTTTCAAGGTCCTTGGATATCATCTTCCCTTCATGGTCCGGAATGTTCTCTTCCTCACCTGTTTCCATGGTCGGACCTGCTTCCTCTTCTTCGTTCTTTTCACCTTTATTAGGAGGGGCCAACTCTTTCATCTTTGATCTGACCCTGAATACCAGGATAAGGAGAAGGAGCAATATTACCAATATCACTACAAGACCTGTGAGTGACAGAGCGAATTCGGCCAACCTTGAGAGGAGGGGGTCATCCTCGACCTCCACTGATAGTTCGACCATGTATGAATCTCCATCATCATCGGTCACCCTGAGTCCGATGGTCCGTTTTCCAGGGGAATCGAAGACGAATGTTGTATTCTTGTCCACCTTTCCCTCCTGGACCTCGCCGTTTACCAGCCACTCGAAGGTCAGGAAGGGTAGGTCCGATGGATTATCTGTGGACCGGTAACCATTTGCGGTGAACTTCTCACCTACATCTATCTTGACCGGAATACCTCCAAGGACCACATTGGGAAAAGGATTTTTCACCAGAATGAATGATGTGTTGTAACCGGCCACACCCTGGTCGTCAGTGGCTGTGACACTGATCTCATGGGTTCCTGAAGAAGAGATGGAGATCTCAGGGGCTTCCAGACCTTCAGCTATCACCACTCCATCAAGTTCCCAGGTAACTGTAAGACTCCCCTCATCACCGGAAGAGTCCCATCCAGGATTCACCCCGATATCCAGCATTTCATCCTCCCATGCAGTCTCCGGTATGGAAACATTTGGTAATGGGGCAATATTGTCCACATTCATGTAATGGAAGACCGTGGAGGTGTCATCGTCATCATCCTTGACCTGAAGCATAACGGTAAGGTTGCCCTCTCTCATAGGTGTGAACTCGACCCAGATGCCCTGACTATCGATCTCTCCATCCCCGTCCGTATCCCAGCTGAAAAGAAGACCATCCAGATCGGAAATCGTATCTATGCTTTGGGAACCTGAAAGGTTCACCTTGCTTTCCACCGGTATCTGGGTGGGACCTGAGACCTTGGCCTGAGGAGGTCTGTTCATGACCTGGACTTCGATCTCCGCTCTGGCCGGATCATCGATCCCGGTCCTGAAACCATCGTCGGTCACTTCGAGCATCACTCTATGAAGACCTGAAGTCTCCCAAGCCACCGTGATCACCGGACCACCATCTGAAGAAACCTCCGAGCCGTCCACGAACCAACTGAAATGAAGATCGTCCATATCCGAAGGCGTATCAAAGGACCTGTTGCCGATGTAGGTTCCCTGCTGGTCCTCGAAAAGAGAGGTTGGACCTGTAAGTACCGCTATGGGATCGCGTTCGAGGACTTGGATTGTCATCGAATCGGTTCCCGATCCCCCATCCATGTCCCTGACCTCAAGCGAAAGTGTATGGAGGCCCGAATCCGGGATCGACAGAATGAAAAGTGGGTCCTTCGTCCAGTTGTTCAATTCCGAACCATCCAGAAGGAACCTGTATTCGAGTTCATCCATATCCGCGGCCACATCATATGATAGGGAGCCGTTGAGGGTAAAGGTCTCATCCTCACCGATCTCCAGGATCGGGTCTAGGTCAGTTTCGATCCTGGCTATCGGATCTTTGTTAAGGACCTCGATGGTCCGGTCAATATAGGCCGATTCCTCGGAATCGTTCACGGTTAGCCTGATGGTCCTTGTCCCCTCATTCGGATATGTGACCTTGACCGTTCCATCAATGGAGTCTACATCATCCAGACCATCACTGTCATCCAGGTCCCATCTGAAGGAAAGGAGGTCCCTATCCGGATCTATAGAATCTATACCATGGAATGTCAGTTCGAGACCTTCAAGGAGGAACTCATTTTCATCGGTGATCGCAGGGATAGGAGGTCTGTTCAGAGCCTTGATGGAGGCAATGTCGAAAAGCTCACCGAATCCAGCTTCTACAGTATAAAGTCCAGGTGAGATATCGTTAACGACGAACGTCCCATTCTCGTCAGTGAGACCAAGTAGCGTATCGTTCACGACGATTTCCACCCCTTCGATCGGTGTGGGGGAAGGTTCGCTCGCATCAGTCGCATCGATCTTCAGATCAAAACGATCGGGGATCCCGGATACATCGATAATTGAAAGGTTCAACCTCAATCTCTCACTAGGTTCCTGGTCACTCCCTTATCATCTCATCCCAGAACGAGTCTGCTGTAAGGTTCAAGAAACCTGATGATCCGTCATATATCGATTTGTAAGGAAGCTCCTTTCGAGGCAGATAGACAGTGATCCCTGTACCCCTGGGATTCCTGCCATCGGGTTTGATCCATGAATCCACAACCATCCGATCATAGATCGCCTTTGCTGACCTAGCAAGGTCGGTGATGTTCCCTTCTATGTCCTTTGTTATAAGCTCTGAGAGCAGTGACCCTACATCCAGACTTTCGATCCCCACGATCTCGGTCCTTCCAACTACGGAGTTGAAAAGGCCATTCTCCTCCTCCTCCAGATAATACATCCTGTACAAAAGTGACCTGGAAAGCATATCCCAGATCCCGATGAACTCTGACTTTAGGACCTCGATGTCAGCTGCCACGATGGTATGATAACTATCGGAGCTCGAACCGTATTCGATCTCGAAGAGGTCCACCATGCTCGAAACGAGGTCCGAAGCGGAATGGGGACCCTCTCCATCTAGAGATGATATGAAGGTATAATTGTAACCATACCAGGGCTGTTCATCCATGGAACCGGTTGCGATCTTTGACCATGGTGCAAGCTGATAGAATACCTCCAACATGCCCATATAGCAGGTATCATGCCCAATGATATCGAACTCATAGGGTCCGATTGTACTTTCTGCATCCTGAAAGGCATCCCTGAGATCATCAAGGTACATCATGCTCCCAGAACTCTGGTCCTGTGCGAAACCACGGGTCTGAGGAGGTTTGGATACATCTCCATTGATGTACCATCCGGAACCGTGGTCCCACATCACGAACATGGACCGATCGAAAGTTGTATTGGTAAGTGCGAACTCGATGAACTTCTGGACGGTCTTTCCGCTTCCGCTGTTGATCTCATCTGTCCAGGATGGGTCCAGGTTCGAAAGCGGGATCGTGGGCGAATGGATGCCCGTTGTATTATCTGGTCTGACATCATAGAGCTTCGAGTTCGATGGGCCTTTCAGGTCCGTCAGAGCAAGGACCCTGACACCGCTTTGTGGAATGGAACTCTCCAATTCCTCGAGGTCCATAAGAGCAGCGTTCCCGTAATCACCATTTTGTCCCAGGTCGTTATCCCCTGCAATGTATACGAGAATGAGCCACTCATGATCGACAGAACGCATCAACTGAGCATTGTCAGGTTCTCCTCCTCCGGGTGCAGCCAGCAACTGGAGAAGAAGCATTACGCTGATTGGAAGTATCCACAAGCGTATGGAAGACCCGTTATACTCCACAATAGGTGAGGTTCAACTGTCTTTAAATGATTGATGGTGACATGAGTGCATTTTCCGCATCATCTATTGGGGAACTCGAGAACATAAACAGTCTTATCAGTATCATCCTCCAGGACCGTCAGGTCTCCTCCCTGCATCTCCATAAGGGCTTTGGTGATAGGGAGAGAAAGCTTCTCCCATTCCATTGTGGTAAGCCTTGATTCAGTTTCAGACATGGACCTGACGATAGCTGTCATTTGGTCAGGGTCCAGGACCTGACCGAAGCCGAAGATGATAACCAGTGTCCGTTCCTTTCCCGGTTTTAGGGCAACTTTGATATCGTGACCATAGGGAGCTGTTGAGACAACATACCTTAGAATATGGGAGAGAGCTCTTCTTGTCAGGTGCTGATCAAGAACAACAAGGTGAGATACCTCCATATTTTCAAGGGAGAATGTGACTTTTCGGGGCTTCCCGAGTTGAGACATGTCAGAAGCTATCTTGTCCACCAGTAGTGAGATGTCACTCTCCTTGAGTTCAACACCGGAGTCTTCGGATGAAATGAATCCCATATCCTGGACCTGGTCCACGAAGTATGTCATCTCCTCAAGGTTCATTGAAATGGTCTCCATCTTGTCGCTGATCTCCGGGTTCAATGGCCCGTAAAGCTCTGCAAGTATAAGCTCAGTATAGGATCTGATAAGTGTCAAGGGAGTTCTCATTTGATGTGAAGTGTTCTGAAGGTAGGAGATCAGCTTTCCTTCATCCTTCATCATACCGGCCATCTTTCCTCTGAAACCATCGATCTCATTATGTTTCTTGGATCCCATATCAATCCCTCTGTTATCCTGATCCTGAACTTGCCACAACATCGACCTCAAGGGTTTCGATACCGTCAATACCCGCCCGGACCCTGTCACCTGGAACAAGAGGTCCTACACCCGCAGGTGTCCCAGTCATTATGATATCTCCTGCTTCAAGAGTCATGGAACGGGAGATGATCGAGATGATCCTTTCAACTGGCCAGAGAAGAAGATCGGTGGAAGAATCCTGCTTCTTCTCACCATTGACCTCCAGCCAGATAGACCTGCCCTTCCAGGAATAGGATCCGGAACTGACCATCTCCGGTCCTATAGGTGCGAATGTATCGAATCCTTTTGCTTCGGCCCAAGGGAGACCCTTGGACTTGGCCTCATCCTGAAGGTCCCTGGCTGTGATGTCCAGCATAACGGTATAACCGAGTATATGCGATGCAACATCATCCTCAGGAATGAACTTCCCTCCCCTTCCCATGATAACTGCCAGCTCGACCTCGTGATGGACCTTTGATGTCCCTTCCGGAACAATGATGGTTCCGTGGTTCGGCAGCAGGGAGGAGGGTGGTTTCAGAAAGAACCTCGGACATGGAGGGACCTCGTTACCAAGTTCCCTAGCATGTTCCGCATAGCTCCTGAGAAGACATATGATCTTAGAAGGAGCAACCCGGTAAGTACCATTTTCCATCCTGACTTCCAACATCATTCATCACAATACCGTTCATCGCGGACCTATTATAATTCATTTCCAACGTATCTCTCCCGAAAACTTATTCAAAACCCCTGTCCTTCGACCTCCATGAGGATTTGCTTCCTTGGAACGGGGGGTTCCTGGCCCACAAAGAGAAGGAATCCCATTTCCATTGCTGTCACTTCAGGAAAGACGAATATACTCCTCGACTGCGGGGAGGGAACCCAGCGCCAGATCCTTTTCTCTCCATTATCCCCAAACAAATTGGATGCCGTTCTGATCTCGCACCTACATGGAGACCATTTCCTTGGTCTTCCTGGACTTGTCCAGACAATGTCTTTGAACGACAGGTCACAAGAATTGATGATTTACGGCCCTGAAGGCATAGTCGAGTCCTTCGAAAAGGCCATGACTATGTGCAGTTTCAACCCAAAGTTCGAGATGAAGGTCATAGCTTTGAAGGATGGGGATAATTTCAGGGTGGGAGAACTTGACGTCCTTGCATCCAATGCCGACCATACCATCCCCTCTCTGGCATTCAGGGTTTTCCAGGAACAGAGGCCTGGGAGGTTCAATCGGAAAACCGCAATAGAGATGGAGATCCCTGAGGGGCCTCTATGGGGAAGGTTGCAAAAAGGTGAGTCTGTTTCAATCACCACCAAGGGCGTCAATAAGATCGTTACACCGGATATGGTCATGGGACCGCCAAGGGATGGGTATTCCCTAGGCTATACCGGAGATACCTGCCCGAACCCTTCCATCGTGGAACTGATGAAAGGTGTGGACATGTTGATCCACGAAGCAACCTTTTCATCTGAACTGGAGCAGAAGGCAATTGAATACAAGCATTCCACTGCGAAGCAGGCTGCCCTAACAGCTATGAAAGCAAAGGCTAGGTCCCTTTATCTGGTCCATTCCTCCCCAAGATATTCCCGAGAAGGTGAAGATGAGATCCTTCTAAGAGAGGCAATGGAAGTGTTCGATAACGTTAAGATGCCAGAGGATCTCGACTGTGTTGAGCTCAGCCGGTGAAGGACCGTCCCCTTAAGGTCATCACATATAGAGGGAGAAGGATCTCGAACCTTCCGAGTACCATTATCACCATTAGGACTATCTTCAGGAACCAGTTCAGTGAACTTATTCCTTCAGCTGTGGAGAATGTTCCGAAGGCGATCCCGGAATTCGAGATCGAAGTGACGCACAATGTGAAACTTTCGAAAAGGTCTCCGTGGAAAAACAGTATCAAGCTGACGGATACAACAAGCAAGCTGAAAAGATAAAAGAAGGACATGTTCGCTGATTCCAGGGCTTTATCAGAGTAATTGCCTTCACCCCGTCTGATCGAAAAGACAGCACTGGGATGTGAGCTCCTCTTCACTTCTGCCAGGAAACCCTTGATGAGAAGGAAGAACCTGTGTACCTTGAAGCCGGAGGCCAGGGATAGTGAGGAACCCCCAAGGAGCATGAGGAGAAGTAGAAGGACCTTGATGGAATCAGGCCATTGTCCCATTCCTTCCACCATGAACCCGGTGGTGGTCAAGGCTGAGATCGTGATGAATAGACCGTTCAGCACAGACCTTCCTAAGGGTGATCCATTCGAAAGAAGTATCATGGACCCAAGAACAGGAACGGTCAGGGCTATTATCATGTAGGTGATGTTCTCGGTATCGAAGATCGTCTTGCTCCTCCCCCTGGCTGAAAGAAGTGAGAGATGGACATAATATCCCATACCGGAAAGGAACATGAAGGTCGTGATGACCAGTAAGATCAGGGTTCCTTCCCCCAGTATCCTGCCCTCTGACGAGAAACCACCGGTGGACACGGTCGCCATGGATAGACAGATCGAATCGAAGAAGGTCCTGCCGCCGATATAAAAGAAAAGTGTTGATATTACTGTGAAAAGACCATATGCGATGGTGAGTTTTTGGATCAAGGAGGAGAGGGTTGGAACGAGGCCGATCCTTGAAAAGATCTTCCGGTCCACAGACCTCTGGGCGGAATCACTGATATCAGAGAGGAACAGAAATGCGAAGACCAGGTAGAACAGACCTCCCATCCATTGGATGGAAACCCTGAAGAAAAGCATCCCGTGTGAAATATCTAAAAATTCCTTTGCATCCAGATTGGAGAGACCTGTGGTAGTGAATCCGGCCCCGGATTCGAAAATTGCGGAGATCGGGTCCATCCTTTCAGTGAACATGAAGGGAAGAGACCCTAGAAATATCATGAAGATGAAGGAGAAAATGGCCACGGAGAACCTTGTCCTCCTTCTGAAGAACCTGTAACCTGCTTCCTTGAAAGAGAATATCATGTAGATAAGGAACCCAAAGAACCAGGGTACAAGAAAGAAATGGAAATTGGTCCAGGATAGTTCACCATAGGCGATATCAATAGCGAAAGAGATCATGAATAGGACCAGCACCGCCATTGTCATCCTGGTTGCCGCGGTGATGAACCTGTCCTTCTGCATAACATTCCCCTTAAAATTCAGAAATGGTCCTTGACCCATTTCACAAGCTTGCTCTTTGTGAAAATCATCAGCCTGTCCTTTGGATGGATGAACGTGTCACCCCTGGGGATGATGATCTTCCCCTCTCTTACTATTGCCCCAATAACCATCTCCCTCTTCCTGAACCTCATTATTGCATCTATCCTCATGTTTGCCGATTTTGCCTTATCCCTTACTTTGAGCTCGATGACCTGTACCTCTCCCAGGTTCAGGGTTCCCAGTGTATTGAAATCTTCCTTGTGGAAATACTTCAATATGGTGGATAGTGTGACCTCCATTGGGGAGATTACAAGGTCGATCCCGACCTCTTCCAGGATGGATTTCAGTCCCGGTCTGTCTACAAGGGAGATCGATCTGAGGGCCCCGGTACTGTCTTGCAAGGAGGGCAGTAAGGATGTTGACCTCCTCTTTTTCAGTTACAGCAAGGAATGCATCTGTCTCGGTGACGCCTTCTTCCTTCAGAAGGTCCTTATCGGATGGATTTCCGTTAATAACAAGAACATCTGGTAGCTTCTCGGATATTTCCTTGCATCTCTCCTCATCCTCTTCTATCAGGATGACAGACATCTCCCTTTCGGACAATATCTTTGCAAGATGAAAACCTATCCTGGATCCTCCAGCGATCATGACCCTGTCAACCGTCCTCTTCTGTGCTGTAGCTTTGGGAACTCCCATTAATTTGGTGAGTTTCTCCGATACATCCTCTTCAAGGTCCTTTGGTATCACAGCGAGGATCCTATCGTTCGGTTCGAGCCTAAGATTGCCCTTGGGTATCAGGACCTCCTCGTTCCTGAAAATGGCCACAAGGGTCACCTCTCTTGGTATCTTGATCTTCTTGATCTCCTTGCCAACTGACTTCGAGGTCCGATCCACTCTATTCTCCACGATCCTGAGAAGCTTCTTCCCGAACATCGGAGAATCCAGCAGAAGTGGAATGGAGAGAACGTTCGACATATGTGTGGATGAGATTAGCTCGGGGCAGAAGGCTACATCTATCCCCACCTCAGTAAGCTCATCCGTGGTGACCGGTTTCTGAATGTAATCCTCACTGTTTATCCTAGCTAGTGTCTTGCAGCCCCTGTTCTTTGCAATGGAACAGGCAGCCAGATTGATCTCGTCCTTTCCAGTGACCGCAATGAAGAAATCAGCTGAGTTCACGTATGCTCGGTCCAGAACAGAAGGAGAGGCGGCATTTCCTGCAACCACCAGAACATCAAGAGCCTCGAGCCTCTCGGTAATGGCATCGTTCCTTTCCACAACGGTGATGTTGTGACCTTCCTCGCTGAGTGTCTTTGCAAGGGAATAACCCACATCCCCGCCTCCTGCAATGATGACGTTCTTCATCGGTCCACCAACCTTAAAATAACCATACTTGTTTTAATACATTATCATCCGAATAGGATGGAATTCGATCTTATCCTACTGGAGTGACCTTGATATCAAGGACCACATGGTCGATCCTTGGAGCATAGGATTTAATTTTTCTTGAATAGATGAGTTCAGCTCGCTTGTCACCAGGGAGGATTTCACCTATGTTTAAGAACAATCCTTCTATCCCGATCTCGGTCTCAATTGTATCATGAAGATGGATGAAACCTCCTTCTGGTTTCAGTAGATCAAAAGCTTTTGGTAGATATTCAATAGTTCCTCCTACAAATCCCATTAATATCCTGTCAGCGATCCCATCCGGGAGTACGTTTCTGTTATCTCCAAGCACTGGGGTAATCTTCTTTTCCACTTTGTTAAGGGAAATGTTCCTTTTCAAATAGGTGTAAGAGATCGGATTCAGCTCCACTGCAAATATGGATAGACCATCATCAGAGTCCAATGCAAGGGGAATTGTGAAATAACCTATCCCAGCGAACATGTCCACCACGATCTCTCTAATATGTGATCCATTGTCACCGACAACCAACCTTGGAGGTCTTGGAAGATCAGCGATCCTGCTGGGGAAGAACATTCTCTCGTCGATATTGCCGGAGGAGAACATGATCCTTCTTGGATCCAGTACATATCTTGCCGATCCTTCCTTGTGGACCACTTCGTATTCACCGTTCTCGGGAGGCAGGATCACCTCCATATCAGGCTCTCTGAGTTCTCCATGGATGCCCCTGGTGTCGTTCAGAACGAACCTAGACCGAAGCACTTCCTTGAAAACCTGCCCTATTATGCCGAAGTGATCACTAAGTTCCCCAGGGACCTTCAATATGCAGCAATCACCGATCAACTCATAGTTCCTTGGAACGAGCCTCAATGAACCATCGTCCAATTCATCTCTCAATTTCTCGATCACCCTCTCATACGGATTCTTATGGACCGCCCTTCTCTTTGTCGATCCATTAGACCCCATCAATTCAACTTCTTCACCGAAGTCCTCTATTCTCTGGATAAGGGAGGTCATCTCCTTCGATGATCCAACAAGGATCGGGAAATGGATACTATCATCTGTCCCAATGGACCTATCAGGATCGAAGAGACCGAGCTCCATTATAATTGACCTGATCCTTTCCCCCAGGTCCTTAGGACAGACCAGTGTCAGCTTCTCCGGGTAGTCATCAATATGGCCGATGATAGTCTTCAATGGCTCTTTGAACATCACCATACATGAGATAATGATACAGAAAAAACCTTTTGTATGACATTACCAATGGTAATCCATGGATAGAACGGGGTTAGAATTCATCACGATAGTTCTATTGTTGACAGCTATCGGAATTCCAGCGCTTGGATCGATCTCGGATCCAGCAACCGGAAGCATCACACGAGCTTCAGGCGAGGAAATGATGATCAATGTCACCGTGGAATTCGATGGTATCCTCGACATGGTCATATATTTCGACATACAGGTGTTGAAGCTCAGGCTCAATTCCACATTGATGACCGCTGATGAGATAAGAGTGAACTATTCACTGTCACCTTCGGAGACTGAATCTGCTGTTGAGGAGAAACTCTGGGACCGTGCATTGAGCCTTGCAGAGAATACCTTCCAGGGTGATACGTTCGAGGTCATATCGGGTCAATTCACAGTGTCCACTCTCGATGAAGGTACTGCAGACCCAGGTTCCCCTGTGGTCTATTCGATGATAGTGAACGGTAAGAAGGACATCAACAGGTATCTCGATCAGGAGATCATTAACCTCCTCGATGAGGGCAGAGAGGACCATTTCATCACCTCTCAGTTCATGTGCGGTTTCGAATATCAGAGGACTGTTACCCTTCTCGCTGAAGAAGGAGAACTGATGAATTACAGGATACCCACATCCTTCGATCCCATTGGTGACGGTGCGGTCGAACTGGATGTCATATCCACCTCATCCGGAAAGGATGGGGATGACTACTTCGTCCAGGTGGATGGCATGTCAGGATATGCGGAATCCTACTTCACCTTCAATATTGAGGATCCAGATCCAATAGCCCCGGTTGAAGAGACCATCACGGGACAAGTCATTCTTGACTGGAAGGACCTTGATACCATCGGAGTTGAAGCAGAGGCAAGTATAATCTCTGTTTCATCCTCCAGATCCAGTCTTCTGGAGAAAGCTCCACTCTCCATTACGGTTCCTCCGGTGATCCCGGCATCCTTGATCAGGTACGCGCACCTTGAAGGGGTGGTGCAGGAATCGGACCTCGAGGAGATTTCCGACCAGCTGGGAATCGAAGTTCAGGATACGTTGATAGATACTTTCTCCGATCCAGATATCTTGGTGGAGGTCGAGGTCGATACATCCATCGATGGATTGGGAAAACCGATGTTAGGAGCAGAGCTTGATTCCTTGCTGAGCTCCGATGACCCGGTAATTGCTACGATCACAACCACCGAAGATACCCAGCTGGATATCCTGGAAGATCATGATGAGGAGGATGTGATGGGGCTCCTGAATGGTGGATTGAAGGTTTATCATGATCTGGACCCGTTCAATGATGACAGGTTCACTGTCAAAGTGAAGGCACCACAGCACGTGGTATTGATAGGAGAGACAGTTGTATCAACGGATGGTGACAGGAGAATCTATGATTACGTTCCAGGTAGGAAGCTTATAGGTTCCACACTTGCGCCGAATATCTCAGGAGAGATTCTATCCATTTCTGGTATGATCGATATCTCCGAGGTGAGATCGACCTATGTGGCAGATATTGAGTTGGATATCGCAGCTGATATTACATTCGGCCTGGGAGTCATGGAGTTTGACAGTGAGGAGGTGGACATAACCACCGCTCTAGAATATGAGCTTGATTTCTTAACATCAGATATGATCCGATTGTTGATGTTGATGGGGTTGGTCGATAGGGAAGAGATAGAGAAGAAGATCGAAGATGATTTTACCGATTCCTTGAATGATATCCTCCCGGATGATGAAGAATCGATTGATATCGATCTGGTAGATGAAACTCTTGAATTCGATGGTGATCGGGAGAACATGACTGGAGATGATGAGATCATCCTTAGGATCGTAGTATCTGGGACTTTAGCCCCTCTCGACGCAGCATCGAACAGCGATGAAGGTGAAAACAATGTAAATGCGATCCTGCCCTTCCATATCGATCCTATTATTCCACTAGGAAATTTCGAGAGAAAGATAGAGCTCGATTCAGCTGAAAATTGGGATTTCGATATTGAAATATCGATCCCCAGTGGAATTGGTCTCAAGGCATGGCTTGGAAAAGGGAATGATACTAAGATCAGAGAACTTGAGGTAGATACCTCAGATGGCCATCCAACAATTCATCTAGATTTGAGACCTGGTGTAGCTGACTATATCCAGTTGGAGATCAAGGTTGGGCCTTTTCTTCTCATTAACAATGTCGGAGCTTGTTTCGGAGGCTGCCTTCTTTCGATCGTGATCCTCTTGGTAATGATCCTTGTGATCTCCTTGAAGATCGCTAAGAAGAAGAAGAGGAAGAAAGCCGAAGGCGAGGATTCAGACGAGGGTGAGGAGGAAAAAAATAAAGATGGGAATAAGAAAAAGTCAAAGAACGAAGAATCAAAAAAGGATGAGGATTCTGATAAAAATAGCCCTGATCCTAAAGATGAAAAGGAGGTATCCTGGGATAGCTGACATCATCCAGGAACAGAAACAGCTATGCTGGCCCCAATTCAAGGCTAAGAAATCTTTAAATAAAAGAGATAGTATGAGCCCCTTCACATCCCCTTCTAGTAAGGGTACATTCCCCCTACTGGAATTGCATGGAGGCACTAGATGACCACGGCATATGACGTACCTGCTGATCTTCTGATAACCAAGGTCGCGGACAAGCTCAAAACCATTGAATCCATCCAGGAACCAGAATGGGGACCTTTCGTGAAGACATCTGTCTTCAATGAGAAGGCACCCACCCAGGAGGACTGGTGGTTCGTCAGAGGTGCTGCAATCTTGAGAAAGGTCTACATTAACGGACCTATCGGGACAATGCACCTCAGAGCAAAGTTCTGTGGACCAAAAGACAGGGGTTCAAAACCGAACAAGGTAGCCCTTGGCTCAGGTTCTATAATCAGGACGGCCTTGAAACAGATGGAAGAAGCAGAACTAGTAGCCACCGTGAAGGGAGAGGGAAGACAGGTCACGCCCAAGGGCAGGTCCCTATTGGACAACTGCGCCTATGAAGGTACTTCAAGAAATTATTTCGGAAAATCCCGAACTAGGAAAGTACTGATCGTTGACCTTCCTTTTTGGAGGAAGTAAAGGTGACGAATGACGATATGGAGCTTCAGAACATCAGGCAAAAAAAGATGGCTCAGCTTCAGATGGCCCAACAGCAGGAAGAGGCCATGGAGGAGGAATCAGGAAGGAGAGAAGCTCAAAAGAAAGCCGTCCTTCGACAGGTGCTCACACCGGATGCGAAAGAGCGCCTTGGAAGGTTAAGGCTTGGCTACCCCGAACTCGCCAACTCCATCGAGAATCAATTGATCGCGCTATATCAATCAGGGAGACTCCCCAGCCAAGTGGACGATGCCACGCTCAAGAAGCTACTTGAGCAGGTTCAGCCCAAGAAGAGGGAGATAAGCATCAGAAGGAAGTAGGACCATGTCCAGCCACAAACCCTTTGGAAAGAAGAAAAGGCTCATAAAGGCCGTGAATATGAACAGAAGGGTGCCAGCCTGGGTTATGCAGAGGACCGCAAGAAGGTTCACTACACACCCGAGAAGGCATACCTGGAGAAGGAGCAAGCTGCAGAAGTAACGTTGCAACAGGGTGAAAAACATGGCAGAGGATATGGAAGAAAGGATCATCACCGTTCCACTCAGGAAGGTACTGATCGCACCTAGGACTAAAAGGGCCCCCAGGGCGATCAAGATCATCAAGTCTCACATTGCACAGCATATGAAGATGGATGAGGAAGATATCTGGCTTGACACTCCCATCAACGAAGCTATCTGGAAAAGGGGTATAGAGAATCCTCCAAACAAGATCAAGGTCAAGGCAACCAAGTTCAAGGACCAGAACCTGGTAGAGGTCACACTCCCAGAGGAGTGAACCTCTCCTACTTGGAGGTCCCCCCCATGTCCCTGAAGCTTGCAGATATTTCCGGTAATCCATATATTGGGGTTTTCTGCAGGGCGATAGGTGACACGGTCATTTGTCCCATTGATACTTCTGACGAATTCATGATCGACCTTGAGGAAACACTCCAGGTCAGAGGGGTAAAGGCAACTCTGGGAGGTACCAATCTCCATGGGTCCTTGATCGGAGCCAACTCGAAAGGATTCGTGATCCCTTATTTTTATGATCTACCCGAATTAGTGAATGTTTTCAGTTCAGCTGATATCTCTCTGGAAGAATTGGGAATATCAGGAGTGGTATCGCAAGATCCACATACCGCTTGGGGCAACAATATCCTCGTTTCGGATAAGGTCGCCCTTGTCAATCCGGACCTGCAGACCAGATCCCTAGAGCTTCTTGCAGATACCCTTGATGTAGAGGTAATAACTGGAACGATCGCAGGTGTCAAGACCGTGGGGTCGGTTGCTGCTCATAACTCAAAGGGAATGGTTGTTCATCCTAAGGCCACAGAGGATGAGATATCAGGTCTTTCAGACCTGTTTGGATTGGAAGTTAATATCTCAACTGCCAATTTCGGATCACCACACCTGGGTGCCTCTATGGTAGTGAATGATAATGGTGCTCTCCTTGGAAAGAGGACCTCCGGTGTTGAAATGAACAGGATCGAGAACACACTTGACCTTATCCAAACAAACGATTCCTGATCATATACCATACCTTCTCTGTCTCAGCTGATAGGACCTTACCGCCTTCAGGAATTCCGAGAAGGTCAGACCGGGCCAGTATACATCGGAGAAATAGAATTCGCTGTAAGCGTTCTGCCATAAAAGGAAATTGGATACCCTAACCTCCCCGGATGTTCTCAGCACCAGGTCCGGATCAGGAAAGGGGGCTGTATAGAGGTACTTCGAGACACGGTCCTCATCGATATCCTCCTCAGATATGATACCCTCTTTGACATCATGTGATATCCTCCTTATAGCGCAGATCAACTCCTCTCGGCCACCATATGCAACAGCCAGATTGAAGAAGGTACTCATTATAGTCCTTGGATGTCCTCTCAGCCTTCGCGATGGCTTCCCTTAGACCCTCGGGAAGCATCTCCTTCTGACCAAGGACCGATACTCTGACCTTGTTGCGATGTATCCGGTCATCCGATGCGATCTTTAAGAAATTCTCTTCGAACAATTCCATCAATGTGTCAACTTCTTCCTTCGCCCTCTTGAAGTTCTCTGTTGAAAATGCATACACTGTCAGGTACCTTGATACCGAGGTCCACGCACCACTCCAGAACATCCTCAAGCTTCTCCTTGCCTGCAAGATGGCCTTCAATGGGTCTTCTGCCTTCTTCGGTCGCGAACCGTCTGTTACCATCCATTATAATGGCAACGTGTCTAGGTACTGGATTTTCCAGGACCAGTTTCTTGAGCCTCTCCTCTTTTGCCCTCTGGAGGCCCCTTGAGATCGTTTCCGAAAGGTCCGTCATTGGATTCCCTTCTGGACGCATGCGCCCGAAACCGTCGATTATCGACTGCTCTTATGTAAAGCTTTTTCATGGAAAGGTCGATACCAGGGTGAATGCTACCGTATATCAAGGGTGATACCATCCTTGTCCCTGACAGGAAGACCGCTTCCACTCTTATCAACAAGGGTTGTTACGGCAAACCCTTGTCCGGCGGGGTAACCGAGCTTTCCCTGATAGAGGCCGCATATCTTGTGGAATCAAAAAGACTCGAGGTGAAAAGGTCCAAGAGCGGAAAGAAGTTGGACCATCACGAACTGCTCGTAAGAGGTATGGCCTCCGGCAGAAGGTTCCTTGAGAACTATCTGGTCTTCAGGGATATCAGGAACAGAGGTATGAACATCCAGGGTGACGGGGATAGGACCTTCATGGTCTATCCTAGGGGTCAAGGGCCAAAGAATGGAAAGGCCGACAACTGGATCATGGTGTTTCGTGAGCATGACAGTGTCGATATTGAAGAGCTGTTCACAGAAGCAAGGAGGAGGGAGGGGATGAGAATGGGATTGCTTGCAGCAGTGGTGGATGGAGATTTCGATGTAACATATTATTCGATCTCCACCTCCATGGGGCCAGGACCCTTACCTCTAGGAAATATGAAGATAGAATTCACATCTGAGGAGGCCGCCGAGGTACCTGGAGGTGGGCTCCTATCTTTTAAAGGACCCATAATGAAGGTGGGTTCTGACGAGGGATTGGGGACTGACCTCAACGGGACACTTGCATATTCAAACGAAGAGAGCGCCTACCTTACAGGGGTGGTCAGGAATGAGGACGTAGATGATCTTAAAGACGTTGTATACAGAGATCTTCGGTCACGAGGTGCCCTCGTCCGGACTGGTTTTAAATATGGAACACATTTCAGGGTCTATACATCAGGTTCAATAGAAGACCATTCTGACCTCTTGGTCCACTGCACCGATCATGGGAAACTGCATACCTGGGAAGGTCTTGCAAGAGCCATTAGACTGAGCCACTCTGTCAGGAAGCGGATGGTCTATGCATTCAGTCGGACGAAAGGAGAACCTGCCTATCTGGAATTGAACTGGACCAGGCCATGATGGGGGACTTTTTAAGAGATAGTTGGATCCCTCTTTTTTATTGGATCAAATGTCAAGATTGGACGAACTTCACATAGTCAATATCATCCGTGGACCTGAACTCGGTAATGAGCTGCCTTACCTCTTCCGCATTCCCATTGATGATGAAAACCTCAAGACACTTATCGTTTTTCAGGTGAGAATGGATCTGTGTCTCGATTATCTCTCTGAAATCATGCCTGATATGGTCAAGGTGCCTGGAATTGTGGGTCTCATGGACCACCACAAGTACACCCTCTATCTCACCCACTAGGCCCTCCCTTTCCCTTATCTCATCTTCGGTGGATCTGAGACAGGTCCTTATCGCTTCACTTCTGCCTTTGAGACCAAAGGCCTCCTGCATCCTGTCTATCACATCTATGTTCTTCTCTGTCAATGATACGCTGATGATCGGCATCTGAACCACCACCTTCTTTTTCCAAAGCTATTGTTAATAATATTTCACTATATAGCGACCATTATTTATTAACTATTTTATATTCTGTAAGTAGTTATTAATAATAAATATCTTATATATTATTAACATAGGAGCTAAAGTATGAGAGATAGGAGATTGGTCCTTTCAATATCATTGATGATAGTCGCATCTTCCTTCCTACTGATATCTGGATGTCTGGATGAGAAGGAGGATAATATCTTGGATATGATCGTGGTCTCGATAGGACCTCAGAAACAGATGGTCCAGAGTATCATTGGTGAGGATGTGAATGTTGTGGTCATGGTCCCCGAGAACATGGACCCGCATACATATTCACCCACACCCAGCCAGTTGCTGAAGGTCTCAAAGGCGGATATCTATTTCAAGGTCGGATCCGGGGTAGAGTTCGAGGAGATCAATATGGATACTCTAAAGGAGACTGGATCACACATGAAGGTTGTGGATCTATCGGAGGGGATCGATGTCGTATCGTTCGAGGACCATGGGGTCCATGAAGAGGATGATCATGAGGAAGATGAACATGACCACGATGGGACAGATCCCCATATCTGGCTGGATCCCAGTAATATGAAGAAGATGGCTGACAATGTCTTGAAGGCATTGGAGGCGGAGGATCCGGATAATGCCGGATCATTCAGATCGAACCATGAGGGATACATAACTTAACTTGACGATCTGTTATCAGACATTGAAGAGGACCTTGGAACATTCTCGAATATGAAATTCCTCACATATCACCCGGCATGGGGATATTTCGCAGATGCCTTCGATCTGATCCAATTATCAGTTGAGGAGGGCGGCAAGGAACCCGGACCCCAGGGAGTGGCCTCTCTGATCGATCAAGCCAGAGACGAGAACATTACCGTTGTATTCGTGGAACCCCAATTCGACACATCAAGTGCCTCCCAGATCGCCAATGCAATCGGAGGGAAGGTGGTGACAGTGGATCCTCTATCCTCTGATTATATGGAAAACCTTAGAATTGTGGCTGAAAAGATGAGAGAAGGCTTCGGAGGAAGCATTGAATAGACATTATCTCAATATTGGTATTAGGAGTTCTCAGGTATGAAATCCGAAAAAGCCCTGGAGATCAAGGATCTATCTGCAGGTTATGAGGGTGAGATCGTCATCAAGGAGATCGATCTCGATATAGATCACGGAGAGTTCTTCGGATTGATAGGACCCAATGGCGGTGGAAAATCTACCCTGCTCAAGGCAATTTTAGGTCTTATTGAACCCATCAAGGGAAGCATAAGGATCTATGGTAAACCCCCGATCTCAGGTAGGAAGTTCGTGGGTTACGTTCCCCAATACTCCACCTTCGACAAGGATTTCCCCATCACGGTAAAGAACGTGGTACTGATGGGTAGAAGACGGAACAAAGGATTGAAACCCTGGTACTCAAGAAAGGATCAAGATGTGGTCAGAGATTCTCTGTCACAGGTAGATATGCTGGAGTTTATTGACAGGCATATAGATGCGCTCTCAGGTGGTCAAAAGCAGAGGGTCTTCATTGCCAGAGCTCTTGCCACTTCTCCTAAGATGCTCCTCCTTGACGAGCCCACTGCTTCTGTCGATGCACAGGTAGAGGAATCCATATACAAGTTGCTGACCGATCTGAACAAGGAGATAACCATCATACTGGTGACCCATGATATCGGTGTGATATCATCTCATGTATCAACAGTTGCCTGTCTGAACAGGCACATGTTCTCCAATAACGATAGGATGATAACATCGGAGATGTTGGAAGAAGCATACCAGTGCCCGGTCGATCTGATAGCCCATGGAGTCCCCCACAGGGTCCTTCCACCCCATGACCATAGCAATTAGGTGATGAAAAGATGTTGGATGTTCTCGATTATCTCGATGTTCCCTTCATCCAAAGGATGTTGATCGCCGGGATACTGGCTTCTTTGGTCTGCGGTGTGATAGGGACACTTGTGGTAGTGAGAAGGAACGTTTTCATTGCGGGGGGAATATCTCACACCTCATTCGGGGGGATAGGTTTTGCCTATTACCTTCAGAACCTGGGTCTCACATGGTTCGATCCGATGCTTGGTGCAGTTGTTTTTTCAATAGGTGCAGCTCTCTTGCTGGGATCTGAACCTATCAAACGAAGATACAGGGAAGATTCCACGATCGGTGCACTCTGGGTGGTGGGGATGGCGGCAGGGGTCCTTTTCCTGAACCTTGTTGACCGCAACAAGGTCAGCGTCCTCTCGTTCGAGGCGATCCTTTTCGGCAATATCCTCCTTACTTCTTCACAGGACCTGATCATCATGGGTGTGATCCTGGCCATTGTATACTGTTTCATTTTACTCTTCTTCAAGGACACAGAGATGCTTGCCTTCGATGAGGAATTCGCAAGGATCTCCGGTGTTAAGGTTTCGATCCTGAACAATGTTATCTTAATCTTGACTGCCCTCACCGTTACCCTTCTGATCAAGGTTGTTGGGGTGGTGCTGATACTAGCAATGCTAACGATACCTGCAGCGATCTCCAATCTTTTCACCAAGAGATTGTTCACATTGATGATCTCTGCATCGATAACCGGGATGCTCCTGACCACATGTGGTAATCTACTATCGATCGAATTGGACACACCGCCAGGGGCAACGATAGTTATTCTGATGGGCATGGCTTTCCTTTTCTCTCTTATGGGAAAATGGATTTATAGGAAGGCTTCGTCTCAGATACCAAACTGAGACTGGATAAAAGGAGGTAAAGGAGATGTATCAGCTTATAGAAGTGGAAGGGGACCCGAAGGGAGACATCACGCTTTATGCTATCAGCACCTGTGTCTGGTGTAAGAGGACAAAGAGGCTCCTGGAAAGCCTTGGGGTTTCCTATAATTATATATTTGTCGACACTCTAGATAGAAGTACTAGGGATGAGGTGGAATCAGATGTCAGGAAGTGGAACCCCAGATGTTCCTTCCCGACAATGGTGATCAATGATGATAAGTGCATTGTGGGCTTCCAAGAAGAGGAGATAAAGGAGGCCCTCGGATATGCCTGAGGATAATTCGACAGAACCTACTGAAGAAGAGATAGACAAATTGTTCATGAGGCTTGATAAGGAAGCTGAAGCAGGTGGATACCACCTCAACCCCGATACCGAGTTCACCAAGGAGCTTGTCTGGGGCCTGTTAATGAATCAGGGGAGATACGGCTACCAGGCCTGTCCATGCAGATTATCCGATGGGAACAAGGAAGAAGACAGGGATATCATATGCCCTTGTGATTACAGGGACCCTGACCTTGGGGAATTCGGAGCGTGTTACTGCGCACTCTATGTGGATGATGATATCAAAGCTGGAAGGAAGGATCCGAAACCCATCCCGGAAAGAAGGCCTCTTAAAGAAGAAAGGAAGAAGAACAAAAAAGAGAAGGATGAGGCAAGGATGGAAGCTCTTACCGGTGGAGGACCTTTGAGGACCCCCCTCCCTGTTTGGCGTTGTACCGTTTGTGGTTATCTTTGCGCAAGGGAAGAGCCACCACTGATCTGTCCCATTTGTAAAGCAAAGAAGGACCGGTTTGATAGATTCTTGTGAAAAAGAAATCTATTTCAGATCATTACTTTTTCACAAGTCCGCTGAATGAAATTTATAATTGACGGTTTAATTCAGACCTTGAAATTGATGATCTCAGGATAATCTCTTTGGAATTTCAAGGTACGCACAATGAAATGAAGAATCGACGGATAAATTGGTGCAGTATGTCGAAATTCCGATACGTTTTAATTTGACGGAAGGAATTTACGACATCCTTCTAAGGAGGATGGATCTCGAACTTGCGTGGCAAAATCAAATCAACGAGAGCAAGTTACGAGTATTACAGAATAAGAAACCTATTTCAGATCATTACTTTTTCACAAGTCCGCTGAATGATTCATGTTTTTGACGGTCTAATTCAGACCTTGAAATCATAAATTGGTTTTGAATTGATCAAGAATTTCAATGTTAAAAAATCTTGTAACTTGCTCCCGTCGCTTACAAGTCGATATGCAAGTTCAAGACCCAGCAGCAGTAGACCGTCAATTACAGAAACTACTGTGCGGGTCTGGAAATTCTAAAATGATTAGTGTTGATCAATAATTTCCAGATAAAAAAAAGGGGAAGGGGCCTAAACCCCTTCCCCATGGTTTGGTTCCTGATCTACCATCATCCGTTTCTCTTGTTCCACCACTCAACTATTGGCTCGTATCCCCACATGTTCCTGGTGTATTTCATGTATACGACATACACTGCTATCAGGATCAATATGATGATCGGGATCACATACCAATAATCAAGGAGCTTGCTATCCTCGGTCTTGATGGTTGCAGGTCTGATGATCTCGTTGTTGTCATCAGTGTCCTCCTTGATCATGTTATCCGGGTCCACGACGACCTTGAACTCGATCTCTCCACTGTAAGTGGGTGTGAAAGTGAAGTTCCAGTAGTAGATCTCACCAGCATCCAGTCCACCGTCGATGGTATGGCTCTTGATCTTCTTTTCATCGTTCTTGTAGAAGATGACATCAACGGATTCGTTCATATCGACCTTTCCGCTGTTCCTGATCAGGATGGACATCTTGATAGATTCTCCTTCCATAAGATCATTCACATCGGGCTTGATGAACTCCATGTTCTCAACCGTGAGGTCTACTCCGTTTATCACGATGTTCCTCTCGGTCCATCCCAT
This sequence comes from uncultured Thermoplasmatales archaeon, assembly GCA_963807965.1. Taxonomy (GTDB): domain Archaea; phylum Thermoplasmatota; class Penumbrarchaeia; order Penumbrarchaeales; family Penumbrarchaeaceae; genus Penumbrarchaeum. Next base: position 71,089 of record CAWEDU010000014.1, read on the forward strand.
GTTGCCAGCAGAATCGGTCACAGTCAGGTTGATCCTGAACACTCCCGGCTCATCGAAGGCAAAAGCAATGACGTCCCCCGTCCCCATGGAGGTCTGGTTCTTATACTCGTCTCCTTCTTCATAGAAGAACCACTCGAACTCGAGGCCCTCGGTCATATCTTCAACGGACCTTGGGTCATAGGACTGAGTTCCATTGAACTCTATATCATCACCGATCTTTATTCCCTCATCCCCCTCATCGAAGGGCTTGATGACGGCCATTGGATCTGTGATGTCATTGACGGTGATCGACTTGTTAGCGACCTCTTTCCTGTTTCCTACGGCATCCACAAGGACCAGGGAGATATTGTAGTTCCCGGGATCTGCGAACCTCTTGGTCACAACCTGTCCATTCAGGGAACCAGAGTCGTCGGAGAAGGTCCAGATATAATCAACTACCTCGCCATTGTCTTCGGCCGTTACGTTGAACTCGATCAGTTTGTCCTCGTCAATGGTGTAAGGTTCACTCATCAATTCGAATTCTGTCACCTCTCCATCGGTCTCTACCTCCTCGGAGAGGGTGTAGTTAACGAATGAAGGTGCGGCTGAATCAGGCATGATGTTGACATAATCCACCTTTTCTGAATTCCTTCCGGAGGAATCAATGACCTGAAGGGTTATGTTGATGAATTGATTTGAGTTCTGTGTGAACTGGATCACAATCTCATCCAGGTCATTGGTGATCTCAGAGATGGACAGATTCTCATCCTCGATCCAGATCCTTGCCGAGGAGGGAATGTTCATCCAGTGATATTCAACGATATCTCCCACGGGATCGCTCGATCCCTTGGCGGAGAGTGTCAGGTTCTTAAAGAGATCAACGATGTATTTCTTGTCATCGACCTTGTATGAATCCATAGAGGATATAAAGTCCAGATCGGCAACCGGCCTGACCTCTTTCTTTGCATTGAACTCGATGGGTTGGTAGACCATGAGCCTTGATGTATTACCATCGGGATTCATAGCTTCATCCTCATCGAATTCTCCAAGGATCTCATAATCATCCGGTAGTATGACCTCAATGGTCTCTCCATCCATGAGGGAGTAGATCTCGACCCTGAGATCGTCATCAGATTCGTATCCGAGCTCTGTGGTGTAATCAGTACTCATGGTGGCTACTGGATTAACGCCAGCCTCTGTAATTCCCCCAAGAAGTCCTTCGATGGTCACATCGTATGCTTCGAGGTCGGCCTGGTAAGCTTCGTCATTGACCTTAAAGAAGTATTCAGTATCCATCCAGGCAGGTCCAAATTCGTTTAGGACCGTTTCCGCTGCTCCTACTTCGGATGCCTCGAGAACGAGCCAGTCCGATGAAGGGAAGACACCGCTAACCTGCATCCTTGGATTACCAAAGGGATTGGGTGTACCGAAGATCCTGGAATTTGCATCCATGGTCCAAACGGTAGTGATCGTTGGGTTGATTATCCCATCTTCAGCAGCGAGATCGATGGTTGTCATCTTTGACTCCATTGTCTCGATAGCTTTCATGGAGAAGGTATTGTTGACGGGCCTGTAATAGTGGTCTCCTGCATTGAGATCTATGCTGGCTTTCCAATATGGCTCATAACCCTCTGCTTCAACCAGAATATGGAAGGTGGAGTTATAAAGAGGAATTGAAAGAGCGCCATCTTCAGCGGTATCCACGGGTACCATATGACCGTTGTTCTGGTCCCAGATATGGATCTCAAGACCAGGAACGAATACCTTTCCGCTCTTTACGATTCCCATGGCCCTGTAGGATCCAACATCACCGGCTGGTTCATCCATGAGCTGGACGGTCTTTGTGTAGGGGTGCGTATCGTTCACCATCACGTTCATGCTGTAAACAAGCATACCTTCACTTGCTATAAGGATGTGAAGATTTCCGGTGGGTGCTGAGAAGTTGGCCCAACCCATGGGTGTGGTCATTTCCATGAGGTGACCGCCATTCCCATCGAATACATGGACCTTGGCATCCGCAACGGAATCATCGTCAGGGACCGGTCCGTCCGTGACCCTGATCCTTACATCAGCTCGATTTCCTATCCTAGTGAGCTTGATAATGATCTGGGGGCCATCCTCATTTTCCTCGGAAATCCCGTATACCATCTGGGGTTCCTGGGGGGATGTGTATCCCTTTGAGGATGCAAAGACCTGATAAGTGCCCGGGGGCACATCAGCCTCGAACCATCCAACTGACTCACTCCAGCTTAGGTCATACTCCGTTCCAGTATGTACGTTTAGAGCGTAGACCATTGCGGAGTTGAGGTTCTCCTCTTTCTGGTTCTTGACCAGTACCTTCAAGTTCACATTTCCCTCTGCCGAAGCACTCTCTGGCAGGATAAGAAAAGCCGAGAGGGCCAGAGATAGCATCATGAAGATGCCGAGCATTCTTAAACATGTCTCCTTAGACATCAGATGTCCTCCAAATCTACGTCCGTTCATACCAGGGAACTAGCTGGCTTGTGCGGTCAATATCCTTTTCTTATAAAGCTTTATTCATTTTCCGCAGCAATTCATCCCCCTACCTAGAAGGACTATTTGGACCGGTGTCCCGTTAAAATATAATGATATTTAAAACACTCTGTCCAACCAGGCCCTTTGGGCCATTGTGGAAGATATTTTCACATCTCATCTCAATAAGACCGACCCTTCATTTGATCCCTATCAGAAGGTTCAGGCTGTTTGTGGACCTTTGGAGGGGAACTTAAGGGAATCTGGAACGAATCGGGTCAGTTTGTGGACAATGGAATCCTTCCTTGAATCCGCCATCAATGCATGGGTGAGTACCTTCTTTGATATTGGCCACAGGTATGATCTCTATCTTACCCTCATACTTATCCTCAAGTAGGACATCATTGATGTTGGATCTAGGTATAAGGACGCGTTTCAAACCTGATTTGGCTGCTGCCTCTATCTTTGCCGTGACTCCCCCGACCGGTAGGACTTCCCCTCTGACCGACAAGGATCCTGTCATTGCAAGGGACATATCCACAGAGACACCCTCCAAAGCTGAGATCACCGCAGTTGCAATTGAGATCGAGGCGGAATCACCCTCAACACCGTATGTATCTAGGAACTGAATATGTAGATCGTAGTCAGAGATATCCTTCCCTGTAATGTTCTTGATAACCGCTGATACGTTCTGGACGGATTCCTTTGCTATCTCACCAAGTCTTCCTGTGGCTATGACCTTGCCCTCGTCCTTGGAGGAAGCAGGGGTCACTTCTGCAGCGACTCTAGTTACTATACCAGACATTTCTGAGAGGGATTCATCTCCTTGCATTACCGCCAAGCCATTAACTACACCGATCAGCGATCCTTTGTTGATGACCCTGGCGTATTTGTTCCGCTTATGGATCATTTCATCGGCAACCTGCTGCTCGAGGGACCTGGACATCCTCTTTCCTTTATGGATGTCAACCTTGGTGACAAGTTTGTGGTCCTTTTCCCTGGCAATATCTCCCCCTGCCCTGATAAGACCACCAAGCTCTCTGAACCTCAGGGAAAGCTGGCCTCTCACACCGGACCTCCTCTGAGCTTCCCTGATCACCTCTGCAACTGCCCCTACGGTGAAATGTGGGATCTTACCGTCCTTGTTGACCTCTTGAGCGATGAATCTGACAACTTTCATCCTGTTTGGTGGAGTATCATCCATGGTCTTGTTGACCATTACTTCATAACCGTATCCCTTGATCCTGGACCTTAAAGCTGGATGCATTCCACCGTATCTCTCCCCATTAGGACCCCTTCTACCATAGACCGAATCCAGGTTTCCAGCGGCAACCAGTATGAAATCGCATGGGACAGGTTCTGTCTTGACCATAGCACCAGCAGATCTCTCCGATTGACCGAAGATCGAGAACTTCTTCTCCTGCATGGCTGTCAGGAGGGACTGCTGTGACTCAGGTCGAAGCAGATTGATCTCATCCACGAAAAGGACACCCTTATGTGCTTTATGTATGGCACCTACCTCAACTCTCTCATGGGGCGGGGTCTCGAGACCTCCACTCTGGAAAGGATCATGCTTGACATCTCCCAGAAGGGCTCCAGAATGAGCACCGGTTGCATCAATGAAAGGAGCTTTTGCCATCCTTTCATTACCGATCAGAAGTTTCGGTACCAGATCGTCCTCCTTCTTGGACATATTTAAGAATCTGAACAGCACGAAAATTGCAACCACAGCCATGAAACCGAACAGAAGGACCATGATATCTTGCTGGTAGAAGAAGAAATAGAACAGTGTCAGCATTACGATGGCCGCCATGATCATGAATCGCCATGATGACCTTTTCTCCCTCTTTACCTGGGCTTGGGCCTTCTGGTTCTTGACGATCTCTTTTCCCTTTCCTCCTGGAACGGTCCTTATCCTGGGTTCGTTGGAATCCTCGGAATTGGGATAGACAACAATATCTTCAAGTTCCTCAGAGGGTAGAAAATCCGTCATGGAATTGGCTATCATGGACTTTCCGGTCCCAGGTTCACCTATGAGCAGTAGGTGCCTTCTCTGCTCAGCCGCTTTCTTTGCGACCTCAACTCCAGTTTCCTGTCCGATAACCTGATACATCAGCTTCTTTGGTATCTTGATATCCTTAGTGGACCTGATACCCTTGCCCTTCAGCCAATTCTCAAGGTCCTTTATCGAGGACAGTCCCTTTTTATCTTCGGTCAACTGAACAACATCCTCTGATGCTATATATCCCAGGTAGAACTGGGCCGATTAAAAATGTTTCCCCGTTCCTATCAAAATGTCTTGAACGGAAAACCTTTTTTGGGGATCACACCCTTCAAAGTATATGTCCCGTAGGCCAATTTCCGGAAGAAAGGATAACTGGGGGAAAAGGCCCAGGGACCCATTCAATAGATGGCTTCGGGCAGATCCCCGGAGAGCAGCTCTTTTTTCGGTTGGAATTACCATTGGACTGATAATTTTCTGGATAATGGTGGTGTTGGGATTGGTGACTTTCATCTTGATCTCGCTTTCGTAGTTCATACGGATGAGATCATTCCGAAAGCAAGTTCCATTTCTCTTTTTGGATCCTTCTCCTCGAACCTTCCATGTCCTGGATAAAGAGAGGATGTGTCCCATTGAAGCGACCTCTGGATGGAGGATCTATGGAGTTCAAGGTTTCCCCCCGGCAGGTCCCATCTGCCTACACCACCATCGCAGAAGAGTAGGTCCCCGCAGAATAAAGCACGGTCCTGCTTAGTTATCAGTGAGATCAGACCAGGGGCATGACCTGGTGTCGAGTGGACCTCAAAGGATAGAGAGCCGATCTCCAGCTCCCCCTCTATCTCTGTGATCTCCATGATCGGTTCCATGCTCGCTCCGAAAAGGAAGGATCCGGTGAGGTTAGCGTCTCCTTCCCTCAATGCCCTGGCACATTCGGAGGATGAATATAGGGTGGATTTGAACTTTCTGGAAAGGTGTAGCGCTCCCCCGGAATGATCGAAATGCTCATGAGTAAGGATTATCCCATCAAGGTGGGAGCCTTTTAGCTCCCTTTCAATGACCTCCTCCACCGTTCCATTGTTGAATCCAGAACCAGCATCCACAAGGACCCTTGTATTCTCCTTTGAGATCAGATATATATTAGAGTCGAAGGGACCTGCCTCAATTAGATCTATCTTCATCTGGAACGCTCCGGTCGAAAGGATGGTTTATTAGTTGAAAAAACATTCGATAAGCATGGTCGGCAAAGAGGTGAGATGGGAACTACCCCCAAAAATACGGCAAAAGATCCTTGAAATGGTGATGCCGACCAAGGCACAAAGAGAGGAGATCGAGGCGACCTCCAGGATACTTCTGGAGAGGATCAAAGAGGTCTCCTCCGACCTGGGAGTCATGAATGTTGAACCCGTGCTTGCGGGCTCTGTTGCTAAGGGTACAATATCCGGCAGACCGGACCTTGATGTATTCGTTGTCTTCCCAGGAGACACACCTAGGAAGAAGATGGAGGAAATGGGTATCAGAATCGGTGAGAAGGTCCTTGATGATCATAAGAAGAAGTATACTCAACACCCCTACATCAACGGGAAGTTCATGGGAATGGAGGGCGATATCGTTCCCTGTTTGAAAATGGAAAGGGGAAGCAGCGTCTCAACAGCAGTGGACAGGACCCCCCTCCATACTGAATACATAATTTCAAGGCTCTCTGAGACCCAGAGGGAAGAAGCGGTCCTTTTGAAATCCTATTTGAAAGGGATCGGAAGCTACGGGGCAGAGGATACTGTAAATGGTTTTTCAGGATATCTCTGTGAACTACTGATCCTGCTTCATGGGTCGTTCTCATCCACCATTGAATGGTTTGCATCCATGGAAGTTACCTCAGATCCCCCGAAGAAGGCAGAGATGATAAGCTCTTCCAGGTTCATGGACCATGATGATGGACCCTACCTTTTTAATAAGGAAGATTTGGTCTTCGAAAAACCCTTCGATCCCGGTACATATTCAGAGAAGTTCAGCTCAAATACACTTGTGATCATCGATCCGGTGGATCCTGGAAGGAATGTCGCATCCCCTGTGTCCGATCAGATACTGGCCCATACTGCCCTGATGAGCAGATCGCTTCTTCTTAATCCGGGAGAACAAATGTTTTCACCCTTTTCTGAAAGACCCTGGAAGATCGAACCTGTGAAAGATGTGACCATCAGATCCGGGAGATGTCTGATCTCATTTCCTCTTCCGGATGGCAATCCTGACCTTGTTGTTACCCAGGCAAGGTCGTTTATTTCAAGATCGATAAAGGAAATGGAACGAAGAGGTGAATGGACGGTAATTGCCGAAATGATCATGGTCTTTCCAGAAAATATGGAACCCGATGGTGCTTACCTGAAGACCCGCTATGTACACAGATCAAATAAGGTTGATTCCCCCTTGATCCTCATCCGTTTCATCTCCGATCCTCCGGTCCTTGAACCAACCTTTATCCATATGGGACCACCGGTAAGTGAAAGAAGAGCTGCCGATTTCACTGCGAAATGGGGTTCTAGGGTGAAGGAGGATGAAATGTCTCACAGGTTATATGTCATTGCGGAAAGGAAATTGAGAGATCCCGCAAGTATATTACTATCCATCTGGAACAAAATCAAGATAGGTTCAGCCTTCAGGAAATACCATCCTGTCATTGTGGAAAACCAATTAATCAATGAGGTATTTCAGGGGGCGTTGGAGCGGTAGGGCGTTCCTTGGGGATAACGGCCTTTTCGGGTGTTCTTAATAATGATCTCAATCAACCTGGAAGCGAGATATCCCAGAGGACCCCAATGTCTGATCCATCCCATCGGAGTTGGTCCAGTTGCCCCCAGAAAGGAACGATTTTACCGAGAACATGGATGAATATCTACCCCGCCTTTGCGAGGATACGAGAGAGGCCAGAAGATGGATAGTCAGGATGATACATGCTGCGGGTTCGGGTCATCCCGGAGGTTCACTATCTGCCATAGATGTATTGATGGTCCTTTACGCAAAGGTCATGAGGCATGACCCCTCAAATCCTACATGGCCCGATAGGGATAGATTGGTCCTCTCCAAAGGTCATTGCTCCCCGGCCCTCTATACCACCCTTGCCATGAATGGCTATTTCGAAAAGGAGGAGCTCCTTACCCTTAGAAAAATGGGATCGAGGCTTCAGGGCCATCCATCAATGAACAAAACACCTGGAGTTGATATGTCCACCGGATCCCTCGGACAGGGCCTTTCCATTGGAATAGGAATGGCACTGGGAGCGAGGCTGGACAGAAAGGATTACAGGGTTTATTGCATACTTGGCGATGGGGAGGTCCAGGAAGGCCAGGTATGGGAAGCATCCATGGCGGCAAGCCACTTCAAAGTCGACAACCTCTGCGCAGTCTTGGACAGAAACCAGCTGCAGATCGACGGACCGACGGAGAAGATCATGTCCATTGATCCGATCAGACCAAAATTCGAGGCTTTTGGTTGGCATGTAATAAACATCAACGGTCACGATCATAAGGAGATCCTCAGGGCCTTCAAAGAAGCGGAATCCGTTAAAGGTAAACCCACAATGATAATATCGAATACTGTAAAGGGAAAAGGAGTTTCTTTCATGGAAGGGGCTTTGAAGTTCCACGGGAAGGCTCCAAATGATTCCGAACTTGAGATCGCCTTGAAGGAACTGGGGGGTGAGGAATGATGGAATGGGAATACAAGAACATGAGACCTGGTTTCGGTGAAGCCCTGGTAGAGCTGGGAAAGAAATACCAGCAGGTGGTAGCATTGAATGCGGATCTGTCGGGATCAACAACCACTGCCATGTTCGAGAAGGTCTTCCCCGAGAGGTTCTTCAACGTTGGTGTTGCGGAACAGAACCTGATGGGGATATCGGCAGGTCTGGCAGCAACAGGTCATATCGTCTTTGCCTCCACATTTGCCATGTTTGCAACCGGAAGGGCCTATGATCAGATCAGACAATCTATCGCCTATCCAAAGCTGAACGTCAAGATTGTCGCCACCCATGCGGGAATAACAGTGGGAGGAGACGGCGCATCACACCAGATGCATGAGGACCTTGCCCTTATGAGGGTCCTCCCACATATGAAGGTCATTGCCCCTGCAGATTATATGGAAACGAAGAAGGCAGTGCTCAAGGTTGCGGAAACACCCGGTCCATGCTACATAAGGATCGGAAGGACCAATACACCTGTCATCTATGATGAGGACTACAAGTTCAGGATAGGAAAAGCGGACCTCCTTAGAGAGGGAGACGATGTTACAATAATGGCAATGGGACTCATGGTCTCAAAAGCCCTGGAAGCAGCAGAGATACTGAAAAAGGAAGGTATTTCCGCAAGGGTCGTCAATAATTCATCCATCAAACCAAGGGACAAGAACATGATAATCGAATCGGCAAGAAGGACCGGTGCGATAGTCACAGCCGAAGAACACAATATGATCGTGGGGATGGGTTCGGCCGTTTCCGAGGGTACTTGCGGATTACCTGCCGATCCCTCAGAGAAGGGTTGGCATCCCTGATGTATTCGGCGAATCAGGGGAATCCGAGGAGCTCATGCAGGCCTATGGTCTGACAGTGGAAAATATCATAGATAACGTAAAGCTCGCGGTCGCTATGAAAAGGTGAGATAAATGAAGATATTCCTGGATACGGCAAACATAGACCACATCAGGGAAGGTAATGATCTTGGTGTGATAGATGGTGTGACAACAAATCCATCCCTTATTGCGAAGGAAGGGAGGAAGTTCGGCGATGTTGTAGCTGAGATATGCTCCATAGTTGACGGACCGATCTCAGCTGAGACCGTTACAGAAAAGGCAGACACCATGTTCAAGGAGGCAAAGGAGCTCTCTTTGATACACAAGAACATAGTTGTCAAGATACCCATGACCGCAGAAGGTCTCAAAGCTGTCAAGATGTGCAAGGAAGCAGGTATCAGGACCAATGTTACCCTGATCTTCTCGGCAAATCAAGCCCTTCTTGCCGCTAAAGCCGGGGCATCATATGTATCCCCATTTGTAGGGAGGATCGATGATATCACGGAATATGGTATGGAGCTTGTCAGGAGGATCTCTCAGATATTCATGAACTATGGAATAGAAACGGAGATCATCGTGGCATCTGTCAGGAATCCGATCCATGTACTTGAAGCGGCGGAAGCCGGGGCGGATATTGCAACGATACCCTACAAGGTCCTTATCCAGATGATCAAACATCCCCTCACCGATATCGGCATACAAAAGTTCCTGGACGATTGGGAGAAGGTGCCTAAAGGATGAGTGAGGGATCTGGTCCACTCACCCTGATCGTTGGGGTGGGTTCAAGGATGAGAGGGGACGATTCAGTAGGTCCTTATGTGATCGATCTTCTCAAAGAGTTGATGGAAGATCAGGGTTGCCCGGAAGGGAACAGGATATCCCTCATCGATGCTGATGTCATGCCTGAGAACTACACCAGACCGATTAGGGAGAGCCAAGCGGATATCTGTTTATTGGTGGATGCCATCGATATTGGGATGGATCCTGGAATTATCAAGCGTGTACCTATCGCAATGATAGATGAGACGATTCCATGCTCCCATTCCCTCCCACTTTCATATCTTATGAAATATATCGGAGAGAAGATCGAGAGGGTGGAACTCATTGGTATCCAGATTGGGGCTACAGGCCTCTATATGGAAATGACAGAGGAAGTGATGAAGGGTGGGGAAAGGCTTGCTGAGGTCCTCTGGAATGGTGAATGGGAGAAGATCCCCATCCATGAGAAGTCGGATGAGAGGTCAGATAAAGAGGCCACCAACTACTGCTGGTAGAAAATTGGATCCCTCAATATAGTGATTGATATCAGGGATCTCATTGCTTGACTTCTGCTTTTTCCGTCACTGAAGCTGTCCAGTTACCGGAATCAAGGACTATCATGTCCTTGGAGTTCTTGTCCAGTGTAGCCATTAAGAACGTGTCGGACATCCTGATACACTTCTTCGGGCAGATCTCGGTGCACAGGGCACAGAAAGTGCATCTGGACATGTAGAACTTGACCTTCCTCTCACCGGGAATGAACTCGATGGTCTCGGAAGGACAGACCTTCAGACACATCTGGCATCCGATACAGGCTTCCCTATCATATTCCACTTTTCCCCGGAATCCCGGTGGAACCTCCACCGGTGAATTCAGCTGGAGCTTACCCTTCTCAACTAATTTTAGGGCCTTGTGAACGTTTTTAGGTGCATGTTTCACAGGGAACAAATTGGTGGCCGGGTCGGAGAAGAATTGTTTCAGAAGCTCGAAGAATGCATGCGTTACCATTTTTCATCACCTCACACCAAAGTATCCAGGTACAGAAGCAGCACCCCGATCACAGCAAATACCGAAAGTGGTACCAGATAGATCCAGGAAAGCTTGTCGATCTTTAACCTTGCAGCCCCTACCCTGATCACGGTCACGGCCAGGAAGTAGAGGACCTCGATCTTCAGCAGCCAGAACAGTATATCTATTCCCCATGCTGCAGGATCGCTGAGTGCAACATCGAATACCCTCTCAATTACAGGGGAGAAGTTATACGGGAAGAATAGACCGATCGCCAGCGATGTGAAGGCTACGGTCTTTACAGCATCTGCCAGATAGAACATGGCCAGATTTGAACCGCTGTATTCTGCAATGATACCTCCTCCTATCTCTGTCTCTGCTTCTGGAGAATCAAAGGGGATCTTTGAAAGCTCCGAAGGAATTATCAGGAAGAACACTGCCGCAAGCAGTACGAATCCGACTATCCCCAGTGCACCAATTCCATCTAACGACCAGAGCGTGTGATTGGGATCGGTCAATACACCGAGGTCGAAGGCACCAAGGTCTATGTCGAAGTTGCTTATCCTCCATGCGATCGAAAGGATCACAATCGCCAGAGGAAGCTCATAGGACATCATCATGACCATTTCTCTCTGGGCCCCTATGGTGGATAACGGCGATCCAGAGGCGAATCCTCCAATTGCCATCATCAGTCCTGGTACTGCCAGGAGATAGATGATAAGGATCAGGTCTCCATATCCACCTAGAATGGGCATCCATCCGTCCATCAATCCTTTGACAGGGCCAACTGGAATGTAGAAGAAAAGGAGCATTGCCGATACCAATGCAAGTACGGGAGCTCCATTGAACACCCAAGGAACGGCCCTTTCAGGGATGATGTTCTCCTTCTGCCAGAGCTTGGAAACATCCCAGAACGGCTGCCAGACAGGAGGACCTACCCTGGCCTGAAGCCAGGCGGCGAACTTTCTGTCGACACCCTTCAGGAACAGGGATAACCAGATCATAACGATGATGAGGTACTGTTCCCAGTCCTAACTTGATCAGGACCTCCAGCCACTCCTGCATCAATTCCACCCCCTTTCCTTTCTCTTTGCGGCCTTTCTGAAGACATCCATCTCCACGATCCGTTCCTTCCCTGTGTCATTATCCAGAACAGTTACCCTGTCCATACATCCGATGCACGGATCGATCGACGCTATGATTATTGGGATATCTGCTATCTGGGCGTCCTTGAACATGGTGATCCAGGACATGATGTTACCATATGTCGGGACCCTGACCTTCCAGGAGTCCAATTCCATCTTGCCCTTCTTCAATCGAACATAATGGATATCCTCACCCCTGGGGGCCTCGACCCTGGCCACTGCCTCACCCTCGGCCATCCTTAGCTTGGCCATTAAGAGGGAGGAAAGGTTCGGTTCGGATGTGATCTCACCTTTAGGCAGATTGTCAAGGATCCAGTCGCACATCCTTATCGCTTCGAATGTCTCATAGAGCCTGACCACAACCTGGGAGAATATATCTCCCTTATCCGGATACCCGTAATATGATGGGATCACAACCTTGAAATCATCCATCATATCCCCATAGGCAGCATGGGGCCATGAGAATCTGACATCCTTCTTCACACCAGCTCCTCTTGTGAGAGGACCACAAGCACAGAGCTTCATGGCATTATCATATGTAAGTACTCCAACGTCTTCTGTCCTGTGAGATATTGTAGGATCCGAGAGGAAGACATTGAGGACAGTATCCTCCAGCTTCTTGTACCTCTGAAGGATCTTCCTGGATTTCACGATCGCTTCATCGGTGATATCCCTTCTGACCCCCCCGAAGATGTAGTAGGAGTAATTCACTCTGTTTCCGCATATCAGCTCTAAGACATCCTGGACATCTTCCCTTACTTTCCAGGTATAGTATAGGATCGAATCGAAACCCAGTTCATGACCGGCAACTCCGGCCCAAAGAAGATGGGAATGGATCCTCTCAAGTTCGGCAATAAGGATCCTCAGATAATCGGCCCTTTCCGTTGGTACGATATCTGCTGCATGCTCAACAGCCCTTGTGAAAACGAACTGATGAGCTCCGGAACAGATTCCGCATACCCTTTCTGCCAGATGTAGAACCTGAAGGGGATTGCGCTTCATACCAAGATATTCTATGCCTCTGTGATTGAAACCGGGCTGGAAATCCGTGTCCACTATCCTTTCACCTTCTATGGTGAATTTGAACATGGTGGGCTCTTTAAGAGCTGGATGGATGGGTCCTATCATGAGAGGATATGGTGGGGCTTTTGCCATCACTCATCACCTCCTTCCTTCTTCTTGACGATAGGAGGTCCTCCAGGTGGGAATGGATTGTAATCAGCGATCACCTTCGTTCCATCCCCTCCTCCGGACTCATCGTCATGAATCCTCCTTACCAGCTTCTCCGGCCCGAACTCATCCTTTCTCCATGGGTAGACACCCACAGGAACAGCATGGGTTAGCCACATCCTCCTGTTGTCCTTGATACCATCAATGGAGATGCCAAGGAATTCCTGTTTCTCCCTCTCTGTGGGAGTAACAGAGGGGTAGATATCCGAAAGAGATGGGATATAAGGGTCATCCTTGGGTGCCCTTGTCCCGATGGTCACGGTTACACCATGACCATGGCTTTCCGGATATAATTCAAAATGGAACAGGACCTCTATCTCGTCACCTATGTCAGATCCGGAGGCCACTGTATGATGTGGCCAACCGAAGGTCCCCAGATGCCTGGCTGCATCGAGGAAGCGTTCCCTTTTTACCCTGACGAATATCTCCTCGAACTTCACCTTCTTAACACCATTTTGGAAACTCTTTTTGTAAGGCTCGGTGATGAGATCTCCCTTGAACTCTTTCATGAACGAGGCAAGAAGCTCGTCGGCTGATAGGAATTTCTTCTTTGTCATCAGGCCTCCCCCCTTAGTTTTTCCAGTTTCTTCCATGCTTCAACCACGCCCATGATTATCGCCTCGGGTCTTACAGGGCATCCCGGGACGTATACTATTATCGCATTCTCATCAACCTTCTTGATGAACTCGTCGAACGGACCCTGGATGCAGTAAGAATCGTAGTAAACTCCCGAGGAAGCACCACAATTCCCGCATAACAGGACCGCCTTTGGTCCTGGAGTCTGCTCGTAAACCCTTCTTACCCTGTCAGCCATCTGTGTGTTGACCGGACCGGTCACCAGAAGGACATCAGCATGTCTTGGTGTCCCTACGAGCTTGATACCGAACCTTTCCACATCATATCTTGGGGTAAGGGCGGCAACGATCTCTATATCGCAACCGTTGCAAGAAGCCGCATTCACGTGGAATACCCACAGGGACCTGTCGAATGATTTGGTCAGCTTCAGAATACCACCCCCCAGAAACTAACGGTGGATATGACAATGGCCATGGTCACCACCAGCCAGAATACATATTCGTTGATCAGACCTGAATGGAGCTTCTCCATTGGTTTGTAATATGGTTTCAAGGCCTCGATGAATCCCCAGTAGACATTGCTGCCAGGGATAGAGATGGGTTTTCCCTCTATCTCGGTTGGATTGCCCCATAGATAGGGTTTCTTTCCCTCTCCCTTGGGTACGGTCCCCTTTTGGCCTCTGGTATACAATACCAGTGCAATGAAGGTCGATATAAGGACAGCTCCGAGGAATATAACCGCATTCCAGGATCCCTGCCCTGTGGCCATTGTGAGGGACTTTGAGGTATCTCCCGCAACTCCTGTAAGAGCTTGCACTGCGGGGTCCACCATGGACCTAAGGACCAGTGATGGTACCGCTGAGAAGACGAGTATCATACCTGCAAGGATCGCCATACCCACCAACATGGATGTGGGAACCTCTCCTCCCTTCATATCGCTCCTCTTGGGTCCCATGAAGGCGGAATAGAAGACCTTCACGAAGGATGCAAGAGTTAGCAGGGAAACGAGCATCGCGATCGCTCCTATCACAGGATTGAACCTAAATACTGACTCATAGATGAGAAGCTTCGAGGAGAATCCGTTCATAGGAGGAACACCAGCGATGGCCAGTGCCCCAATTATGAAGAATATGGCTGTAAACCTCATATCACGTCCCAGACCACCCATCTTGTTCAGGTCTCTGGTGCCTGCTTTGTATATGATCGCCCCTGCTGTAAGGAAGAGCAATCCCTTGTAAAGTGCGTGGTTGAATATATGGAATATTCCACCTGACATTGCGGTTCTACCGAATTCTGTAAAATCGGCGGTGGCAAGGACGGCAAGACCCACACCCACTCCAAGGAGCATGTACCCTGTCTGGGAGATCGCATGGTATGCCATGAGCCTCTTGATATCCTTTTGGACCAGTGCAAGGGTGACCCCGATGAACATCGACAGGACACCAAGGATCACCAGTATGTATCCAGCGATGTGGACTATGTCCAGGAGTTCAGGGACCTTGACCGAGAAGCTATTGTTCACAAACGTGTAAGCATTTGATCCGTAAAGGGTGAAACATACCCTGAATAGTGCATAGAGGCCTGCCTGGGAGGCGGTAACGAACATTGCAGTGATCGGAGCAGGTGCTTCCGAGTATGCATCTGGTGTTGCCATGTGCATGGGGACCGATCCTGCTTTTAAGGCGAAAACGGTAACCAGGATACCCAGCACCACCTTGTCAGCAACCATAAGTCCATTGGTTGCGGCGTTACCGGCTATGGCCTCGCTGAGCAGATTGATGTTCAGATGTCCATATTCACCGTATAGTAGACCTATTGCGAATAGGAACATGAGACCTGCAATTGTGGAGAATATCAGATACTTGGCAGCTCCCTCAAAGGATTCTCCTCTGTTGGACCTGAAGGCTGTCAGACCACAGACAGCAATGGAGGAGACCTCGAACCATACGAATAGGTTGAACACATCACCTGTGAACACCATTCCGAAGTTCGCAGCAAGCATCAAAAGGAGCAGAGTGTAGAACTTCTCTCCCCCTGTATATTTCTTGACGAATGAGAGAGAATATATCACTGCACCTAGGGCAACCGTTGCCATGATCAGGCCCATGAAAGCGGCCATACCATCCACGAAGAAGGTGATCCTGACAGGGTGTCCTCCCAGGATGGGGAATCTGGCCCCGTTCGAACCTCCGAAAACATATTCAAGGGCTTCTCCGGAGCTGAGGACCTCCCAGCCCATCATGTAGGTCAATATTCCCGCAAGGACGACTCCTATTACCACCCAGCCGTTCCTGATGGTCTTTCCAAGGAATTTATCGATTAGAGGGGTGAAGAAAGCGAACAAAAGGGGAATGGCTATGATGATCGCCGGAGAGTTATGGATAAGGGATTCGTAGAAGCTCATCCTCTCAACCTCCTCAACTCATCTGTGGTTGAAACCTTGAACTTCTTGTAGAGCTGCATCAGGAATGCTAGGAGCAAAGCCGTGGTGGCGACCCCTATAACGATAGATGTCAGCGTCAGAGCATGGGGTGTTGGCAGGGAATATGATGCATCCTTTTCCAGTATCATAGAGGTGAATACCGGAGCATGCAGTGTATCCCCATTCCTGAATGCAAGTGTGATCAGGAATAGGTTGACACCTGTCTCTACAAGAGTGATACCCATTGCCAGTTTGATAAGGTTCCTTTTGAAAAGGATGATGTAGAATCCTATTGCCACCAAAGCCACAACGGCAAGGTATGGAACGTTTGCCAGCATTTATGCATCCTCCTTTCCTTCGAATGCAAAAAGACCCATGGTAACGATTATCAGGGTCAATGCTGCGATCACTTCCAGACCCACAGCAATGTTCATGACGGATACCGTTCCACCAGACCAGATCGGAGCCCAGTTTGCATGGTCCCATCCGGCCATATTTGGGATGCCCTGGTTGAATATGGGTATATCCGAGTCTGAGAGGAAATTATAGAACATATATCCTGAGAACAGACCGAGAATACCAGTCCCGATGAATACCAGAAGTCCTACGGACTCAATCCCTGAAAGTAGCTTCTTCTTCCATTTGGTGGCACCGAAAGCGATCATATAAAGGGCGAACAGTGATCCGATGATCGCACCTCCCTGGAATCCCCCTCCAGGGGTAAGATGTCCATGGAGTATAATGTACGATCCGAATGCGAACATAGGTGCAAAGGAGATCTTTACTATCGTCTTTACAACAGGTGACATTTCCTTCATTTACCATCACCTCCCTTGTTCTTCGGGGGTAAAGCAACTCTGAGCGTTACCAGAACGCCCGATACGGCAGCGAAAAGAACTGTTGCCTCACCGATCGTATCGAATCCCCTGTAATCGAAGACAACAGCGGTCACTGCGTTGTTTGCGGAAGGGCCGTTCTCCTCAACCTTCGAATCATTGGATTCACCATCCTGGGTGTTGGCAAGGAAGAACTCATCCATCTCAGTCCTGTCAACGACATTTGTGGAGTTGGAAGCTGCATTGTATAATGTCACATCGGAATCCCCGACGGTACCAGGTTCACCGAATTCCCTTAGGTTCCAAACACAGAAGGCCAAAAGGCCGATGAGAAGGACCAGGGCAGCAAGCTTAACGCCTTTGTTGATCAATACTCCTCCCTCCTTCTCGAACCTTTGATAGCGAAAATGAAGACGGCTGTAGTCAAGAGAGCTCCAACGGCCGCTTCTGCAATGGCGACATCAGGAGCCTGCAAGATCAGGAATTCCAGAGATACCAGAAGAGAACATGCAGCCAGAGCGATTGCTGCGGAGATCAGGTCCTTGAATTTTACCACCATCATAGCGGATACAACTATGCCCAACAGGACCATGATGTGTGCGGAATCGAATAGAAACGTTGTCCATTCAACCATCATTCCACCTCCTCATAATCATCAACAACTGCTTGTTCGGGTTTCACTCCTGTTCTCCTTGCGGCTCTTGCGATGGCATGAGCGCCTGTAGGGTTTGTCACAAGGAGAGCGAGGAGGGCTATTATCGACATTCCTATGAGATGCATGAAGGAACCGGAATTATCACCGCTTACCTCGGTCAGTCTCATAGCCGCATAGATTATCACAGCAACAATCAAGAATATGGAACCGAAGGTTGTCGCCTTGGTGGCTGCGTGAAGCCTTGTGTAGACATCCGGGAACCTGTGAAGACCGATCACCCCTATCACCATGAAGAACATGGATATGATCAAGACGATCATCATTGCAATGGTCCAACCATCCATTCAGTTCACCTCCTCGTTCTCTTTTGTCTGTTCCATATATCTTGCTATGAACATGGTGGCACCGAAGGATAGAAGGGCATAAACGACAGCAATGTCAACAAAGACTACCTCCTCGAAATAGGCCGCAAACGCCACCATTAATCCGACCACGATCGTGTTCACCGTATCAAGGGCCACCACTCTATCCGGAGAGGTGGGTCCAAGGAATAGCCTTAGTAGGGCCAGTAGAATGCCGAAAGCCGGTACTGCGATCCCTATCAGGAGCAGTTCAGAAGGACCGAACGTCATTCAGCAAGCCTCCTTGCCCATTTGGCAAAACCACCACACACACCCTTAATCCTCTCATCCATGTTCTTGGTGTCCTTCACCTTGATCCAATGGATGTACATCTCATCTCTGTCCTCCCAAAGGTCAACTGTCAATGTTCCAGGTGTCAGTGTGATCGAGTTTGCAAGTATGGTCTTTCCAAGGTTCGTCTTCAGACCGGGTTCGATCCTCACTATACCAGGTCTGATGTTTCCGGTTATGACCAATATCGCAACCTCTATGTTCGCTTTGGCCAGGGCTATGAACCATATGGGAATATAGACCAGGAACAGAGGGAACCTGAGGAACAGTTTGGTGTTTTGAGCCTTTCCGAGCATGGCACGTGCAATGGCGGCGGCAATGAGAGAAAGGATAACACCGGCAACCAGTTCCTGCCAATGGAAAAGATAGCCAAAGTTTCCCCCGTCCCCTGTGCCCAGGACCATCAACAGGTATAGTACTAATACACCTATGAAGGTCATAAAAAAGGTTAACATGTCATGGCCTCCTAGTCGAGCTTCTATATAGGAACCGGGTTCCAAATACGGTTTAACTATTTAAAAGTAAAAGTATGTGGCCCTTGTGTAAAACTAATACACTTTTGTCATCGTATCCTACTGAAAATGTCAAGGTCCTGAGATCGAGAATCATGTGACTCTATTCTTATTCTTGGACCTCCTCTAGGACGACGATCACACCTTCAACATCCAGATGGTTCACCATCCTTCCTTGAAAGGTCCATCTCTTCACAACCTCTACAAGGTCCTTTGTGAGAGTTACCTGTTCACCACCATCTCCGGGATCAATATTGATGAAACCTTCACTTACCATTGTTGTTGCAAGTTCCAATGAGTTCTCTGGCCTGGTAATAAATGAGATAACTGCATTCATCCGTTCTTTTAATCTGGGTCCAAGCTCCCGAAATACAGGTGATAATCCAACAATGTCCAGGGAAAGGTCCTTTGAGGTCTCGATGGTTGCATCCTGGGCCTTGATCGTGTTCTTGATGTCCATCAGCGAGGGAGATAGCTCGTCAGGAGTATCTGTGATGAGCCTTATGGGACCTATGGTTTTTCCAAGCGGTATCTTGTTCTCACTCTTGTATCTCCTGATCGCAGCAACCACATCTACGGCTCTCTGACCGATCCTTGAACCATCTGCATCCTTCAGGACCTGTGAAGGCCATTCTGAAATATGGATCGATCTCTCCGATGAGAAGGTCTTGAAATTAGTTTGGAATACCTCTTCTGTAATATGAGGAAGGAATGGTGCAAGGAGCTTGGGTATTCCCAGGCCGAGACTGTAGGCAGTATAGATCGTCCCAGGATCACCATCTTTGAGACGCCCCTTGACTATCTCCAAATAATGGTCTGCAACCTCCAGCCACATGAAATCCACAACTGATTTCACTGCTTTATCGAACTGATATGAATCGCATGCAAGGGTTGCCTCTTTGACGACCTCAGAGTATCTGTGAAGGATCCACCTGTCCACTGGACACAAGAGGGCCTTATCCCGTCTAACATTTTCCAAGATCCCCAACATCTCTGTATTTTTCATGCCATTGAAGGACTGGGAAAGGAGCTTTTCCATGTTGTACAATTTCCTAATGATCTGGGCTCCCCTCTTCACGTCCTTGATCCTGAAAGGATGGTCCTTTCCAAGAGTACAGGTAGCTGCATAGTATCTGATCGGGTCCGCACCAAATTCTCTGTGGAATTCAAGAGGGTCCACTGCATTTCCCTTGGAGGCATGCATAGGAGTTCCATCGGGTGCAAGGATGAAACCACCCATCATTATGGTGTCCCAGGGTCTTTTCCCGGTAAGCTTCTTTCCCCTCACGAGTGAATAAAAGGCCCATGTCCTGATTATATCATGTGATTGTGGCCTGAGGGACATGGGGTATAGGTCTTCAAACAGTAGATTATTCCTAAGCCAGAAGGAGTTGTAAAGTGGTGTAATGGATGAATCCATCCACGTATCGAACACCTCCTCGGAACCCTTGAGCTCACCTCCACAATTTGGACATGATTCAAATGGTGGAGTATCTATGGTGGGATCGATGTAGCAGTCCACCTCCTGGGGAAGGACTGGATTTCCGCATTCCGTACATTCCCAGACCGGAATGGGTGTAGCGAAGTACCTCTGTCTGGAAATGACCCAATCCCAAGATAGGGAATCCACCCATTCCCTGAGACGTACCTTCATGAACTCCGGCCACCAGGTGATCTCGTCGGCCATCTCCTTGACCTCTTCCTTCATGTCCATTATCTTAACGAACCACTGGGGCACCTGAAGGAACTCTATCGTAGTGTGGCACCTCCAGCAAGTCCCAATATTCTGGGGATTGTCCTTCTGGGAGACAAGGGTCATTTCGGACCTCATATCATCGATAATTGCCTGTCTTGCATCCTTGAGGTCCATTCCCGCGTACTTCCCGGCAATTGAGGTCATCTTCCCATGCTCATCGATCCCCTTGAGGAGTTCGAGCCCGTATTTGAAGACCCATCTGAGGTCCTCCTTATCTCCAATGGTGCATATCATTACCACCCCGCTGCCATATTCCCTGTCTACAACCTCATCGGCAACCACTGGGACCTTTCTGTTGAATACAGGGGTTATCAAATTCCTTCCTACAAGGTCTTTGAACCTATCATCTTCAGGATGGACAGCCACAAGCTGACATGTGCAAAGCAGTTCAGGGCGAGTGGTCGCTATCTCGATCTTCTTTTCTGGTTCGTCCTCCAGCGAGAAGAGGATGGTGTTCAATTTGGTCACATTGTCCTGGTATTCCACCTCGGATTCAGCCAATGCGGTTCCGCACCTAGGACACCAATTGACAGGGTGGTTCGCTTTGTATATCCTGCCCTGTTCGAACAGACGTAGGAAAGATATCTGGGTCAATCTTCTGTAATATTTAGCATCCGTCTGGTAATAGACAGAGGGGTCCATGGACTCTCCAAATATCTTGAACTGCCTCTTCATCTCATCAATGTTGGAATTGGCGAACTCCTCACAGAGCTTGATGAACTCATGCCTGTCGTATTCCCTCATCCTGATACCGTATTTCTTCTCCACTCTGACCTCGATCGGCATACCATTGACATCGAAGCAGAGGGGAAACATGACGTTATATCCCCTCATCCTCTTGTACCTGGCCACGAAATCTATGTGAGTGTAATGCACTGCATGTCCGGCATGAAGAGGACCTGAAGCATATCTCGGTGGATTGTCTATTGTGAAGGGTTTCCTCTCTGATGAAGGATCGAACCTGTATACCTCTTCCTTCTCCCAAAAATCCTGCCATCTCTTCTCAATGGCGTGGATATCGAAGTCGCTTCCTCCACTTTCAGGATTTCCCTTGTTGGATCCAACATCTGTCATTTCTTCTTCCCCTGTTCAAGACCACCCGGGACCTCGCTCCTAGAAATCCTGATGATATTTAAGTGAAATCCAAGGAAGTGCGGGTGGGGTCCGACCGATAGGTTAAAACCTGAAAGAAAGATACACGCAACGGTGAAGACTGGAATAACCTCGATCCTCACTGCCGGGGCGGCCATTATCCTCCTTTTATTGATAATGCCGGCCACATCCGCCATCGATCAGGAGGAGAGACTGTTCAAGGACAGGACAGAGGATGTTGTGCGAACCTCTGAAAAGAGGGACCTGTCGAGGATGATAGACCTTGAAGAGGTCGAAGGAGAGGACAGTGAGATCCTACAGATGAACCAGATCGATATCAGATCCCTTTCTATCAGAGGTAATGACACCTACATATCCTTCGTCATAGAGACTGTGGGAGACATCTCAAATCAGAAAGGTATATCCTACATGATCGCCGGTTATGGAGTTAAGGACCCAAGATCAACTTACCCCTTCGATTTCCGACTGGTCTATAGTTCAGGAAATGCAACACACTTCAAATTGGAAGAAGGAAAGCTTGTACCAGGATCCAACATCTCATCCTTCAATGTTAACGGATCGAAATTAACATTCACCATGAACAGGGGAAAGTTCATCCTCTCCGATAGGGAGGATCCATACGTCGTTGCGGCTATAACCGTTCTTGATCCGGGTCCAGGAGAGGAACTGCACATAGATTATGTGATCTCAAAAAAAGAAAATGGAGGTAAAGACCCACTTATTGATGAGACCACCCTGATCATGTTAGAGTTCATCATCTTAGGTTTCGCTTTCGTTACCGTTATCATCGTCTGGAATGTTTACATGAAGAGGAAGGGCGAGGAGAACCAGGGTGGGATCTGTCCAAGATGCGAATCCAGGTTAGACCAGAACCTGGATTTCTGTCCATCATGTGGGATGTTCATTCGTGGCCCCAATGCAAAGTCAAAGAAGATCAAACCCGGCATCGTTCCACCTCCGGAAGAGGAATGATACAAGGTCATACGAACTCTTTTTGGACTTCCACAACTTCTCTGGAATCTCTGCATCCCATATATGCTTCAAGGGGTTCGAGATTGGTCTCTGTGAACCTGATCCCCCAGGTATAGATCGAAAGCATGTCCCTGGCAATTTCCTTCTCACCTAAAATATAGTATGCAGCAGCAATTGCTTCCAGGGTAGATAGTTCACCCCATTTTCCGAACTTTGTTGGATTGGCTGCAAGGAGCATAGGGAGTGCCCTACCCTCTGTCCTTCTGGAGGTCTTGAGGGATCCAAAGACAGATTCAGCTTCCTCCCAGGAACAGTCCACGGCAACGATCCCCTTTGCCATTACAAGCCCACGATCCTTCGGTGAGAATGCTTTTTCAGAAAAAGGGTCCAGAAGTATGGGGCCGAAGGGGATCTTTTCGATCCTATCCACAAGTCTGGCTTTCCCCATTCTAGCCAGCTTCCTTGCCGAACATTTTCTCGGATCGTCCTGGGAAAGGTGAAGTATCAATGGCAGGGGGATCCTCATCCCCCTTCCTCCACCACCTGGACCATCCCTCCATCGATCAGTATCTTTGCCACCTCTGCTGGAAGGGTAGCAACATCTTCCCTTGCCAGTTTCACTGTCTTGTTATCAGGACCGATGAAAGGGCCAACTTCCTTAAGCGCCCTTACAATAAGCCACCCATCAAATTCAGGAGATGATACCATCTGTTTCACATCGTTGGTAGGGTGAGGACCCAGATCTGGTCTATCCTGTTTTCCTATCTTTTCACCATCGGACCTGACCTCGGAACTCATCTCTTCCAGATCAGCCAGGGTCTTATCCATCATTGGAGCTGGGGTCGGACCCGAGATCTTCTCATCCCCGGTTTCATGTTCTATAAAATCATCTGTGGATGTGTTGATCCCGGTCTCCGGTCTTATGACCGGAGGTCTCTTATGCATTCTATCGTAGCGGAGGACCCGGTCCCTAATATCCTCAAGCTCGACCTTGAGCGAGAAGTAGAGCTCTTCTTCCTCGTGTATCATTTCATCGGTTGACCTGTTGATCCCACGTGAGGAATTGAGGGCTGCAAGGACAATTTTTCGTTCTCTTGTTGAATACACCCTCTCAAGTATGTCCTTTGATCGCCTATATTCTTCAGAGATCCTCATGTACCTGTCATCAGGTTCCTTGGAACTTTCAGATGTGCAGTTCTCCATCTCGACCAGTAGTGATTTGAGGTAAGATGCGGCCCTCTCGTAGAACTGGTCTGGTAATCTTGTAAGTGAGGTTGAACCCCTTTCAGCGGAATGGACCTCACCAAGCTCATTGAAGGTGATGGAATTCTCACCTGTTTTACCCCTGCCTGACATCTCGGTCCACCAATCGCTTCTTTTAAGATATAGGTGTCGATTGGGAGGGTTGAACCGTGTTACTTTTATAATACAGTTAACAATCAGGCACCATGAGATCTTACTGGCCGTTATTGATCTCCATGATATTGACGGTTGGGGCTATAATGGTCCTGCCCGGTGGATCCTCTGCTGTAGAAGCATCCCTTGAAGATGATGATTATTACATCTCAGTTGACCCGACAGATCCGTATCAGGGATACCTGGAGATGCAAGGGGAGATAGATCCCGGAGAGCTCGGACCTTTGGAATCGATTACTGTCTCTCTATCAGTGGTAATTCATGAACTGAGGTCCGGGGAAGCCACAGGAAGGAACTGGCAAGCTGAGGTGACCTACGATGATTCAGCAGTGGGAACCAGTTCCAAAGTTTTTACAAGAGGAGACGGTCCAGAATCATTTACAGTCCTCCTGGACCCTGCACTCTATGATCCTAATACAGCCGATGGGACCATACCTGTCCCGCCGGGTCTTTCAGAAGATACCGAGGGAAGGGTCATAGTCACAGCAGAATTCAATGGTGTGAGTGTTTCCTCAGGTGAAACAACAGTCCAGACTACTATATATCCTGAACTTTACCATCTTGTGAACCTTTCTACTCCAGAGAACGATGTCAGCATGGAGGCTGGCGACCGTCTTATCTATTCCATATCTTTGAAGAATGCGGGCAATATGGTTGAAACAGTATACCTGGAAGTTCCTACACTCCAGGAACTGGACGATCTGGATTTCGAGACATCCCTTACGGAAGAGAAGTTCACCTTGGTGGAACCCGGACAGACCGTGAATTCCACACTCACAATAAAGGCCCCACTTGAGATTAAGAGGACCGATTCGATCGATTTGATCATCAGGTCACGGACCGAAGCCCTAGATCCGAATACGCTGGAACCAGCATCATCACAAGAGATCAGGATCGATGTGGAACTGATAAAATCCAATATCGAGAAACCGGACAATACAGGGGATGATGATAGCACTGGGGATGATGATGATGATGACGATTTTGAACCGAATCCGTCACCTGGAACTGACCCCATTGCTTCGGGTGGGGAAACAAACACTTGGGTGGTTGTGATCATTGTTGGATTCATCTTGGTTGCGATCCTGATCATCGCTATTGTCTTCTTCAGAAAGGGGGGAGGCGGGGATGAGGACGATATCTCCGAGGCCCATGATTCCACATTCAGGATATAAGGGCCAGCTTCCTTGCCACCAGGAAATACGCAAGGTACCTCGGGACCCTTTCATGACCTTCTCTTAACCTCCAACTTGTCCCCCCCATGTCTATATCAAGGTCCTTTACCATGGTTACATCGATCTGGTCCAATGGAAGAACAACCGCATCAATAAGGGGATCGAACCGGTCGATACTGGATAGGTCCTTCTCGATCTCGATAACCTTCAATCCAGTTTTGCCATGAAGAGAACCTGGACATCTGATGAGTCTCTTGATGTCTGTTGTTACAGGTTCATCAGTCTCACCGGCAAGGTTGACGGATGAGTAGGAGGCAGCAAGTCTGAGGAAATCGTTGTCCATTGCCTTGGTGGAAGTGATAGAGAATTTATCCTCTTTCACCATCCTTTCTGCAGTGTTTCCCTTGCCACTATAGAACAGGTCTTCGATTATGGACTCGCACTTCCTATCCTTGATACCGAGGTCCTTTGAGACCGATATCTCCAGCAATCTTCGGACCTTCTCTTTCCTGTCTTCAAACCTATTGAGGTCCGCTATCAGAGCATCCTTTCCCTCGTAGATCTTGCCGATCCAACCACCAGTCTCCCTGCTCTTGAAATCCCTCCTCTTCTTCACCGAGCCGAACCTGGCATTGACATCTGTGATTATCCATGGGAAAAGGATCTCGGGGTCGAGGTTCCTTCCAGTGATATAGTCCACTATCTGTCTGCGGTCCCTGGAATCCATCTTCAGGACCTCTGGAGACCTCACATGGATATGGTATCCCCTACCGCCGGAAAAATGGAGATGTGTATGCTCCTCTGGAAGTCCCAGGTCCCCCAAGATGAAATCGAAAAGAAGTCTCTTCACTTCCTCCTTTACAGCAGCAAGCTGTTCCGGATAGGTCATACTCTCTGCATCAGGTAGATGGTCAGCATCCAGATCGAAGATGAGGTCCGCCCCCAGCCAGGTCTTGAACTTCTCTCCCATAGGTTGAAGTCCAGGATCCCCGTAATATGCCACCGAATAATATGCATGCATAGGATAGGATTCCTTGAAAAAAGAATCGAGGTCCTCCTTTCTCTGGAAGGCGATGTGTCTGAACATCATCTTCCCGCCAAATGGAAAGAAACCCCATTCTCTCCGTGTGAACCTGTGGGGTGGGGTAACCTGATGATCCAGGTAATACTCCCTGAAGCATTTTACAAGGAATATCTGCTCCTTTGTGGGAGGACTTCCATCACTATACCTCATCGGCCGGAGAGAATAATGGTTGATAAATCACTTTGACAGAGGGATGGCGAAAGTAAACCTAATTGATTTGCTCCATGGAGTTACAGATCGAATTCAATCAAGGTTTAACATACTATTTGTCCCAGGTGCATGAAACAGGGAAAAACTGGCCACGTCATGTGTGTATGGGTGGTCACATAAAATAGATATATCAATGAATGGTTTCTCGGCTGGTCATCCATCGGGACAGGTCCTGTTCATAGCACGGAACCTCATCTCCCATCTTGTTATTTGAAGGGCGACCAGACACAATAAAGGCGTCGATCGACCGTACGAAGGGGGTATCACAATAAAGGCAATGAGTAAAAGGGAATGGCTGAACTTTATAAACAGGCTCATCAAGGAGGATGGGAGTGAGATCATAGGTGTAAAGGCAAAGGGGTCCAAATTCCAGTTCGCCCCCCTGGATGCTGCGGAAGAATTGAGGCTTGATTACGATGTTACCATCCTCCCTCCCAAGAAACAGCTCCTCCCTCCCCATGAGGACCTAATGAGCTATGATATATCCAAACCGTTCAATGTCCTATCCCACATAAATGAGGTGAAGAAGATCCTTGTGGGGGTTCACCCATATGATGCCATTGCGATCCAGCAGATGGACGAGATATACTTAGGGACACATCGAGATGAGCATTATGACAACAGGAGAAAGAACACACTAATCATTGCCTCCGATATACTGAATGTACCTGAAAGATCATTCTCAGGAAGCCTGGGAACACATGTCGTTGAAACCGGATTTGACCTGCTTGTATCTGATCTTGGTGACACGGTAACTGTCACTATCGGTACACCAGCTGGCGGGGAACTGCTTGAGAAATATTCCGAATCAAGGGAAGCAACGAGTGTTGAAGTGACCAAGGTAAAGAGGATGAGAGAGGAGCTTCCAGATAAATATCAAAGAAAGCTCAAAGTAGATAAATATCAATGGGAGAAACTTCTCGAAGAGAATTACGAGCATCCTATATGGGAGGAGAATTCAAAGAAATGCCTCACCTGTGGAAGCTGTACCCTGGTATGTCCAACCTGTTTCTGCTATGATGTAGAGGATGTCATGAACATCAATATGAAGCATGGCAGAAGGGTCAGGACCTGGGACGGATGTCTTCTCAGAGATTTCACCCTTGTTGCTGGAGGAGAGGTTTTCAGGGAGGATATAAAGGACAGATACAGACACCGTTACTACAGGAAAGGTCTCTATCTGCCAATGAGGAACGGTTTCGTAGCATGTGTCGGATGCGGTAGATGTGCCACACAATGTTTGCCAGATATAGCGGATCCCTGTGAGGTCATCAACACCCTGGCATCTTACTCCATGCATGAAAAGGTGAAATTCCCTATACCCGATGTAAAACAGGCCGGGATCGAAGAAGGTCTACTGGTTCCGGAACCTGCCACTATAAAACGGAAAGAAAAGATGACAGAACTGGAGACCCTGTACGAGATCGAACTGGACAATGGAGAGGAATTGAAACACAAACCTGGACAGTTCGTGGAACTATCTATTTTCGGGATAGGGGAGGCTCCGATCTCCATCTCTTCATCTCCTGGCGGAAAGAGGTTCGAACTGCTTGTTAGAAGGATCGGACAATTAACCACCAAATTGGAATCAATGAATGTCGGGGAAAAGATCGGGATCAGAGGACCGTTCGGTAATGGCTTCAATGTGGAGGAGCTTGAGGGGAAGGATATTCTCTTCGTGTCCGGAGGATGTGGTCTGGCCCCAACAAGATCATTGATCAATTATGTAATGGAACACCGAGATGATTTCGGCAAGGTGACAATATTATACGGGTGCAAGGAACCCAAAGCCATCCTTTTCGATAGAGACCTCAAGAGCTGGGGAGATGTGAAGGATGTTGAGGTGAAAAGAACCGTGGATACTTGCTCGAATGGCGAGTGCTGGGATGGGGATGTGGGTCTGATAACAACATTGATACCCCCTCTTGAACTGGACCCAGTTAGTACAATTGCAATTGTGGTTGGACCCCCGGTGATGTACAAGTTCGTTCTCAGAGAGCTTAAGGCCAAAACGATCCCGGATGACAATATCATTGTATCATTGGAAAGGAGAATGAAATGCGGAGTGGGCAAATGCGGACACTGTCAGATGAACGGTATCTATGTGTGTCTGGAAGGTCCGGTCTTCAAGTATAATGATGTCAAAGATATCCCGGAGGCGTTCTAAATGAAACCAAGAGTTGCTTTCTTCGATTTTGCAAGCTGTGAGGGCTGTCAGCTTCAGGTGGTGAACCTTGAAGAAATGATCCTTGACCTTATAGATGTGGTCGATGTGGTATCCTTCAGAGAGGCCATGAAAGAGCATTCCGACGATTATGATATTGCCTTCGTCGAGGGTTCCATCATGAGGCCCATGGATGAGGAGAGATTGAAGAAGATTAGGAAGAACGCCAAGATCCTTGTTGCCTTGGGAGCCTGTGCCTGCATCGGTGGAGTGAACAAGCTGAGGAATGAATGGTCAGTTGAAAATGTGAAGAAAGAGGTCTATGGCAATGCAGATATCAAGGATAACAAGTTCTTTGATGCATTCCCCACAAAGGCTTTGGATGAGGTCGTTGAGGTCGACTTCTACATACCCGGTTGTCCCATCAACAAGGTTGAATTCGCCAAAGTTGTATCCCATTTAGCGATAGGGAAAACACCGAAACTACCTAACTATCCCGTCTGCGTGGAGTGTAAGAAGAACGAGAACATCTGTGTTTTCGAACTTGGTAAATTCTGCCTTGGTCCGGTTACAAGAGCCGGATGCAATGCCATCTGTCCGACCTACAAGGATGGATGTGAAGGATGCCGTGGGTATCTTGATGATCCAAAGATGGAGCAGCAGAAGGACGTTCTCAGAAAATATGGTATCTCATTCGATGACATGATGAAAAGATTCAACATGTTCAACTACAAGAAGGGGGTGTTTTAAATGGCACAGGACCTGAATGTTGAAGTAAAACATCTGACAAGAGTTGAAGGTCACGGTAATATCTATCTGAATGCAAAGTCCGGACAAGTCGAAAATGTTCTATGGGAAGTTGATGAGGCCCCCAGATTCTTTGAAGCTATGGTAAGGGGAAAGACATACAGCCAACTTTCTCATATTACTTCCAGGATCTGCGGTATCTGTTCGATTGGCCATTCATTGGCATCTTTGAAGGCTACGGAATCTGCAATGGGAGTCAGGATATCAAAGCAAACGGAAATGTTGAGAAGATTGGCATTACATGGTGAGAACCTTCAGAGCCACTCCCTTCATGTAGGGTATCTTGTTGCACCGGATCTGCTAGGGGCGGGATCGGTGATCCCTCTTGTTAAAACTGCAAAGGATGCAGTAGTAAAGATCGTGACCCTTCATAGGCTGGCTAATTATCTTTCAGACATCACCTGTGGAAGGACGACTCACCCGATCTCATTGGATGTTGGAGGATTCACACATATTCCTTCAGAAAAGGAGTTGCTGGGTGTAAGGGATCAGCTTGAAGAGGCCATGAAGGTCACTGCTGATGTAGCAGGTGTTGTCCTAGCAAATGCTGACAAACTTCCCGATTTCGTAAGAGAGACCGAATTCATAGGTTTGACCAATGACGACCATTATGCAATGTATGATGGAATGATAGCATCCACTGATGGTGGAAAATGGCCAGCAGATCAATACAGATCGATAACCAATGAATATCTTGTACAACAGTCCACAGCAAAATACGCAAAACATAACAGGGACTCATTCATGGTCGGTGCACTTGCAAGGTTCAATCTGAATTATGAAAAATTGACTCCTGAGGCAAAAGATGTGGCCAAGATGTTCGGATTGGAACCTGTTTGCCATAATCCCTTCATGAACAACATCGCTCAAACGGTGGAGATCATGGATTCACTGGTTGATTCCATCCACCTGATCGATGAACTAATTGATAATGGACTTCACGAAGAAGAATACAAGGTCGAGGTCCAGGCAGGAAGAGGTGTGGGAGTAGTTGAAGTACCGAGAGGAATACTGTTCCATGATTACACCATCAATGACCTGGGTAACTGCACAAAGGCAAACTGTATCATTCCAACGAACCAGAACCATGCCAACATCCAGAAGGATATGGAAGCTCTGGCCCCTCAAATAATCGATAGACCGCATAAGGAAGTGGAGTTGACACTTGAAATGCTTGTAAGGGCCTATGATCCCTGTATTTCATGTTCTACACATTATCTTAATGTGAACTTCATCCAAAAATGATAAAAAATGGCCTCCCGGTATGGGATGCCTTTTCATTTTATCATTTTAGATCAATACATAGCAAGTTATTCTGTAAGTGGTCAAAGTCAGAAACACAACGATGGAGTTGACATTTTCTTAATGAGAAATGATTATGAATCCCATGATTTTCAATTCAATGGTCTTTCTTTCTCATTACCATGAATATATCCTCACCTGGACCGAAATCACCATTCGCGTGAGAATGGATGAATTCCTTTTTGTAATATATTTCAGGATCCATATTTTGTCTTAAAAAACCCACTTTTTCATAGGACTTCACAGCTCGTAGATTCTTCCTATAGGGTCTGATGATAAGTGTGTGATAATCCATATCCATAAATAGACTGTCACAGAGCCTTCTTAGAGCTTCTGTGCCATACCCATGATCGATATATTTTCTGGCTTTCAACCAGATATCCAACTCTGATACTCCCGGTTTGAGGTGAAATGAGGTATAGGAAATCATCCCAATTTGCTCTCCCGAATCCAGCACCTCGATTAAAAAGCATCTCCCATCCCCGGGGGAACTTCCATCGAAGAAGTAATCAGGATAATCTCTCCTGAATTCCTCATAAGAAGGAGACTCAATATCTGGAGGGTCAGTAGGGGAATCTTCAATTTCCAAGATATCTGAATGGTACAACCAATCATAGGCATCTTTTCTGTTTCTTAGGTTTGTATAAGCCAATCTTACCCTGATCATTCAGTCCTGGAAATCCCTAAGTTTATCTTTAATGAATCGGTTAATATGGAAGTTGATGTTGAAAACAGCTGTGATCGGCGTTGGAAATGATCTCATGGGAGATGATGCTATTGGTCCTCATATCGTGAGGGAACTCATCAAAAGAAAGGTCCTCCCCGAAGAGGTCCTTCTAATCGATGAAGGGAGGGGAGGAATGAGACTGGTCCACCATATCAAGGACATGGACCGGGTCATCATCATCGATGCAGCTGATATCGGGAAGGATCCTGGAGAATATAAGGTCTTCAGGCCCGAAGAGGTGGAATCGATCAAGGACCTCTCCGGTACCAATATTCATGAATGGGACCTCCTGAAGATGCTGGAATTGTCAAAGATGCTTGGAGAATGCCCTAAGGAGGTCCTGATCCTTGCGATCCAGCCAAAGGACCTGAAGTTGGGGGAGGAGATCTCTTCCGAGTTATTGGAAAGAGTAGGGGAATATATCGAGAAGGTTAATACCCTTGTTGAAAATAAGGAATAGGAGATATTGAGAAAATTGTTATTTAATAAGGCCATAAATAAAAATCGTCCTTACAATTCCAATGATCCAATGTCAAAAACTCATATTAGATTGAAAGAGGTCAGCAGAGAAGGGAGGTCTCTTGATCCTGAATCCCCGAATAATTCGGATGAGGAGTTGATTGTAGGATCTCTCAGTTTGTAATATGAAAGTAATATCCTCTTTGAAATTGAAAGCCTTAAATATTCAATAAACCCATGAAAGGATGGTAATTGATTGAATATTAGAGAGAGGGCAATTGGACTTCATTTGATAAGAGTAGGTATCATAGTATCGATCTTTTTATCAATTCTCAGTATCTCAAATTTGATATATATGCATTTTATGGATCCATTTGAAAATGTTGAATTATATTTTAAAAGGATGCAGTTCTTCAATCTCCTAACTTTTATTTTCCTATGGTTATATCTGGTTTTAATCGGGACAGGCATTGGATTTATGATGAAAGATATGAGATACAATTCCCCCAAGCAAAAGAGGAATCTCAAATTGGCCTTTATTTTCTTCTGGTTGTCATTTTCTTTTACTTTATTGATTTTTATCTTTCCACAATTTTATGATCGTTCGAATCTGGATTTGTATCATAAGATACTCATCTTCAGGACTGTTCTTTTTGGTTCCATTGAATTAATCTGGAGATTCTTCGGCATAATGGTTTTGATCCTGCCGGTTTGGAGATTATCAAACGATCGGTCCAAAGATATTCTCTTTATTCTTTTTGTGACATTGTTTTTTATTAGTCCAGTTTATTACTTGTTATTGATACCTATTAATATAATAATTCCAATATTCATAAATCCCCTATTCTATTTTATAGCATATCTGATACCCAATCTAATAATCATTTTCGTCAGGGTCCTCCTGGTCATAGTCTATTCAAAAGATATCAGGATCTCTGAAGATCAAATCAATATCGAAGAAAAGAAGATCATTTCTGATAAATTCTTGTTCAGAGGGAAATTCACATATTTGATAAAAAAACCAATTCCAGTGATAATCATTCTCTTTGTCATTGGTTTGCTTATAGGATCTGCCTCAGGTATAAGATTATATAGAGATACACAGAGGTGGGGAGGGAGTGATAATCGGAATTTTAATTTTCTTTTAAGAGACAGCATCTTGATTGAGAATAGGATCTCGGATCAACTATCCGAGGGTGACCAGAAAGAGCATGTCATCGATATAGGTGAGAATGTGAGTTCGATCAATATTTCATTGATATGGAATGATGAAAATGCTGCAAGATTGATGACAAATCATCCAGACACTTTCACTTTGAGCTCAAGTTTTGAGCAACAGTCGAGTATAAAACCAAAAGAGGAAACAGGAAGTAATACAGTCGGTGGGGAGGGAAAACTTGAGATAAGTTACTCATTTGGTGAAGCTGACCCTGTTTATATAGATGAATTGAATATCTCTGTTAAACTCGAAAATGCTGGGAATATCTTCGGTGCATTTGGAATATTTCAAAGAAGTGAGGATACTGGCAATGATTATGATTTATTAGTTGATGTAACATATATGGATTATGTTTCATCTTCCTAATATTTTAAATCAACAATTTTTGAAAAGACCGTATGATTAAAATAATACTCCTGATTACTCCTATTGCCTCGCATCAGAGGGTGAATTCTACGGGCCAGTAGCTTAGCCTGGTGGAGCACCCGGCTCATAACCGGGTGGTCGTCGGTTCGAATCCGGCCTGGCCCACTGATTATATTTTTATTTCAATTATAAGTGGGCCAGGTTTAAATCAATAATTCATCTGACCGGATTCGAACCCAGCAAAATCGCAGAAATTATTCTATTTGAAATCCCGATTTTGTGAGGGTTGAGCGATTACCCATTGATCAATATATCAACTTAGCGCTCAATTATAGCCAGGTTCTCCGGCCTGGCCCATTATTCTATTGCCGTTACATTCACTAAAATTTAGAGGCAATAGAATGGCCAGGGTGGATTCGAACGTAGTTGTTAGAAGTCGAACAAACGAAGTTCATGAGACTTGTAACTGCGCACCATTTTTAAGAAATCATATTTCGAAGAAATTGCTGCTGCACGAATCCGGCCTGGCCCACTTTCGCTTCTAATCAAATCCAATTTAGAAAGTGGGGCAGGACGATCTAATCATCCGAAATTGATGGCAAGTATAAAAGCGAACAATATCTATATGTAATCACTTTTTTACAAATGTCCGGCCTGGCCCATCAATTATTCTTGACGAACCATAGTATCCATGATATCAAAATCCCTCTGGATTTGGAATGATTACCATCATTTTTCACCCAACTTTTCTCCCAACTTTTCACCCCACCTTTCACCCAATCCAATAAGGATAATGAGAATCTATAAATCAGTAAGAATATTATCAGTCATTGTCCGTAGACAAATATCACAGGATAGTTGAACAATGATAGATCTTGATGAGGTGGTATCAAAGATCCTCTCCGTTCCAGATAGTGAACAGATTGTATTCATCATCCTGTACGGATCATATTCAAACGGTTCCGAGAAACCAGGATCTGACATCGATATATGCATTCATCATACCGGAACAGAAAGAGAAAGAGCCGAATTCAGGTTCAAAGCCCTAACGGCAATCGATGATGACAGATTTGATATTCATACCTATGTCGATCTTCCTCTTTACATCAAGAAGGATATTTTCAAAGGCAGGGTCCTGTACCTGCAGGGATATCTCCGAAGCAAGCGACATTGCGTACCGGCATCTCAGGGAGTATGATGATTTTGCTCCGAGATATCTCGATTATATCGGGGTGGAGGCTTTGAGATGAGAGAGGATGTCATAAGAAATAAAATGACACGGATTGTGGAGATCATGGAATCCCTTGATGAGTATATTCCAGATGATGAGGATTCCTTCATGAACCTGGGCATAATAAGGGATGGAATATACAAGAGACTCGAATATGCCATAGAAAACATGTTTGACATCTGTGCCATTATCAATGCAGACCTCAAATTGGGAATTCCCGAGGATGAAAGCAATATCGTTGATAATTTAGTGGATTATGGGGTCCTATCCGGAGAATGGTCGACCAAATTGAGAGAGATCAAGGCGTTCAGGAATATCCTTGTCCACAGATACGGGAGTATAGATGATAAGATATCCTTTGGAATCCTTTGTGAACACCTATCGGATTTTACGGAGTTCGTCAATGAGATAGACGGTTTTCTGATTGATCGTAACAAAGATGCTCATGAGGAATGATGATCCGGTTGAATTATGATACCCCGAACATCTTCCGGACTCGGTCTGGCCCATTTTATATTAGGTTCAAGTTGAATGCATGGTACAAGTATTTCACAAACATAACAGAAATCGTTATATCTGTGAAAAGAGTGTACCCTTTTGTGCAAAGCGGAATGTCAGACATGGAACAGCGATTATACTTCACTCTTGATAATCGAGATCAAAGAGTGTTCACTGTAAAGGATATTATTGAAATATTGCAGATCTCCGAATATAGAGCCAGAAACATAGCTTCCTTTATGGTGAAAAAGGGAGCAGCAGAAAGAGTCAAGCCAGGGTTATTTGCTCGAGTGCCACCCCATATTATTCTTGATAAAAAACACTATCATGAAGATGCAATTCTTATTGCTTCAAAACTGATTGACGAGTATTTCCTATCCCATTATACAGCAATTCAGATTCATGGACTTGCAGATAGGTATTCCAGCTATGTTTATATCTCCTCAACAAGCCACCAGAGAAGTTTGAAGTATCACAATAATCAAATAAAATTCATAAAGATCAATCCAAATAGAAATTTTGGAGTGACCGAGATTGAGTATAACAAAGAAATAATATTGGTCTCTGATCTCGAGAGAACGATAATAGACATCGTTGACCGTCCAAGATTATCAGGGGGCTGGATCGAAGTAATCGATTGTTTGAGGAATCTCGATAGTATCGATGATACAAAGCTAGTGAAATATCTGAAGGAATTCAACAATAAAAAAACAGCCAGAATTGTGGGATATTTGCTTAATTGTTTGAGCAATATTGATCTGCCAACCAGTTTCAACAAGCAATTATATGATTTCTCTGGCGAAAATAAATACTACATTGATAAGAACAGCCCTGGATCCAAAGTGAAGGAATGGAATCTAGTTGTACCATCAAGGATAAGGAAAGAGTTCAATGATCAGCAGCAAGGATATTGAAGGATTACAACAGGAGACCGGTTTCGATAGAGACCTGCTTGAGAAGGTCATTCATTTGACCTCGATACTATCTGAATTGGTGAAGAATGATACCATTGCAGAAAACCTCGTTCTGAAGGGTGGAACTTCACTGAACTTGATTCATTTGGATATGCCAAGATTATCCATAGATCTGGATTTCAATTATACTGGATCATTGGATCGAGAACAGATGTTGAAGGAAAGAAAGGACATTGAAAAAATAATCGAAAAGATCGGATCAGATCTGGGATACGAGGTTGAGGATCGAGGGAGCTCGTATATCATTTCGAGAAAGATCTTTCGCTATGAAAAAACAACTGGAATAAAGGATCATGTGAAAATTGAGATCAACTTCCTTCAGAGGATGCCAGTAGGAGAAGTTAAGAGATCTGAATTCAAGCTTGTCGATCCCAAAATCGAATCATTTAATGTTCCAACTTATTCTATCGAAGAACTGTGTGCTCAGAAGATGGTGGCTTGTCTTGATAGATATTTGTTCAGGGACATATATGATGTCTATATCTACAGTGATCTGAAACTCAACATGGGATTGACTAAGAAATTTGTTGCAGTGTATTTCTGCATGAATTCAGATACCAAAGAAGTTGACCTCTCTTTCTTCAATACAGTTGATCCAAAAGAACTGGAACAGAATCTGCATCAATTTGTCAGGGATCTTTCCGAAAAACCTGAACAGATCATTCATGAAGCCAGAAAAATCATGGAAGATATGTTTTGCTTCTCCGATGAATGCAAAGCATTTGTCGATGAATTCTATGATAACAAGAGGGTTGATTCAAAAACATTATTTCCCGAAGGCAATGATCTATCCGTTCACCCATCCTTACTTTTCAGATTATCACAATTATCTGGATAGGCCATAGAATATGAGATCCACAGATAACACAGGAATTACCTCGACCCGTTTCCTTTTTTCAACCACGATCATGAACCTGCACATGTCTCTCACCTTTCTTTTATTTGAGCCTGTTTCATTATTTTGTTCAAGGTTCCCTTGGCAAGATCATGACCGGAATGACCTGATATAGTCACTCTACCTTTGGTATGAAAAAACATCTCTATTATATTTCCTTTTTTCATACCCACGCAAAGCAGATTCTGAAAGTGACGGCCTGTTTTGCTGTGTTTCGAAGTCACGTTGCAATTATGATTTGACGAGAGAGACTTACGAAAAAATCCTACTGGTTTTCCTAACTAATATTATCAAATATTGACTTATTAGGATTTTTTGATCTTATGTTTGAACTGCATGTGGCTTCCTTTCTCTTTGAAAAAGTACATTTGATCTTACTATGAAATCATCCACCATAGTAAATGATGTTCTGTGCGCACCATTTAGCATACTATATGATTTTTCCGAATTTTCTATGTGGATCCGGCCTGGCCCACTTTCGCTTCTAATCAAATCCAATTTAGAAAGTGGGGCAGGACGATCTAATCATCCGAAATTGTTGGCAAGTAAAAAAGCGAACAATATCTATATGTAATCACTTTTTTACGAAAGTCCGGCCTGGCCCACCAAACATTTTAGGCTAACCCTGTTCTATTTCAAAAATATATATATATTAAAAAGATAAAAAGTTGAATACTTCAAAACTGATTTTAATAAAATCATTATAGATAAAATTCATGGAAAGAACCAGAATCTTATCACTAAACTATTAGTTGATGAGAAGAGATACGCTCCTTGTTTGAAGACTATCAAACAGCTCCTATGGTGGTTGATCGCAGGTAGCGATGGTGGTTTGAATCGGGCCAGGATAATCCATTCTCTGAACGATAAACCCTGCAATGCAAATAAGCTCGCAGAGAGAATGGACCTCGATTACAAGACCATCAGATACCACCTCGATATTCTGGAGGATAACGACCTGATAACCAGTATGGGCAAGAAGTATGGTAAGGTATACTTCATCTCCTCACTGCTGGAAAAGGATTACCACATCTTCCAGGAGATTTGGGAGGGAATTGGGGCAAAGTAGTTGATATAACGAGATCAAATGGAGGTTGGAAACACATGAAGAAAAATCAGAAGATGACACTTATCATACTATCAATTCTACTGATAGGAGCAAGTGGCCTGATAATTGGAAGCCAACTTCCACCTCCAGACCTCGAAGATGAAGGAGGTCCTGGGCAACCTCCTCCTCCTCAGGACAGGACCATCGATCCTGAAGAGCACAGGATCTTCGTGACGATCAAAACGGGACTCGCTATGGTGAACCTTACCATGTGCGGGATCCTGATATTCACATATATTCAGATATACAGACAGGTAAGATCGAAATTCACACTGGGATTGATAGCACTGATGGTATCATTGATGATCTATGTGCTAACCTCTAACCCGATCATCCATTCCATATTCGGATACAACTACTTCAGTCAAGGTATTTTCACTATCATACCTGATATATTTGCAACGATCGCTCTGGGCATCCTGATATACCTGAGTCAGAAGTAAAACGGGTCCAATTTGGGAGAGATGCGGAAGAGTTTTCGGCATATTCCCTTATATTCTCCACCACATGGTTTTTATCACCAAGTATGGACGGTGATATGAATGAAGAAGAATGTGATACTCATCTCAATCGCCCTGATGTCCTTGATGGCGATGGGAATGGTCGATAGCTTGAATGGAGATATCTCAGACGATATCCTTGATACAACGATCGAAACGGATTTCTCGGGAACATATTCCATTGTCGATACTGACCAGACAAAGTTCTATGATGATATAGATGAGTTGATGATCGTTCCCCAGGAAATAATGGCATTCTACGGACAGGATGCCATGTATGATGGGAATCAACCGTCATACCAGGATAATGGTGACGGAACGGTTACTGATCTTGTCACAGGTTTAATGTGGCAGCAGGATCCCGGGGAGAAGATGACCTATTCTGAAGCAGTTTCAGGAGCAATTTCCTTTGATCTCGCAGGATATGATGACTGGAGACTGCCATCTATCAAGGAACTCTATTCATTGATACTTTTCAGCGGAGAAGATGTATCACCGGAGGCTGAAGATTCCGGAGACCTTAATCCATTCATTGACACTGAATATTTCTATTTTGAATACGGAGACACCAGTGCGGGTGAAAGGATAATTGATTCTCAATATGCATCATCAACGGTATATGTCGGACACTCAGAATTGGGACAATTGGTGTTCGGTGTTAATTTTGCAGATGGAAGGATCAAGGGATATGGAACCGGAGGCATGCCCGGGCAGGAAGATGGAAAATTATTCTGTATCCTATATGTGCGCGGTAATGAGGATTACGGAACCAACAATTATGTCGACAATAACGACGGAACAATAACAGACTATGCAACCGGTCTCATGTGGCAGACGGAGGATAGCGGGGAAGGAATGAACTGGGAAGATGCTCTTGAATATTCCGAGGATCTCGAATACGCAGGTTATGATGATTGGAGGCTTCCAAATGTAAAGGAATTGCAGAGTATTGTAGATTACACACGAGCTCCAGATATCCATGGTTCAGCTGCCATCGATCCACTATTCTCAACAACCTCAATAACCGATGAGGGAGGAAATGATAATTATCCCTTCTTCTGGTCCAGCACGACCCATGCCAATGCAATGGGAGGAAGTTTTGGAGCATATGTTGCATTCGGTGAAGCTCTTGGATGGATGCAAGGTTCCCAAGGTGACCTGCCACCTCCACCTGGAGATGGAGAAGAACCTCCACCAGGAGGAGACCTACCTCCCCCACCTGGAGGCGATGATCCACCAGGAGGAGATCTCCCACCCCCGCCAGGAGGAGAGGATCCTCTAGAAAACTCTTCTGAAGGAGAATACCAGCTTATGGATGTCCATGGTGCTGGTGCACAGCGCAGCGATCCAAAAAGCGGTGATCCTGCTGATTTCGAATACGGGAACGGGCCCCAGGGAGACGTTGTCAGGATCTATAATTATGTCAGATGTGTGAGATCGGCAGATATAAAAATCGAGGATATTCCCCCAATCAATGATAAACCGGATGATAGTGAGGATCAGTCCATTGATGAGGAGGTAGGATACAACGATGCCTACCCGATAGTGGATACTGGACAGGACAACTGCTATGATAATTCAGAAATAATCTCACATCCAGAACCAGGTGAACCATTCTATGGTCAAGATGCACAATACAATGGCAATCAACCCTCATATCAGGATAACGGAGACGGTACCATCACCGATCTTGTGACCGGTCTGATTTGGGCAAAAGATCAGTCAGATAGATCAATGAGCTGGGAAGAAACCAGTACATATGCTGAATCTCTTACACTCGGCGGATACTCAGACTGGCGTGTACCAAGCCTGAAGGAACTATGGTCGATCAGGGATTTCTCGACTGGTTGGCCCTGGGTCGATACTGACTACTTCAATCTCGTTGGCGATGGTAGCGATCAACGCCAACAACATTCGTGGTCGAGTAATTACTACCTGGTCGATACAGAAGAAGCAGTTGAGAATGTCGCATTTATTGTAAACGACTGGACAGGACACATCAAAGCTCTTTCTGGCGCTAGATACTTACGTTGTGTTCGCGGCGACATATACGGCATCAACGACTTCGTTGACAACGGCGATAGCACTATCAACGATGTAGCGACGGGATTGATGTGGTCTCAAGATGACAGTGGCACGGGAATGGACTGGGAAACGGCCTTATCCTATGCTGAAGACTCCACGTATGCAGGATACGATGATTGGCGGTTACCCAATGTTAAAGAATTACAGAGCATTGTTGATTACTCAGGTTGCCTCCCGACCATTGATTCCATATTCGCCATTTCAGAGATCACCAATGAAGCAGGTAACTCAGATTATCCTTATTTCTGGACAAGCACGACGAATCCTTATATTGATCCCAGAGAGGCTGAGACTCAGGATGATCTGGCTACTGGTACACTTGTAACGTTGCTTTCGGCTACGCAGTGGACGGTGAGGGCAACGACTTGCATGGTGCAGGCGCTGTCCGTTTTGACACCAAGGTCGAAGGAGGTCCCACGGGAGAAGGAGCACCACGATTCTATAACTATGTCCGATTAGTAAGGGACATCGATGAAGGTGACGATCCGGTTGAAGTGAACAATGCATATCCTATCACGGAAACCGGACAGGACAAATGCTACGATGCGGAAGGGAATGTGATCTCTCCCGAGCCCGGAGAAACCTTCTATGGTCAAGATGCTCAGTTCGATGGCAACCAGATGTCCTACAGGGATAATGGTGACGGAACGGTTACAGACCTTATCACCGGATTAACATGGCAGCAGACTCCGATTTCTACATCATTCGGATGGCAGGGTGCTGTTGATTATTGTGATGACCTGGAACTTGCTGGATACGATGACTGGAGGATCCCTTCAGCGAAAGAGCTGTTCTCGATAAGTGATTTCTCACAGGGATGGCCATATATTGATATGGAATATTTTGACCTTGTAGGTGTAGGTGATCAGATCAGCAAGGATGAACAATACTGGACAGCGAATTTCTATGTCGGCTTGACACACAATGGAGCGCCTTCTGCTTTTGGTGTGAACCATGGAACAGGACATATCAAATCCTACCCAGCTGAAGCTTCTGGCCCGATGGGCAATTATGTTCGTGCCGTGAGGGGTAATATCTACGGAACCAATGATTTCTCTGACAATGATGACGGAACCGTAACAGATTCTGCTACAGGCTTGATGTGGCAGCAGGATGACAGCCTGATCGGAATGGATTGGGAAGAAGCTCTAGAGTATGCAGAAGATCTTGAACTGGGTGGATACGATGATTGGAGATTGCCCAATGTCAAGGAACTTCAGAGCATCATTGACTACACTCATTCCCCCAATGCGATCGACTCCGAAGATATCGGTCCCGCAATCGATACCGATTTCTTCACTGCAACGGAACTGGAAGACAGGACAACCGACTATGACAATGACTATGGCTATTACTGGACAAGTACAAGTGCTTATTTCGGTACCAATAGTCCCGAGAATGTTTATGCATGGTATGTTGCCTTCGGAACAGCTGTCGGTGAGGATGGAAGTGACACACACGGAGCTGGTGGTGTAAGGTTCGATACAAAAGTGGAAGGAGGACCTGACGGAGAAGGTGGAGAACGAGTTTACAATTTCGTACGTGTTGTCAGGGATGTTGATGAAGAACAGAGCGATCCAGATAAAGTTCTCTCTGATGATGATACTACCACTACTGAAACTGAAATCAAAGATGATGATACCGGAAACAATGATGGCATCAATATCGGTATTATCATCATTCTACTGATACTGATAGCGATTGCGGTAATCTCCATCATCGTATGGAAACGCTCCCAGAAGGAAAATGAAGTGACCTTGGAGGAAAAGCAGGTCTGAAAAGGAACACTTATAGGAGGGATCTAAAATGAACAAGATAAAAGCAATAATCTCATCTGCCACCCTAATAGCCATGATGACGTTCATTCTGATCCCTCCATTGTCCATTTCAGGATCTGAACTATCCGATTTCGGAACAGGGGTCTCGGTGAACCTACCCACATCCGGTGCCTACAATTCGATCGCCGTCGGGGATATCGATGGTGATTCCAACATGGACCTTGCTTTTGGCGGGAATGATTATGGAAGTTCCCATACCTATGGAATCTACGTCTTTACCGGAAACGGGGATGGTACATGGGCCGATGCATCTTCCGGATTGCCAACAGTAGATTCATGGGGTGGATTGGCATTCGCTGATGCTGACAATGATGGCAACATGGAGCTCTATGCCAGCAATACCTGGTATAACAGTTACTCAGGTCCTGATAAGGGCGTTGGTGCCTGGGAATATTCATCAGGAACCTGGTCTTCAGAAGGAATATCCTCACCTTTGACAAATGGTGTAGCAAACAATCTTGTCATTGAGGATTTCACGAGAGGATCAGGTCTAGATATCGCGATATGCTCCTCAAAGCAACCCAGCTTCGGTCTAAAGGTCTATTCAGGAAGCGGAACATCCCCAATAACTTGGACCGATTTCTCTTCAGGTCTTCCAACATCAGGACAGTTCACCGGGATTGACCTAATGGACCTGAACGGTGACGGTCTCTCCGACATAGTTGCTGCTGGATACTGGTCAGGCACAGGAATGAGGATATACACTCAGACAGAAACAGGATGGGAAGATGGATCGGATTCTCTTCCATCTTCTGCTTACTCCGGTGATTTCATGGGAGTTGCAATGGGAGATGTCAATTCTGATGGGCACACAGACATTGTTTACACCAAACTGAACAAAGGTATCTTCATTCTGCTTGGAAACGGTGGAGGAGTTGATGGGTCCTCATTCACCTGGACAACTCCAACATCATCGAATGATGGACTCCCTTCATCAGCCACTTCAAGGACGTTCAGTCAGATCAATCTGGCTGACATCGATCTTGATGGTGATCTTGACCTGTTGGCTCCGAAAGAGAATTCAGGACTTCATCTCTATCTTGGAAATGGCAATTTGGATCCAGATGATGAATTTGAATTCACTGAGATCGTTGATAAAGGTCTGCCAAGCACAGGAACATACTATGGATCAGCATTTCTGGATCTTGATAATGATGGTGACCTTGATATCACAGGTTCCACGTGGGAAGATGGGATCAAGGTGTTCGATACGATCCTACAAGACGATCCACAGACCGATCCATCTGAAGAATCTTTTAATGGTGATGACAATGAGACACCGGATGATAGTAAGGATGATCAGCTCGATGATGATGAAGGATTACCCAATGATGGCGAGATCATTGATGATGATCCAGAGGATGAAGTGGATGATGACGCTAACACCACTGACCTAGAAAATGAAAGATGATGGAACCGGAAACAACTCAGGCATCATTATCGGTGTTATAATCATTCTACTGATCCTCATATCGATCGTGGTGGTCTCTGTCATTGTTTGGAAACATTCGCAAAAGGAGGATGAAAAGACCTTGGAAGAACAACAAGGTTGACAAAATGAAATATTCATACAAGAAGGAATGGACTCAGCCTGGCCCATTCTCATTCTATTGAAACGAAATGATATGAGTTCAATAGGATTGGTCAGGCTGGATTCGAACGAAGTTGTTAGAATTCGAACAAATGTAATTCGTGAGACTTGTGACTCCGTACCATTTCAGATCAACACTGATGAGATGAAATTGTCGCTGGACGAATCCAGCCTTGCCTATAACCTATCCTTGACAAGCTAAAATTTCTCAGATAGGATTCAATTCGTCTTCAACTTCAGGAACTTCCAGGTGAAAGTGAGAATTAGAAAATGCAAAAGTATATTATGGTAGATATTACAGTTCTATTGCTAATTATGGGGGATACATATGAAAAATAAAATGATAGTAAATGCGCTATTAGCTGTGGGTCTTATTCTATGTTTGATATCAATTCCATGGTCAAATGCAGAGGTCACTACCCCTCCGGATAATGTTGATCCGGGAACGGAAACACCAACCGATCCATCCCTAGCAATGGAGATCACAAGTTTCACAATGGACATGACTGCCACAGAGACAAATTATGACTATACCATCACAGCATTAGGGACCGGTTCTGATGATGTTGTGAAAGCTTACTACTCCAT
This sequence comes from uncultured Thermoplasmatales archaeon, assembly GCA_963807965.1. Taxonomy (GTDB): domain Archaea; phylum Thermoplasmatota; class Penumbrarchaeia; order Penumbrarchaeales; family Penumbrarchaeaceae; genus Penumbrarchaeum. Next base: position 116,032 of record CAWEDU010000014.1, read on the forward strand.
GTGGGTTACCGCTGATGATGGACTGTCATACGCTCAAAAAAACTGGGAAGGAAGCCCAATTGATGAGGACCGCACCTATGGCACCCAGGGATATAAAGAAGAATTCTTTGGAACAGGTCCTGAAGGTTCATGGTCAACATGGAAATGGACCTTCCATTCATCAGGTACGATCGATGACAGCAACAGGGCAAAATTCGATGATCCTGAATCATACTGGGGACCTATCGATTATATGCTCCTCTATGTTAGAGGATATACAAATGACAGCACTTGGGACCAGGATTCGGAAGATATAACAGAAGAATACACTGGAATAGTCCCATCTTCAGATGATGATGACGACGACGATATAACAGATGACGATGACACAACTGATGATGATGATACGACCAATGATGACACAAGTGGAAATGAAACCGAAGAAAAAGACAAAGATGACAGCCCTGGTTTCGAGGTGGTATTGGTCATCGGTGCTTTTGTATTTGTAATTGTGATGATAACTAAGAGAAGAAAGAACTGAGCTGGAAGAAATTAGCTCCCCAAATCATTCGCTAGGTGGTGAAGGCACATGAAATACAAGGCTGTAATGGTGTATTTTCTAATCGCTACAATGATCATATCGTCCTTCCCGATGATGGATCAGATAAATGTAGAGGGCATTGACGGCAACTTTGGAGGAGGGTCGGGTTCGGTGGAAGATCCGTTCATTATAGAGGATGTGGATGATCTTCAGAACATGAAAGAGAACCTGAGTGCTCATTATATTCTCGGCAACGACATTGACGCTTCTTCCACAGATACATGGAATAATGGAAAGGGTTTCTTTCCGGTAGGAGAGATAATCTATGAAGGAGGAGAGTATGGAAAAAACCCCATCGAGCATCCTTTTTACGGAAGTCTTGACGGGAACGGACACACCATCACCGGCCTTTATATCGACCGTCCCTCGAACTTTTCGGTTGGCCTTTTCGGATATGCAGGTCCGGAAGCATCGATAGAAGATGTGCAATTGGTCGATTGTACAATTACTGGAAACATCTCGGTTGGCGGCATTGCGGGTTCCTTCGAAGGAACCTTGTCCGAGTGTCATTACGCTGGAGACGTAATTGGAGCTATCTATGTCGGAGGTATGGTCGGCTCGAACGATGGTGGATCGATATTCAATTGTGACACAGATATCGAGGTCCATACAATATCCGGAGGGTCACATTCCGAGGTCATGATCATAGGGGGTCTGGTGGGGACGAACAACGGCATAATTGTGGGATCCGTATCAAAAGGTCATGTGGACGGAGAAGTTTCAGTGGGTGGTCTCGTTGGTCATAACGAAGAAGGGACGGTGAGCAATTCAAGCTCGTATGCCTATGTCACCGGCGATGCCGCGACGGGGGGCTTGATCGGTTTAAATGAAGGAGATGTCTCTGATTGCAGTGCTTCCGGGAATGTAGAGTCTGATGGGTCAGGGAGCTGCGGAGGTCTTATTGGAGCAAACGAAAAGGGATCGGTCTCAAGGTGTCATGCGGTGGGGGATATCAATGGAGAAGAAGCAATAGGTGGTCTCATAGGATTCAACACGGGACCCGTCGAGAACTGTTACTCTCTGGGAAACGGTAATGGTGACACCTTGATCGGCGGTCTCATAGGTGCCAACGCCGGACCGATCAACCTATGCTACTCGACAGGGACGGTCGCAAGTAATGATGAGACTGTCGGAGGTCTCATCGGTCATAACCAAGGTGAGATCTCGATCTCCTATTCGACGGGAAGCGTTATCGGAGCAGATAAGAATGTCGGAGGATTGGTGGGGATCAATCTCGGTGATGTAGCAAATTGTTATTCGCTTAGCTCCGTTGAAACATCGGGTGACGGTGCTGGAGGACTGATAGGATTTCATTTAAATGGTAAGGTCTCCTACTGCTATTCGGCCGGAAGTGTTGTGGGTACAGGGGAATACATGGGAGGTCTCATCGGTGTTACCTTGAATATTTCAGGAGAGGAGGCCGTTGAACACTGCTACTGGGACACGGATAAGAGCGGATTGGATGTTTCCGCCGAGGGGGAGGGAAGATCAACCGCAGACATGATGTCCCGGTCCACATATGAGTTCTGGGATTTTCTGAGGATCTGGAGCATATTCGAAGGTGCCGCTTATCCATTCCTTCAGGCCTTTCTGCCTGAGGCTTCCATCCTGTCTCCGAGGAACTCGGGTACACTTGTCAAAGGTGATGCACTTAGTTTCTTCGGGTCCTCGGTTGTCAACCCGGCCATAGGATATAGTTGGAATTTCGGAGACGACCGGACCTCTCAGGTCCCGGATCCCGGATTGGTGAGCTTCACCTCGATCGGATCGGAGGAAGTGACCTACAGGTTCCAGATGAAGGGTGAAGATATCGATGAGGGTGATGCAAGGACCTATGAGGTGGTCGATGATTCGCTTCAATACCCCGACCTGAGGACTACGGATATCGACCTGCCGGATGTACTTGTGGTCGGGGGATCCGTTTCCGTGAATTACACCGTTTCCAATATCGGAGATTCCTCAATTACCGGTTCAGTATGGACAGATTCGATATACCTTTCGACCGATCCCTTCCTTGATACAACCGATGTTCTGCTCTCGAGTTCGGAGATCGAAGAAGAAGTCCCTGTTGACGGATCCTATGATGGGTCCATTGATGTGACCATCCCCCCGGTCACCAACGGTCTCTATTACATCATCTTGTCATCTAATGATGACTGGTCCTTCGTTGAACGACATCGCCTCAACAATGAACTGGAGGAGATCGCGGATATCGACATTACCGAATTGATCGAGGATGTGCTGCATTCGGCTTCGTATCCTTCCGGTTCTTTCGAGCATTTTTTCCGATTGTCCGCACCGGCGGGGAAGAGCCTCCATTTGTCCTTGGATGGAACAGATGGTATCGAATTGATGGTGAAACATGGAGGACTTCCATCAAGAACGTTCTATGATCAAATTTCCAGAGATGGTGATCTGGTCGTTCCTTCATCCTATGCTGGGACCTGGTACATTCTTGTTCACGTTGAACAAATGAACGGGGGTGGGACATATTCAATCATCTATGATGCCGTAGATATACTGATCAGCAAAGCTGCCCCCTCAAAGCATGTGACAGGAATTCCCCTGGACCTGATACTGACCGGTGCTGGCTTCAACCGTCCACTCCTGGTAGTGCTTACGGGATCGGATGGCAGTGCGGTTCAATCGGATCTGGTGGAGATCCATTCGAACACTCATCTTACCGCCCACTTCCCGGGGAACAGATTGAAAGCGGACATCTATGACGTTCGGATCGTGCGCTCCGGAGAAGTGATCGCTTCACTGGAGAATGTACTTGAGGTCCTGTCCGAGGGAGGGTCCGATTTCAAATCAAAGCTGATACTTCCCTATGAAGTCAGATACGTGGCCCCTGCAACGATATATCTGGAATACGAGAACAGGGGTGAATTATCCATGCCGGCCCCACTTCTGCTCATTACCGCCAAGCAGGAAGGTCTCCCTGGAGCACTGCTGACACAATACGCGTATTACCTGAAGAACGGTGTTTGGACAGAATCGATGCCGATAGGTTTTGCGAACACCAGGCTCTATATGGCATCCGGTGAGTATCCGGGAGTGCTGCATCCCGGTGAATCAAAACGGGTTCCTATCTATTATGCCGGATGGCATAAACCATGGAACTTTGACACCCCTCCGGTGGATTGGGAGGTCCACATAGCGGATCCGGAAGACGAAAACAATATCGATTGGGATTCGCTGAAAGATGATAACAAACCCATGGACTATTCCAACGAAGCATGGGATATAATATGGGATTCTTTCGCAGACATGGCCGGGGATACCTACGGAGATATTCTCAGGATGCTCAACACCAATGCACGGGCCCTGTTCTGGCAGGGCCAGCGTGTCGATGATGTGGATCGATTGATGGAACTAACGATTCGCCGGGCTGAGGGTTTCTGTCTCATTCCCTCTCTTTATTCGCATCAGGATATCTTGGTCCAAAGTCCTGGAGATCCCCTGACCTTCGAAAGGCATTACATCAACCACATTACAAAACGTTTCGACTCCGGATCCCTGGGATATGGTTGGGTCCATAACTGGGAATATGAACTGAGCGAGAACGATGATGGAACCGTGGTGATAAAGGATATGGCGGGTAATTACAGAACCTTCCACGAGGACGCCAGGGATGAAAATGGCTACCTTTCTCAACCGGGCGATACCGGTAAGCTGAAAGCACTTGCTAGCGGTGGTTACAAGCTCACTGAGGAAAACGGTGACATTCAGGTATATAATTCCAACAGGGATCTGGAATACACGGAGGACGCAAACAGCAACAGGATAACACTTGAGTATACCGGAGATAAGCTTGTGAGGCTTTCACATTCATCCGGAGGCTATGTAACATTTTCATATAACAACGGGGGCCAGATAAGTTCCCTGATCGATGTCCACGGAAGGACGACCACGTACACCTATACGGACGGTCATCTAACATCCGTTCAAGGATATGATGGATATGTCGAGACCTTCGGGTATGATACCTCTGGGAATTCTCCATCCGAACATGGATTGACCACGATCTCCCTGCCGACGGAAAGTGGTGTAACGATCGATTATGATGACCTTGGACGGCTCAGCTCTATCTACAGGGGAGCTCAGAAGGAGAAAGTGACATTCTCGTACGGATACAACTCTGTCAAGGTGACCGATGTCTTCGAGAATGAGAACTCGTTCTTCTTCGATCATGAAGGTAAGATAAGCGGATACAAAAGCCCTCTCGGTGAGAGGTATCGCTATATCTATGATGACAGGGGACGGTTGGAACGGTTGGTCGATCCGGAAGGAATGGCCGTTCAAATGGAATACAATGAGAACGACAACCTTATCAGTTTCACAGATCGCATGGGAATGGATTCCCGTTTCGCGTATTCGGGAGATCTGGGACTTGCCTCCCATTTCACCGATCCGACCGGGATGGGTGTCGGATATGATTATGATGAGAAAGGGAATCTGATCAAGGTCCTTTACCCCGATGAAACCAGCGAGACATGGTCTTACGATGCAGCGGGGAATCCGGTTACCTGGAAGAACAGGAGAGGAAACGTGACCGGGTATTCGTACAATGATCAGGGAAGGCTGACCGGGAAGGTCTATTCGAATCTTTCGGAGGTCGAATATGACTATGACGGATCGGGCCATATGACTAGCATGGAGGATGGGTCCGGCATCACCGAGTTCACCAGGAACGAAGATGGAGTTGTGGAAAGGATCGATTATCCCGGAGGCCGGTGGCTCGAGTTCACTTATGATGGTGCCAGACGGCGTAGTTCAAGTCTTGATCAGGAGGGAAACCGGTTGAACTACCAATACGACCCCATGGGCCGTCTGGAGGTTCTGACAGATGAGAATAGTGATGAGCTTGTCAGATACGAATATGACGATGCGGGGAGAATGGCCAGAAAGACACTTGAGAACGGTGTCTACACCACCTATGAATACGATGAGATGTGGAGGATCAAAGACCTTGAGAACTTTGCGCCGGATGATGATGTCATCTCATCCTTCGCCTATTCATACGATATGCTCGGTCGTATTGTGGAAATGGAAACACATTACGGGACCTGGACATATGAATACGATGATTCGGGCCAGATAACCGTTGCTCTCCTGGAGTCCATTGATCCTGAGATACCCTCGCAGAACCTGTCCTATGTATACGATCAGAATGGGAACCGGATACGGACCATCGTTAACGGAGAGGAAAACGATTATCACCTCAATGATTACAACCAATACGTACGGGTCGGCGATCATGATCTGACCTATGATGCGGATGGCAACCTCATCAGAGATGAAGGTCCTGGGGGAAACACCTCTTATACCTACGATGATGAGAACCGCCTGATCGGTCTGTTCCGCGGGGGAGATACTTGGGGTTTCGTCTACGACGGTCTGGGGAATCGTGTTGTCACCACGGAGAACGGCAATACCTCCTATCACGTCGTCGATCCCTTGGGCCTTGGTGATCTTGTTGGTACGTATGATGAATCGGGCATCCTTGATGCCAGGTATATTCACGGATCTGGATTGATCGGTATCCAGACAGGGATTGGAGATCGATATTTTCATACCTACGACAAGATGGGTAACGTCCAACAACTGACAGCCGATGACGGCTCGGTCGTCAACTCATATGCTTACCTTCCGTTCGGGGGAACGATACTTGACGAGGAAACGATCGCAAATCCCTTTGGTTTTGTGGGAGAGCACGGGGTGATGAACGACCCCTCTGGTCTTATCTACATGCGTGCAAGGTTCTACGATGCTCAACTTGGTCGTTTCATCAGCACAGATCCAATAGGTATCTCCGGCGGTGATCTGAATCTCTATCGATATGTCAGGAACTCTCCGACCAACGACAAGGACCCACAAGGTCTTCAGGTCCCCTGGGGTAAGGTATTCAACCCCGGCAATTTCATTCCATGGACCAATGTCGGAAATGCTGCTGGAGGAAGTGTTGGCGGAGCTATAGGGGCGGGATTTGACATATACGGCGGGGGCAAATCGATTGCACTAGGAGCATCTATAATTCTACTTCCCGCTGCTGGCGTTCTTGGTGTGATCGCTGGAGTGGGACTGATAGCTTGGGGTGCATACAACATAATCGGCGGGGTGGGTACAATTCTCGATTTCCTTGGAAGCTGCCTCTCTGGTCTGGGTTGCGATCCAAACCAAAAGGAGACTTCTGCAGGTTACGGCCCGGGCAATCATATTCGTGAAGGATCCCTGATCTCCTACCGTGTGGATTTCGAGAACATGAAAGAAGCAACAGGACCAGCCCAGATCGTGACCATTCGAGATCCCCTTCCGGAGGAACTTGACTGGTCCGAATTCGAATTCACCCAGGTAGGATTCGGAGATATCATGATCCCCCTGGAAGAAGGGAGCAGATACATTGACAAGATCGTGGAATACCGCTACGAGGATGATGAATATAATATGGATTTCGAGGTTCATATCGATGGCAATATCAACATGGAGACCGGCATGGTCAGTGTCAACTTCTATTCTATAGATCCTGAGACAGAACTTCCACCGGAAGGAAATGTAGGTTTCCTTCTACCGGAGGATGAGACCGGACGTGGGAAGGGATTCTTCGAATATCTTATCCGTCCGAAGGACGGTCTACCGACCGGTACGGAGATAAGAAATATCGCCACGATACAGTTTGATTTCGGACTCATCATAGATACGAACCAGATCGATCCCATGGACAGATCGAAGGGTACCGATCCGAACCTTGAAGCCCTGGTCACCATTGATGCGGGATCACCTGATAGCCAGGTAATTCCTTTGGCTGAAAATGTTGAGCAGAATTTTACCGTTTCATGGAGCGGTCAGGATGATACGGGAGGGTCTGGCATTGGTGGTTATGACATATATGTATCCGAGAACGAGGGCCCATGGACCCTTTGGTTGAATGATTCAAACCAGACATCGGCTACCTATGAAGGAGAAATTGACAACACATACAGCTTCTACAGTATTGCCACAGATAATGTTGGACATCGTGAGGAAAAAATAGCCTCGAAGGAAGCTACTACTACCGTAGTTGTCGTCTTAGCAGAACCAACAGCGAATGCAGGTCCCGATCAAAGGGTGGACGAGGGGACCATCGTGACCTTTGACGGAAGTGGTAGCACAGACAATGTCGGTATAGTGAACTATACATGGACATTCAACGATGGTACCAGGACATTTCTCTATATGGTATTGGACCGAATTATAATTACACCATCCCCGGTGAATACATCGTCACACTGAATGTGACCAATTTTGCTGACAATTGGGATACCGATACAATAAAAGTGACAGTTGATCCAATTGAGGTTGATGATCGATGATGATACAACAGATGATGATGATGAGAAAGGAGATGAAAAAGAGAAGAGATCTTTGGTCCCCCTATACGTTTGTGGGATCATCCTCCTCGTAATATTCATTTCTGGAATAACCTTTTTCTTCATTATAGTCAGATCAAGGAAAGGATCTCTCTATGAAGAATGATGTTTCGATATCAACTATTAGGATCCAGACATCAAAGAACATTAGATGAAGTTGTTGGTCTTGAAGCTTTCACAATAAGGACCTAAAGGTCATCATCAAATGGATTGATGATTGTGTGAAGGATATCCAGAAAAAACTTGAAACACAACTATGAGTATGAATAGATGTTCTAAAAAAGGAGAACGGACCCGGCCTGGCCAATCCTATTTCATTTATTGGATCCAATTGGGGAATATGAACCTTGGATGACTTTGTTTGAAAACCTTCCAAACCACAAGAAAAAATATAATACTACTCACCCTTTCATATTATTGGGATTAATATGAACAAAGAGAGAAGTTTAATCCAATTCCTCATTCCGATCTTATTGATAATTCCTATCCTGATGATTGCAGGCTGCAATGATAATGGGAGGGATGATGGTGCAGAGGTCATTTTCACATTGATATTTGATAATATCAAATCCAGGGATCAGGATGGTGAGACCGTCTGGGATGCATTCTACTCTATTGATGAAATTGTTCCATATGATATGGATTATATGTGGCGTGACATCGTGATATCCAGCTCATTATTCAGCTCTGGTAGAACACCTAGAGATTATGAGGGTCTTCCATCTACATCAGGAAATGTGGGCGTATGGTATGATGATTGGTCTGGAAATCCGGAATCTGCAGATCCTATTGATCAACTTGTTTTCACAAGCCTCAAAGAAGGAGATGAGGGGGCCTGGATACGAGTTGTATTCGATTCGGAGATAGTGGGTACAATAACATTACCGGATGACTTCACAACAGGTTGAATCTATGTTGGATAGATATTGAAGAGAACGAATCCGGCCTGGCCCATCAACTATTCTTGACGAGCTATAATTTTAAATGGATATAATCAAATAATCACATTAAATGGCATTGACCATCCTATCGCTGATAAGAACATATTCAGAAAATGTAGTTGGTTCAGGAATGGAAAGGCCATCTTCCTTCAATCCCTCGATATGCATTTCGATAGCATCGTAGATATTCTGTTCTGTCTCCTCCTTTGTTGCACCGGTAGCAACGCAACCTGGAAGGTCCGGTGAATAGGCTGAATAGCCTGTTTCTGTTTTTTCCACCACTATCATGAATTTGTACATGGTTTTCACCTCTCTTTCAACTGAGCCTGTTTCAGTATGCTGTTCAATGTTCCCTTCGCAAGCTCGTGGTTAGGATGACCAGCGATGGTCACTCTTCCCTTTTTGACCTTGTGTTTAAATTGCATATGGCTTCCTTTCTGTTTAATAAGGAACCAGCCATCGGATTCAAGCAATTTAATGGCGTCCCTTACCTTCATGAAAAATAATACCTCTTTCACGATATAAATACATAGGTCTTTGTATTGGCGTGTCTTTAAAATATTATCGTTTCAGAACTCGACCTGGCCCACTTTTGCTTCTATTCAGCTTCAATCAATGATATGGGGCAGGATGTAAAATCGATTTAGAATTGCTGGCAAGTAAAAAATCGATGGAAATCTTGTGTGAATCGCTTTATTAATGTCTAGCATGGCCCACCATCTATTCTTGACAAGCCATGATTGTTGAATTGAACCACCACATCAAAATACCAGTATTCAATTTATGAACTTGATGGAAACAGGTCGTTAAAATGATCATATATTTTTCCGGTACAGGAAACTCATTGAGTGTAGCAAGGGACCTAGCATATATTCTGAATGATGACATCATTCACATACAGAATATTGGAAAGATCGATACAACTCAACAGAAAATGATCGGAATCATATATCCATGTTATTACGGTGACATTCCAGCGGTAGTAAAGGATTCTCTCAATAAGATCTCATTTTCAAGTTCACATTATATTTTCGGTATAACGGTCCATGGTGGAGATCCCGGGATTTGTCTTCACACACTTCAGAAAATGTTGAAGGAGAAAGGGTCGGACCTCTCCTACGGAGAGGAGATACTGATGCCCGTCAATAGTAGGATCATGTATCGAAGAGTCACCACGGATATTGACAGCAGAGTGAAAGAGGCCAGAAATTCGGTTAAGAAAATAGCGCAGGAGATCGATGATCGCAAGAATAATTCAATTAAGGTCAAGAAGAGGCTAATACCAGCTATCGCATCAAAACTTCCCGTCATGAGTATTGCGAGAAAAATCCTGGTAAAGAAAGTGGATCCAAACAGATGCATTGAATGTGGCACATGTGAAAAGGTCTGCTCATTGAACAATATCAGGATCAAAGAAGATGGCGTACATATTGGAGATAACTGCACTGACTGCCTGGCCTGTGTACATTGGTGTCCAAAGGCAGCAATTGGATTCGGAAATCGAAAGGTAAAAAAGGAACAACAATACCACCATCCAGATGTAAGTTTGAATGATATGATAATTGAATAATTATTGGTTCTTCAAAGGAATAATTCTTATCTGTTATTGGTATAAAATAATCTGAATTATCCTGGACATAACAATTTCAATCGAGATCAACTAGATGGAGTGGACTCAGCCTGGCCCAACTAGTATTCTTGACGAGCAATGATAATTCAGCATAACTAAGGATTAAAATATCTTTTTTCAAACCTTACATATAATCCCAAAGAGGTAACTTTATTCGCTATGGGTTTAGATTAAATATTCAATATCCAATTCCCATCTGATGGACATTTCAAATGCCCTGACCAATCCGATCCTGACCTTCAGTATAATTCTGATAATTGCACTTATAATCCCTGAATTTCTTAAAAAATACAAGATTACGTCGGTTCCTTTCTTCATCATAGCCGGCATACTCCTCGGTCCTTTCGGCCTGGGATTGCACCTGGGGGAAGGGTTGATCTTCCTCGGTGAGGTTGGACTTCTCTTTCTTATCTTCATCGCAGGAATGGAGATCTACGAAATGGGGAACCTGCATTTGGAGAGAATAATACTCTTCACTGCGATTTCCGCAATCGTATGTTTCCTGGGTGGATTGCTTCTTGGGCTTGGCATGGGTTATTCCCTCATTACGGCTCTTCTTCTGGGAACGGTCCTCATCTCATCATCCATAGGAGAGATCATTCCTATGGTCAATTCCACTCCATCGGTGAAGCGAAGGCTTTCCCATATCATCTTTCCAAGCATAGTGATTCTTGACGCTGCAAGCCTCATTCTGCTGGGCATAATAATCAAAACTGACCAACCTCCAATCCAGATCGGCATATTCATTATCGAACTGATCCTTCTGGTATTGGTCTCATTTACCCTTCTTCCCAGACTGTTGAAATTCTTCTTCAACAGGACCTCGAGAAAACCGAAGGAGGGTGACCTCAAATTCATAATCACGATTCTCATGTTCGTCGTAGCGGCGGGATATGCAATAGGGGTTCACGGGATAGTCACTGCCTTCATAGCGGGAGTAGTGGTTGGCAAACATATTCCAAATCAAACAGTATTCGACAAGGTCCATGCTATGGGATATGGAATGCTTATACCGGTATTCTTCATCGTACTGGGTATGGAACTGGAGATAGGCGTACTGTTCGAAGGGACGAGCAATCTCATCTTTCCTGTTTTACTCATATTGACCCTGATCTTGACGAAAATCATCGGTGGATTGATTTTCGCCATTATCAAGAGGATGCCCCTGAGGGATGGATTCATTCTCGGAATGGTCCTCTGGCCCCAACTTTCAGCCACAATTGCCGCTACCGCCGTGGGGTATGAGACCGGTATCATCAAGCAGGAAGTCCTTGTGGCAGTTGTGATAATGGCCCTTTTTTCCGCTCTTGGAACCCCGTTCATTCTGAAAAGATTCGTCAGAAAGGATATCGTAAATATACTTGTCAATGATCATATCATCATCTGCGGTCTGGGTCGAACAACATCAAAATTGGCCTACATTCTTGAAGGTATGAATTTTCCCCTTGTCGTCATCGACAAGAACCACGCAAGATTGAAGGATATTGAGGAAAGAGGCGTTCCCACGATATTCGGGAATGCAGCCTCCAGATCGGTGCTGAAGGATGCAGGAATATCAAAGGCCAGAATGGCCATACTCTCCATTGCAGACGAACATGACCTATTCGTGACCGCAAGGAACATCAGAAAAATCAATCCCAAATGTCACATAATCGCAAAGGTGCATACAGAGAGATCACATGATCTGCTGACCAAACAAAGATTGATCGATGATTATATTTGGCCTGAAAAGACGTCTGCATCAGAGATGTCAAAAAAGGTTGTTCATAGAATATCAGGAAGAGATCATCTCCATTGATCATCCAGGGAATTTCAAGTATATTCAATTTCCATGTATCATTCAAGAGATGGGAGTCCTACAATTTGGATCTCCTCTTAAAATAGCAGGTCTATGATGATCCTGTCCTTCTTCTAATCCTTTGAGCAAAGGCCTCTGCATTTCTGAGGTCCTCTTTGTTTGGTCTTCCTTTGTTCAGACCACCGAAGAACTTGATAAATGAATTTGTATTGAATCCAGGACATGTGAAATCATCGATAACCTCGAATCCTTTTGCTTCCAATTTTTGCTGTACCCTTGAGTGATTTTCCTTTTTCTGTTTTTTAATCATCTTATCATCAGCAAGGTTTCCAGGGGCTCCATTGGTAGAGAAAATAAAAGCCTTCTTCTTTTCTACTTTTGAAATGGAATCCACAAATTTATTTATCTTCTTATGGAGATCTGCAGAATAGATCCCTGAACCAAAACCTACCAGATCATAGTCTGATATCTGGTCAGGATCGACCTCATCCGGACTCTTTACATCACATTCCAGGACCTCTGCCATTTTCTCTGGCGACCTTCAAAGTATTCTTATGATGATATGAATATACGACTATCAAGGACCTTAATTTCATGTCATTACCTCTCAACTCCTCTTCTTTCCTGCAATGAAATATGAATGCATACCCTGGAACATCTTCTCTTTCTCAAGGACCTCGATTCCATTATTGATGAAAAGGTCTTCCAATTCCTTGAACTTATACATTCTAACTTTCAATGGAATGATGCCTAGCTTGCTTAGGATCTTGTAGGGAATGAACTGTAGAGTGATAGTTATGGACATTTTCTCTCCGAGGCATGGAGTGTTCATTATTAAATATCCACCTGGTTTCAGAAGTTCATTCATCCTCTTCATGGCTTTTTTATCATCTTCCAGAGCATGTATGATATTGTATGCGAGTATGACGTCATACGATCCCTTTGCTAAGATATCAGCTTCAACTACCGCTTTGACGAATTCAACATTATCCACCTTGCCCTTATCAGCTTTCCCCCTTGCAATTTCGATAGCTTTCTGAGAGATATCAAAGGCCAAAACATGTTCAACATATTTCGATATCTCAATGGATTTCTCCCCAGTACCGCACCCGATATCCAATACTTTATCCGTTTTCTTCAGGTATTTCAAGGTGTTTTCCACAAGCCTATCACTGATCTCCCGGAATTTCTCGATATCCTTGTCCTGATTCTTCGCCATGCTGTCCCAGAATCTCTCGGCCCTTTCCATTTTAGGATATCAATGATCTATTGGATTATATTGATTACCACATTCCCCTTCTTGTGGCCTTTATCAACATATTTGTGAGCTTCCACGATCTCATCCATAGTATAGGTCCTGTCGATAATGGGTTTCAGCTTCCCTTCTTCTATCATTGACCTCAATTTTCTTAGGTCCCCAGGATCGATCTTTCCCAGGCCATTTGTCGTAATGAATTGACCATTCTTCTTCAGTAGGTTCTTGCACTTTGACCGGGATAGTTTTCCGACAGCGTCGAATATGATATCGAAGTCATCATTCCTCGCTGTTATGTCCTCTTTGGTGTAGTCGATCAAATGGTCTGCGCCCAAGGATCTGACGAGATCGAAATTCTTCGAGCTGCATATTCCTGTGATCTCGGCTCCTTTTTCCTTTGCAAATTGAACAGCATATGTCCCGAGGCTTCCTGAGGCTCCGTTTATCAATACCTTCTGACCTTCTTTGAGGTCCATCTTCTGAAAGACCTTGAGAGTTGTCAATGCTCCTGCAGGTATGGTAGCAGCTTCTTCAAATGATAGGTTCCTTGGTTTATGTTCCACTAACCCTTTCTTCTCTATCTTTCCTGAACTGGATTCCGCCGGGAGGCTGATATATTCTGCGTATCCACCAAATCCCCATCCAGTAAAGGCAAAGATCTCATCTCCTTTCTGAAATCTTCGAACATCTTTTCCGATCTCTTCAACAACACCGGATACTTCCATTCCAAGGATGGGGATCTTCTTTGGTCTTGTCAATCCGAAAATAAGTCTTACAAGGAACGGATCTGCTCTCCGAATCCTTGTATCTCCAATATGTGCTGATGTTGAATGGACCTTAATGAGGACCTCGTCATCTCTTGGAAGAGGCTTTTCTACCTCTTTCAGCTCTAAGACATCGGGAGGTCCGTATCCCGAACATATCACTGCCTTCATTTTCATTTTCAAATCCTCACAATGATTGAGAAAGGACCTCAATAAGCTTGGAGCAGCCTCCATTTCTAATATATTCGGAATGCTCCTCGATAGATTCGAATTTCCGTCCACAGATATCACTGCAGAGATATTTTGAACCGGTAGCGTCATCAAAGGTGAAAAGTACATTTGAAGCATACGAATTTGCATAGGGTGATTTCCCAGGATGTTCCTTTGCCCACTTGATGGATTGCAGCCAGATGGCAGCGATCAATGCCCCGCATGCTTCTCCACTAAGACCGATACCACCTGCAAATCCCGAAACAGCCCCAATCTCTTCGTCAGTTGCATCCATCCTTCTCGCCATCTCACTAGCACAGCTTATTGAATTGGTAGAATACATCGAGGGATCGCTGTCAAGACCTTCCTTCGCGCATTGGATGGCATCCTCTGTCCATCTGTCAGCAAGGGTGAAGCAGGACCTCGCCTTGAATATCATGTATTTTGCGAATTGTATTTTCTTTGAGAAATCCGTGTCAGTTATCTCCCTGCAGTTAGGACTACCTGCATTCTTCCGGAATGCTTCCAGAACCTGCTTGCTGGTCATGATTGCCATAGCAGTGGCCTGTCCCTTGTCCTCGAACCTTCTATATGATTCCTTTCCCACAGCAAGTGCAGATCCGATAAGTAGTCCGCATTGATATCCACATTGGAGTATCCCACCAACCAGAGGGTCCGATGCACGTTCCTGGACCTCGTCATGGTGTCCGAACTCCCTGTCTATTATATAGAAGAATGTCTGGGAGCAGGTTCCCTTCGCCCAGAACAGTTTCTTAGTATCTCTCTTTACTGCTTTCATTGATTTCACCAGTCGGATTCGGATCGGTATCAGATCCTTATCACGATCTTTCCCTTTACCTTGCCGCTATCCATGTATTCAATTGCTTTTGGAGTATCCTTCAGTGAGAACACTTTATCAACATGAGGTTTCAACCTTCCATCTTCTATGAGTTCATTTATCACCTTCAGGTCTCCTTTCTTGAGGTCGGCAATCTTCATTGTTCCGATATGTTTATCAAAAGGTGCCTTTGCGAATGCTTTGATGACATATGACATCCCACCATGTCCGCTATTAGGCATTATCAGTCCATTCCTAGATAGGACCTTCTTCATATCGGAGAATTTATTTCTCCCTGTATTATCGAGGATAAGATCATATTTTTCATCACTCTTTGTGAAATCTTCCTTGTCATAGGAGTATACCCTGGTTGCCCCAAGTGAAAGGACCATATCCATTTTCTTTGAATTGCAAACTCCATGGACCTCGCATCCAAAGGACCTTGCTATCTGAACAGCCATGGAGCCTACACCTCCTGAAGCACCAAGAATGAGGACCTTCTGACCCTTCTTGATGTTTCCACCATCCCTAAGCCTTTGAAGCGCAGTGATAGCTGCACTTGGTATGGATGCAGCTTCTTCGAAGGATATGCCCTTTGGTTTGAATTCGAGTTGGACATCTTCTGCACATGCAAACTCAGCAAATGCACCATCAGTGGACCCATATACTTCTTCACCAGGTTTGAACCTCTTTACATTAATTCCAACTGATTCAACCATACCAGCAATATCCCACCCCAGGATGTGGTCCTTCGGTTTTGGAAAACCTACCTCGAACCTGAGCATGAATGGAGTTCCCTTGACTGTGAACAGGTCTCCAGCATTGATAGAAGCTGCTAGGACCTTTACCAGAACCTCATTATCCTTGATATTTGGTTTATCTACTTCTTTAAGTGACAGAACATCTGATGAACCATACGCATTTTGCACGATCGCTTTCATTGTTAACACCCATCATTTCCTATCTTCCACTAGATAGTTATGATAACATTCCCATTTTTTTGACCATTTTCAATATATTCATGTGCTTGCGCTGCCTGTTCCAATATAAAGGTCCTGTCAACAATTGGTTTGATGACACCTTCTTCAGCCAAGTTCTTTAAGATTTCCATATCTTCCTGCTTCTCACCTGCTAAAACACATTTCATCTTCTTTTTACTGAGTATATTATTGAACATCGCCTGAAGTACCTTCCTTCCTTTGAAACTGGCACACAAATAGGTCCCATTTTCAGTGAGGGATCCTTTGACCTCCGAAAAGGACCTCTTGCCCAGAATATCATAGATAACATCATACTTCTTTCCATTCTTGGTGAAATCCTCCCGTTTGTAATCGATAACATGGTCAGCCCCAAGTGACTTCACATAATCCATCATACTTGTTCCACAGACCCCTGTCACTTCAGCACCTCTGTGTTTTGCGATCTGGAGGCCAATGGAACCAATACCACCGGAAGCCCCGTTCACAAGGACCTTCATTCCCGGTTCGATATCAACATTCCCGAGATGAGCATATGCCATGATCGATCCATATGGGAGGCATGTTGCTTCCTCATGGCTCAAGTTCTCGGGTTTTTTCCCGATCATCTTCTTCTCTGATATCGTAAGGTATTCAGCATAAGCACCCATGGATTGACCAGGGTAGCCGAACACCTCATCTTCTACCTTGAACTTCTTCACATTCTTCCCAATGGATTCCACAACCCCGGAAAATTCACTTCCAAGTATCTTCACCTTTGGTTTATTCACACCAAAGGACAACTTGACAATGGGGAATAGCAGGGAAGGCATGTAAAAATCCTTCATTGTCTTGTTCTTGAGGTCCCTGGCAAAGAGATCACCGAAGTTCACGGTTGTCGCATGCACCTTCACAAGGACCTCTTCATCCTTTGGTGTGGGTTTAGGAACTTCCTCGATATGAAGGACCTCAGGTGGTCCATATTTTTCAATAACTGCAGCTTTCATATAGTTGATTGAATGTAAATCAATTGTATTCTATCTTCTCCCTATCCCTTCACTGAGCGACCTGATCGATTATATCATCTATACTTACCTCTGGATGATGATACCTTCCATCCTTTCTAACATATTTCTTTTTCACCAGTATAGATTGTTTTGGACAGAAATTGAAACAGGCAAAACAGTAGTAGCACTGGACATCTTTTTGCCAAAGAGGCTTTCCATCTATTATCTTGATCTTTCTAGATAAACAAACCTGTTCACAGGTTCCACAGCTTATACATGAGTCATCAACGTAGTATCCTACCTCAGACCTGATTCCCTTCGTAAGAAGATCCATTAGTGGCCGAGTGAAAACACCAACTGGATTATTCATAGGTCCTTTGGGATGCCTTTCTTTATTCTGTATTGCAGAACAGAATTCATCAAGTTGAGGTTTCATCTCTTCATCCAGTTTCAGAACATTTTCTATCGATGTCTTCTCAATCCAATTAGGATCGCCCTTTCCCGGTTTCAATCCGGTCGGAGAATTAGAAGCCATATTGACTATGAGATATGAATCCAGTTTTTTTCCCTTCTTTTTTAGAAGACTATTGACCAGTTTATCCGCAATGGTGAAGGTCCCGATCCTAGTCGCCACCATAAAAATGTATTTTGAAACGCCTATATCCAGCTTAGAAATGAATTCTCTCACAGGCGCAGGGATCGTTGTGAAATAGATCGGGAAAACAAATCCAATCCTTTCGGAATTAACCTTAATTCGGTCCTCGTCTCTGAATCCAAGGATCGGGATAAGCTCACAACCAGGAATTCTCTTTTGGAGCTCCCTGGCAACATGAAGTGAATTCCCGGTCCCTGAGTAGTAGTATAGTGTGACTTTCACCATGTATGGGCAGATTTTACTGAATATATACCTCTTATCAACAGATTATATATGGTCTGCCCGGAAGGATCTTCGGATTACCATAGGAGCTTTCTGTCGGGAACGTTTTCCACAACGCAGGGTATGTTCACGAACCTATATTTACAATTCAGGTCATTTTATATATTTACTAATCATATTAATACCAAATACAAAATTGACAACTAGAGGGATTATTTATGGGATTCGAAGATTTCTTCAGTGTTGACAAAACACTGGAAAAGGAGTGTCATTTCAATCCCTATTACCTCGAGGTCCAGTCTTGTGTCGGACGACACATGAGGATCGATGGTAGGGAAGTGATCTCCCTTGGTTCAAATGATTATCTTGGCCTTGCAAATGATCCACGACTTAAGAAGGCTGCCATCAAAGCCATTGAAGAATATGGAATATCAATGTGTGGAACACCAATAGTAATTGGTTACACCTCCCTCAACAAGGAACTTGAACTGAAGATCTCGGATTTCTTAGAGATGGGTGAAACACTGGTATACCCTTCTGGATATCAGGCCAACATAGGCCTGTTCAGGTTACTTGCATCCAAAATAGATGTTGTATTGATCGATGAGTATGCACATAGCTGCCTCTATGAGGGAACGAAGTTATCGAGGGCGGAAGTACATAAATTCCCTCATAATAACATGAAAGAGTTGGAGAATCTACTCAAGAATACAAAGGATCGCAGGATGAGGTTCATCGTGGTTGATGGTCTCTACTCCACAGAAGGTTCGATTGCTAAACTTGATGAAATGATAATATTGTCGGAAGAATATGAAGCTTTCATAATTATGGATGATGCCCACGGATTAGGAACCCTGGGAGAAACAGGTAGAGGGAGCTCTGAAGTGAAAGATGTTCTCTCAAAGGTACATATGATCACGGGATCGCTTGGAAAGGGTCTTGGATGCAGCGGTGGATTCGTATCAACGAACCATGAGATCGCAGAATATTTCAGGTATTTTTCATCTCAATTCGTTTATTCCACAGCCCTTCCACCTGCTATGGCTGCTGCTTCCATAGAAGCTTTGAAGATTGTTGAGTACGCAACTGATAGGAGAGCGAAGTTGAATGCTAACAAGGAGAAATTGGTGAAAGCGGTCAAGGACCTTGGTTTCAGAACAACGGAATCCACAACACCATTATTCTCGATAATTTCAAAGGATGCATGCAGCACGATCGATCTGGCAAGGGACCTTTTCGAGAAGGGTGTTTACGCAACTCCATTCATACCACCAAGTGTTCCGATCGGCAGATCATGTCTCAGGTTCATCCCGAATGCCGAACTGACCGATGAGGACCTTGATAGAGTTATAGAGGCATTCAAGGGCCTTGGGGGAGATTATCATTGAGATATCTTCTAATCTACAATCCAACCTCCAGAAGTGGACGGAGTAGAAAGGACCTTAATGAGATAGAAAAGGAATTTCGGGAAAGGTCAATGGAATATGAGTTGATCGAGACCGAATATAAGGACCATGCCATTAAAATCTCCATGGATACGTCGTTTTCGAATGGATATGATGTGATCGTGGCAGTGGGTGGAGATGGGACAATATGCGAGGTCATCACAGGCATGATGACAGTAAAGGAGCTTGGGAATGATACCCCGGTATTTGGTGCCATTCATGTAGGAACAAGTCCCGATTTCAATCGGTTCCATTCCATACCTAAAAAGATCCCGGAAGCTGTGGAGCTCCTGAAAAAGGCTAAACCTTCCTTGATAGATATTGGTAAAGCGACCTATATGGGATTAGATGATCGAGAGCATATTGGTTATTTTGGCAGTTCCGTTAACCTTGGCCTTGGTTCCTCGATTGCATCAGGGTCCAATAACAGATACAGAAAATATCTGGGGGACCTTCCAGGGACCTTCCTCTCCACTCTTGTCTCTCTCGCAGGATACAAGTCATCTGATTTCGACATCCTGTTGGATGGCGAACCTGTAAAAGTGAAGAACTTGGTGAACCTTACAGTCGGCAAGGATCCGCACATAGCTTCAGGGATGAGAGTTCCCATAGATATGTCACCGGATAATGGAGTGATGTACTGTTTAACAATATCAGCAAAGAGCAAACTCTCACTCCTGAAGAATGTCTGGAGGATGTACAAGGGAGATATCAGAAGATATAAAGGAGCAAAATTCAGATTCTGTGAGGAACTCGAGGTGAAAGATAACAGGAACAAAATGGTTGAGTTCGATGGGGACCATAGAGGTTTCCTTCCAGTGAAAGTCGAGGTCCTCGAAAAGGCATTGGAGGTGATATGCGATGGACAAGGTAACTAATGTCTTTGTTACCGGTGGGAATGGTTTCATCGGCAGCCATGTTGTTGAAAGACTTCTTTCCTCTGGATATACAGTTAGAGCCCTGGTGAGAGAGACTAGCAATATCAGTAACCTGGAGAAGATCAAGGAATCTGATAATTTTGAATTTGTCTACGGAGATATCACACAACCCGAGACCCTCAAGGGAAAAATGAAGGATTGCAAAATATTGATCCATATTGCAGCCCTGGCATCGGATTGGGGCTCAAGGAAAGTATTCGAGGAAATTAATGTCCAGGGTACATTGAATGTCCTTAAAGAAGCAAAGGGATCGAATATCTTCCATATGATCCATGTCAGTTCCAACGCAGTGATGGGAGAGGAGGATTGTAACGATCCCAAGCCTGAATCATCTCATTACAGACCACGTTTGAACTACTTTCTGGGCGGTATCTTTCCCTCTGCAATGAATCATTACAGAGAGACTAAGGCTGAAGGGGAAAGAGCAGCGAGGGATTTCTGCAGGAATAATGGGATCAAACTCACAGTCGCAAGGCCTGTTTGGGTATATGGTGAACGAGAGCTGAATTCTGGACCTTATTATTCCGCAAGGTCAGCTAGCAAAGGAACAAGGATCATCCCTGGCAGACCAAATACCAGATTTCACTGTATCTATGTGAAGGACCTTTCATATTATATTGTAAAACTGATAGAAAGGGAAGGGAAAGAAGAGATGATAGTCAATATTGGCTCCAAATATGTTCCTACCATTGATGAAGTATACGGACATATGATAATAGTTATTACGGGTAAGGATCCAAAGTATGTTCCGAAATGGGTGATATACCCCATCGGTCTATGGATGGAATCGATCTGGTTTCTTTTCAGGGCTGAGAAAGCTCCGATATTGACGAGAGCGAGGGTCAACATGGGTTTTTTCAACAATGTATACGATACATCCCTATTACATGAGACATTTCCAGGTTTCAGAGAGATAAGTTTGGAAGAAGGGATACGAAACAGTGTGAAATGGTGGAAGGATCATGGCTACCTATGAGAACGAATACCTGACGAATTTTCCGAAGTTCCTCTTCCTCCAGAGGTTGAAACTGGGAATTGCTTCCTATTATTTCAGAGACCTTTTAAAGGGGAAGATAACCTTGAAGCAATATCTCAGATTCGTTCGGACTGTCCTTATCTTTTATCACAAGATAAAACATAATAAAGTTGTGAAGACCAGGGGATATTACAAATTCCATATCTATTTCCCGGCATATCCCTCCAAAGCCTTCTTCAAAGGTATGGGGAAATTCTTTCGGTTCGGTGATCCATCGGAAGAATTGAACCCGACCTCTGTTCTACTTTCCATGACCAAAGCCTGCCCTTATGATTGCGAACATTGCTATCAGAAGGTGGACAGACTGGAAGATATGCCTGTGGAGGTAATGAAGGATGTAACAAGGAGGATCAGAGACCTGGGAGTCTCATATTTCAACATTGAAGGTGGAGAACCCCTTGTCAGGTTTGATAGACTTATGGAGATGCTCTCGGTCCTCCCAGACGATGTTGAGATATGGGTAAATACAACAGGATTCTCCTTGACAGAAGAAATGGCTGTGAAAATGAGGGATGCAGGTGTATTTGGTGTAATGGTATCGGTCCACCACTGGGACCAGGTCAAGCATGATTCCTTTGTAGGTCATGAAGGGGCGTTCCAAACAGCCATCTCGGCTTTGAGGACATTCAAGAAAATGGGGCTATCAACCATGATCAACTGCACTGGAACCCAGGCTCTAGGTAGAACATAATGGATTCGACAGGATAATGGATATCGCAAAGGATACAGGTTGTGCCATGGTTCAGCTAATCCATGAGAAACCGGCAGGGGCCTGGATGGGAAAGAATGACACCATGGGCAAGGAGTATCTCGACAAGTTACAAAACCTTCACAGAAGATACAACTCCAACAAGGAAAAGACGGATCACCCACCTCTTTCCTCCCAAGCGTTCGAATCAAAGGTGGATGAGTTCGGTTGTACCGCCGGTGCTATAGAGAGGTTCTATGTAAACGCAAATGGTGATGTTCAACCTTGTGAATTCGTCAATGTAAGCTTTGGAAACGTCCTTGAAGAGGATTTCAACCTCATCTACAAGAGAATGAGGGAGAGGTTTAAAACCCCAAAGACAAACTGGATCTGTTGTACAGAGGTTGAAAAGGTAGCAAAGGCCTTCAAGGATTCCAAACAGAAATATACCCCGCTCAACTCGGATCTATCAAAACCTGTAATTGAGAATTTCAACAGGGGAAGATCAACACCGGTCTATGTCAAGATGGGAATATATGGAGAGAAATGAGATGAAAGGCTCATTTATTAAAGCATACATCAGATCGGCCAGACCTTATACGATATTCATAACGGGAACCGCAGGACTTGCAGGGATATTATCAGTTGGGGGGGAATCTCAAATTGTAAGAACGGTATTCTCGTTAATACTACTCTTTGCCGCCTATGGTATCAATCAGGTTGTAAACGATCTTTTAGGGTTGAAGGAGGACAGATATAACGAGGTAAGGAGACCATCGGTAACCGGAGAACTGGACAAGAGAAAAGCATGGATTACCACCGGCTTGATATTCGTCCTCGGGGGTATACTGACCTTCTTTCTCAATCCATGGGCACTGATCATTTACATAGGAGGTTATGCATTCAATATTATCTATGAGGAACTGAAGGGAATTCCGGTGATCGGAAATCTTTGGTTCGGAGCAATGATATCCCTGGCTCCACTTTTCGGTGCCATGAGTACCCGGAGGATTCGATATTCCGGGGTTATTGAAGGAAAGGGACCTTTTCCTCATAGTTCTGCTAATAATATTCCTCCAGTCGAACCTGTGTTATTTCACCTATTTCAAGGATGAGAAAGGGGATAAGAAGGCCGGAAAGATCACTGCCGTAGCTTTTTTAGGAAGGGAGAGATCATGTTTTATCAATCTCCTGATGTTTCCCATTCCCTTTATTATCCTCATAGTTATCTGGTTAATGGGCCCATTCACATTCCCAAAAGACCCTATTCCCTATTTACTAATCATATCCTCCTTCCTCCTATTCTTTGCAATGTCGATGATCATGATACGATCCCCAAAGGAATTGAGAAGACCCCTGGAATTGAACTTCCAGGGAGCCGTTCTATTCCAGAACGGGTTGATCTCCCTGTTCTATCCTGTTCTGGGACTAATATCTGGCATATTATCATTTCTCATTATTGCAGGGATATTCCATCTAATGTACAGAGAGGGATTCTACGGATGAACAGGTTCATTCCTTTATGAATCGCAGAGATTCGATAAAGAAAGCTGCAAAAATGATATCACAGACTATGAAGGTCAGGAATGGCCATTTCACGAAATCAGTTCCCCTTGTTATCAGATAATAAACTGCAACGGATATGTATCCGAATTTGAATAATATGGAATAGATGACCATCCTTCTGCTTCCCTCAGGTTTCAGATAGATCATGAAAAGAAGAATACCGAAGATGAAGATGAACATCGATGATGCTGCAAGGTAAGCGGGATTGTCCGGGATCGGCATGTCAACGAAATCAAGTATCTTCTCATAGAAAAAAAGGAACATGAATCCAAGGACAAGGTCATATAATGCTGAGACAAAATAGAGACCTTTATAGTAACCTCTCTCTAATTTGAACATAGTATCACATTGGTATGTGTCCTTTATAAATCTTTACAATTTTAGGATGATTTACCTAGTCCAGATGTGTTTCTCATTCAGATGCTCGTTACAGGACTTCCTCATCCTTGAGTTCTTTCGGCTGAACTGGCTTCCATTATCTGTCAGAAGATTATCATACCTTTCATTGACAAGATTCTTCATTCCATCGATGACTGTGATATCTCTCTGATCCGGTAAGGCAATAGCCCAACCTTTCCTGGAATGGTCATCTTCCATTGTCAGGATAGGTACTCCATTGAACTTGGTCAGATCTCCCTGGATAAGTCTCCTCGGATGTCCCCATTCGAAGAATTTCCATTTATTCTGGATACGTTTCTCCTTTTCGATCTCCTCATTCTAACAAGGTATTGATTTAAGGGAGAAAGATAGAAATTTAAATATTCCTGTTGTTTGGATCGATATTATCCATGGATCGAAGAAGCATGGCCATTTTCACAATAAAAGTATAAAAGCATCTGGAATGAATCCAAAATGATAATTAATTAATACTATACTATCAATGCAATTGTGGATGGAGGTGTAGGTATCACATATTCTTATAGTGGAAAGGAGAATAATCAGGGAGGAGAACCATCGATTGGAAAGGCATTCAATGCTATGTTTTCTCTCTATTTCAGTAACTTCAAAGCATTCTTTGTTTTCCTTCTGATATTCCAAGCAGGGATCGCTATCATGAATATTTTCAATACAGGGATATCTCTCATAGGTATTCCTTTCATAGGGTTCCCATTTGCGATAATTTCAGCTCTCCTTGGATTCCTTTCTGTCGGTGGTCTGATGGCCATGGCAGCCGAAGCAAGGATCAAGAACAACACAACGATGAACAAAGCTTTTTCACTAATCGGCAAGAAAGCGGGAGCGATCATAGCTGTCAATTTCATCGTTGGCTTGGCGATCATGGTAGGAATTTGTCTATGCTTGATCCCCGCTTTTTTCGCAATGGTATACCTCCTGTGGGCCACTGTTATCGTTGTTGTTGAAAGCGCTTCCATCAGCGATTCATTGTCAAGAAGTGTGGAATATGCAAAAACTCAACGTCCCTATGGATTCATACTCGCCTACATAGGAGTGTCCATTATGTTCGGGCTCGTGCAACTCATGATAATCGGATTACCTCAGATTATACTATACTTGGGGGGTTTGAGCTTATTAGGATCAAGTATGAGCCTTGGAATGGCAAATCTCATTATTACAGCTGTATCTTCACTAATAACCATCCCTATTGCTGCATTCTTCGGGCCCTTCCTGCCGATATTCATCACTGATTACTACCTGCAATCGATAGGATCTCCCAGCGAACCAATGCTTTCAGGGAAACCTTCTGATCAGGAAGGTTCGTTGAACTGGTGAGAGTTGATCAACAACCGGTGCTAAATTATCTTTGAAGTCCCATCAACTTTGAAAATGATCAGAAGAAACCTCTCCTTCGATAACCTAAGGAGCTTTATCATCATCCTTGTGGTCCTTCACCATTCATTATTAGCTTACACAACATGGGGTGAGTTGATTGAGAAGGGGCCCACCTTTAATGTCAGCCCCATCGTCGATGAAAAAGTTTTCTGGGGATTCGATCTTATCGTGAGTTTCAATGACACATTTTTCATGTTCCTTATGTTCTTCATTTCTGGATTGTTCGTTTGGAGCAGTATACAGAGAAAAGGGCCTTCTAAATTCATGAAGGAACGGTTTATCAGACTTGGGATTCCATTCTTGATCGGGGTTCCAACGGTTATAACAATAGCTTACTATCCAAGTGCCCTCCAGATCGATCCTATTAATGGAACGAGTACGAATCTAATTGAGCACTGGTTGGATATGGCAAGTATTGGATTTGGAGCAGGACCTCTTTGGTTCATCTGGGTCTTGCTCCTTTTCAATTTAATATTCATTCTCCTTTACAAAATGGCTTCAGGATTGAATATAACCTTCAAGAAAAAGGTCCCGGAGGTGTTAAGAAGATCATTCCTTTCATATCTCCTTTTTCTTCCGATCGCAATCTCGGCTTACTTTCCTTTAACCTTTCTAATGTACATTATTGGTTTCCCCTTCTGGATCGGTATTGGTCCATTCATACTTCAATTCAATCGGGTCTTCCTATATTTTCTGTTCTTCAGTTTTGGTATAGTAATTGGAGGATATGGCATCCATAGGACCTTCCTCAAGAAGAACAGCGACCTTTCCAGATTCTGGTGGGTATTCTTGATCTTTGGAATATTTCCCTGGATCATCTTTTCTTTGACAGGACTTGGTTTCACCATCGCCTGTGTATCTCTGGTCTTTGCGATAACCGGATTCTTCATGAAGGTTAAATTTAAGGCAAATCAAATATCAAAGAGTCTGGGTAAGAATTCTTATGGTATATTCATTCTCCATTATCTCTTCGTCATCTGGACCCAGTATCTATTCCTCGATATCGAGGTCCCGGGAATTTTCAAAGGAATTTCGGTCTTTATAATTGCATTGATACTAAGTTGGGGATCAACTATCGCCATCAGATATATTCCAATAGTAAGAAAGATAATTTGATCCAAAGGATAGGCCCTGATATCTTCTAACATGTGGTTTTTCATAGAAGAAAGAATGAAATACCGATATACACTTTATTGCCTGGGGTAAGGACGTGGTTCCATGAGGTTATTGGTATTAGTATCTCTAATAGCACTATTGTTTGGTTCATTCCACTATATTGAAAATGTTTCTTCCATAGAAACTGCTCCCATTAACCTGGTCGACCATCAAGATGATGTTAAAATAACAACTGAAGCGGACAAGGAAGTTTCCGGTTGGAAGGACATCGACATCATTTCTTTGAAGGCTGT
The DNA here is from genome assembly GCA_963807965.1 of uncultured Thermoplasmatales archaeon. Taxonomy (GTDB): domain Archaea; phylum Thermoplasmatota; class Penumbrarchaeia; order Penumbrarchaeales; family Penumbrarchaeaceae; genus Penumbrarchaeum. The sequence continues at coordinate 143,170 of CAWEDU010000014.1, forward strand.
GGAAGAGGGATCGAAGATCAAGGTGACCATGACCGTGGAGGGAAAGATCAATTCCGGATCCGGCTACAGATATGAGATCTGGATGTACTATGACTATGTGTCCTATATTGATGGAAGATTCGAAATCGACAGGGACATTGAGGATGGTGTTGATGCTGAGGTGTCCGGTTCCTCCATCATTTTCTCGATCGAGATAGATGCATTGTCGAGTTCTTACTGGGACCTATCCGGAGATGCCTATTATTTTATCTCAGAGGATAGAACTCCAGGATACGATTCGGAAATATATTCTGATAATATACCTGATTTTGAAGGGTATGAACCTTTCAGAAGTTCCTCTGGAGATTTCGATAGGGATCTGGATGATAATAAGGGTGATGTGGAATACTCCTATTCGGATACCACAAGGACAGATGATTTTCCATTCATGGATATCATCTCTCTTGATGTCGTCATGGATTCCAATGACGATTATATCTTCACCTTGACATTGAAAGACGATGTTCAATCAAAAGGTGACCTGGATTATCGTTTTGGCACGGATGATGTTGATATCTGGTATAGCTGGGACTTCGAACAGATCAGTTATGACTCAACAAATGAAAAGACAGAAGGTGTATTTGTTAAAGATAACACCATATCAGCCACCATCGATGGTTCAAAAATTGATGACTTGGAAGATATCTATGCGTGGACCTCTTATGAGGATTATGACCGTGTATCAGGAGAAAGCTATTCTTTCCGGGACAGTTTGAATGATATACCCATTGATGAAGACTACTTCGAGAGGAGATTTGTAGAAAATGTTCACAACTTGGATATGAAAATGGACCTCAGGTTCCAGGGACTTGATAAAGCTGTTCTCAAGATATCCCTTGAATATTATGATGGAGCCTATATATCGGATTTGAAATATGCTCTTGACAGGAATATGAATGGAATGGTGGAAGCAGATGAGATCGATGAGGATGAGGTCTTGTTCATAAAAAATGGTATCGAAAATAAAAAATTTGGAATGGACCTGAAAGTTGATAACGTTTCAGCTGAGATATCAACAGTTTACGGATTGGAGGGCTTACTGGGAGATGTCAACGATGAATCAGGCATACTTATTACTGCACAGGTCACATATTCTTTTAGTATTTCAGAAAAAGATATCCACAGTATAGACCTCAGATCTTATGTTAAGAGCAATGATGATGGATCCGGATATGATGAATGGGATATGGATATACGTTTCAATATTACCGATTTTGGGAATTTGATGGATATGATCTTTGTCACACCGGTCGGTTGGAGGATCCAGACAGCTTCGATCCATCCTGATCCCATGGTGGAGAAAGTCAACGATCAGAGGAATATGGTCAGGTTGTATCCATATGATTTTGCCAAGATATTGAACCCGGAAGTTGAGTTGTTCGGATTCGATATTAAATTCGAAGGTGGCGATGGATGGGATGATCTGGAATTTGATACTGATGACGATGATCAGGACCAGATCGAGGATAAAAAAGTGAAGAAAGATACCCCTATTCCGATCTGGATCCTGTTCCTATCCATAATGATCGTCATATCTTTCTCGATCCTGTTCGATCGAAGAAAAAAATGAAATACTCATATGTACAGTATGGTTTGGGGTAAGGTAGTGATTCAATGAGGTTATTGGTTCTTGTATCCTTAGCAGTGCTAATTCTTGGTTCATTCCATTATTTTGGAGATGTTTCTTCCATTGAAACAGCTCCAATAAAACTGATAGACCATGAAAATGATGTGGAATTGACAACCAAAGTTAATGAAAAGGTCGAAGGGTGGAAAGATATCGATATCATTTCTTTGAATTCCAGAGAGGAGGATTCCAAGATCAGGGTGACCCTGACAGTCGATGGAAAGATCAATTCCGGATTTGGTTATAGGTATGACATATGGATGTGGTATGGTATCGTATCCTTTTCAGATGGAAGATTCGAATTCGATAAGGATATTGAGGATGTGGTTGATGCAGAAGTGAAAGATTCTTCGATTATCTCCACCATAGAGAAAGATGCAATAAGATATCCAGAGGTGGATATTCATGGGGAGGTATATTATTTCGCAACAAATGATAAGAAGGCCGGATATGAAAATGAGCATTATCTGGATAGAATAAATATCTATGGAGAAGATGATTATTTCAGGAGATCTTCAGGTGATCTCGATGCAGAATTCGAAGATGATAAGGGTGATGTGAAATACTATTCTACAGATATCACAAGAATTGGAGATAAACCGTTCTTGGATATCCTATCACTTGAGATCGAAAAAGAACCCAATAATGATGTTATCTTTACATTGACTTTGAAAGGTGATGTGAAAGATGAAAGAGACTTGTATTATACATTTGGGACTAATGATGTCACGATCAGATACAATGATGGAATTGGAGAGATATCATTCGACAATTATGATTGGGAAAAAGATGAGGTTTCAATTAAAGATAACACGATTATCGGTATTGTTAATGGTTCAATGATAGGAGAGATCGAATTATACTTTGCTTCAACCAAATATCAAGATTTTATCGAGGAAACCAATGAAGTACGGCATTTTGAAGATCAATTGAATGATATCCCTGTTGATGAGGATTTCATCGAATCACATCTGGTTGAAAATGCTGATAATATGGAAATGAAAATGGACCTCAGATTTCAGGGACTTGATAAAGCTGTCCTCAAGATATCATTGAACTATGCTGATGGAGCTTATATCTCGGATTTGAGATACGCACTTGACAAGGATATGAATGGTATTGTAGAAGCAGGTGAGATTCATGAGGGTGAGGTCCTGTTCATTAAGAATGACATTAACGAAAAAAGATTTGGAATGGACCTCAAAGTAGATGGCGAATCAGGTGAGATATCTGCAATTTTTGGAATGGAAGGCCTATTAGGTAATGTCAATGATGAATCTGGAATACAGATAACCGCAGAGGTCACATATTCCTTCAATATTACTGAAGATGCCATCCACCATATAGAACTCAGATCATTAGTTGAAAATATATTTTGGGACCCCGAGGATCTATGGTTCAAGGACCATTACAATATTACCGAAATAGGAAATATGATGGATCTCAAATTCATTACACCTGTCGGTTGGAGGATACAGACATCTTCCATCCATCCATCTTCAATGGCAGACCATGTCAATGATCAGAGAAATATGGTGAAGTTGGATCCCTATGATTTCAGTAAGATTCTGGATCCGGATGTTGAACTGTTCAAATTTGATGTGAAATTTGAAGGCGGAGATGGTTGGGATGATCTGGACAAAGATAGTGATGATGATGTAAAGGACCAGATAGAGGACGATGAAGAAAAGAAAGAAACTCCCGTTCCCATCTGGATCATGTTCTTATCCATATCGATCGTTACAGCTGTAATTTTGCTGATAGATCGAAGAAAAAGATGAAGGTTTGTGTAAAAATACTGAGAACAGTTCAGTCTTTGTATCAATACGTTTAAATATTTTTCCAAGGCCTGATTTTGGTCATGGGACCGAGAGGTTTTGTCATATCCGTCACTCTTCTATTTCTCTTGGTCCCCATTCAAGCGGCCGGATTCGGAAATGAAGAGACCTCCTCCAGGAATCCATATACCATTTCCGGGAACCTGATCACCGGGGAGATCAATATCGGGGGAGACATGGAATTCATGGAACTCATGAATGAAATGGATGCGACGGGGAGCGGAACCTCTTCGGATCCTTACCTGATATCTGGTTACACCTTCGATGCACAGGGAGAGAACCACTGCCTATACATAAGGAATACTTCCCTCCATTTCAGTATCGTTGATTGTAATATTACAGGGAGCAACGCAAAAGAATTCTCCTGTGGTCTTGGTCTATACTATGTGAAAAATTATTCCATCGAGAGATCCAAGTTTTCGAATAATGGCCTGATAGGTTCCAATATATACTATTCGGATGGGACCCTTCGGGATTCAACCTTCATCAACAATTCCAAAGAAGGATTGAAGATTAACAGGGAGAACAATCTTGTGGAGAATTGCACCTTCAATGAAAACGGATTCGGATTGAACTCCACAGGAAAGAACATCGTGAAAGATTGCAGTTTCAACACAAACAGGTTCGGGTTGTTTTCAGTATGGGACAGGGACCTGATTTGTGAAGGATGTGAATTCGTTGAGAATGTCAACGGCATCCAGGCAAATTCCTTCAAAATGATATCGAACAACCTGTTCTCAAAGAACCTCGAAAACGGCCTATATATGGAACTGTGGGGCAACCAGGGTGGAAATGACATTGATGGCAACACATTCCTCGATAACAAGGAAAATGGAATTCTGATGAAGAAATATATCATTCAAGATGACTATACCAACATCACGAACAATACCATCAGAGGATCCGAAATTGGCATAAGTTCTTGCGGTATGGCCAGGATAGAGAACAACACCATCGAGGATTCACTGGATAGATCCATCGCAATCTCCATGGGAAATGCCATTCTCAGGAACAATACATTGAAAGGTCGGGGGATCAGCTATTCCACCTGGTCCAGTTCAATTGACATTGACAATTCAACACTTCTCAACTGCCTTCCAATACTCTACTTGTATAACGAATGGGACAGGAAAATAAACACTGAATACTCCCAGATATTCCTGGAATACTGCGAAAATATAAGTATCGTTGATCAAAAGTGCAAAACCGAACCCTATTCCATATTACTCTCCTATTGCGAGGATATCAAAATAAGGAATTGCGATACTGGCAACCTCTTTACAACAGAAGTTGAGGACCTTCTTATTGTGGAAAATAATATCTCGGGATTGATAAACGGAACCAATTCTTACCTCACAGCTAAACGTAACAATTTCAAGAGGTGGCCGTGCTGGTATTTCAACTCATGGGAATGGTCAACTGATTTTGATATCGAAATGGATGAGAATTACTATGCAGATTATCCAGTTAATAATAATTCCACTTCCGATGGTGTCCATTGGAATCAACCCTATTCCAATGGATTAGGTGGCCCCGATTATTGGCCCAGGATTTTTCCGATAGGATATGAAGGTCCCAGGGAACCTGTTTTTATCAAAGACCAAACTCCCGGATCGGTATCCGAAGGTTCCAACCTAACCTTCTTCGTGGAGGTCGCTGATTTTCACATGTTAAAAAAGGTACAGGTAATTTTAACGATTAATGGTGAAGAGAAGATTTTTGATCTGACCAACACTGAAAGGGACTTCTGGTGCAGAAATGTAACCATTGAATACAATATTAAAAATCTCTCGTATCATTTTAAAGGTGTTTCGGTAACCGGATACTCCTCTAAAACGGAAATACAAAATATTACCGTTTTCGACAGGACCTCTCCGGTAATCATCGACAGGTCAGACGTAATTGCAACCACAGGGGATGAATTCGTATTCGAAGTGGATGTATCGGATAACAGAGCCGTTGAAAAGGTCCTGGTCAACTACGCATTCGGTTCAGGTCCGAAAGAGGAGATAATCCTCCGGGGAGATCTCCTTTACACAGGATCCATAAATATTCCCTCAAATAGTATCGATCCACTCCATTATTCAATAATTGCAGTGGATGCTTCGGGTAACTCGGTCAATATTCTAAAAAGAACCGTTACGATCCTGGACGATGACGATCCGGTGATATTTTTCCCGGACCTGATCAATACCACTACTGGAGTGGATACGATTCTGGATGCGGAACGTTGCACCGATAACATAGGCATAGTTGAATACAAATGGAGGTTCGGAGAAGAATTCAGAAGTACGATCTCGAGGGTGTAATACAGAGACACAACTTCTCCATTCCGGGACTTTACGAAGCAAAACTTACAGTGAAGGATGGGAGAGGTAACTATGCCAATTGCTGCTTCAGGATCAATGTTTCGAGAAAGGAAGTGAATCCTTCCATTCCGCTGATTACTATCAAAGTTGGCCCGATACGGGATGAATCCTCCAGAGCACCGGTTGAGGGAGCATCCGTGATCCTCTACCTCGACGGTGGTTTTGTTATGAATAGCACCGGAAAGGACGGGCTTGTTGGATTCACCATATTCCAGCCTGATGTGTACAAGGAAGTTATTCTAAAGATCTTCAAGACCGGCTATATAACTTTGACGCAGGAAAATTTGATTGATAGCAGAGGCGAACTGACATATGGTCTTCCTCTTCTTGTAAAAGAAAATCCGGAGGGGAATGGAGATATCGGCCAGGATGATGATATTGAGGAAGAAGGGAATATTCCGGAAGAGGAAGGCCATGGAGAGGATGGATCTTCCATGACAGCATTGATTATCGTAGGTGTCCTGACACTTCTGGTATTGACCATTATCTCGACAGCGCTCGGGTATTATGTCATCAGAAAGAGGAAAGATGGAAATGAAGTGGAATATCAGTAGCTCATCCTCTTCTTCGGGTCCTGTGAAGATCCTTTTTTCTGATCAACTCCATATCCATCTTTCTTCGAATTATCTCGAATTTACTCTATATATTTATTGTTGATAAGAATATTAAGGACCAAGGGATTGTGAATTCTATGAGCTCCATTGTTGTATACAGTTCAAAGACCGGATTCGTAGAAAAATATGCGGAATGGATAGCGGAAGAACTTTCCACCGATGCGATAGAGGTTGATGATGTTACGGTGGAGGACCTCATGAAACATGATAAGATAATCTTCGGAGGGGGCCTCTATGCAGGTGGTATAAACGGGATCAAATTGATCAAGAAGAATCTGGATAGATTGCAGGAGAAGAGGATCGCAGTATTCGCATCAGGGGCCTCGCCTCCGAGAGAAGAAACCATCACAGAGGTAAGGGACAAGAACTTCACTGCGGAAGAACAGAAGAAGATCGGATTCTTCTATCTCCGAGGCGGCTTCGATTATGAAAAGCTGAACATGAAGGACAAGGTCCTAATGACGCTATTGAAGAAGAAGCTCCAGAGTAAGAAGGACCTTACTGAGGATGAGGAAGGAATGCTTTCAGCATATGATCACCCTGTTGATTTCACAGATAAGAAGAATATAGAGGAATTGATCGATTTCATTAGAACAGCTCTTTGAAACATGCTGATCCTTATTGGTTGGTGATGTCTTCAAATTGGAAACTCTCACTTCTTTTGTATGATTATTATTTATTATTAAGGCTCTTCTCCAAATTTAGGTAAAGGTACGATGAATTGATAATTAGAATTAATAAAATGAAAAATAACATTATAATGATATTATCCAAATCTTTTCAGGGCTCCCTATCTACATGAATCACTCGCTTATTGATCTAACGGATGATCTCATCAAAACTATTGAGTTTTTGAGACATAAAACTAGGATCTCAGGTTGCTATAGTGACGCTTTTCTGACATGTCTTTTTATGCCTTTATGCACTTAATCGGTTATAGAATTGAATCCGTCCTAAATTGGGAGATGAATCATTATTAAATACATATTGACCAGAGTGCTTCTTTCAATTATTGGGACCTTACTCGGTCTTGCAATGATCCTTTTTGGTTCCAATATTTTAGTGGATGGAGGAGCCGCCCTCGCAAGGAAAATGAAAATAAGTGGACAGTTGATCGGTGTGACATTGATTGCAGTCGCAACATCACTTCCAGAACTTTCTACTTCTGTGACTGCTTCTATCACAGGTAAGGATGGTCTCGCGATAGGTAATGTTGTGGGTTCCAACGCATTCAACATTGGAGTGGTCCTCGCTTTAGGGATCCTAATAACAACCACTAGATCGAACAAGATCACTTTGAGAGATGGTTGGATGGTTATTCTATCTGTAATTGTATTCGGCATTTTCACTATCGGAGGTATTGGGAGAATCAAATCCAGCATCTTACTATTATTATATTTATCATACATATTGTATATAATTATTACGAACAAACATGAAACAAGGGTAACCGAAGTGAAGATCAAGAAGGGATACCCCACCTTGATCCTATTGATCATTATTGGAACAATGTTCCTGATCATAGGGTCTCCAATACTTGTAAGTTCATCCTCGATCCTGGCAGGTGAAATAGGAGTCAGGGACTCTTTTATCGGATTGACCCTTATTGCAGCAGGAACTTCACTGCCTGAACTCATGACCAGTGTGATTGCAGCGGTTAAAAAGGAAACAGGAATGGCAGTTGGAAATGTCTTCGGATCAAATATTTTCAATATCCTTTTCATCGTTGGAATATCAGGTTTGATCCATCCGATCTTCCTAACCGGAATGATGAATAATGGAGTAATACCAGGTATGATGATTCTCACTCTTCTTGGAATTATGCTTTCAAGAAAAAGAATGGGAGACTTTCAAAGCATCTTACTATTCCTGGGTTACATCCTTTTTCTTTTGTTAATCATCCCTAATCGAGTCTGGAATGGATTGTTTTAGGATAGATATCGTATAGATATTTTAAACTGAAACGAATATCGTAAAAATATTTCGAATATCAATGGGTTTAAATATCGGCTGTATATAATACCCCCTCATGAAAGAAAATATAGATGCACTGGATTGGGAGATCCTCAAGATTCTAAAAACCGATTCCAGACGATCGAATGTGGCACTGGCCAAGGAATTAGAGGTATCCGAGGGCATGATTAGGCAAAGGATCACAAGATTGAGGGACAACGGAACCATAACAAGGTTCACCATAGAAACATCCCCAAAAGGTCTTAGAGCCCTCATCGAGGTCGAGGTCGACGTAAACATCCTGACAACATCCCTTTCGAACCAGATCAGGAACCTCCAGGGCATAGAGAAGGTCTACGAGATATCAGGTGCGGCTGACATCATCGCGTTGGTAGATGTCGAAGATACAAAAAGGTTGAATGAGGTCATCGAGACCATCAGGCGAATGGAACATATCAGATCCACCCGCACCAAGCTGGTCCTCGGAGAACTTTAATGGGGTTGAAAAACTAGAATGATCGAGATTCTGGATTCTACACTCAGAGAAGGGGAACAGACCCCGGGCGTAACATTCACCATAGATGAGAAATTAAAGATCGCTCATCTCCTGGACGAATTCGGTGTGGATTTCATCGAAGCGGGACATCCTGCCGTTTCCCGGGACGTGAAATGTACTGTAAAAGCCGTTGCTAATGAAGGATTGAAAGCCCAGATTCTGGCACACAGCCGTGCAATGAGAACAGACATTGATCTGGCACTGGAATGTGATGTAGAATGGATCGGTCTCTTCATCAGTGTAATGGAAGACAGATTGAAACTTGATTTCAGGAAGGACCTTGAACAGGTTTGTTGCGTTGTGGAAGATGCAGTCAGTATGCAAAGGACCATGGATTGAAGGTAAGATACACACCCGAAGATACCATCAGGTCCCATTTCGAAAGTGTTGTGCAGGTCTCATCCAGAGCGATATCAGCAGGAGCAGACAGGATCAGTGTAGCCGATACAGTTGGTGCAGCGAGCCCCGGGAAAATGGGAGAATTTATCAAAACACTGATCAAAAGGACAGGGGCAAAGATCAATGTCCATTGCCATAACGATCTGGGTCTCGCCCTTGCCAACTCCCTCGCAGCTTATGAGAACGGGGCAGCCCTAATAGATACATGCGTCAACGGTCTTGGCGAAAGAGCTGGAATTACGAGCCTGGCCGAACTTGTGATGGCCCTGAAGGTCCATTACGGTATTGATAAAGGCTGGAAGTTGGATATGCTTCCACTCCTTTCCGATAAAGTAGAGGAATTCTCAGGCCTCAGGGTCGCTTCCAATGCCCCTATAATCGGAGACAATGCTTTTGCCCATAATGCAGGCCTCCACGTATCTGCAGCATTGCTCAAACCATCCTTTTACGAGATCTTCTCAGCTGAGATCGTTGGCAGAGTGAGGAGGTTCGAGCTTGACAAACTATCCGGTAGAGACCTCCTGGATGACGTTCTATCCAGAAACGGGATCAGCTTGAATGATAGGCAAAGATCGGATCTAATGGATAGGATCAAATCCAGAGAGAAAGGAAATTTCTCCGAAGCGGAGATCCTGGCAACTGCAACAGAGATCCGAATTGGCCAATAAATTACATATTTTTCGAATTCCGAAATAAATTTTTAATAAATATCGAATATCGTAATTTTTCTACGAATTACGATATCTTTTTATATCATGCAGGATTTCATACACCTGTTTCTGTAATATTACGGAGGTGAAGAAATGAGAAACGAATGCCCGATGTGCGGATGTGACCTTGACTATGAGAATATTGAGCTGAACGAACTCCTTCCCTGCCCGGATTGTGGTAGTGATCTTGAGGTGACCTCAATGGAGCCATTCACTCTTGATATTGCCCCCCTTGAGAAGGAAGATTGGGGCGAGTAAGGAGGATGGATCGGTTGGAACTCGCCATGGGAATAACCTTGATCCGTAAGGATGAGAAGCTATTACTTGAAGCCGCAGAAAGGAAAGGTATCAAGCTTGAACCTTTGAGGATAGGGGATCTTGTCCTCAAGCTCGGTGAGAATGCGACTGATTTTGATGGCATACTTGAAAGAGGGATCAGTCAATTCCAGTCCTTCTATGTCCTCAAAATGATGGAGGATCAGGGAGTGTACACCCTGAACAACTCCGAGGTATTGAGAAAATGCGGTGACAAGGCCGTTACTTCTGAACTCCTTTTCAGAAATGGCATACCTACACCTCAGACATCCTTAGCCTTCGATACAAAGACCGCTATTGAAGAAATGGAAAGGATGGGGTTTCCCGTGGTGATCAAACCAGTCATCGGATCATGGGGTCGCCTCCTGGCAAAGATTAACGACCGAGAGGCAGCGGAGGCTATCTTGGAACATAAAGCATTTCTTGGAGGGTTTCAGCATTCAGTTGTCTATATCCAGGAATATGTTGAAAAGCATGGCAGGGACATTAGGGCTTTCGTAATAGGTCCTGAGACAGTATGCGCCATCTATAGGGATTCTCCTCATTGGATAACCAACACGGCAAAAGGTGGAAGGGCAAGTAATTGCCCTGTGACCGATGAACTGAACGAGATCTCTCTTAAAACAGCCCATGCTGTGGGAGGCGGTGTAATTGCGGTCGATCTGTTCGAGACCGATAATGGATTCCTGGTGAACGAGGCGAACCATACAATGGAGTTCAAGAACAGCATCGAACCCACCGGTGTGGATATCCCAGGTAAGATCATAGATTATTTCGTGGAGAATGTGAGGCGATAGAGAATGAGAACGGTTTCTATCGTAGGCGGCTCAGGTTATGTGGGAGGAGAATTGGCCAGACTTGTATTGATGAGAGAGGATCTAAATCTGGTCCAGATCACATCCTCAGGTAACCTGGGAGAGCAGATATATACGATCCATCCCAACCTTCGTGGGAGGACAAACTTAAGGTTCACATCACCGGAGGAGCTATCCGATGTGGATGTGATATTTTCGGCCCTTCCACACGGTACTTCCGATACAAAAATGGTGGAGTTGATAACAAAAGCAGATAACGTGATAGATACTTCCGCTGACTTCAGATTGAACGATCCTGCAACTTACAAGAAATGGTACGGTCATGAACATGGGTCTCCTGATCTTTTAAGTACCTTCCCTTACGGTCTTCCTGAACTTCACAGGGAGGAGATCAAAGATAAAGGGAGGGCAGCCGCACCGGGATGTGTAGCAACTTCTGACCGTCCTCGGCCTTATCCCCTTCAAAGATGTTGCCCGCAGGGTCCTGGTGGATTCTAAAATTGGATCTTCAGCGGCTGGTAAGACCCCTTCTGATTCATCACATCATCCTGAAAGGAGCGGTGTTATCAGACCATATGCTCCGGTAGACCATCGGCACAGAGCAGAGAATCCTTCAAGAGACCGGTGTCGATGTCATGATGACGGTCCATGCTGTGGAGATGGTCAGAGGTATATCGACTACGATACACATAGAAACAGAACAAAGTCTCTCTGACAAGGATGTATGGAGCAAGTTACGGTCAGCATACGGGAAGGAACCATTCATCAGGATCGTTCGTTCCCAGAAAGGTGTCTTCAGATACCCTGAACCGAAGATCGTCCAAGGGACAAATTACTGCGATATAGGTTTTGAACTGGACCCCAATTCCAACAGGCTTGTTGTCTTCACAGCAATAGACAATCTAATGAAGGGGGCTGCAGGAAGCGCTCTGCAGTGTCTGAACGTCATGATGGGATGCGAAGAGACAAAAGGTCTAGAATTTTCCCCGGACTACATCCAATATAAGGTGATCTGAAATGATTATTGTGAAGATCGGTGGAGCGATCGGTACAGACCTCTCGAACCTAGTAGAGGACCTTGTCGGAAGAGAAGATGTTATCCTTGTCCATGGAGGATCAGATGAGATGAACAGGCTTTCGGAAAGACTTGGAAAACCACCCAGGTTCATAACATCACCCTCCGGACATACAAGCAGGGTAACAGATGATGAAACGCTGGACCTGCTTAGGATGACCTATTCCGGCCTGGTAAACAAGAGGCTTGTACAATTGCTCAGGGCCAGAAATATCAATGCTATTGGTCTGACAGGATTGGACGGTGGTCTGCTGAAGGGAAGAAGAAAGGATGCCATCAGGTACCTGGACAATGGAAAGATCAAGGTCCTGAGGGGAGATAATACCGGTACTGTGGAGAGTGTCAATGTAGACCTTTTAAGACTTCTCCTTGGAGCGGGATATCTCCCTGTGATAACAATCCCTATCGAAGCTGAAGACAATGGAGCTCTAAACGCAGATGCTGACCGAGTTGCAGCATCGATTGCAGCAGCAGTGGATGCAGATGACCTTGTCCTCCTTACGAACAAACCGGGTCTACTGAAAGATATCGACGACCCATCCTCTCTGATCAAGGTGGTCACCAGGGATACCTTTGATTCTGCAATGGAGACCGCCCAGGGCCGTATGAAGAAGAAGGTCCTTGCAGCTCAGGAAGCCAGGAACGGAGGAGTGAAAAGGATCGTAATAGCCAATGCAAATGTTGAGAGACCTCTGACCAAGGCACTAGAAGGACAGGGGACCGTCATATGTTGATGGAAGAAGAACTCGAATCCGGAACCATCTCGAAGAGGGGTTTGGAGATCGTAAGGGGGGAGGGGTGCCGTATATGGGATTCAAATGGAAAGGAATACCTGGACATGGGAGCAAGCTACGGTGTATGTAATGTTGGACACAGGAACCAGTTCGTGATCGATGCCATATCCGCCCAGATGAGGGACCTCCTCTATGTTTCATCCAGTTATGACAATCCGGCAAGAAGAGAACTCATGGAAAGACTTCTGAGTGTATCCCCTGCAGGAATGGGCAGGGTGTTCCTATGTAATTCCGGTGCAGAAGCTGTCGAAGCCGCTCTGAAATTCTCTCTAATAAAAACAGGAAGGAAAAGGATCTTGGCAGCAAAAAGGTCCTTCCATGGAAGAACTCTGGGGGCCCTATCACTGACTTGGAATCCTTCCCATCGTGGTGGATTCGGAGACGGGCTATTTCCTGTCGATTTCGTTCCATACAACAAGATCGAGGAGATTAATGAGGCCATAACCGAAGAGACCGCGGCAGTCTTCCTCGAACCCATTCAGGGAGAGGGAGGAGTCCACGTTCCATCCAAGGGATACCTGCAGGAGGTAAGGAATATATGTTCCGAAAAAGGAGCATTAATGGTAATTGATGAGGTCCAGACCGGCATGTGCAGGACAGGAAGGATGTTCTGTGTGGACCACCATCGGATCAGTCCCGATCTTATGTGCGTTGGTAAATCTCTGGGAGGGGGCCTTCCAATTGCAGCAACCATGATCCATGAGGACATAGGTCCACTTCCAAAAGGGATACACGGATCCACATTCGGAGGGAATCCCATTGCCTGTGCAGCTGCAAATGGATCCTTGAGATACATGACAGAGGAAAAATTGGATGCTCGAGCCCGGGAATTGGGATCGATCTTCATGGAAGGACTTCTCTCATTAGACAGTCCCAAGATCAGGGAAGTAAGAGGTATGGGATTGATGATTGGTGTTGAACTAAGGGAAAGGGCAGGATCTTATCTGTCATCTCTCCTTGATAGAGGGATAGCTGCAATTCCCACCGGAGCGACTGTAATAAGATTCCTTCCACCACTTGTTGTTGAAAAAGAGGATATCGATCACACTGTAAAAACTCTTGCAGAGGTCCTAAATGAATGAGTCGGTGAAGCTTCTTCTAGACCTTGTTTCCATACCCTCTGTAACTGGTGAAACAGAGGAAGCATTGGATTACTGAATGAGTGGTGTACATCCAATGGGATGGATTCCAAAATTGAAAATGGAGCCCTGATCATCAATCCCGAGGCAGAGGACCTCCTAATGCTTGGGCATATTGATACGGTCAAGGGAATTGTACCGGTCAGGATCGAGAACGGAGAGCTATGGGGTAGAGGCTCCGTTGATGCAAAAGGACCTCTTTGTGCTTCTGTTCTTGCTTTAAAAAAACTGGGCGAGGATGGCCGCAGGATCAAGTTGATAGCTGTTCCTGATGAGGAAGGGAATTCGGAAACAGCCTACAGATACAGAGAAAAAATGGACCCCATTCCTACAATTATCCTTGAACCCAGCGGTTACGATGGGATAACGATTTCTTACAAGGGAAGACTCCTTGTTGTCCTTGAAGTGGAGGCTGAACCAGGGCCATTCAGGTCATGATACTCCATTCTCAGCAGAGTTGGCCTATGAAATATGGAGGTCCATCAATGAAAACTGTAGTGCAAGGATCATCGATATGGGATCGACAATGATGAGGACCACCATGACCCTGGATATCAGATATGGTCCAGATGAAGAACCGACCTTACCGATCGATGATGAAAGGATCAGGATCGAAATAAAAGAAAGAGTCCAGCCCTACCGATCTGATAAGAACAGTGCTCTGGTACGGTCCTTCATGAGGGGGATCAGGGCCACAGGTCATACGCCAGTTTTCAAGAAGAAGACCGGAACATCTGACATGAACGTTCTCGGTGAGAAATGGAAGACACCCATGATCGCATACGGTCCCGGGGACGGGATCATGGACCATACTGATGAGGAACGGATAGTTATCGAAGAATATCTTGCTTCGATTGAGATCCTGAAATGTTCCCTGATCGAATTCCTTTCTATTGTAGACCCAATCTCCCAGTGAGGTATTGTTCAAATCTCGAAACCAGCAGGTTTGACCCCATCTAGTGGAAGGTCTGTCATTGGAATATAACTATATCATTTGCTCAGATCGGATCACAGATCATTCTTCTTCTTTCTCCCGAAGACAACAAGAACCATACACATTGAGATGACAGCCAGAAGGACCCCAGGACTCGGGCTGTCCTCATCTTCTGAAGTTGTATTACCATCAACTGCATCGTCATCGGTATCATCATCTTTTACATCTCCCCAATCTATGGCGTCTATCCATCCATCGGAATTCACTACATGGACCTCGATATCCAGCACATCAGAATAAGTACCGAAATGCATTTTGTCGAACTCGAAATTGAAGGTACCGCCATCTATGGAATAATTTCCATTCTCGAAAGCTATTACACTGGTTTCAGTGGAGAATCCGCTAAGTCCAGTCTTCGAATATACAAAAAAGATATCTTCCTCATTGTTCTCGGTCTTGATATCTATATTGAAGAAGTAGGTGTTGGTTACGTTGTCATCGTATTCAACGATAACATCCCCTTTTAATTTGAACTGACATTTTACAATAGAACCGGACCAATCTATGGATGCAAATAACAGATCATTATCGAAGGCAACATTATCCTTCTCCCTCATGGGATCATATATGTGGCCAACATCTTCCGGATCTGTCTTTTCGATCTTTTGTTCATTGGCCAATACAGATGTTGAAATAAGCAGCAATGACAGAAGCATTGCTCCAAAAATGGTCAGTGTAACAGTTTTCATTGGAATTTCCCCCGGTCTCCTATCAAAGGAGATATTCCACATATCACATACAAATTAAATAATCTTTATTAAAAAACAAGAAAATCTCCAAAATATGATACAGATTACTCATTATTGAAGGAATGTCCATAATACTTGTAATTGGCAATACAACTAAGCTTTTATCCATCTAAATAAGATCGATTTGTTCTGATTATCTTGAAATCTTGTGAAGGGTTCGAAAGTTCAAACAACTGAAGAATGGGTTGAGTTCAATGGAAAAGGATATCTATCCTTTTTTGATAGTAGTTTAGAGACCGGAGGAAGGACCTATGGATGGCGAATTCAACGGATTCCATGAAGAGACACTGAAATTCCTGGTTGAACTCAAATTGAACAACAACAAGGAATGGTTCGATGAGAATAGGGAAAGATATTCTGAATTCATATTGGAACCATCCAAAGCTTTCGTAGTTACCATGGGCAAAAAGCTCAAAGGATATGCACCCGAAATAATAGCGGATCCAAGAGTGAACGGATCTCTATTCAGGTTGAACAGGGATGTGAGGTTCTCTCCTGATAAAACCCCTTACAAAACGCATCTGGGAATATTCCTCTGGGAAGGACCTCGTAAACGGATGGAATCACCAGGATTTTACATGCAGATCGATCCTGATTCATTGATGTTCGCGGGCGGTATGCATTTGCTCCCAAAGGACCTGCTTGATCCTTTCAGAAAAGTGGTAGCAAAGAAAGGACCTGCTGGTGAACTTGCAGAGATCGTCAAGGGTGTTGAAGAGGCTGGTATCGAAGTGAAAGGATCCCATTACAAGAAGATCCCCCGGGATTATTCCGATGACCATCCAAATGCGTATTTTCTGAAATACAACGGGGTGTACGGAATGGATACGATCAAGTTGCCGGAGGAGTTCTTTGGACCTGAATTTGTGGATTTGGCCTACAATAGATTCAAGGTCATGGACCCATTGAATAAGTGGTTCCTCAAATATCTCTATTGAACATGTAATTGAACAAGATCCTTTGCTTTTACCTTTGGTTCGGGGATCGGATTATTAGCATTCAACCTATTGTATGATCGGATACAATGGGTTTGAAAAGGTTCCTCTACAGGTTCTGGAGTTCTGATTCTGAGAGGAAGGTCTCCTGGATCAGAGGTTACATTAATGACAAAGATAAGGTCCTGGACCTTGGAGCAGGTCCTTGTTGGGTGACATCGTTACTCAGAAAGGAAGGTTTCGATGTCACCCCAGTAGATATTAAGGACAATTCGATCTTTGACCAAATACATCCCTTGGTCTACAACGGAATTGATCTTCCTTACAATGATAGGGAATTCGATATTGTTTTGCTACTCACGGTCCTCCACCATGCTAAGGACCCGATATCCTTACTGAAAGAGGTGAAAAGAATCTCGAAAAAAGTAGTGATCATTGAAGATATCTTCACAAATCGACTCCAGAAGACCCTGATCAAATACCTTGATTCCATTATTAATATGGAATTCAAGGACCATCCCCACAATAACAAGAATGATGAGGATTGGAAGACGATCTTCGAAGAAATGGGATTTACCATCAAAGACACAGAATATCACAAGATCGGGGGATTTATCACTCAATCAGTTTATCTTCTGGAATGAAATTACCACCTGATCAATTTCCGTAATATATCCTTGCCAATCTTTCATTATCCACTCCAAGATGAAAGAGAAATATCAGAAAAATATTTACAAATACAGTTCTCATTGGACCTTTCTTCAAGAACCTTCTGCTAGAGGTCCTCACCTTCCCTTTCAATATCTTCACTTTCAGACCGGACCGTTTCATCCTCCTCATAAGGTCCAGGTCCTCCATTATCCTGATCTCCCTGTAACCCCCTATTTCTTGGAAGGTCCTTTTCTTCATGAAGATCGCTTGATCCCCGTATGGGACCCTTGTCAATCTTCCACGTAGATTATTGATAGGGACCATCAATCTGAGATATAGTGGTCCATTATCAAGGGTCAGAGTGAAAGCCCCTGCTGAAAAAACTTTGTCCGATAGGGTTTCCTCAATTAAACCAAAAGCATTGGAGGGAAGTATTGTATCAACATGAAGGAAGACTATGATCTCTCCCTTTGCTTTCTTCGCCCCAATATTCATTTGACTTCCTCTTCCTACCTGTGAGATCAGTTTGATCACATTAGGATCGTTGATGACCTCTATTGTATCATGGGAATCCGATCCATCAACAACAAGGATCTCGATCTTCTTCCCTCCTTCAATGGACCTCAAATTCAGGACCAGATCGTTGATGATCTCCCTTTCGTGTAGTACGGGAATTATGACCGATATCTTTCTACTTTTCAAATATCGGTTCCTCCTCAGGAAATTCCGGAATGATCTCCATGGTCCTTCTTGCCCTATAACTATCCGAGGACCTGATCTCCAATCTCTGAAGGTCCTTTACTGTGTCAATATCATACCAGAGTGGCATCTCGAACAGTGTGATCCCCAGTTTTTCGGAGTTGGACCTTATCGATCCTAAAACACTATCAGTTCCCCATTCCACCCCATCAAAGATATGAGGATCAAGGGTTTCCTTCTTCATTCCAAGGAGGTAATACCCTCCATCTTCACAAGGTCCGATCACAGCATCGCCATGATCCAAAGTAACGATTGCACCCATTATGAAATCAGGTTCAATATCCGGACAGTCCGTAACCATAACAATTGCTTTTTCATATCCCATATTGAAAGCTTCAATGAGGCTGTTGAGCTGCCTCTCACCCAGGTCGCTACCTGTCTGCTTGAAGGTAAAATAATTGCCTTCCAGAAAACTATCAAGATCCCTCGGATCATCATCCGAGTGTAATGAGATTATTATGTCTATGTCCAGGGTGGAGAGTAAATCCAGTGTGTCAAGGATGAATGCTTTGTATAGTCCAAGAGTTACTTCTTCCCCAATTCCTTCAGCAAGTCTGGTCTTCACTTTGCCCCTCTCCGGGGATCTGATCATAAGGACCGCACATGCTTTCTTCTCATCATCCATTTCAATCCTCCAGAAGAGCCCCCCCGCAGGAGGATCCAGCTCCAGCAGTGCATCCGAAACAATGGGTCCCGGTGTTGATGATCCTATTGTCCAATACTCCGGACCCCATTATGTTCGTAGGATGTCCTGATACCACTCCAAGACCTAAAGCCTGGTTGAAGTCACAATCGTAGATCGTCCCATCCCATCCGACATTGATCTGATAACGACACATCAAACCATCAAGGGTTGAAGGATTGAAATTTTTCTTCAGGAGTTCGATATATTCCTCATCCTTGCCGTTCTTCCTCAGATCCTCAATGAACCTGCCCAGAGGCATGTTGGTTATTGTGAACAGTTCTGTGAAATCGATGTCGAAATCCTTTTTCAAAATCTCCTTATATTCCGATTTCAGTGCCATTTGGGGCGGGGGGAGGAAATCAGCCATGGGATTGAAAACAAGGTCAAGTTTGAGATCCTCCCTTTTTCCATATCCAAGTGAGTTAAGGAATTTCAAACCCTCGATGGATGTTTCGAACACCCCGTCACCTCTAACACAATCGACCTCTGCTTTTTCATAACAGGGAAGGGATGCAATTATCTCCAATGAATTATCTGCATAGAATTTGGCCAAATGGATGTGCTCATCCGATATGAGGTCCGTTAGATTGGTCCTGACCATGATGTGTTTCCCTTCTCTCTTGAGAGCAGTGATGAATTTCTCTAGAAATGGGTGTTCCTCAGGTGCACCGCCTGTTATATCAATGGTCTTGACCTCTCTGTTCTTAGCAAGTTCTATGATCCTCTCCATTGTCTCCCAAGACATCATCTCTTCCCTTTGAGGACCTGCTCTGTGATGGCAATGGGTGCACTCCTGGTTGCATTTCAATGTGATATTGGCCTGGATAGTATGGATCTCCTTGGTTTCAACGTCCGCTTCCGTATGTTCCCTTACAATTTCCCTGAAATCATCCATAGAGGCTACTTTCGGCATGGATATTTACCTGTTTTGGTTGCGGATTATCTCACCCGGTCTGCTTAGCCTTGGATAATCATCACTCCTCAAGGTCATCCTTTCGGTTCAGTTTGATGAAAACGACCACTCCAATTATTATTGCGATCAGGATAAGGATCAGTATTGGGACGATCCACCAGACAGATCCTCCCGAATCGCTGTCTCCGTTATTGTCATCATCGTCATCTGTGGTATCGATCTGTTCAGGATTGGTGCCTCCTTTGAATTCATCCACATTGCTGATGCCATCCCCATCCAGATCCAATGTAGCGTCAGATGGATCGGTCTTGTTAAGACCATAGA